>HG934468.1:2519381-3149227 GCA_000723505.1 Mucinivorans hirudinis | reverse complement strand
CTTTTTAAGTTGTTTCGGACTACAAAAATCTAACAAATATTATTAAAAAAAAAATGTAAATCGTTTGCTTTTGTCGATTGTTTTTATATCATATTTCCGCCAATAGCAAAAAGCTCTTTGTTTATTGGAATGGAGGCTTGTTTATATGAATTTACTATTCATATAAAACCTTTAATGAACTGATAAACAATAGCCATATGTGCATTATTCAATATTGTGAATTACATAATCATTTGAACCTTAAACCTATAAAAATAATTAAAAAAAATCTTGTACTTATAGAAAAAATTGCTATATTTGTATGTTGGAAAAGAGATAAAAAAACGAAAAACGATATGACAACAACCATCGACAAATCCGTAATGGATAACGCACAAAAGTGGCTCGAAGGGGGCTATGACGAGCAGACAAAAGCCACCATCAGAAATATGATTGAGAACGACCCCGGGGAGCTTGTGGAGTCATTCTATCGCACGCTGGAGTTCGGCACGGGCGGTCTGCGCGGCATTATGGGCGTGGGCACAAACCGTATGAATGTATACACGGTGGCAATGGCTACGCAGGGGTTGGCGAACTACCTGAAAAAGTCATACACCGGACAAATCAAAGTTGCCATTGCACACGACTGTCGCAACAATAGCCCTCTGTTTGCTCAGACTACGGCGGATGTTTTTGCTGCAAACGGAATTAAGGTATACCTCTTTGACTCACTGCGCCCCACGCCCGAGTTGAGTTTCGCAATTCGCTACCTCGGCTGCCAGAGCGGCGTTGTTATCACGGCTTCGCACAACCCCAAGGAGTACAACGGTTATAAGGCATACTGGGCTGATGGCGGGCAGGTTATCGCACCACACGACACCAACATTATCGATGAGGTGAACAAAATAGAGGGAATCGACCAAGTGAAGATGACGGGAGGCGAAGCCAATATTACCACTATTAATAAGGAGGTGGATGAGCCTTATTTGGCGATGGTTCACAAGCTATCGCTATCTCCCGAGGCGGTGGCGAAGCACAACCAATTTAAGATTGTCTACACTCCGATTCACGGAACGGGCGTTTGGCTTGTGCCTGCCGCACTGAAAATGTACGGCTTTACAAATATTGTGAATGTACCCGAACAGGATGTAAACGACGGCAACTTCCCCACGGTGGTATCTCCAAACCCCGAAGAGCCGGCGGCACTAAAAATGGCGGTGGACAAGGCTAATGAAGTTGGCGCAGACTTGGTTATGGCGACCGACCCCGATGCTGACCGTCAGGCTATTGCCATTCGCAATGACAAGGGCGAATTTGTGCTTTTGAATGGTAATCAATGTGCATCCCTGCTTACATACTATCTTTGCCGCCGCTGGAGGGAGCTTGGCAAAATTGATGGGCATCAATTTATTGTCAAAACCATTGTTACGAGCGAAATGCTTTTGAGAATTGCGGATTCGTTTGGTGTGAAACATTTTGACGTTCTCACCGGCTTCAAATATATTGCCGATATCATCCATCGCAACGAAGGAAAATTGCAGTTTATTGGTGGTGGCGAGGAGAGCTTCGGATATCTGGTCGGCGACTCTGTGCGCGACAAAGATGCGGTTGCTTCGCTTGCCATTGCGGCTGAGTGTGCTGCGTGGGCAAAGGAGAATGGATTGACAATGTGGGATTTACTCATTTCACTATATGTTGAATACGGTTTTTACAAAGAGGGCTTAGTCTCAATCACCAAGAAGGGCAAAGAGGGGCTCGAGGAGATTAAGCAGATGATGGTAGATTTACGTGCAAATCCGCCTAAGTCGTTGGCAGGCTCACCTGTTGTCGAGGTGCGCGACTACCAAACTCACAAGAAGGTTATGAATGGAGTTGAGAGCGTAATCGACCTTCCAAAATCAGATGTGCTTCAATTTGTGACTGCTGACGGTACAATCGTTTCGGTGCGTCCTTCGGGCACAGAGCCTAAGATTAAATTCTACTTTGGCGTTCGCGAGGATTTGTGTTGCAAAGAGAAGTATGAACAGGTGAATGCGAAACTTGTTGCAAAGATTGAGGCGCTTAAAAAGGATTTAGGTTGCTAATTGAGAAGTAAATTTTTATATACCACCCTGACAATCATTATACTAATAATGGTTGCCGGGGTTACTCTTTTCTCGGTAGGGCAAAAAAACTCGGCTTCTGTTTTTGTAACCAGTAGCGCACAACGGTTGGGAGGAGGAATTGAACTGCCTCTATGTAAAGAGAATGATTCCCTTATTATCAACAGCATAGGCAGATACACACTGCAATATAGTCCTCACTATCGCAGCGCGATGTGGGTAGCGTACAAGTTATGCGCCGCTGATTTGAGTGGGAATGCGGGGCGAAGCAACTCATTTACCCAAGACAGGGAGCTTGCGGCACGAGGTTATGTCACAGCTCGCAATGGCGACTACTTGAAATCGGGTTATGACAAAGGGCACTTACTACCCTCTGCCGACCGCCAAAAGACAAAGCAGGAGAATTGCTCAACCTTTATTCTGAGCAATGTTTCGCCGCAAAAACCAAAGCTCAACCGCGGGGTGTGGAAAAAGTTAGAGGAGCACATACGGCGCGAGGTCACCCGGTGCGACACGTTATATATAGTGGTGGGCGCACTACTTCACCCTGCTTTACCGCGACTTGGGCTATCCGCAATCGCAATACCTGAGCTGTATTTCAAAGCCATTCTATCGCGTCGAAACAATCATTACTTTTCTGCTGCCTACCTTATACCAAACACAGAAACACCCCGCAACAATTTTTTCGACTATCAAATTTCCATTGACAGCCTTGAGCGGCTTGCGAAATTGAGGCTGTTTCCGAAAATTTTAGGCAAATAATTGGAAACAATTTACTACCTTTGCAAGATTAGAAAACGGAACACATATGAGTCTGACAACTGGAATATTAAAAATGTTTTTCGGCAGCAAGGCTGACCGAGACCGAAAGGCAATAGAACCTATCGTAAAGCAAATCAAAGCGATATACCCTTCGATTGAAAAACTAACTAACGATGAACTCCGAAGTAAAGTTGATGAATTGAAGGGCATTATCCAAAATCGCATATCGCCCATTGAGAGCCAAATAACCGATTTGAAGGCGAAAATGGAGGGTTCGGAACTTTCCATTCGCGAAAAAGAGCAGACCGCAACAAAGGTGGATAACCTTAGAAAAGAGGTTGATGTGGCTATCGAGGAGGTTTTAGCAGAGATTCTGCCAACGGTTTTTGCAATAGTCAAAGATACTGCTCGCCGCTTCAAAGAGAACGACCAAATTGTGGTTACAGCTTCTGATTTTGATAAAAATCTGGCTGCCAAACACGAGTTTGTAACAATAGAGGGTGACAAGGCTATCTATCGCAACGAGTGGATGGCAGGGGGGAATGTTGTCAAGTGGGATATGGTGCACTATGATGTGCAACTATTTGGTGGTGTAGCTCTTCACAAGGGAAATATTGCAGAGATGGCTACGGGTGAAGGTAAGACGTTGGTGGCAACGCTGCCTGTATTCCTCAATGCAATGGCGGGTAAGGGTGTGCACGTGGTTACGGTGAATGACTATCTGGCGCGACGCGACTCGGAGTGGATGGGACCTATTTATCTGTTCCACGGACTTTCGGTCGATTGTGTCGACAGACACCAGCCCAACTCGGACGCTCGTCGAAATGCCTACCTTTCGGATATTACATTCGGCACAAACAATGAGTTCGGTTTCGACTACCTCCGAGATAATATGGCGATTGCGGCATCGGACTTGGTGCAACGCAAACACCACTTTGCGATTGTCGATGAGGTGGATAGTGTCTTGATTGACGATGCACGTACGCCGCTTATTATCTCAGGTCCCATTCCCAAGGGCGAAGACCAAATGTTCGAGGAGTACCGCCCATTTGTGGAAAACCTCTACAACCTCCAACGCAATCTTTGTACGCAACTATTGGCTGAGGCACGCAAGTTAATCACAGCCGGCGATACGGAAAAGGGCGGTTTACTGCTCTACCGTGCCCACAAGGGTCTACCAAAGAGTAAGCCATTAATAAAATTTTTGTCCGAACAGGGCGTTAAGTCGCTGATGTTGAAGACCGAGAATGTCTACATGCAGGACAATAACAAACGTATGCCCGAGGTTACGGACGATTTGTACTTCATTATTGACGAGAAGAATCATTCTGTGGAGCTTACGGACAAGGGACACGAGGAGTTGTCGAAAAAATTCGACGATAAACGTTTCTTTATCCTGCCCAACATCGGTGAGCAGATCGCAGTTATCGAGCACTCTGAACAGGCGGCAGAACAAAAGGTAGAAGCAAAGGATAAACTGCTGGCTGAGTACTCGACTAAAACCGAGCGCGTGCATACCGTTAGTCAGCTTTTGAAAGCATATACGCTGTTTGAAAACAATGTCGAGTATATCGTTAATGATAATAAGGTTATGATTGTCGATGAGCAGACGGGTCGTATTTTGGACGGTCGCCGCTACTCGGATGGTCTTCACCAAGCTATCGAGGCTAAAGAACGAGTTAAGGTAGAGGCTGCAACGCAAACATTTGCAACCATTACGCTCCAAAACTACTTTCGTATGTATCACAAACTTGCGGGTATGACCGGTACTGCCGAAACGGAGGCATCGGAGCTCTGGAACATATATAAATTGGATGTTATCGTAATTCCAACCAATCGCCCAATTACTCGCGATGACCGCAACGACATACTATACAAGACAAAGCGCGAGAAGTACGCCGCTGTGATTGACGAGATTAAAAAACTCGTTGATGCGGGTCGCCCTGTATTGGTCGGTACAACATCGGTGGAAATTTCTGAACTTTTGAGCAAAATGCTTAAACTTCGCGGAA
The DNA here is from genome assembly GCA_000723505.1 of Mucinivorans hirudinis. Lineage (GTDB taxonomy): Bacteria > Bacteroidota > Bacteroidia > Bacteroidales > Rikenellaceae > Mucinivorans > Mucinivorans hirudinis. The sequence continues at coordinate 3,144,372 of HG934468.1, read as the reverse complement.
TAAAGCACAATGTATTGAATGCTAAGCAACACCAATCCGAAGCAATGATTGTTGCAGAAGCAGGACAGGCGGGTCAGGTAACGATTGCGACAAATATGGCGGGTCGTGGTACGGACATTAAGTTGGCTTCGATTGTCAAGGAGTCAGGCGGTTTGGCGATTATCGGTACCGAGAGACACGAAAGTAGACGTGTAGACCGTCAGTTGCGTGGTCGTGCAGGTCGTCAGGGAGACCCGGGAAGCTCGCAGTTCTTCGTCTCATTGGAGGACGATTTGATGCGCCTATTTGCCTCTGAACGTATCTCGAAGATGATGGATACGATGGGTATCAAGGAGGGTGAGTCGATTCAGGCGGGAATGATGAGCAAGGCTATCGAGCGCGCTCAGAAGAAGGTAGAGGAGAATAACTTCGGTATGCGTAAACGCCTCTTGGAGTATGATGACGTGATGAACTCGCAGCGCGAAGTTGTCTATACGCGTCGCCGTCACGCACTCTTCGGAGAACGTGTAGATGTCGATTTGGACAATATGATGACAGACTTTTCGGAGGCATTTGTCGAAAATTATCGTGGAACATCGCTCGAGGAATACCGTCTGGAACTTATCAAACAGTTATCAATAGAGCCGAACCTTACCGAGCAGGAATTTACAGATTTGAAGGATAATGAGATGGTTGATAGGCTCTATGAAGATTTGAACATAGCCTACCGCCGTCGTGTAGACAATGTTGCGCAGACTGCCCTACCGGTTTTGCAAAATGTCTACAAAGAGCACGGAGCCGTGTACGAAAACATCCAAATTCCTATGACGGATGGTATGCGCGGCTTCTCGATTCCTGTGAACCTGCGTAAGGCGGTGGAGAGCAACGGAGAGGAGATTACCAAGGCGTTGAGTCGTATTTTGATGCTCATCACCATAGATGAAAACTGGAAAGAGCACCTGCGAGATATGGACGATTTGAAACAGTCGGTTCAAAACGCCACATATGAGCAGAAAGATCCGCTATTGATATACAAATTCGAGTCGTTCAACCTCTTCAAAAAGATGTTAGAGAGCGTGAATCGCGAAGTATTGGCGGTGCTATTAAGAATATATATACCGGTTCAACAGCAGAATACACAGCCACAGCGTGAAATCAAAACGCAGAGTACAGATATGAGCCGTATGCAGACTTCCCGTCAGGAGGCTATGATGAATGCTGGCGCAGGAGAGAAGAGCAAGCCCGCTCCCGTGCACGTGGAAAAGGCGGTTGGGCGCAACGAACCTTGCCCTTGCGGAAGTGGCAAGAAATATAAGAATTGCCACGGAGCAAGCTAATAAAAATGGCAGGGGGAGCAATGATACCCCCTGCCATTTTTCATTTTTTGTACTCGTTGTTAAAATTCCACCTCTCCGGTTATACTATTGAATTTAAGTGCTGTGTCCTCGAAAATTAAATTAAAAGATGATGTGGCACGCAACATTTCGGGGCTTCCGGCGGTAATTCCTTTGGGTGTCATTATCCAAATTTCAGAAGCGAATCTGAGCGCGACTTGTAGGTCATGGGTGGAGAAAATTATTATTTTCCCCTCGCTTTGTGCTATCTCAGCGAGAAGCATAACTATCTGATAACGATTAGGTAAGTCTAAAAAAGCACTTGGCTCATCTAGCAAAATAACAGGAGTTTGTTGAGCAATAGCCCGCGCAATCATCACCCGCTGACGCTCGCCATCGCTTAATCGATCTATCTCTTTTCCGCGCAAATAAGATATTCCTGCCGTTTCAATGGCTTGATTAACAATATCTTTATCTTCCTTATCTAAACTTCCACTCCAATTAGTGTATGGTGCGCGCCCCATCTCAATCACATCTTCAACTTTTAGGTTAGGTGATTGCACTATTTCAGTGGTTACCAGAGCAATAGTTCTTGATAGTTCGCTATTTCTCATTTGATACAGCGACTTTTCGCCATATAAAACATCACCTCCGGCACAACGACTCACTCCGGCAAGAGCTCTAAGCAATGTGCTCTTACCTACTCCGTTACGCCCGACAAGAGCTATAAATGAGCCAGCCGACAACTCCTTTGAGAAGTTCCGAAGAAGAATCTTATCGGCTGAGTATGAGAGAGTAAGATTTTTTATTATCATCATAACAGAACTCTTACCTATTCCCCCGCCAGAGAATCATCACCACCACGGGAATGCCAATTAGCGAAGTTATAGTATTGATTGGTAGCACAGTATTACTACCGGGAAGCGAGGCTATTATATCGCAAGCGAGCATCAATACCATCCCCGTAAGCACAGATGCCGGCAGTAGGATGCGGTGGTTAGCTTCGCGAAAAATCATTCTCGCAATATGTGGCACAGCAATTCCAATGAAAGCGATAGGTCCGCAAAAGGCTGTTACTCCACCAGCTAAAAGAGCTGTTGATGAGAATATTATCGTCCGAGTCAGTCTCACATTCAGTCCCATTGTACGTGCGTAGTTCTCGCCTAATAGCAACAGGTTCAAAGGCTTAACAGCCCATATCGCGAGCAATAACCCAACAATGGTACTACCTGCCAATATGGATAATTGCGGCGTGCTCACTCCGCCGAGCGACCCCATTGCCCATATCACAAAACCCTTGAGGGCTGTATCATTGCTAAAGTATTGAAGTACATCCACAAATGCAGAGGTAGCCGACCCAAACATCATCCCGAGAATCAATACAGTCATTATATTTTTAAGCCGCGCACTCACTGTCATCACCACCAGCAAAACCGTCGCCGCACCCACCCAAGCCGAAAAAGCAATACCCAATTCTCGAATATATCCGAGACCAAGTAGCGGACTGCCAAGCATAAATAGTGCTACTCCAAGGCTCGCCCCCGAACTTACACCCAATATATGCGGTCCTGCGAGCGGGTTGCGAAAAATGGTCTGCATCATCAAGCCGCTTGCCGACAACGCCGCTCCCGCCACCAACGCAGTGGTTGCCTTTGGTATCCGGAAATTGAAGAGTAGAGTGTTGGTGATGCTCCCGTGAACAAAAATTTCGCTCGGCTCAATTGTGATTGAACCGAGCAAAACATCCGTCGCAAAAAATACTACTAATAACAGTAATAATATTATGAATTTCAGCTTCATATGCGAATGAAATCAACAAACTCATACCCTTTATGTACCTCTCGGAACACCTCTTTCCACTGCCCGTGGTCAATCTCCGGAAAATATGTATCGCCTTCAGGAGTTTGGTGCACGAGGGTCAGATAGAGTTTATCTGCCAGAGGCATACTTTGGCGATAAATTTCGCCCCCACCAATTATAAAAATCTCCTCATCCGTACCAAACAATCCAACTGCACCATCTATCGAATTAACCACCACAACATCTTCTATATCAAGTGATTCATCGCGAGAAACGACTATATTTACCCTATTTGGTAACGGACGACCGATAGAGTCGAACGTCTTGCGCCCCATCACAACGGGATGCCCCGTGGTGAGGCGTTTGAACCGCTTCAAATCATCGCTCAAATGCCAAATGAGTTTGTTCGCACAGCCGATTACGCCATTGTCTGCTACGGCTACAATTATGGAAATCATATATTTACCTCAGGTTTTTTGTTGGTCGGCTTTCGTGTGAAAGTCGAGCGGAAGGGGGTAGAGTTGTTGAAAAAGCCGCAATTTTTCAAAAAGAAATTACCATCCTCCGCAACTCCGCCTGCATAGTCTTTTCTCACGCCGGCGCGCGCGGTTTCGTCAAATGTAAAGATTGCTTCCGTTAATTCGACCCACTCACCGTCAGCAGTTTGAGCCCATTGATTACCAAACTCTACCTGACGGGTGATATGTCCGTGGTCTGTCCAGAAATTCTCTAAAAATGAGTGAGCATTAGTGTAGTGAGTCTCAGTTTTTGGGCGTAAAAATGATGCGATCAGCTGCCATCTGCCACTTTCTGGCGCGTAGAAGTAGGCGGTATAGATAGTGTTCCCCTTTCCGTCCGGTTCAATCTCGGTCAAAAATTTGTAGGTGTTACCGGTTATCCAATTATATCTTATAAAACTCTGACCACCAGAGCCTTCATTTCCAAACTCGCCGGTTACAGTGTTTTCGCCTTTTTTCAAAAGTATGATTTTCAAAGAATCAGGAATCGACTTCGGGTCATCTGTCACAAAGGGACTCCAAACGGAAAATAGTATACGTCGTTCGGTCGCCGAATTTACCTGAATGCCGCAATATCCCTCGCCAAATCCGTTTGCCATATAGTAACTTCCCAATGGGTCATTTCCTTCACGTACAGTTACTTCGTTATAGAAACGGCGAATTTTAGCTCCATTTGGCAGCCTGTATTTGAGGTGAACTGACGGTCCGCGCAGCGTCCAGTAGGGCTCGAAAGTACCGCAGTGAACAACACCATTTTTCGTAGCTGCACCAGCTATTATATACCCTTGTACTGTTGCAAAAGTGCTGTTTTCAGTCGAAACTCCTTGCAGTTGAATTGCTACATAGCCTGTATCTGCAATATTTACCACACCAAGGGGTACATCAGTAAATCCCGTGCTTTTGAAACCATTGACATAGAAGGTTTTATTCGCGACAGTAACTTTAATATCACTCGGTTTACCATCGTTTTTCATACGAATCGCCACGCTCAACTCTCCAGTGGAGTGAAGCTTGAAATATGTGGAAATCACACTTTTTTCGTTACTCCAGTTCTGCAAAAAGCCCTGACGAGAGAAACGGGCAGTTTCATTTTCCACTGCCGAAGTGATGTAGCTATTGCCATAAATTGCAACAGAGGTCTGTGCCGATGCAACTATTGCACAGCAGAAGAGCAAGATAGAGGTGAAAATATGTTTCATATAGCACAAATTTAGCACTATTTTTTCAATAATGCAATATTCTGAGTTTGGATGGATAGAGATTATTAGTGCGATTGCTGATTTTCTTAATCCATCCTATGGGTAAGTCATTGAATGTAACCAAGTTTAGCCCTTCGTCAACGCAGTAGTCGGCAGAGATATTTCCCTTGCGAAGATATTCGAGTGCAATTTCGAGTTCAAATTCAACTCGCTGCTCATAGCGTACATTGAAATAGGTTGCCAGCGAGTGCGCCGGTTTGAGTGCACCTCGAATCATCTCGCCCATCATTACTCCTGAATATTGAAGATTAAAACGCCTGTCCAATAGAATATTAACGACATCAACTAAACCTTTTGTAAAGCCATATACATTACCTCCTCCAACGCGAAAATCGAGCTCTCCACCCACCCATTTGGATAGTTCCGCAAGTTCAGCGGCTGGCAACAACCCTTTTTTTGCTCGCAAATCGGCAGTCTCTTCTCCACCCTCTTTTCGGATAGCCACGGCATAAAAACCCTCTCCAACAACTTTGTGCGGATAGAAGTGGTACCCCGCCTCGCTGCACACAATCCCCTGCGGAACATCCTCGAAATAAATTATCTCACCTCCGAGTTCGCGACAAATCCAAAGCGCATTTTCGTCATTTTCAAGGCGATTAAAAGTACAAGTCGAGTATATAAGAACCCCGCCCTCGCGTAAAGCAGCCCACGCATCGCTGACAATTCGACGACTTCGTGCAGCACAAAGTTCGACATTTTCCGGCGACCACTCCTCGCGCGCTGCCGGCTCTTTGCGAAACATACCCTCACCCGAACAGGGGGTATCAATCACCAAAATATCGAAGTAAGAGGGCAGCCGCTCGCCGAAATCTCGCGGGTCGTTACACGTGACTGCAACATTGCCACTACCCCATCGTTCCACATTCTCGCTCAACACCTTAGCCCGCGAGCGAATAACATCGTTAGAAACCACGACATCTGCATATTCGGTGATTTGAGTTGTCTTGCCGCCTGGCGCAGCACATAAGTCAAGCACGCGCGGCTTGCTCATTCCCAACCTTTCGACCATCCACCCAACAAACATCGAGGATGCCTCCTGAGGATAGTAAGCTCCGCCGTGAAAAAGCGGGTCTAACGTGAAGATGGGGCGCTCAGCAAGGTAAATACCATTGGTGCACCACTCTACTTGCTGACCCTCAATCTTTTTAGTCGGCTTTAAGGGGTTGTATCTGATTGAGACACATTGTTTATCTTCCAAGGCGGCAAGCAACTCGGCGGAGTGTTGCACTGCAAATTTTTCGGGAATCATACCGTTATTCTGGTAAAAAACATTAATTTTGTATTACAATAAGCTGTATCTCGGAATTCAAGCTCGCTCCATTTATACTATGAGTATCGACTTTACTAAAAATCGTGTTCTTGCAACTATCACTTACGTAGTGTTTTTGTCCTCTGTTGTGTTGAGTTGTTATTTCACTGTCTATGAGCCAACTTTGCCTAGGAGTACTCCTCTTACGATGCAGGTGGATAGCCTAGTAAGTTCCAATAAAGTTGTAGCAACCCTAATTGTACTACTGTTGGTCTTTGTCAACTCGTTGCTAGTTACGCGAATCTGCATCAAGAACGTCATATTTCTTGAAAGGAGCTATATGCCGTCGCTTATATACGTGATTTTCAGCGTTGGGTATTTTAGCTCCGTGCTCTCCGTCCGCCCACTGTTGGTTGCTCTACTGATAATTTTGGCGTGTCGCAAAATTTTTCAGACCTTTGGCACAAAGAGTCTTGAGAGTGGTAACTATTTGGAAATAGGTGCTTTATTCGGCATATCTTCAATTCTCTACGAGCAGGCTATTTTTCTGTTTCCGCTATTGATAATTGCTTTGATTCTATTTCGTTTTTTTAACATTCGCGAATGGCTGGCTGCAATTTTCGGCTTCGTATTTCCAATATTTTTGGCGGCTTACGTTAGTTGGTTTTTGGGCGGAAGTTTTATTGGTTTCTTCGTTAATTTAATAGATATAGCCACATCTGCGACTCCCAATGCCATTGTTATTTCTCACATAAATCCGGCAGAATGGAGTTTCATTATTGTCTCGTTTCTTATCGAGATACTCGCAGTTGTGAAGTTCTACTACAACAAAAAAGGAAAACGCGGCAAATTACTACCGCAAAAGTCATTTATTTTCTTCGTTTGTTTTTTGATAATCAGTAATTTAATTCTTTTTGTCGTTCCATCTCAATCACTCCATTTCCTTCCCTTCACAGCCATTCCCATAGCCGTGATTATCCCCTACTTCTTCAATGCCTCGAAAGCTAACTTTGTATCTAATATTTTGTATATATCTCTGATAATAATCGTATGGTTTATTGGTTTTTCGCACATTGCAGCGAATTTTTAATTTTCTCGAACGATACTCTGCCTAAAGATGTTTTTCGATATTTAGCCCGAAAACTATCCTTGGTAATAGTACTCCAATCCTCCTTAATAGTAGGTTCAATCTCCTCAATATCTGAATTATAAGGACAATATTGTTGGCATAAGTCACACCCAAAAATATGGTTGTGGAGCGCATAAGCATCACTACAGTTTTCGATTGTCATAGCAGCGATACATTTGCGGCAATCCACTGTCCTATCACCGTTTATCGCCCCGTTTGGGCAGTTATCCTTACAAATTGAACACCCTTTGGGGCATTGATCTTCAATGACTTGACACTCTGAAGAGAGGTCTTTATTGAGCAAAAGCAATCCGATATGCGTGTAGCTACCCAAACGCGGATGAATCAGCAGAGAGTTACGCCCTATCCACCCCAACCCTGCTCTCACTGCCAAACCTTTCTCGAAAATGGGTGCCGAATCAACAACAGCCCGCCCCTCAATTTGCGGTTCTATTTCCCGGATGTTGCTCAATAATAGGTTTAGCTTATTCTTTATAAGTATATGATAATCCGGATTATTATGTGCAAAAGCTGCCAGCGTAGGAGAGTGCGGCTTTACTTTTTTTATGGCAGTTAGTGTGACAATTATGCTTTTGACATCAGCGAAAACTGCACGTGGGTCACGACGCAAATCTGCCGAGCGGCGCATATACTCCAGTTCCCCCTCCATCCCACGCGAAAGCCAACACTTTAGTCTTTCGCCCTCCAAATCTAACATTTCATAACGCACGACTGCTATGTCGTCAAAATTACTATTTGAGATGTCGATTATTTTCATTAGATTTGTCACATATTTTTACAAAGATATGCAAAAGGATGGAGAAATTAAACGGACGCCGCGGTGGAAAATAGCCATTCCCATCGTTATTGGACTGGGCGTTGTGACTTATATGCTTTGGAATGAGGCTAATGGAGAAGTTTTCGAGAATTTGAAGTTTACATTTAATTCTGTAATATTTATCATTCTCGCCTTCGTTTTTATGGCAGGGCGTGATATTGGTTACATTATTCGTATCAGGCTTTTTTCTGATGCGTTGCTCAGTTGGCGCCAGGCTTTTCGTGTGATTATGCTCTGGGAATTTACATCGGCTATTACGCCTTCCACTGTCGGTGGGAGTGCCGTGGCAACCATTTTTCTCCACAAAGAGGGTATTTCCATCGGAAAATCAGCTGCACTGGTAATGCTCACAGCATTTTTTGATGAGTTGATTTTCGTGCTCGCATTTCCCATTTTAGTGTTGATAGTGGGTAATGGGGTGATTTTTGGGGTGGAGAGTGCGCAAGCTGTAATGTCGCTGGTTTGGGGTGGCTGGGCACTCAAACTCGGACTGGTATTGCTGCTGAGCTACGGACTGTTCTTTCGCCCACGAGGACTTAAGTATCTAATAATAAAGTTGTTCAAACTTAAATTCTTGAGGAAATGGCGCAGCAAGGCAATAGAAGCCGGTGATGATATTGTGTTGAGCGCAAGGGAGATAAATGGATATAAACCAGCATTTTGGATTAAAGCATTTCTAGCAACGTTCCTATCTTGGTCATCGCGCTTTTTGGTTGCCAATATGATTTTCGAGGCATTTTTCTCCATTTCCGACCACATTGTCCTCCTTGCACGTCAGGCGGCTATGTGGGTGATGATGATAATCTCACCCACACCAGGTGGTAGCGGCTTTGCCGAATATATTTTTCAGAGTTTTCTTAGTGATATTGCACCCGTTGACACCAGCACGCAGGTGGGTACGGTTTTGCTTATTGCTCTGATGTGGAGAATGGTAACATACTACCCTTATCTTTTTATCGGTGCATTTATCCTACCCAAATGGTTGTCGCAGTTCAATTCAAAAAAGTCTACCCCTTAGTTATTTTAACAATTGAAAAAGCACTGTCCCCCAATTTTTCACACTCGCGTAGCAGCTCGAAATAGACCAAAAATCCACCCTCGAATTGCTCCTCGCGAATCGAATAATAGAGCTTATTAATTTGCTTTTCTGTCCGCTCGGCTTTATCGTAATTATCATCAGAGGCAGACTCCAGATAGGCAATCGTGCACTCCATAGCCCGTCTTACCTCATCCATCATCAAAGCGACATTGTTGCGTTGCTCACCGGAGAACCAAATATTTTTCGCCCTCTTTTCTCTGAGCAGCCTTGCAATAGCAAGGTTGGTGTCCGCCAACGATTCTATATGAGAGGTTATGCGAAACATATCTTGCACGCGCTCTACCATTGCCGAACTGAGGTCGGAACGAGTGATTTGGGTCAGGTAGTTGATAATCTCTCTCTCTACCCTATCGGTAATCTGCTCATACTTCTCCACGCGCGCAAATAGGCGTTCGCATTCCGCTTCGTCTGTTTCGCTGAAAATCTTGCGGACAAAACCAAACATTTTCAGGGTGCGCTTTGCGTGGCTCTTTATTTCATTTTCTGCTTGAGCAATAGATATTTCCGAAGTTGAAAGCACCCCGCAATCCATCACTAAAAGATGACGGTTGTTTGCCTGAGGCTCATTCGGAATTACCTTTGATACAGTGCGTGTGATTATAGGGATGAAATTCATCAATATCGACACGTTTATTATGTTAAATAGGGTGTAGAATGCCGCAATGACAAAAGGTGGAGAAAAAATTACACTCAATCCGCTTATCAACATCGGTGTAAGTGGCAGCAGGTATATTGCACCAACAAGGTTTATAATAGTGTGGGCAACTGCAACTCTTTTGCCGGCAGTGTTGGCATCCAAGGCTGCAAGATTCGCACTCAAGGTTGTTCCTATGTTGTTGCCGATAACCATTGCCGCCCCCGCCTCAAGGGGCATCCAGCCATTTACGCATATGACTATGGCGAGCATTGTGGTTGCGCTCGACGAACGGATAAGTGCAGTCAAAAGCACGCCGGCTAAGAGAATTATTATTAATGGCAAAGCCGAAATGGTAGCATATTCTCGAAGAATCTCATCGAAAATAGTCGATTGGGCAATGTCCATAAAAGAGTATTGCATTACATCTAATCCTATAAAAATCAATGCAAAACCCATAATTATATGACCTAAATATTTAGCTCTTTCCTTTCGCACCAAAATCAGAGCAAAGCCCAAGCCCGCCAATGGTACGGCGAACAACTCACCTGAGAGTTGAAAACCTAAAAAGCATATAAGCCAAATAATCACGCTCGCCCCGATATTAGCCCCCATAATGAGCGGTAAAGCACGCCTCAGAGTTATTAGTCCCGAATTCACAAAGCTGACAATTAGCCCACTAACCGCTCCTGATGATTGAGCCACTCCCGAAATCAGGCATCCCGATGCGACACCCTGCAATGTGGTAGTTCCTCCTGCGTAAATTAAATGTCTGATGCTTTTTCCTGCAATCTTTAGCAGTGCTTCGCCCAATAGCCTTACTCCGAAGAGGAATAAACCGAACGAGCCGACAAGAGTTAATATTTTCAATACTATATCCATAATTGTGCTTTTAATTAAAAACCGTTGCCTTGGGTCTGGTTGGTGTGAAGTCAGGCATATTGATACGCTGCCGCAGGGCGATGGAGAGTGGATTGAAGCCCACCTGAGACGGTTTGCTGATGTTCACCCCCAGTCTAACTATCAAACTATTGAAAATGAGGCGTTCATTCCTAATATTCAACCCCACCCCAACCGCGGAATAGAACGGATTTTCAAACACATTTTGTTCGCATCCGAGCCACCCGACATCTGCCCAAATGTATGAAGTGAAGTTGAAGAAATAGAACGACAGCGGAGAAAAAAGTGCGGTTTCGAAGTTTATGGTCATTCGTCGCAATCCCATCATATCGGGAGGAATACGCATTCCGCGCACATTTGCGAACTCGGAAAATACGATTCTCTCCTTTTCACCATCAAGTCTGTTCCAGCCATTAGTGTAGTTAATTTCAAGATAGTTACGCGCATAGAATCCAAAACACTTGAATAGTGGCGAGAAGTATGTGAGATAGCTACCAAATTCCCCCTGACTTTTTGTGCCACTATCGTCAATAAATGTTGTCGCAGAAGCGCCCACACCGAAATATCCGATGGCAGTATTATTGCCCCACTTCGCGCTCGCGCCGACATAGTATCGCCGCCCAATATACTCATCCCATCGCAGACCACCTGTAAAATCAACGTTAAAACCATAAGGGACATCCTCTATCCGCCCAATTCCCAAAATCATATTACCCTGAAAATAATTCTGTTGAGAAATGCCAATCGAAAATAACCAACTTTGCTTATTATGAAAATATGGGTTCGTTGCAGCATTGGTTTCGGGACGTTTATTGAATTTTCTGTAGTCGAACGAAGAGGCTAAATATAGGTTTGCCCCCTTCCTTTTGCCCAAGTTGAAGGAATAGCCATACCAAAGTGAGTAGTCCGAAGCGTTTATGACCAAAGATGTATCAATTATTGAAAATGATTGGCGATTTTGAGTATTACCTGCATACAGCCCAAAAAAGTGGTCACTCGGGAGAATAAATGGTCGCTCAGCGGAAACGAAAATGTTATTATAAATAGCCCCCACACCCAAAGAGGCATCTACATTGGCAAAAGTACCCAGAAAATTATTAAGCGAGTAGGCTATCTGAAGAGTATTCATCTGCTCATTTAGTTTCGGGTAATATCTAATTGACAGCTCATTACCCGACCCGAGAAAGTTGGCGTCAAACACTTTCCCCCACGGGTGATTGCTCAAATCAGCCTCTACTCCTATGGTCCAACTGTCTCGTGCAAAAACGGTTACGGCAACCGTTCCCGGCACATCAGAATTTGGTGCAATCAGAATAAAAGACTCTGCAAGATAGGGCAGACGGCGCAAAAGTCGTTCATTGACCACCATCGTGTAGGGGTCTAGCGGGTTATCTATATGAAAAAGAAGGTTTTTCTCAATATTTCTCCTCTTGGTCAGAATATGGAGTGAGTTGATAAATTTGGCAACGCCAGTCTCCTCCGTGAAATCCTTGTTTTCAAAGACGTTAGCCTGAATGATATCGATTTTTGTGATTATCTTTCCCGCAAACTCATCGTAGTACCTTTGTGCCCTTTCGAGCTCCATTTCGGGCGAAAGGGGCAATTTGCCGTCATTATCTCTTATAAGCCAGTTGGTTAGCATACGAATAACCCACGACTTATGCTCTCTATATTTTAGCGAATCATAAAATGCGGTAAAACGTTCGTCCGAGGGTGTGTTTTCCTGAAGCAGCGAATCTCTCAACATTTTATTATTATTGTTCTGCGCCAAGGCAACACAACAAACATTCATCGCCAAAAAGAGTGCGACAAATACATATTTCGAGAGTAATTGTTCAATTTTCAATTATATATCATCAGAATTATAGTTATACCCAAGTCGTTTGCCGGTTTGCAGACGCGAGTTTTCAATCTTCGTATTCATCTGCTCTACACTTACAACTTTCTGAGAATCAAAGGGAGGAACGAGCAGGTCAAATTCAAGTGTATATCCCAAAGCGCTTTCAACAATGTGGGTAAGAGCCTCATAAGTTATCACACCGCTCCCGAAGCTATTATGTCTGAAACTGACTTGACGCTTACCCTCCACAAAATACTGACTTTCGTGGTTAACAAAAATTCTGCCAATCAAGTAGCCCTCATCACTTTGGCGATTAAATCGAAAAGAGTCGCTCAAGAAGTTATAAATATTGATAATTCCGCAGTAAGAATTATTTCTATCTCGTTGAACATACGAGTTTTTCCACACAATATTATCTCTCTCAAATTGGAAAGTATTTGTATGCATACTAAATACGAGGATGTCGCCGGCAAGTTGAAGTTGTGCCTCGAGTTTTCCGCGGTCGCGATATTCGAGACGAATTCGGCGGTCTGCCCCCTCCAAGGTTTCATTTGCCTCTACGGCATATTCCTGCAAAATCTCTTTAATTTCGCTCATCACCGCGAAAGTATTATCATATACTTTCTGTTTGAGCGTAGCCTTGTCACGAAGCTGAGCAATAATCTCACCTCGTTTACTCTCGGGAAGTTCCATAATTTTTTATGATTAGTTACGAGCGGCAGGGAGTGCTTTTTTGTACTCCACTCTCCAAAACTCTCCCCCCAAAATTACATATTTTTTGGCAAAATTCAAATTTTATTCTTAACTTTGATTGCAAATATAATTGTTATGACCATAAAACAACTTTCAGTGTTTATCGAAAATCGCACCGGACGAGTCAATGAGATTGCACGTCTGCTTGGAGCTAATGGTGTCAATATGAATGCTTTTTGCTTGGCGGAGGCTGCGGATTTCGGTATTTTAAGGATGGTGGTGAGTGATGTAGAACTTGCGACAGAGGTTCTGCGTTCGGCAAACTTTGCAGTCCGCCAGACAGATGTTGTGGGATTCAATTGCACTAATTCACCGGGTTCTCTGGCACAAGTTCTTGATTGCCTTGCACAAGAGATGGTTTTTATTGAATATATGTACGCTTTTTCTCAGGGCGATACGGCAAGCGTAGTGATTCGCCCCACCAACGTCACTCAGTGCGTGGCGATATTAGAACGATGTAATTGTGAGCTAATTAGCTCAAATAATCTCTACAATATTTGATGGGTTATGAAAAATAATTATTGTGTAATTATGGCAGGGGGTGTCGGGAGTCGCTTTTGGCCGCTTTCGCGCGCTGGAATGCCCAAGCAGTTTTTGGACATCCTAGGTGTCGGTAAAAGCTTTATTCGCAGTACTTTTGAGAGGTTTTTACCCATAATTCCACCCGAGAATTTCTTGGTGGTAACTAGCGAGAGCTACAAGGGACTTACTCTTGAGCACCTGCCGGAACTAAATGAAAGTCAAATACTTTGCGAGCCACTACGTCGCAATACCGCACCCTGTATAGCCTACGCAACCTATCATATCAAGGCTAAGTGCCCAGATGCCAATATTGTGGTTACACCTTCCGACCATTTAATTACTAATGAGGCTGAATTTCAGCGTATCATATCCGATGGGTTGAGTTTTGTTGCCGGCGATAGCTCTCTGCTTACGATTGGCATCAAGCCCTCACGCCCCGAGACCGGATATGGATATATCCAGATAGATACAACGGGGAAGGTCGGCGATACAGACAAGGTTAAAACCTTTACCGAAAAGCCAAATATAGAACTTGCGAAAATGCTTGTTAATAGCGGGGAATTTGTCTGGAATTCAGGGATTTTCCTTTGGTCAGTTAAAGGTATTGTTGATGCGTTTGAGAGATATCTGCCCGAGATAAAAAATCGTTTTGACGAAGGCGCACAATATTTTGCAACCGACAAAGAAAGCGAATTTATCAATGAACTATATCCCGGATGCCCATCTATAAGCATCGATTATGGGGTGATGGAGAAGGCGGACAATGTCTATGTGCGTCAAGCTGATTTCGGTTGGAGCGACGTTGGCACTTGGGGTTCGTTGTATGCTTACTCTCACAAAGATGAGCTAGGCAATGCCGTCACCCACAATAATGCGATTCTTCACAATTGTAAGGGAAATATCGTCAATCTACCTCAGGGCAAGGTGGCTGTTGTGGAGGGATTGGATGGTTATTTAGTTGTGGACACTGATTCGAGCCTGTTAATCTGCAAGATAGAAAATGAGCAGTCGATTCGTAACTATGTGGAAGACGTGAAGTATCGCTTTGGCGAAGAATACTTGTAAATATATGCAAAACAAACTATTAGATATTTTTCTCGCTCAGCGCAAAATCTCCACCGATAGTCGCAAAATAGAAGAGGGGGCGATATTTTTCGCCCTAAGCGGAGAAAATTTTGATGGTAACTCATTTGCACGTGCCGCGCTCGACAAGGGGGCGAGTTATGCTGTTATCAGCAACCCCGCCCTTACGGGAGAGAGGTATATCTATGTAAAAGATTGCTTGGTGGCGTTGCAGCAATTAGCTTGCGACTACCGTAAATACCTAGTGCTAAAAATTATAGCACTCACAGGCAGTAACGGCAAGACAACAACAAAGGAGTTTCTTTTGCGCACGCTGAGCACAAAATTTCAATGTCTGGCAACTTGTGGCAACCTTAACAACCACATCGGAGTGCCACTGACGCTACTCAGCTTCGACGAAAGTACGCAGGTGGGGATAGTGGAGATGGGTGCAAATCATCAACGCGAAATTGAGCTATTATGCTCTATTGCTCAGCCTGATATAGGGCTTATAACCAATGTGGGAATTGCACACTTAGAGGGCTTTGGTTCAGCCGAAGGTGTGCGCAAGGGAAAGGGTGAGCTGTTTGATTACCTGCTCAAAAGTGGCGGAGTTGCAATATATAATTCTAAGGATGAGACGCTTCGCAATATGGTTGCGAGTCGTGAGGGGTTGCGCGCAGTTGGTTATGACCCCGAGCGCGAATTGTTGGAGCTTTCTATATACGGCACTTATAATCAACTCAATGCACAGGCTGCATTAGCTGTTGGGCGCTACCTTGGGTGTGATGATGGGGCTGTCAAGGAGGCTTTGAAGGGATATATTGCTGATAATAACCGTTCTCAGGTTGTCGATACCGGCAGGAATCGCCTGATAATGGATGCTTACAATGCAAATCCGTCAAGTATGCGCGCCGCAATCACAAATTTTGCAAACTCAGCAGAGTTTAGTGATAAAGTGCTGATTTTAGGAGATATGCGCGAGCTTGGCGATTATAGCAAGGAGGAGCACGAAAAAATTGTCGAATTGATAGCTAACTACCAATTCGACAATGTATTGTTGGTCGGTGAAAATTTTTCAGCCCTCCAAAGCCACTTCCTTAGCTTTTTGAACGCATCGCTTGTTTTGGATTATTTATCAAACAATCAGCTAGATAACAAGATTATTTTGATAAAAGGTTCACGTGGAATTGCTTTAGAGCAAATTGCCGAATTACTGTAAAACCTTACAAATTTCATCAATACCGAATTTTCTTATAAAGCACTCCCCCACCCCACGTACAAGCACCAAATCTATGGTCTCATCAGTGCGCTTTTTATCCGACTTGGCAGCCTCGGCAAGTGCTTCCATTGTAATATCATCGCACCGATGAGGCAAACCAATGTTTTCGATGGATTTCATAATAGATTTGTAATCATTGTCCGGCAGCTCGCCTATATTTTTAGAGAAAAGCGATATTATTGCTATCCCTATTGCAACAGCCTCACCGTGAACATATTTACGGCTGCACTTCTCAATGGCGTGTGCAAAGGTATGCCCAAGGTTGAGTAGTTTTCTTACGCCACTTTCGCGTTCGTCCTCAGCCACGATTCGCGCCTTTAGCTCGACACTGCCACTAACAACCCTAAAAAGCAGCTCAGGTGTAGAGCATATTTGTTCAAAATCGTAATTTTCAAAAATGTCAAACATCTCCCCACCATCAATTATCGCGCTTTTGAGAGCCTCGCACATTCCTGCACGCATCTCCCTCTTTGGCAATGTCTTAAGCAGCGATAAATCACACAGAACGAAGTCCGGCTGGTTGAAGGTACCGATGATATTTTTGTAGCCATCCAAATTAACACCGTTTTTCCCCCCTACACTCGCATCCACCTGTGCCAGAAGCGAACTTGCTACAAAACCGAAACCAATGCCGCGCATAAAAGTTGAAGCAGCAAAACCGGCAATATCCGTTACGATTCCGCCGCCGAAACCGACAATGTAACTGCCTCTATCCGCCCCCATTTCCAATAGACGGCGATGTATATATTCAACTGTGGCAAGATTTTTGCACTGCTCACCTTGACCGATAATAATATGCCGGTATCTGCTTATTAACGACGCATAATTATCCATTAAATTACTGTCTGTAATGACTATAACCCTCTTGTCTGCTAAAAGTTCATCCAACAGCGGTAGAGCATTACCCACCACCACCATCGAGGGTGTGGAGTTGTTGAGTCGCGGGGAGTAGATTGTTTTTTTCATACCAAACCTTAATACTATTTTGTGCAAAGTAACTATTTTTTTATAACTTTGCCAAAACAACATTTCGATAAAATAGATTATGAAACGGCTTTTTACACTTGTCGCACTCTCTTTTTTCTTGGCTAACTGCACGGATAGCACACAGGAGGGTACTCCCGTTCTGCAAATATTGCTGGAAGATTCTCCTGCTGATTATCAAGATGTTAAGATTAAAATTGAAAATGTTGCAATATTTTCAGGTGATGGTTGGCACGAGCTAAATAACTATAAGAGTGTCATTTCCATACTTAATTATACCGCGGGCAAGAGTCTGCTCATTGTTAATGAATCCGTTCCTAAAGGCGATTATTCCAAAATCAGATTTACCTTTGCCCGCGAAGGGGCACTCACTTATCAAAATCGCCCCGTAACATTGAAAATGACAGAGACGAACGCAGTTATCGAACTACCCATATCTCTGAGGTTTGCTGAACAAAACGAATATCTCTATTTTGACTTCGATGTAGCAGCCTCTATTGACATTGATAATGAAGAGATTAAACCTCAAATATCGTTCATTGATATATCTTCTGCCGGTGCAATCTCAGGCGCAATAACAAATAGCAAGGGAATCGGCATAGATCAGCAGATGTTGGTAAAGTGTGTTGCCAAGGAGGGTTCCGCGGTAAAGTTCACCTATACAGACAAGGCTTCAGGAGTCTTTTTCATTAGGTTGATGGAGGGTGAGTACGATCTTACGATTTATCCCGACAGTAAATCGCAATATAAATATAAGAGCATTGACAATGTGACTGTCAATAAGTTTGCGGCGACAAAATTGATTGGTATTGTAATGGAAGAGAAGTAGTATGAGGTTTACGAAGAAAATATTGTCGATTCTTGCTCCTGCAGTAATATTGATGTGGAGTTGCAATGTTACGCGCTATGTACCACAGGATAAATATCTGCTAACCAAGAATTTTATTGAGATTCAGAAATCAAAAGGGCTAGACCGCAAAGATATTATCACGACAGACCAACTAAGCGAGTATATCAAGCAACGCCCAAATAGTCGCGTTCTGGGAATCGGCTTTGAATTAGGTTTTTACAATCTCTCAGACACAAGTAAGAATAATTGGTGGCAGAGGCTTTGGCGAGAAAAAATCGGCGCGCCGCCTGTCATTTTCGACTCGGTGTTGATGAGTGAATCTGCACAAGAGCTTGATATATACATACATTCGCGCGGTTATCTAAATGGAAAGGTTAGCGATAGCGTTGTGCTAAAAAACAGGCGTGCAATGGTGTATTACAATGTTGAGCAGAACAAGCCCTACACGATTTCCAAGCTAGCTTATAATATTGAAGACCCGTTTCTCAGGCAAATTTTGATGAGCGATACGGCTAAAAGTCTGATAAAGGTTGGTCAGATATACCAACGTTTAACTCTGCAACGTGAACGGGAACGAATAACTAACAACCTGAGGAACTCGGGGTTCTACACCTTCGGCAACTCATTTATTACCTATACAGCTCGTCTTTCGCACACCGACAACACCGTTGCAATAACCCTAGATCTCAAAAAACGCATCGATGGTTTCAGTACGGGCGGCGTTGCAAAATATGCAAACCACCCCATCTACCGAATCGGGACTATAAAGGTAGTATCAGACTTCGACCCTAAAACTTTAATAGAGAACATCGAAGTCAAGTACGACTCGATTGAATGTAAGGGGATTAAGATATTGTATAGTGGCAAGTTACAGATTAAACCCGAAGTGCTTGCCGCCGCCGTTCGTATTGCACCGAACGCTCTCTACAACCAGACCACAGTACAGCGCACCGGAGATAACCTACGCAACCTCGGTTTTCCAAACACCATACTTTTTTCGCCTGTTGTTGAACAAGATTACGTTACGGTCACCATTCCCTCTGTGAACGACCCGGATGTCCACACCACCGAACGCCTCTTGAATTGCCTGATACAATGTACACCGCCTGAGAAACAGAGTTTCACACAAAATTTCGAGATTTCGACCACGGCAGCCTTTTCGGGGATTTCACTAAATTTGGGGTATCAAAATCGCAATTTACTGAAAGGGGCTGAGAATTTTATGGTCAACTTCAGGGGTGCATATGAGTTTGTTCGTAGTCAAGACAAAAACAACTCATACGAGGTGGGCGTAACCACTTCTTTAGCCCTTCCGCGTTTTCTACTGCCCGTGAACAGCGACAAAGTGGCTATGGTGCGCAACAAAAGCACTAAAATTCAGCTGAGCGCGAGCACTCAGGAGCGTCCCGATTATCACCGTAACCTCTACGGCATCTCATATGGATATGGATGGAACAACCGAATGGGAGCTGTCTTTCAGTTCAACCCTCTGGATGTAAATGTGGTACAAGTTCCTTGGGTGAACGAACAATTTTTGGACAGTATCAATAATCCATACCTTCGTAATAGCTATGAGTCGTTGATGATAATCGGTTTATCCACAACCTATACCCATATTTCCAATAGCAAGTACCAATTCCCCGGACGTACTTTTCGCATAGGTTTTGAGAGCAGCGGTAACCTTATCAACCTCTTCGAGAAGGCAATAACCAAGATATATTCCAACGACACGCTCTCATATCGCACGTTTTTGGGGTTGCGTTACTCGCAATATGTGCGTGCCACTTTCGATTATAGTCAGCGTATTAACCTAAACGAATACAATCAGATAGCGTGGCGATTCTTTGCCGGAGTTGGTATTGCCTACGGCAATTCTGATGTCATTCCCTTCGAACGGCGTTTTTTCGCAGGTGGCAGCAATAGTATGCGCGGATGGCAGGTACGAACGCTCGGACCTGGCTCAAGCAACTACTACCACACACTATCAAGCTACCCTAATCAACTAGGCGACATAAGGTTAGAAGCTAACCTTGAGTATCGTTTCAATATTTGGGGAGGGTTAAACGGCGCGATATTTTTTGACGCCGGCAATATCTGGATGAATTCCAAGGCGCGCCAAAGTGAAGAGGAGGCATTTCGTCTCAAAACTTTTGCTCAGCAGATTGCTTTTAACACGGGAGCAGGGCTTCGATGGGATTTTAACTTCCTGTTGCTTAGGTTAGACTGGGGAGTAAAACTTCATAGCCCCGGAATGCCTGCCGGCGAGCGCTGGTTCCGCCAAATGGGGATGGCGGACACGGCACTCCATTTCGCAATCGGACTTCCATTTTAAGTGATAGTAAAGAATGGAATACCTAACTTTATCCGCACAAGACGCATTTTACCGAAGGTTTACGTTGCATCTGTCATTAATATGTGTGATAGTCCACCAAGGAGAGCCACTCTAAAAACTCATCTACCCAAATGTTATTGGGGTTGTTCTGAGTCAGTTCAAAAGCTCCGTGCCCGCCGCTATCCACAAATTTTGTGTTGCTCTCGGGATTCAGCCGTTCAATATCCTCTTTGAGTTTGACAGCCAACTCAAATGCCGGGTCGTTGGTGGCGTGACGAATGAAAAAAGGGGGTAAGTCTTCTCGAAGAACGAAGGTCTGTTCGACCTTTGAAAAGTTCCAACTCGAAAAGATTCCGCAAAAGTCGGGTCGCTCCCAGCCATAGTAGTTCGAGCAGAGTTGCAGCACAAGATTTGCACCTGCCGACTGTCCCAGCACCGCAATTTTCGAGGAGTTTAATCCCAGCCGCGAGCCGTTTTTGCGAATATAGCTAATGGCTCGTTTTGCATCATTCAGGGTTGAATCTTGCGGAGCGCGCGTTCGATATTTCAAACCCACCACAGCAATATTGTGCGGTTTCAATAATTCTGCAAGCTCTCTCGCATTGCGTAAAAATCCGATGAATTGGTATGCCCCACCCGGGAAAAATAGAATTGTCAGCCGTGGTTTTGCAGTGGAGTCCGGCAAGAAGATCTCTAATTCTGCGCAGTTCACACCCTCTATTCGTGCTATTGAATTTACAAACTCGCTGCCACTGGAGGGGATTCCAAGAGGGATGCGTTTTACGGACTTGTTGTTGCGGGCAGTTGCCGTCCACCATTGCATCAACGCCTCTGTGATAAAGCTGTCGAAATCGCCCTCTGAGTACTCAATCCAACTGACTCGGCGGTTTTTGAATATGGCTTTGTCAATCTCATTTTTTTTGGTGTCGTACCAAACCGGCTCAATCCCAGCGGCTAAGGCGGAGGTAATAATCTGCTCGACTCCATCGCCCGTGTTAAATAGTAACACATTGTACCTGCCATCAGCTTCCATCAATAATGTCATCAGCTCCCGAGTGCCATCTAGTAGATTTACCACATCTACCTTGAGCACGGTACGGTTAGTTGAGGCGTAATAATCTGCCGCGCTCTCCACCTTCCCCCCGAGCGTGGTGCTGAGGTTTTGTCCTGCGATGAGCACTCTAACAGTTTCAGCTCCGTAGGAGTATATGGAGCTGAAACAGATAATAAGTAATAGTATTCTATTCATCAATAATCTTCACTACTTTATCTGGCCAACCACTAAAATTTTGCCTATGTAGAGGCAATCTTGTTCAATATCTTCAAAATATTCGATATTCGGTTTGCGCCTGCCGAGTGTTGCCAACTTATTTTCGACTTTGTCGCCTATTTTAATAACAACCCTATGCTCTTTGTCTTCCAAGTCGTCGAAGAGTGCAAATCCTACCCTCGTGTAGCTACACCACTCGTCGAAACGTGCAAAATTCTTGAAATCACCACCATCTACGCTTACTGCAATGTTCGTACCAAATGGTCCGATAATATCATAAACACCAATTTTCGTACCCTTGAAGTTAAAGACTATGCTATCCTTTGGCGAAACGGAGTAAATCATATCGGGAAAGGTTTTCATAAACGACTTGGCATCTCTCTTGTAGTTGGCACTTCTGAATCCGTGGTTATTCGCAACTTTGGGTGAATAGATATGGACGTTTTCATAGTTTCCTGCCGAGAGAGCATTCGGCAAACCTTTCGGTTGCCTCTTTTTTGAGATGTTGAGTTTAGGGAAATTTTCGATAAAGGTCTTTTCGTACACTTTGTGTCCTTGGTCAATGGTGGGGTGGACTCCGTCTATGGTGAAGATTATCTTATCTCCATATGTGGAATCTGCTTTGGCTCTGAAAATCAATTTATCTGCATTCAGTAGTCTTATAACATCAACACCATAGTTGATGGTAGGTATGCCATAGTGTTGCGCCACTTTTTCCATCTGTTTGATGCTGACGGGGAGTTCGTTTTTCAGCTCAAATTCAAGCATACTATCATCGCAGATGGTGTACACGAAACATATGTCGGCATTTATGTTCTGATTTTTAATCTGCCGCACGATTCCCTCCATCGAGTTGGTGATGGTGGTGGAGTCTGTTTTGCGGTCATTGACTGCAAATTCGACAAAAACCAAGTCGGGTTTGTGCATTAACACATCGTCTGCAAGGCGAAAAACCCCCAAGTCCGAACCTGTACCGGGAATGGCTGCATTGATGGAGCGTATACGTCCGTTACAAATATTTTGGTTGAGCCATTGCGTTGAGTACTCCCTATACCCGGGTGCGTGGGTGATGCTGCCGCCGAAATAGACGACCGTTAACGAGTCTTTCGTATTTATGGCTTTCGAGTAGAAGTTGGGGAGTCCGCCTCTAACGTGGAGCGTCTCTAACGGTTTAGAGCTTTGTGCGCTTACCGAGATAGAGAGCAGCAACAGTAGGGTGGTTGCTGAAAATTTCAGTTTCATAGTCGTTATTTGATTGATAGAACAGCTATACCAAATGGTTGAATCTCAATTTTCGAGTTGCCGTTTTTAGTAAGGTTCTCTACGTTTTTAATATTTTTGAGAGAAATATAATTTACCGAATTTTGTTGGTTGAGTAAAACTATATATTGTTTTTTCGAGGTCAATGACTCGGCGGTGAAATAGTCTATATTCTCATTATCTATCTTTATTAAATCCTTTTTGAGCGTGAGTTTCACCCTGTCGCCAAAGATTAGACCGGTGTCGAAGCCTCGAGTTTGGTGAGGACCCACCTTCGAGGTTACAAATCCGCGTGGGAATGAGATTTTGCCACCGCTTCTATACTCCGACTCGGCTACCAGATAGTCCACTATCCACCCCACTTGCCACCAAGCGTGGTGTGGGAACTGTCCTGCTCCTTGGTCAAATTTCGTCCAATAGTATGATGCCACGTGTGTTTGGGGATTAACAAAGGCATCGCGCCCAAGTGCTGCCGAACGAGCCAAGTCAAGAAAAAATTTATCTCCCGTCGTTTGTGCCATCCTGACAAAAAGTCCGGTGTGTCCAGCCAATAATATTGGACCGCTCAACACTGCCGACCCTATGATGCCCCCGTGCTCGAAGCCAAGACCCGCCTGCGACAACTGCCAGTCGCTCCACTCTCTGTTGTTGAGCATCACCTTGTCGGTGGTGGGTGTGGGGTAGGTGTAGATGGAGGTGGTATATATTTTGGCAACTGCTATGGCTGCCTCCTTATATCTCTGTTCTTTGGTGATGTCGAACATATCGAGCAGAGCTTGAGCACTCTGCGCTGTGGCAAAGTCATTGACAAACCTCACATCGCCGCATACACCTATGAAATGGCCGTTCTTCACAGCATTTTCTATGTACCAATCCGCCCCTTTTTTCGCCCCTTGCAGGTATCTCTCGTCTCCCAATATTCTGTATGCAACATACAGCCCGTAGAATGTGGGGCGCAAATCAGATATGTCGTCATATTTGCGCTTCTTTGTCTCTCGGTCGAAAGCCACTCTCCAGCTTCCGTCCCCTCTCTGCCACGAAAGCAGCTTTTCTGCGCCGTGGCGCAATTTCTCTTTCAACTCTTGGTCGTTTGGCTCAAACAATAGAATATTGCCAATGTCGCACAGTGTGTAGTAGGTTAGCCCCATTGGTTCGAAATGAGAGCCCCACTCCTCGACAAATTGCGACTTTTTAGCCAAATAATATTGCCCTTCTGCCGCCCCTGCAAAGAAACCGTCCTCCTGTTGTTGCGCCAACTTGAAGTTGCGAACATAGGGGATGCGCGTCTTTTGCAGAATCGTATCCTGCAGTAAGTTCGAGAGCATCCAAACTGCTCCGATATCGGAGTTTTTCATAGCATCATTGTCCGCCCCGGCAACTCCACCCATATAGGATTGTGCACCAATCTCCATACCTTTATAGTTTTCGATATTCCAGTGCGAGGTTTTGTTATCGGTCAGATAGTCATACATTGAAAGCACTCTGTTTGTCAAAGACTGGTTGGTACTTTTTAGGTTGAGGGATTTATCGAATTTATAGATGTCATTTGCAACATATTTGTATATCTCATACCAATTTTTGTTTTGCAGGGTGAATCTATACTTAAATTTAATGGTCTCTCCCTTTTGGGCAAAAGAGCCTCTCTCGGCGAGAATCGGGTGGTAGGCAGTCGGTGTGATTTTATAGTCGCGGCTCATATGCGAGAGTCCGATGCTCCACTGCCGGTCGTGCACCGAGTTGTTCTCTTCCACTCGGGGCGAATGTTGATTTGGCTCCACTACCACCGCAAGGCTAAGCCCCTCTCCGTTGGTGAGTATTGTGGTGGGCAAGGTGATTGTCGATTCGCGACAAATGACAGGGCGCGTGGGTAGCCCTTGGGCATAGGCATAGGAGGCGATAAAGTCGCCATTGATTCGCCCCTGGAAATAGCCCGGAATAACTCCCCAAGATAGGTTGCTTGCACTAATGTCGGCAATGTCTACCGATGCAATGGAGTAGTATCCCCGGCAGGTAACCTCCAAGGTCGTCTCAACAAAAATATCGTTTGGATATGCCGCATCGGTGCTCCATATTGTTGTAAACTTGCCCTGTGCAAGATTTTTAGTGAAAATAACTTTGTCTTCTTTT
The DNA here is from genome assembly GCA_000723505.1 of Mucinivorans hirudinis. Classification (GTDB taxonomy): domain Bacteria; phylum Bacteroidota; class Bacteroidia; order Bacteroidales; family Rikenellaceae; genus Mucinivorans; species Mucinivorans hirudinis. The sequence goes on along the minus strand of HG934468.1, from coordinate 3,119,351 downwards.
TTGATGCACTCATCCGCAAAGAAGCTGATAGCCTCGGCGGCAGTGTTGAGTGCAACGGGGGATGCTGCCCTGTCGAAAGTTTTGGTGATATACTTAAACTCGGATTCGGGAAAGATAACAATCGCTGAATCGACAATCCGTTCAAATTTTGAGGGTTTCGTCGTCGGCATAATCGAATCAAAAAGGATTGTGTACCTTCCGCTATTCTCTCCCCATCCACGCCACTGGTCTGCAATTTTGAGAGATAGTTCGGTAACCACCCACCCTTTTTCACCCTTTTGCCAACTAACCCGCACATTTGAACTGCCCAGTTCAACGGTTTGACTGAATGAGCATTGATATATAATTCCAAGAATTATTATTGCAAAAAATCGTATCATCTCTTGATTATGAATGTAAACCTTTGATATTGGGGAGTCCCTTGCGCGGTCTCCCCAATATCAAGAGTTTAAGTTTTATTTTTGGAATTTAAGCAACTTCTAATAACCTGGATTGTTAGGCAGTAAGTTCGGATTGGTTTCAACCTCCACCTTAGGGATGGGCCACAGATAGTCTCTGCCGGCATTGAACTGACGTTGCTCGATTACAAACATATCCGCACGATTGGTAACATTGGCATAGCTCGGTGTTCCATCTGCCGAAACAACGGGAGCATTCGATAGTCTGCCCAGAGTTCCCGAAGCCTTCACGCGTCCGTACAGAGCACCAGGCATAACCTTCTCGGCAATCTTCCAACGGCGAATATCGAACAGACGGAAACCCTCCAATACCAATTCGCTCTTACGCTCGCGACGTACCACATTACGCAACTCTTCTTTGTTCATCGTGGTGATTTTGGGATAACCTGCCGATGCAATATCTACTCCATAAGCTCTTGCTCTTACACTATTTATTGCATCAAGAACCGATTGGTCGATAGTGCCGCCCTCGATTTTTGCTTCGGCATAGTTGAGTAATACTTCGGCATAGCGGAAGAGAATAAACTGCAATTCGCTCTGAGTAACAGAGGTTAAATCCTTCTTATCTGTATATTTGCGCCAGTTGTAGCCCGAGAATGAGGCATAGGCGTGAGTGGCTTCGATATTATCAACCAGTTTGCCGGTAGTATAGTTCAGGCACTTGACGCTGTCTCTGTGGGTCTCAAACTGATAGTTCATATACTCCGAGCCGGGTAGTGCGATATTTGCCGCAAGACGTGGGTCGCGATTCTCGAATGGTTTTGCAGGGTTGTAGAGTGGTGATTTGTCGATTGTCTGTCCATCTGTACATTCATAAGAGTCCACCGTTGCCTGCACAGGAATATAGATTGCTGCTGCGGATACCATACGAGTGCCGAATGAGCCGAGCGCCTGCCAAGTGGCTTGCGATTTTCCGTACTGAATGGCAAAGAGTGTCTCCTTTGAGTTTACACCGTCATAAGTGAAAATCTTTGCATATGAGGGGTCTAAGGCGTGGTCTCCGGATTTCATCACCTCGCTGGCAGCAGCAGCCGACCTTTCCCACAATCCGTTGTATAGAGCAACTCTCGACAGCAGGGCATACACCGTCCACCTATTTATGCGACCTCTTTCGCCGGCGGCAACCGTGCGCGGAAGTTTACCTGCAATAGCCTCCAATTCGGCGACAATAAAGCTGACCACCTCGCTCTTGGGGTTTCTGCTTACCGATGATTGGCTCAGTGGGAGCGTCGTTTTGATAAGGGGAACATCTCCGTAGAGTTCCGATAGGAGTGCATAGTTATATGCTCTGAAAAAACGCGCCTCGGCATCTGCTCTTTCATAGACGGCAGGGGTTATGTTGTCAATGTGTTTTGGCATATTGTCCAACAGTAGATTACATCTTCCAATCATCGAAAAGGCATCTCTCCAGAAAGCCATCGCAAAACCGACTCCGGCATCGTGTGAGCCGTTACCGATAGTTTGCAACGAGGCATTAGCCATACGATACCAACCCACATCAGTGCAGTGGTCGAGTGCTGCCACATAGGATAAACCATAGTCTGTGGATAGCAGAAGACGGTTGTATATACCCACAACACCCATATTTACCTCCGCATCGTTGGAGTAAAAGTTATCTTTCGAGGGAGCGGACAGCGGGTTTTTATTTAAGAAATCTTTGCACGAAAAGAGAGTCGAAACGACAAGCAAAGATATTGCCAATTTAAGTGTTATATTTTTCATTGATATAATTTTTAGGTAGTATTAGAACGATAAATCAATACCAAGGGTGATGGTTTTGACCTGTGGGTAGAAGCCGCCGTCGGTTACGGGTGCCTCGACATCATATCCTTTCCAGAAGTTGGTTAATGTCAATAGGTTTTGAGCCGAAACGTTGAAGCGCAATTTACTCACGCCCACTTTTCGCGTGGTTGCCTGAGGAAGTGTATATCCGATTTGAAGGTTTTTAAGACGCAGGTATGAGGCATCTTTCACCCAGAAACTCGAATTTTTGATATTGTTTGCCAAACCATCCGTGAATCGCGGGAATGCCGCATCTACGTTTTTATTCTCCTCCGTGTAGCGGTCTAAGTGTTGATACTGAATTGTCGAACCATTGTAGAACGGCATAATTCCATATGTACTGATATAGCCGTCGCACTTGCCCACACCTTGAAGCAAGAAGTTCAAATCCAGACCCTTCCACGCCATATTCACCATTGCATTGTATGTGAAACGCGGAATTGTACTACCGATAATTTTTTCGTCATCGCTTCCGATTTGATTATTATTCGTGTTTTGTTTAACATATTTTATATCACCCGGTTTCAATGCGCCAAACTGAGTTGCCCAAGAGTTAATCTCCTCTTGTGAGCCAAAGAGACCGGCAGCCTCATATCCCCACAATGAGTTTAGAGCATATCCCTCTTTGTTTACCAAAAGCGACGTCGAGGTAAGTTTCATATCCAACACCTTGTTCATAACGTCCGATATGCCGACATTTATCCCGAAGCTAAAGTCTTTGCCGAAATAGGTGTTGTACCCAATGGAGAGTTCCCAACCGATATTCTCGATTTTACCTGCGTTTTGATATGGTTTCAACAATCCCATTGTCAGTGGAACATCGAGTTGCATAAGCACGTTGGAGGTAACCTTTTTGTACCAGTCGAAGCTGACGCTAAGTTTCGAGAACAGTTGCAGGTCTACACCGAAATCTATCATCTCGGTCTGCTCCCATCTTAGCTCCTCGTTGGCAAGTTGAGTGAGTGCGGCACCGAGGTTTTGGATGCCGTTGAAGAGATAGGCGGTCGAACCGGTGGTGAAGTTCATCGTAGGTTTTGTCGGATAGTAGCTATTAAGCCCCTCCAATGATTGGTTTCCGAGGATACCCCAAGAGCCTCGTAGCTTCAGGTTCGACACAACGTCCGACATATTTTGCATAAAATCCTCCTCGGACATTCTCCAACCCACCGATAGCGAAGGGAAGGTTGCAAATCTGCTATCTTGCGCAAATCTGGATGTGCCGTCGCGACGGATGTTTGCCTCAAACAGATATTTTCCTTGATAGTCATAGTTTACACGACCAAACAGAGACAATAAACTATATTCGTAGGCGGTGCCCGATGTTCTTTGATTCTTGATATTACCCGCATCAATTACATCGAAGGTAGGGATAGTAAAATCGTCGCGGAAAGCTCCGAGTGTGGTCAGGTTGCTATAATCTGCCTGATAACCCACCATTGCCGATATGTTGTGTCCCATAATGCTCTTATTGAAGTTCAGCAGAGCCTTGAAGGTGTGGAAAAAAGCTCTGTTTGCAACCTCGTCCAAATAGGATACACTCTTGGCAAGTGCCTTTCCCGAGGCATTATACTTTTGAACAGGAGTAGAGAATTTATGTATGTACTCGGGATTGAACGACGGTGAGTAGTTTACATCAATGGAGAGACCCTCCAATATTTCATAGTTCAACCCCGCATTGATACTCATCAAAATATTTTTCGCCGTTGTAGTTCCTCCCTCTTCCACATCGGCAACCGGATTTTGGTTGTTCCAACCCTCGCCCCAAGTGCCGTCCGTGTTTTTGAAGACGTAGTTAGCCGGATAACTCGGGATTGTTCTGAATATAGTCTGAATGGTCTGAACCGGCTCCACCATATTGGAGTATGTAACACGAGTGTCGATTCTTGCCTTCATCCTGTTGCTCAGTTTGATGTCGGTATTGATTCTGAAATTGTATCGGGTAAAGCCTGTGTTTCGGATTATACCCTTCTGGTCGAAATATCCCACCGACGATGCCACTTTCACATTCTTGCCGCCACCCATCAGCGAAAGGAAGTGATTTTGTTGGAAGCCGCTACCTCTGAGCAGTTCTCTCTTCCAGTCGGTATTCGGGTATAGACTAAGGTTTTTGGATACCCCCATCGAATCGCGGTATGTTTGGATGTAGGCATCGGTATAGAGGGGTGTCTTGCCCGAGTTTCTGTATGCCTCATTCAGATAGGTCATATGCTCAACCGCATTTACCGTTTGAGGTAATTCGGTCGGTATCTGAAAACCTACATATCCGTTGTAGTTGATTGTAACTCCCTCCTCTTTCGCCCGTTTCGTTTTGATGAGGATGACACCGTTAGCCGCGCGCGAACCGTAGATTGCCGAAGAGGCGGCATCCTTCAATACGGATATTGACTCAATCATCTGAGGGTCGATGCTGTTGATGTCTCCCTCTATGTCGTCGATAATTGTGAGGGGCGATGCTTTGTTGATGGTACCGATACCGCGGATGCGGATGTCGCCCATATCCTTACCCGGTTGCCCCGAGTTTTGGGTGACGGTAACGCCCGGTGCCAACCCCTGAAGCATTGATGATAGCTGTCCCGATGCCCTCTTTGCCACGGCATCACTCTTGATAACCTCCACAGCTCCCGTCAGATTGACCTTCTTTTGTTGTCCGTAACCTACGACAACCACCTCGTCGATAAGTTTGTTATTCTCCTGTAACTCCACATTGACCACGCTTTGTGAATTTACGGGAATCTCTCGGGTCAAATGCCCCATAAAGCTAACAATCAAGGTGTCGTTAGGCAAAACATTGATGGAGTAGTTTCCCTCAACATCGCTTATGGTAATCGCTTTTCCCTTTTTGCCTTCGATAGTCGCTGCAATAACAGGCTCGTCTCGTTGGTCTGTAACCTTGCCCGAGACTCTGATGGTCTGCTGAGCGAATGCACCCGTCGCTGCCGCCAAAAACAGCGACAAAACAAGGGCAAACTTCATAAGTTTAAGTTTTTTCATTAGTAGTTTTTTTTAATTTAAGTGGGGTGAAATAATTCTTACCGTGTTTTTCGCCGTCTATTTTTGTGTGAGGAGTTCTGACGGAATAGAAGGGTGTTTTAGGAACGAAAAATGTGCAAAAATGCGACACGAATTATTTTACACTACTTGAGGTAGATGTGAAATATTGATGAGTTTGTGTGTTGGGTAGGTTTTTTTGTCTTTATGGTGAGTGAGCGGGTTGTTATCTCCGTGTCCAAGACAATGTTATTTATGGTTTGGTAGTTATTGCTTTTTTTGTAGATAACGTTATTATTGTCGTCTTTGATTTCATATTCGCGCACACAGAAGGGCATTACATTCTCCGAACTTCCCATCTGTACCGACTCCAAGGCGTTGTCGTAGTCGGTGTCGAAAAAGAGCTTTATTGTCGATATTTTCTGCGGCGCGTCCCACTCAATTTCCAGTGTCGGTTCCAAATCGGAGCTTGCCCCAATCCAAGCATTGGGCTGAATCGTCGGACGAACTATACCAACTTTGAGATTCTCCGCCGAGAAACAATCTATCGCCGGAGAGATAGCCATTGCAATGTTGTTTCCTGCCGGTCTTCGCTCCGGTGTCCAGAACTCGAAGCTGTCTATATCAATATCCGGCGGCGGCGTCTGTACCCCGTGGTTATTTACCGCCTTGTTGAATTTGTTGAAAACCGAGACCAAGCCAGTGAATCGCCGGTTACTCATCCGGATCGCAACATCCTGATTTCTTAGGAAAGTAACAAAAACATAGTGTCGAGAGTGGGCGGTTATTGGAATTTCGATGGTTTGTACACCTTTCTTGAGTTTATACTCCCTCCTGTCTGATGTGATTTCGGGAGTGTAATTAACCTCGCTTTCGGCGCGTCGAATCTCGACTGTCAGTGTTGTGTCGCACGCTGCATCCACCCTGCACTCTATCTTGTGGTTACCCTCCACCGGCAGCATCTGAGCCACCGAATAGTCAATGGGATACCAAGGTCCATCAAAGTCGATTCTATCTAAAACCAACTCACTCGAAGCGGTGATTTTTGCACCGCTCAACAGATTGCCGCTCGAATCTATCTCTGTTCTGGGGATACTTTGACCGCTCAGATTTAACCTTTGCTGCAACGTTTTGATGTACTCCCTCTCCAAAACAGTTGCCGGAGCAATGCCGTGTTGGATGCATATCTTTGCTGCCATACCGACTGCTTGTGCCCCATAGGCTGATGTTGCCATAACGCGGGTGGAGCCGTGAGCCACGTGTGATGCACAGATACACCGCCCGGCAAAGAAGAGATTGTCAATATCTCTGCTTACGAAGCATCTCATCGGTATTTCGTATATTCCCTTTGAGTGGTATTGTGTGCAACCGCTCAAAGGGCTGTAAACGCCGTCCGAGGGGTGCAGGTCGATAGCCCAACCACCATAAGCCACTCTGTCCTCGAATTGACTTTGACGTATTATATCTTGTTGTTTGAGCACATAATGACCGTTAAATCTGCGGCTTTCTCTCTTGCCTGCTATGGTGCCTACCCACTCGAGGGTTAGATTCTCCACATTCTCGAATCTGCCCGAGTTTTTAATGTGGTCCCAAACGCCGTAAACGATTTTCCATAACTCCCACTTAATCTCTTCGGTATCGTAAATGGTGTCGAGTCGTCCGCCATACTCCAACCACCAATATTTACAACCGTGCTCGCTGCCGGATATCGAGTCCAACCGCGGAATTTTGCTCATATCTTTGAGTGCGAAATCGGGGGCGATGAATTTTACAGGTTTGGAAGTCTCGCGCGAGTAGAAGTATAGAGAGTGTCCCAAGAGGTTTCCATATTCGGGAGTCGGAGCGAAACCCTCATTAAACTCCTCTCTACTCTCGGCACCCATCGAAAACGATGCTCCGGCAAGGTATCCGACAATGCCATCACCCGAACAGTCGCAAAAGAGACTGCCCGTAATTATGTATCGAGTGGAGTTTTGGCTGCAAAAACCCTCAATCTGACTAATAGTTCTCTCACCGGACTTTGCCACCGTGTCCACCGAAGTATTGAGCAAAAGTGTAATGTTTTTTTCGTTTCGTACCTTATCTAACAGCACAGTGTCGAATATTATTGGATTACCCTCCGGATTTTTGTATGTATTCTCCAGCAAAATCTCGTCAATAACACCTCCCTCTCTCGACCACCTGTTGTTGTTTCCCATATGGGAGGTAGCTCCCAAAACCCAAAGTCGAACCTCGCTCGACCCATTGCCACCAAGCACAGGGCGGTCTTGCACCAACACAACTCTCACACCCTCGCGCGCGGCGGTAATGGCAGCACAAACTCCTGCCATTCCCCCGCCAACGATTATAAGGTCACCATCAATCCGCTTTACCAACAACTCTCGGGACTGAGAGTTAAATTCTTGTCTAATCATACTATTTACTTTTTATGCTTTTACGAACCATTAGTAGCCCTATTGATGCAAGGATACCCCCCGTGGAGACCACCACAAGTTGTCCGGCGGATGCGAGTAAGCCCAGCAAAGCTATCGCTATTCCGGTGGCGGCAATTCCTATCCCCACGACCTTGACGCTGTATCGGTTCTCGTTCTTGACCTCGATAACCTGCTCAGGTGTAGGTTCGGTTTTGTTTTCGTTGTTGTGCCGCTCCCATATCTTGTAAGAGGGGAATAGCCGTGAGGTGCTATTTTTGTATCTGTAATAGAGTTCAAAAGATGCTATACAGAGAACGGGGAACAGCACTCCGAATATCATCTCCTGCTCTTTGTCGAAGGCGAATCCCAGAGTGGGGGTAACGAACTTGAACAATCCATTCATCAGTAGCGATACCAAGGTGGTTGAGAGCACCGAAAAACCGGTCTGCCTTTTGGAAAACAGAGACCAGATGACCGGTAAGTAGAGCGGCACCCCCGTGAGGGCTGCCAAGGATACCACAACGTTTACCACCCCCCCCATACCGGGAATAAACAGAGCGATGATGACGGTAATCACACCAAATCCGACGGTAGATAACCGAGCGACTCTCATCAGTTTTTTGTCTGAACTTTTGGGGTAAATCCTCCTGAAAATGTCATTTGTCAGAACTCCGGATGCAATGTTGAGTTTAGAGTTCATCGCCGAGGTGGTTGCAAAAATCATCCCGCCAACCATCAAACCCAATAATCCGCTGGGTAGAACCTGCTTACACATCAACAGATATGCCCCCTCTGCCTCCATTGTAGAGAGCGAAGGGTCGATGGTTCGATATATCATCGGAGGCAACATCCACAACACGGGGCTTAGAATGTAGAGCGAGCCGAAGAGCCAGCCCACCTTTTGCGAGTCCCTTGCGCTTTTTACGCTTGTAAATCGCTGAACATAAGCCCAGTTTCCGGCTAAAAATATAGCATTGTAGAATCCGAAAGCTATGACAAATCCGATGGTGTATTCTCCCGAGGTGAAATCGAAAAATCCGGATGGTGCGTCCGCAAAGAGGGTATCAAGCCCGTTTATGCTGTTTATCGAGAGCGGAATCACAATGACAATTGCGGCGATGAGAATCACGAATTGGAGTATATCGGTGGATACAACCGCCCAAAGTCCGCCGGCAGAGACGTAAAGTATGCAAAATGCGCCTAACAATATTATACTCAGATATAAATCAAGCCCCGTGGATACCTCCACTATTTTGGCAACCGGATAGAGAAACGATGCGGTGAGGAAGAGTGAAATGAACAAAAAGAGGTATGTATAGACTTTTTGAGTTTTTACGCCGAGTCGTTTGTTGATATATTCGGCAACGGTAAGTGCTCCCGTTTTATGCCACCTCGGGGCTATATACGAACCGACCAATAAGCCGGCAACAGCCATTGTCCACTGAATGGTAACCGCCACCCAACCTAATGAGTATGCCAGCGAACCCCAAACCACAAACGTACCCGCCGAGAAGAATCCCATATATAGCGACAGTCCGTTCATCTGCCAAGGCACGGCACCTCCGGCGGCAAAAAAAGAGTGCATATTTTTTCCTCGATTCGAGAAGGATAGCCCCGTTACAACCACACCGACCGTGAAAAAGATAACAGTTATAATGTCGAGTAAGTTCATAATTTTTTTTAAATAATTTGTTCAGAACAAAAATAGATGTAATTTTTTACTAAATAATTATGTTTTATAATAAAAATGAGCGGTAACGTTTGCGGTAACGTTACCGCTTAAAAATCAGAACCGCTATTGATAATTAATAGAGATTTTATTTACCTTTGGAAACGAAAACCACCAAAAAGATGAGAGCTACAATTAAGGATATTGCCAAGAAACTCAACATCTCACCCTCGACCGTATCGCGAGCCTTAGCCGATAGGTGGGATGTCAATCCCGAGACGAGAAATGCCGTTTTGGAAGTTGCAAAAGAGCTGAACTATGTCCCAAATCCAATTTCGTTGAGTTTGAAACTTCAACAATCAATGACCATCGGATTGGTGGTGCCGGAGTATACCAACTCCTTCTTCTCGAACATTATGACCGGCATTAAGAGTGTGATTGAGTCTCGCGGCTATTCGTTGTTGATAATGCAGTCGGGCGAATCGCCGGCAATGGAGCTTAAAAATCTGAAAATTTTGGAATCGAAACTTGTCGATGGTTTCATTGTCTCCGTTACCCACCAAACCGCAAATTTAGACTACTATAACGAACTGCTCAACAGTAACACCCCCTTGGTCTTTGTCAATCGCATCTGCCCGAGTCTGACTGCCTCGGCTGTGTTGATTGACGACAGAAAATGGGCATCTGTCGTGGTGGAGCACTTAATCGAAAACGGGTGTCGGAGAATAGTGTGCCTGAGGGGACCTAAAAATTTATCAGTCTCGCGAGAGAGGTATGCCGGCTACCTTATGGCACTTCGCAAACACCACATACATTTCGACGGCAACTTGGTTATTGATACCGGAATCTTCATAGAGGACGGCATCGAGGCGGCTCATCGTATTTTGGAGGGAGACATAAAGCCGGATGCCATCTTCTGTTTTAGCGACCCGGTGGCTATCGGGGTGGTTAAGACTCTCAAAGAGAACGGGGTGAACATTCCCGGAGATATATTGGTCTCGGGCTTTTCGGAGTCGAGGAAGGCTCTCATTATCGAGCCTAATCTCACAAGTGTTGAGCAGCCGACCTTCGAAATAGGCAAAACTGCTGCCGAACTGCTCTTGGAGCAGATAAAAAATAAAAAGACAACCCCCCGACGAGTCGTCCTCGAGGCGCGACTTAACGTGAGAGAATCCACCACAAGAAAACATACAAAATGAAAAAGCGACTATTTGTAGTATTTGCCCTATTAGTCAACATCTCTTCTTGGGCTCAAGAGATAATCAGAGGAGATCTCGAGGTGCAATTTAAGTGGAGAACGGGGTATTCCGAGTATCCGATAAACCTCAATTCTCAGGTGGAAAAAGAGGACTCTCGGCGTGGTACGTACAACTGGTATGACGGTTATCTATGGAGTAATAATTACAAAAATCGGGATGGGGAGACCATCTCCGGTGTCAGTCTTCTCTATCGCGGAGGATCTCCCTATGCGCGTTCGGTGCGCACCACAAGTGCCTTAGTGCCCGTGCAAAGAGCGGGACTTCCCGTTACCTTCGCAATTCCGATTCAATATACGCTTGGTTCAGAGGCGCGTCTGAGTGTTGCAATAACAATCAATGGGACAGACCACGAAACGACCTTGTTTGACTTCTACCCTGCCAAGGAGATTTCGGTTACCAACGGCAGAAGCAAGATAACATTCATCACACATCAAATAAGCCAACCCCAAAAAGGCAATCCCTTGACCATCGCCAGCGGCATATTATACATCAGAACATATCCGGCACTTCTGAAATATGGCGAGAGAATGAGTTTCGAGTTTAACTCAAAAACAAACCATATGGACATCGGTTCGGGGTTGCTCATCGGTTCGCTATACAAGGATTTGAGCAATGTCGGATCCGACCCTCAGCTATCGCCCGAGCAACTTGCAGAAATAGATAGCACACACCTCTCTAATTTGGCGGCTTGGCGGCAAAAGTCCAAAGCCAAAGCCCTCAATCTGAGAAGAACGGGAACTGTCAATGTCGACTGCTCTACCAACTCGGAGCTTTACGACCGAGGAGAGCTACGGGTGCAAGCCTATTCGGGAAATCCCGTCAAAGACTTTCAGTTTGGCGTGCCCTCTGAAAAGATGAGTGAGATGGCAAGTGCAATCATCGCACAGGCAGGAAGGAAATTCAAACTCTTTCGTTATCAACACCACAGACTGCCTTGGAAGCAGCAAGATCCCACCCTTATAGATTCTATGGAGATGGCATATATAAGCAAATGGTTGGATGCCGCCAATGCCAATTCGGAGCAGTTGATGCTCTGTTTCCAGATTTCGCCCATCATCAAGGAGTATAAAAACGTATCTCAAATGGGGGTTAAAGCTCTGCCCGTGGAGGGTATACCTGCATACCCTTGGGAGTCTGTAACCCAAGGCTATTTGACAACTCTCGCCTATCTGAAATCGCAATATCCCAACTTCAAGATAGTTCAGATGCCCTATGAGTTTGATAATATATCTAATTCGCCATCTCACCGTCAGGCACACTATATGCTGTATAAATCGCTCTATAGAGCTGTTTATAAGCTCAATAAAACTCTGAAAAAAGATGAACAGATAGAGATAGCGGGGTTGAGCATTAACACTCCTATCGACAAGTGGGATTTTATTGAGAGCTTTTTGGAGTACTATTCCAAAGATGGCGATAAGAGCAAACGCCTTGATTACCTCACTTGGCACGGCTACCTCTTCCCCGGTACTAAACCCAACCATCCGCGGGGGATAAATAAAATTCTCAATGAGTTGTTGGCAAAATATAGTCTACCCGCATCTATGCCTGTTATTATAGACGAGTGTGGGTTAGCCGAACCCTCGACAATCGAGGACTTATCCGACCTATACGGAGCTTCCCGAAAGGAGAGTGCTATGGCCTGTTTCACCGCCTCTATTCACGATTGGTATCTGCGGGAGCGTGGTAACTTTATTCCCATTAGCGGCGGAGGGTGGCACTTTGGATTGATGACCTATGGCAAGCAGAACGTGATGTCGAACTATGCAAAGGGAGCATTGCTCAGGAGCAAGTTGCTCAACAGGGCAATAACCTCTGTGGCAGCACCATTGGACGAGGACGGATACGGGCTGTATAGTTTTGCAACCGTCAATGATTCAAAGGATTCACTCTCGCTTTTGGTGTGGAATCTCTCGCCCACAATCTTTTATCAAGATATAGAGACCATTAACTATGATAATACTCAGATAACGCTTGCCGGTTTGCCCGCGAAGTTACGCAATCGGGAATTGACGGTAAGGGTGCAATATTTCTGTGAGAAGGACTCTAAGGATATTTTTAGTTCGTCAAAATGTCAAACTCTCCCTCTGACAAGGGGAGCGGATAGGTACGAGGTAGATTTCACGAGCGAGGAAGCAGATAGAATCAATAAAATAAGTACTCTCACCTACAAGGTGAAATCCACGGACGGACTGAAATTGAAGTTGGATGTACAAGAACATTCGATGTATCTGATAACCCTTTCCAGATAGGAGGCGTATTAGCCGTACACCCATATATAGGAACTTATTTGGGTGTTGTGTCAAAAAAAAATGTTCCGTACCTCTACCATAGGTTATTTGAGTTTGTGTAAAACATTGTGGATTAATGAATCCACTCTTTTTTCAAATCGTTACTCATCCAAAATTAATAAATATTTAACCGCTTTATTCCTGTTAGTTAGATTCATTATTTACTGTCTTACACAGAGATATGCAACAATTATCGTTTGTCAAAATCCGAGATTGGAATTTGGGTGATACGAATGAATATTGTATCTTTGTGAGCAAATATTATGAGCAACTATTTAGAAGGATTGAACCCCGCTCAGCGCGAGGCGGTGGAGAACTACAACGGCGCGACGCTTATAATTGCCGGAGCGGGCTCGGGCAAAACGCGCGTGCTCACAATGCGCATTGCCTATATGCTCCAACAGGGGGTGAAGCCCTATAACATTCTTGCTCTGACCTTTACCAACAAGGCGGCGCGCGAGATGCGAGAGCGTATCAACTCCATATTGCCATACTCTGCCCTGCGCGGAATGCAGATGGGGACGTTCCACTCGGTCTTCTGCCGAATACTACGTGCCGAGGCTGCATTACTGGGCTTTCCCGAGGCGTTTACCATCTATGACACAGCCGATTCGCGCAATGTCGTAAAGGCAATTATTCGCGAAATGGAGCTGCCCGAGGAGAAGTATAAACCGAATGAGGTTTATAGCCGTATATCGTTGGCAAAGAACAACTTGATTCTGCCGGATGCCTATGCTGCCAATGCTCAGTTGATGGAGGAGGACAGCTACACAAAACGCCCACGGTTGTGCGATATATACAAAAGCTATTTCGCTCGTTGTCGTGCGAATGGAGCAATGGATTTTGACGATATGTTGCTCTATATGAATATATTGCTCAGAGACCATCCCGCCGTTGTCGAAAAATATGGCAACCTCTATCAATATATTCTTGTGGATGAGTATCAGGATACCAACTTTTCGCAATACTTGATTGTCAAAAAGTTGGCTTCCATTCACAGGAATATTTGTGTGGTGGGCGATGATTCGCAAAGTATCTACTCGTTCCGCGGTGCGCGCATAGAGAATATCTTGCGTTTTCAGAAGGATAATCCCGATTGTCAGATATTTAAGTTGGAACAAAATTACCGCTCGACAAGCACCATTGTTAATGCGGCAAACTCGCTCATAGAGAAGAATACAAGGAAACTTCCGAAGAAACTTTTCTCGACAAACGAAGATGGCGAGAAGATAAAAGTCATTTGTTGTCAGAGCGATAAGGAGGAGGGAATGCGCATTGCGAGCGATATTCACACTACGATGTACACCAAGCAGGCGGCAGCCTCGGACTTTGCGGTGCTCTATCGTACCAATGCCCAATCGCGTGTGATTGAGGAGTATTTGAGGAGTAAAAACATCCCTTATCGGATTTACGGCGGTCATTCGTTCTTTCAGCGTGCCGAGGTGAAGGATATGATTAGCTATCTTCGTATGGCTGTTAATCCACGTGATGATGAGGCACTTAAACGAATTATCAACTTTCCGCCACGCGGTATCGGCGACACCTCTATCGAAAGAATCGAGCAGGCGGCACGTGCCGATGGTGTTTCGATGTGGGATGTGTTGCTTGCCAAAACACCCTCAGAGATGGGTGTTCGCGGAACGGCAGTAAAGAGCCTTGGTGGCTTTATATCTATTTTTCAGGAGATTTCTGCGCGAAGCAGTTCGGTGGATGCCTATAATCTGGCTGTGGAAGTGGCTAATCGTTCGGGAGTTATACAGCACTATAGACTAAGCAAGGCTATCGAGGATGAGTCGCGGCTGCAAAATACCGAGGAGTTGCTCAAATCAATAAAAGAGTTCGTAGACAGCGAGCCGACAGAGGGCGAGGAACAGGAGCGCGACAAATCAATAACCGCTTGGTTGCAAGATGTTTCGCTGCTAACAGATATGGACTCCAACGCGGAGGACAACACACCGCGCGCGACGCTGCTTACTGTCCATTCGAGCAAGGGTTTGGAGTTCAAATATACCTATATAGTGGGGTTGGAGGAGAATCTTTTCCCCTCGAATCGTGGCGCAGAGACCTTGGATAATATCGAAGAGGAGCGGCGGCTCTTTTATGTTGCCCTAACGCGTGCCGAGCGGCGGGTTGTGCTTAGTTTCGCAACCTCACGTTTCAAGTGGGGCAGTATAACGCCGTCTAATCCAAGCCGTTTTATCAAGGAGATAGACCCACGCTATCTGGAAATGCCCCTCGGGCTATCTGCCTCGGCTACCGATGATGATGATGACGATATGCCGATTCACCGAAAGACGTACAACTCTAATTTTCAACAACCCACCTCCCTTACCACACCTCGGAATGAGCCGCCCACAGGTTTCAAAAAAGTTGTGCAGCAATCCACTCCGACACCATCCTCTTCACAGGACTTGGCAGTGGGTAAACGCGTTCACCACCAACGTTTTGGCGAGGGGGTGGTAACGAATTTAGAGACAAGCGCTTCGGACACGCGAGTGACGGTCGATTTTGTTCAGGGGGGCGAAAAAGTTTTGCTTGCGAAGTTTGCAAAGTTGGTGGTGGTTCAGTAGTTTTGCTATTATGAGATATTTCATAGAGTTATCATACAGAGGCACAGCCTATCACGGTTGGCAGATTCAGCCCAATGCCTGCTCGGTGCAGCAGACAATCGAAGAGGCATTGAGCAAAATCTTGCGCTGCCCCACCGAAGTAGTCGGCTGCGGACGAACAGATACGGGCGTACACGCCTCATTCTATGTTGCACATTTCGAGAGTGATAACAGCCGTGTAGAGGACAAAGACTTTGTCTATCACCTAAATTGCATCTTGCCCTACGATATAGCCATTCACAAAATCTATCCAACGGAGCTACACGCCCGTTTCGATGCCCGCTACCGCGAATACAAATATTACGTATCACTCGCCAAAGACCCCTTTGCCGGTGAAAACAGCTGGTTGATAAGTGCACCTTTGGATTTTGCGAAGATGCAACGTGCGACTCAAATAATAGAAGGTTACACGGATTTCGCCTCGATGAGCCGTGTCGGCTCAGATAATAAGACGACTATTTGCGAAATATTTTGTGCACACTGGGAAACCACAGAAAAAAGAGCTACCTTTACAATCGGTGCGAATCGTTTTCTAAGGGGGATGGTGCGGGCTATTGTGGGCACACTGGTGGAGGTGGGCAGGGGGAAGATTGACCCCGAAAATATTCACCGCATAATGGCAGAGGGCAAACGCTCTGCCGCCTCTGCTGCTGCCCCGCCGCAAGGGCTTTTTTTGACAGATGTAAAGTATTGACGTTTCAATCTTTAGCAATAAATTCAATGAAAATGATAAGAGATTTAGAACCCCAAAAACTGTGGAGTCGTTTCGCAGATATTTGCGCAATTCCACACCCAAGCAAGCAGGAAGCCGCAATATGCGACTATGTTATTGCCTTTGCAAAGAGCCACGGACTCGATTACACACAGGATGCCACGGGCAACATTGTTGTTCGCAAAGCCGCTACGGCAGGTTACGAGACTCATCCGGCAGTGATTCTCCAAGCGCACTTGGATATGGTACCGCAAAAGAACTCGGACAAGGCTTTTGATTTCGCAACCGATGCCATCGAAACCTACATTGACGGCGACTGGGTGAAAGCCCACGGCACGACACTTGGTGCAGACAACGGTATTGGCTGTGCGGCAATGCTCTCTATATTGGAGAGTAATGATTTGCAACACCCTGCTATCGAGGCGCTTTTTACGGTGGACGAAGAGACGGGCTTGGTTGGTGCGAATGGTTTGTCGCGAGATATGCTCACGGGTGCGACCCTGCTAAACCTTGACTCAGAGGACGAGGGCGAGCTTTATGTGGGATGTGCGGGCGCAGTAAACACCACTGCTGAACTACTCTACAAGGAGGATTCAACCACAAACGAGGTGGTGAGCTATGGCTTGGAAATCAAGGGTTTGAAGGGTGGACACTCGGGGTTGGAAATTAGGCTTCAGCGTGCCAATGCCAACAAAGTGTTGGTGCGTTTCATTCGCGAGCAGGCGGTAGCTAACGGGTTGAGAATCTCCACATTTGACGGGGGCGGACTTCGCAACGCTATTCCACGTGAGGCGCGGGCTGTGGTAATCGTTCCTAGGGCTAATGCCACCGCCTTCGAGAAGGCAGCCGAGAAGTTTGCCGAAGATATTACTCGTGAGTGGGCATTGGTGGAAGATGCTATCTCCTTTACAGTCAAGACTACTGAAAAACCCTCAATCCTTGTCGGCAAGGAAGACCAGAGGAGGATTATTGCTGCGCTTACGGCTGCGCCTAATGGTGTTTTCCGTATGAGCGATGCAATGACGGGGTTGGTGGAGACCTCCACTAATATGTCGCGTGTTGCCATCGGAGGTGGTAAATTGGAGGTGCTCTTTATGACACGTTGTATGGTAAATTACGGCAAACGCGAGCTGGCGGCGATGATTCGTAGCGTGTTTGAGTTGGCGGGTGCGAAGGTGGTGGAGGAGAATGATTATGACGGTTGGGCGCCGAATATGAACTCAAACATATTGAAAACTATGCAAGAGGGTTATCAACAACTCTACGGCAAAATTCCGGAAATTCGCGCCATCCACGCCGGTTTGGAGTGTGGCATCATCGGAGGTAAATATCCCGCTTTGGATATGATTTCCATCGGTCCTACTATGCGATTCCCACACTCGCCCGACGAAAAGGTTAATATACCGACAGTCAAGAAGTTTTATGACTTCTTGGTGTATACCCTCTCAAAATTGTAGTTTCTCCACTTCGGGCAACATCCCTCGGCAAAAAGGGAGGGTGTTGTCCGTTAAAGATAAGTTAGATGATTATTAGAAAGGCTGAATTTAAGTGTTCCAGCAGTAAGATGTCGCAGTGTCCCGAGGAGGAGATGCGTGAGTTTGCCTTCATCGGGCGCAGCAACGTGGGCAAAAGCTCGCTCATCAATATGCTTACGGGCAGAAATTCGCTCGCCAAGGTATCGGGCACGCCGGGTAAAACGAAACTAATCAACCACTTCATTATTAATGACGAGTGGGCATTGGTCGATTTGCCGGGCTATGGCTATGCGCGAACGTCCAAGGCAGCACGCGAGGAGTTTTCTTCGCTCATACGTTTTTATGTTACTAAGCGAGAAAATCTTCACTGTCTTTTCGTGTTGATTGACAGCCGTTTAGAACCTCAAAAGATAGACCTCTCCTTTTTGGATTTCCTTGGTGAGAATGGGATTCCATTTGCCATCGCTTTCACCAAGGCTGATAAACTATCTCAGGCACAGATAAATCGCAACATCAAAGCGTTCAAAACCAAACTATTGGAAAAATGGGAGGAGCTGCCTGCCTGCTTTGTAACTTCTTCCGAGACGGCAAAAGGCAAAGAAGAGTTATTGGATTTTATCTCTGAAATGTTGATCACGCCTGTCCCCTAAGCATTCTTTGCCCCCCTCTTAATACCTGCCCAAACCGCCAATACCGCCAACGCCCCATAAACGTAGTAGATAATAGAGAGCAGCGGCGGTACAGAGCCTCCACCGTAGGAGTGTAGCCCTGTTAGATAGTAGTTTACGCCAAAGAAGGTCATAAGTATTGCAGCCAATCCTGCGACCGACATTACCGCAAAACTATATGCAGACCTGAGCGCGGGTATAAACCGTGCGTGTAGAATCAGCGCATAGACAACCATCGAAACCAACGCCCAACTCTCCTTGGGGTCCCATCCCCAATATCTACCCCAAGACTCGTTAGCCCAGACCGCCCCCAGAAATGTCCCGATGGTGAGCAATACCAAACCAATGGTCAGTGCTAATTGATTGATAATGTGCAGCTCTGCAATTTGTGGCGCAAGTCTTTTATTGCCGGTAACCATCAGGGCGAGAGAGGTAACACCTATCAAAAATCCAATGCCAAAGAATCCGTAACTTCCTGTTATTATGGCAACGTGAACCATAAGCCAGTAAGATTTCAGGACGGGGACGAGCGGTGTTATTTCCGGGTCCATAAAGTTGAGATTGCTCACCAAGAGCAGTACCCCCGCGAAGAATGTTGCCAAGGCGAGCACCAACTTAGATTTGCGAACGAAGAGCAGCCCTGCCAAAGCCGTAGCCCAAGCCACATAAACCATTGTTTCATATGAATTTGACATAGGCGCACGCCCCGCCACATACCACCGTAGCCCGATGCCGAAACTCTGCCACAGGAAGAGTGCAACAATTGCCCCTATCAAAAACATCACCCCTACTCCTAAGGTCTTACTTCGTCCTAAAAGAGACAAAATTATCACAACAAGCAGCAAAATCCCCACTCCCAAATACCCAAATGCCCCCCAGCGGAAAACGTTAAGTTTATTATAAAGAATTTCCGCCTCGATTTTATCTTTATCAATCTCGATTCCCGACTTAGCATTTTGGTAAGTGTCTATCATCCCCACAATTTCAAGTGCCTTCACAGATCTTGGTTCTTTGCGAATTTCTGTTGATAGCCAAATAAATACACGACTAACAAACATTGAATCCTTGCTTGCAAAGCTCGACAAATCGTCGGCAGGTGAATGCCAACGGTGGGTGTGGTCAGCCTCGTTGGGAAAAAGAGGAAGCATTTCGCCCGACATCAGACTATGCACAATATTGACCCTCTCATCGAGTTTCAATAGTTCTTTTTCGCGCTTATTTCGCTGTGAAGCAGGCTTTTGGTAAATCAACTCCACCTCCTCCCCGTAAATATAGACCCCTTGCTCATCCAACACATCGACAAAAGCAATCAACTCCTCACCGTTATAGATAAACGGAACGCGACTCCATACCTCCGGTTTAGTAACAATTCCGAGCAGAATTTGGTTTGGTGTCATACCTGCGATGCCTCTTTCGCGCGAAATTTTTCTGAGCAGTTTTCCCGAATAGGTGTCCACCGGCTCAATCCGCCCACCTGATTGCACCAACAGTTTTCCGAACCGTGTTGCAATTTCATTAGAGGGAACAGAACCTTGTGCATACTCCACAGCCAAAGAACCCTCGGCAGGAGTTTGTCGCTTTTGAGCAGAACCAACCGAGACTGTAAATAGAAGAGTTATCACCGATAGGGAGCGCAATAATACCCTAAAATAAGACTTTTTATGGAGCAGTGCCAAAATCAGTCCAAGCGCCAAAAGTAAATATCCGAGGTATGTAATAAAAGTTCCCACAGCATCTTGATTTACAGATAGAATCGTACCACGCTCATCGTGGTCGTAGCTCGATTGGTAGAGGCGGTAACCGCTGTGGTAGAGAATGTTATTCATAAAGATTTTATGGTGGCGCCCATCTATTGTAACATCACTCTCGAAAGAGCTCGGCGAACCCGAACCGGGGTAGCGAACTAAACGAAAATCGTCTAGAGTAACAGAAAATGGCGTCTGACCGATGACCTCGCCCGCAGAACCGTAAATCTTATCAGTTGTCTCCCCTTCGCGAATGTGCATAATGCCCTCACGACCAAACATATGAGTAATCAATGCTCCTGCTAAAATCAGTGCCAAAGCATAGTGAGAAGTGAGAACTCCCCATTTGCGCTGCTTCCACAGCTGCCATTTGGTACTCATAGCTATAAAGTTGGCAATCATTACCAACTGCATCAACATAAACCACCACGAGTTATAGAAATAGGTGCGAGCCGTAAGTGTTGAGTAGCGTGTTTCGACAAAAGTTGCAACGCCGATTAATAGCACGTATAGCAGCATCAAAATAACCATAAGGCGCGGCGAGGATAATATTTTCATTGGTGTTTAATTTTATATTTAGTTGTATTATAGCTTAATTAAGAGAATAAATTTTCATTTTAGCACCCCGCGCCCATTATGGCAGTGGCAACTAGGTTATGTATTCCATTATTAATCATCAGCGAAATTTGCAGGGGCAAAGGTACAAATTTTCTAAAATTTTGTTTTGCATTTTTTTTACACTAATTTTGCACAACTATAATCTATAAAAAACTATGGGCAGTCATCAAATTAAATTCTTTGCGTGTCGTAACTCACGTAGATTGACAGAAAACATTGTAGAAAAATACGGCTCCAAGCTTGGAAACTCGGGAGTTTTGGAGTTTAGCGACGGCGAATTTCAACCATACTATGACGAGAGTATCCGCGGTTGTACAGTATTTATTGTCTGCTCGACCTATCCCCCGATGGATAATCTGATGGAGCTTTTGTTGATGGTGGATGCAGCTAAACGTGCTTCTGCTCACCGCGTTATAGCAGTAATACCATATTTCGGCTGGGCGCGCCAAGACCGCAAAGACCGTCCGCGGGTATCCATTGGAGCAAAATTGGTTGCCAACCTGCTGCGCGCGGCAGGCGTAGACCGTGTTATGACAATGGATCTGCACGCCGACCAGATCCAAGGCTTCTTTGATGTGCCCGTAGACCACCTCTACGCAAGCGGTGTTTTTGTTCCCTACCTCAAATCGCTCGAAATAGAGAACCTCTCGGTAGCTGCTCCCGATATGGGCGGAGCTAAACGAGCAAACGCCTACGCAAGCTACCTCCACTGTCCGATGATTATCTGCCACAAGCAACGTTCCAAGGCTAATGTTGTGGGTAGTATGACTGCCATTGGCGATGTCGAGGGACGCAATATTGTCGTCTTGGACGATATGATAGATACGGCGGGCACAATAACCAAGGCTGCCGATATGATGATGGAGAGGGGGGCAAGCTCGGTTCGTGCCGTTATCACCCATCCTGTGCTCTCGGGTCCGGCTTACGAGCGCATAGCCTCCAGCTCGCTTCGTGAGATTATAGTAACGGATACAATACCACTCAAAGATGGTGTGGATACCTCTAAGTTTACCGTGCTCTCCGTTGCAGATATATTCGCCGACACAATCAGTCGCGTGTATGACTACAAGGAGATTAGCTCGATGTTCATTTTTTAATACGCGTTTAAGCAGAGATGGCAGAAGCAGTAAAAAAACAGCAAGCCGATAGACAGAAAATTACGGATACTATCATATCCGTAAGCCAACAGAAAGGCAAAATCCCTCCTCAGGCTAACGAGCTTGAGGAGGCGGTTATCGGTGCGCTGATGCTCGAAAAACACGCCATTCTCAATGTACAGGAGTTGCTTAAACCCGAATCGTTCTATAGGGAGGCACACCAACTTATCTATCAGGCTGTGCTCGACCTTTCGGCACGAATCGAACCCATTGACCTGCTGACAGTATCCAACCAACTCCAACGTACCGGGCAACTTGCCGCCGTGGGGGGAGCAGCGTACTTAGCCTCGCTCACTCAGAAGGTTGGCTCGGCTGCCCACATAGAGTTTCACGCCAAGATTGTTGCCCAAAAACATATTCAACGCCAGCTTATTGCCGCCTCGACCGACATTCAGGAACAGTCATTCGATGATGGACGAGATGTTGCTGACCTGCTGGAATTTGCTGAGAGTGAAATATTTAAGATTGCCGAGGGTAACATTAAACGCGATGTGCAAAAGTCGCGCGATATACTGAGCAAGGCACTTCAAACCATCGAAGAGGCGGGGCAAAAACCGGACGGGATGAGCGGATGCCCAAGTGGTTTTACGGATGTCGACCGTATGACGATGGGATGGCAACCATCTGACCTTGTCATTATTGCGGCTCGTCCATCGATGGGTAAAACTGCTTTCGTGCTCTCCTTGGCACGCAATATTGCGGTGGATTTTCAAAAAGCTGTCGGATTTTTCTCTTTGGAGATGAGCTCCGTACAACTAATGATGCGTCTGATTATCGGTGAGTCGGGCTTGGAATCGAACCTTATAAAAAGCGGCAAACTCAATCCCGACCAGTGGAAGCATTTGGAGGTTTCGGTAAAGCCGCTGGCTGCCGCAAAACTATTCATAGACGACACTCCGGCGCTATCTATTTTCGAGTTTCGCTCCAAGGCGCGCCGTCTTAAAATGCAACACAACGTAGAGATAATTATCATTGACTACTTGCAACTTATGACCGCAGGTTCGGCTGATGGTAAGGGCAATCGCGAGCAGGAGGTTGCCACAATCTCGCGCTCGCTGAAAGCTATTGCCAAGGAGTTGAACATTCCGATATTGGCACTCTCGCAGCTTAATCGCTCGGTAGAGAGTCGCGGTGGCACAAAGCGTCCACAGCTGAGCGACCTTCGCGAATCGGGAGCTATTGAGCAGGATGCTGATATTGTTGCATTTATCCATCGCCCTGAGTACTATGGACTTACCACCGAGGAAGATGGTACGCCCACGGCTGGTATGGCTCAAATAATTTTTGCGAAACACCGTAATGGAGCAGTGGGTGACGTGCGACTTCGTTTCCGTGCCGAGCAGGCTAAGTTTGTCGATTGGGACGATACGGGGATACACTTTGCAGGCGGCTCATCCTCGGCTATCGAGGTGAGTAGTAGTGGCTGGGACGATGGCGGATACGACCAACTGAGCCAAGCGCAGGGCAGCGTTGCAATGGCTGCTCCGATGGGGGGGGGGAGCTTCGATGATGAAGCACCGTTCTAAATCGGGATTCCGGAAATATATTAACTCGGTATTAAACAATTTGGATTTTTGACAACTCTTTCACGCAAGTTAATTGCCGTAGGGTCAATAGCAACAAGACATATTAACCTAAAAGAGACGGGGTACGACTGACAGTTTGTCAGTCGTACCCCGTCTGGCATAGTTTTTGTTTAGTTAGAACTCAAAAATTAATACAAATATGCAGACAGGAAAAATCGGGGTTACGACAGAAAATATCTTCCCCATAATCAAAAAATTTCTATACTCAGACCACGAAATCTTTCTTCGCGAATTGGTGAGTAATGCTGTAGATGCAACCACTAAAATCAAAGTACTTAGCTCATTGGGTGACTACAAGGGTGAACTTGGCGACCAGACCATCCACGTAAAGTTGGACGAGGAGGCAAAAACTCTTACCATTTCCGACCACGGCGTGGGTATGACAGCCGACGAGGTCGAGAAATACATCAACCAAATCGCCTTCTCGGGTGCCGAAGAGTTTATGAGCAAGCATAAACTTGATGCTCAAAATATCATCGGACACTTTGGGCTAGGTTTCTTCTCGGCATTTATGGTTGCGGAAAAGGTTGAGATTGTTACCAAGTCCTACAAAGAGGGCTCGCAGGCTGTGCATTGGGAGTGCGACGGCTCGCCTGATTACACGCTGCAAGACAGTAATAGAGAGACCTTTGGCACTGACATAGTTCTACATTTCACATCCGAAGATGCCGAGATTTTCGCCAATAAGACCAAAATAGAGGAGCTTCTTAAGAAGTATTGCTCATTCCTACCCGTTGCAATAGCCTTTGGTAAGGAGCAGGAGTGGGATAAGGATAATAAAAAATATGTTGATACAGATAAAGATAAGATAATTAACGACACTAAACCACTCTGGAAAATCGCCCCAAGCGAAATCACGAAAGAGTTGTACGATGAGTTCTACCACAAGCTCTACCCAATGGCGGAAGAGCCTCTATTCCACATCCATCTCAATGTCGATTATCCGTTCAATCTTACAGGTGTTTTGTATTTTCCCAAGCTCAAAAATAGCTTTGAATTTCAAAAAAACAAGATACAACTCTATTGCAATCAAGTCTTTGTAACCGATTCGGTGGAGGGTATTGTACCCGAGTTCCTGACACTCCTCAATGGTGTTATCGACTCGCCCGACATTCCGCTAAACGTCTCGCGTTCCTATTTACAGAGCGACCAGAATGTAAAGAAAATATCGAACCACATAACCAAAAAGGTGGCAGACAGATTGGCAGAGTTATTCAAAAGCGACCGGACAGAGTATGAAAAGAAGTGGGACGATCTCAAAATATTTATTCAATACGGCGTTATCAGCAATGAAAAATTTGGCGAGCGCGCCGCTGAGTTCACCCTTCTGAAAAATACGGACGATTACTACTACACTTTTGAGCAATACTCAGATTTAATCAAAGATGGCCAGACAGATAAGAATGGTAAACTTGTTATTCTATACACAAACGACACCATAGCACAACACAGTTTCATCGAAAAAGCGAAGACTAAGGGTTATGATGTTTTGGTGATGGACTCACCCATTGAATCTCACTTTATCAGCTTCTTAGAACATAAAAATGAGAACTGGACATTCAAGCGGATTGATGCCGATGTGGTTGAAAAGTTAGTTGAAAAAGAGGAGTCTTTGGCAATGGCACTCACTATAGAGCAGCAAGAGACGCTCCGCCAAGTATTTACAGCCGCTCTACCCAAGGAAAAAGAGGTGATTTACAACGTGGAGTTTGCGGCATTGGCAGCAGAGGAGGCTCCGGTTGTCGTGACTCAGAATGAGTTTATGCGCCGTATGCGTGATATGTCAAAAACCGGTGGCGGTTATATGAACTTTTATGGCGAAATGGCTGATAGCTATAATATTGTCGTTAATGGCAACAATCCCTTAATCACCGATATTTTGGGTTCAGTAGAGAAGGAGGTAGATGCAGGTCTAACTGATGATGCGCGCAAAGAGGCTCTGAGCAAGGCGGGAGAAAGCAACGGCAAACTGCATCAAATCATCGATTTAGCACTACTAGGCACTGGACTACTCAAAGGCGAGGCACTGACAAAATTTATTAAACGTAGCGTTTCGATGATATAAAAATAAGTGGGGTAAAATAATTATTTTACCCCACTTACTAAATATTGCTCTTACTCGTCAATTTTCTAATCAGACGGTGTGGTTGATTTTTTTGGAGCCTCGCTATTGAAATTCTCAAAGCAATAACTATTTTTCCGAATCATTTGTCATAACTTCATCGAGAGCTGCACCCTTCCCCGCGCCAAATCCACCGACAATACCCTTACGCGAACGTGCTGGTGAAGTTTTACTATTTCGTTTGCATCCTTGACAAAGCGGTTCGCCATCTGTGATAAGTGCACCAGTCCGTTCTCTTTGATTCCTATATCAACAAAGCAACCGAAAGCGGTGACATTGTTCACTATACCGTTGAGAATCATACCCTCGTGCAGGTCTTCAATCTTGCGAATAGAGTCGTCGAACTCCAGTGCTTTTACCTCCCCGCGTGGGTCTCTGCCGGGCTTTTCGAGTTCCGACCGAATGTCGGTCAGGGTCGGCAGTCCCACTTTGTCGGTGATGTAATTCTCTGACTTTATTGATTTTTGCAACTCCTTGTTTTTGATAAGTTCGCTCACCGTTACATTGAGGTCTGCCGCCATTCGCGCCACAATTTGGTAGCTCTCGGGGTGAACCGCCGAGTTATCCAACGGATTTGCGCCGTCAATGCGTAAGAATCCTGCACACTGTTCGTAGGATTTAGGACCCATCCGTGCCACCTTTTTAATCTCCTCGCGCGAGCGGAATGCGCCATTTGCCGTGCGATAATCGACAATGTTCTGTGCCAATGTGTCGCCTATGCCCGAAACATAGCTCAATAGCTGCCTGCTTGCCGTGTTGATATTGACACCCACCGTATTAACACAGCTCTCAACCACTGTATCCAACGCTGTTTTCAACAATTTCTGGTCTACATCGTGCTGATACTGCCCCACTCCGAGAGACTTCGGGTCGATTTTCACAAGTTCCGCCAGCGGGTCTACCAATCGACGGGCTATGCTCACCGAGCCACGCACCGTCACGTCGTAATCCGGGAACTCATCTCGCGCCACCTCCGATGCCGAATATATCGAAGCGCCATTCTCGCTCACCACAAACAGCTGAATACCATAATCTTTGGCAATAGGCTTAAAGAAATCTTCACTCTCGCGACTGGCAGTGCCATTGCCCACGGCGATTGCCTGAATCTCAAACTTTTCTATAAGTCCGCGAATTGCAGCCTCCGACTTTGCCAACTCTTTTTGAGGTGGGTGTGGAAAGATTGTATAGTTGTAAAGCAGTGCCCCTTGCGCATCCAAGCAGACAATTTTGCACCCCGTGCGGTAGCCAGGGTCTACCCCCATCACCCGTTTCTGTCCCAGCGGCGCAGCCATCAACAACTGGCGTAGGTTGGTTGCAAAGACTGCAATAGCCTCTTGGTCAGCCTTTAATTTCGACTCTGCGGCAAACTCGGTCTCAATAGAAGGCTTCAATAAGCGTTTGAAAGAGTCCTCCACTGCAAGGCGTACCTGCTCCGATGAGTTATTTGTACCGCGAACATATCTGCGATTTAGTCGTTCGAGACATCCTTCCATATCGGGATTTATGGAGACCTTAATAAAACCCTCATCCTCGGCGCGGCGCAGTGCCAACAGGCGATGTGACGGGCATTTTTTGAGTGGCGTCGAGTAGTCGAACAGGTCGAGATATTTATCGCCCTCAGCCTCCTTGCCCTTGACAACCTTGGAGACAATCTCTGCCGTGGCACGGAACGACCCACGCACGGTGTTACGCGTCAGTTCATCCTCATTGACCCACTCGGCAATAATATCACGCGCACCCTGCAATGCCTCCTTTTCACTCTTGACCTCTTCGGTCATAAATTTTGCCGCCCGCGTCTGCACATCGTTTTCGTTCTGGCTCATCAAAATCTTTGCCAGCGACTCAAGCCCACGCCGGCGAGCAATCTCCGCCTTTGTCGTGCGCTTGGGTTTATATGGGAGGTAAATATCCTCTAATTCTACTGCGCTCCAACAATTTTCGATGCGTGTGCGGAGCTCGCCCGTGAGTTTGCCTTGCGACTCAATAGTCTCTAAAATAGTAATCTTGCGTGCAACAATATCCTGCAAACGTGCATATTGTTCGGCAATTTTACCGATTTGCACCTCATCAAGCCCGCCTGTCGCCTCCTTGCGATAGCGACTCAGGAAAGGGACGGTTGCACCTTGGGCAAGCATCGCAATGGTGGCATCTACCTGCCGAAAAGATATGCCGACCTGTTGGGCAGTAAGTTCTATGATTGTCATTTGTTAAGGGGAAAATAAGTAGCTGTTTTATTTTTGGAATTTAAGCAACGTCTAATTTCTTGAGTTCAACATATAAATGCAACTGATGTGGGCAAGGAATGCCGTTAAGAGACAAATATATTTTTTCAGAGAGTGGGGATAAGTAAACCATCATTTCCCGCCTCCTCTGAATGTATCAAAATTTGTATCTTGCAGCCTTCTGGTGTCAAAAAATCAGTTGCAGATGAGCAAAAATGCTTTCCGCAGAGTATTAACCCGACACTTCTAAATCGGAATTCTTTGTTTGTCATATTCACACTATTCTAATTTTATCAGTTGGCTGCGCTTTTTAGAGGGTGATAAAAGCCTTATTGTCAAATAAGTTCCGATTTAGAAGTGTCGGATTAGTAACAGCCTAAACCACCTCCCCCATCAGCGTAGCCGATGAGCAGCTATTGACAACCACATCAACATAATCACCTACTTTCGCCCCGCGACCATCGAAAACCACAACCTTATTCTGAGAAGTGCGCCCGAAGAGTTGTTCTGCCGACCGCTTCGACTGCCCCTCCACCAACACCTCAAACACTTTGCCAATGTCACGCTTGTTGCTTGCCAAAGAGAGCTCATTTTGCAGATTTATAATCTCGGTCAAACGGGCGGTTTTGACATCCTCCGAAATATCGTCCGCCATTGTGCGGGCAGCCTTGGTGTTGGGGCGTTCCGAGTATTTGAACATATAGGCAAACTCATACCCCACCTCGTTCATCAGTGACAAAGTGTCGGCGTGATCCTGCTCCGTCTCTCCGCAAAAGCCCGCTATAAGGTCAGTCGAAACTGAGCATTCGGGAATTGATTTTTTTATGGCGCTAATACGCTCCAAATACCACTCACGCGTATATTTGCGATTCATAACTTGTAACATTACATTGCTTCCCGATTGCGCCGGCAGGTGAATCGAACGACAGATGTTTTTATACGAAGCAATAACATTTATGACTTCATCCGACAAATCCTTGGGGTGAGAGGTTGCGAAGCGCACACGCAGCAACGGCGAAATCTCCGCCACCGCCCGCAAAAGTTGCGCAAAACCCACCTGCCCATCCATATATGAATTTACATTCTGTCCCAACAGTGTTACCTCGCGATAACCCCGTTCAAACAAATTGCGCACCTCATTTATTATAGTTTCAAAACTACGGCTGCGCTCCGCGCCACGCGTGTAGGGCACAACGCAATAAGAACACATATTATTGCAACCACGCATAATTGCCACAAATGCAGAAACTCCGTTTTTGTCCGTGCGTACGGGCGAAATTTCGGCGTAGGTCTCCTCGTGTGAGAGCATCACATTGATGGCTTTGCCCCCCGTTGCAGCAGTACGAACCAGGTCGGGCAGTGAGCGATAGGAGTCGGGACCAACAACCAAATCGACCACCTGCTCGCGCTCCATCAACTCCTCTTTGAGCCGTTCCGCCATACAACCAATAATGCCCACCATCACCCAACCTCGACGTCTCTTTACGGCACGCATCTCAAACAAACGCCCCCAAATACGCTGCTCGGCATTGTCGCGCACGGCACAGGTATTTATTAGGATAACATCTGCATTGTCAATGTATTCGGTGCGCTCATATCCATTATCTTTCATAATGGATAGTACCACCTCCGAGTCGCCCACATTCATCTGGCAACCATAGGTTTCGATATAAATTTTGCCTCCACCGGCAGTTGCCAGCCTGAGTGCCTGTGCATCAATCTTTTTCACCTGTATGTATTCTTGTAAATGACTAATTATTAGTTGCTTATACTTTTATTTTCCAAGCCGATTTCCTCCGAAAAATCGTGCATACCGCCGCCGACCACGCGACTATCCTAGGGGGCACACAATGCGCAGATACTCATCTTTAGTCGGTATGCTTAAAATTAGATTATGACAATTTCATAACTGAGTGCAAAGGTAATATTTTTTAGCTCCATACGCGAGATATTTCTTGCAAACAGCCGGTCAGGTAATAAATTCTGCTCTTTGAAACCGCGAATTACACGATTCGTCAAAAAAATATTTGGTTTTTTATAAAAAATTACTATCTTTCGTCCATAAACCAAAAACTTACGAATAATGATAGTTGTTTTCACAATTAATTACAGAGCCGCGTGGGGCGAGAATATTTGGCTTAATATTAGCGAACAGGGTGGCGAACCTCGATTGCACAAAATGGTATGCACCGATGGCGAACGCTGGGCGTTGGAACTAGACATTCCCCCAACCACAACAGAGATAGAGTATATGTATGAACTTCGTCGCGATGAACATTTAGTAAGCCGCGGATGGGGTAAGCGCCGTCTTTTGCAATTAGATAGCCGATTCAAAAAATACACCTTGCGCGACACGTGGCAAGTCATACCGGCGAACAAAACTCTGTTTAGCTCTCCATTTACCCAGGTCTTTTTCAAGAGAGAAGATGCCGTGCCGGCAAGGAACAAATTTAGGCAGGCTATCACAGTAAAGGTCTATGCGCCGGCTGTCAAACCAAATCAAGAACTTCGCATCGCCGGTAGCAGCGAGGCGTTGGGCAGATGGGATATTGCAAAAGCACCGGTGATGAACGGCGCTTCGTTCCCCGAGTTTACCATTGTGTTAGATGCCGAGCAGGCGATGACCACGGGGGACGAGTATAAATTTGTTGTTACTGAAGGCGGTTTTGCCGTGGAGTGGGAGCAGGGGGAGAATCGCGTATGGGCACGTAGTGCTTTCGATCCTTGCGAAAATCGTGTCTACTCGGGTCTTAACTTTCGAGGAGGTAATGTGCAGTGGCACGGTGCAGGGGTAGCAATCCCCGTATTTTCTTTGAGGAGCACCACGAGCAACGGCATTGGCGACTTCGAGGATTTGCGCAAATTTGCTGATTGGGCATCGCTTACAGGACAGCGCGTTATCCAGATTCTGCCAATCAACGACACCACACAGACCCAAACTTGGCGCGACTCATATCCTTATAAAGCAATCTCTATCTTTGCATTACACCCGCTATATCTTTCATTAGAAAAAATGGGCGAACTCAAGGATGAGAAGTTAGCACTACAGGTAAAGAGTGAGAGCCGGAGATTGAACGATATGGAACAGGTCGATTACGAGGGTGTGGGTAGAATGAAGTGGAGTTTCTTTAAGGCTATCTACAAGCAGGAAGGCAAAAAGACTCTACAATCGAAGGAGTATCGCGACTTTTATAATGACAACAAAGACTGGTTGTCTGATTATGCGGCATTCTGCTATCTCAGGGATGTTAATGAGAGTGCCGACTTCTCGAAGTGGGGCAAGGATAAAAAATATTCCAAGAAGCGTGTATCGGAACTTACAAATCTTTCGTTCGAGGAGTATGACAAGGTGGCGATTTATCTCTACCTGCAATTCCACTTAGACAAACAACTCAAAGAGGCGGCAGCATATTGCCACTCAAAAGGGGTGGTGCTCAAGGGGGATATACCTATCGGCATCAGTCGCGACTCGGTCGAGGCGTGGAGTGAGCCGCATCTGTTTAACCTTGATTGTCAGGCAGGTGCTCCACCCGATGACTTCTCAGTATTGGGTCAAAACTGGGGTTTTCCGACATATAATTGGGAGGCTATGGCAAAGGATGGTTATGCGTGGTGGCGACGACGCTTCGAGAAAATGGCGGACTATTTCGACCTCTATCGCATAGACCATATCCTAGGATTCTTCCGCATTTGGGAGATACCGATGGACTCAGTGCAGGGGCTCTTGGGTTACTTCAACCCCGCTATGCCGATGGGCTATGACGAACTCTCGGCGTGGGGTATGCCGATGAATCGCGACCGTTACCTTAAACCGTTCATTCACCACAACTTCCTCGGAGATTTCTTTGGTGAGTACACGGAAGAGGCTCTCAAATTTTTGGAGGCAAAGGAGTGGGGAATCTATCAACTCAAAGATAAATTCAACACTCAACGCAAGGTTCAGAAATATTTTGAGGATAAGGATGATGCAAAATCCAACGCTCTGCGTAGTGGACTTTATGGTCTGATTAATGAGGTTATTTTCATCGAAGACCCACGCCACCCCGGAACATTCCATCCGCGCATTGCCGCCCACTTCACAAAGAGCTATCAATGGCTCACCGAATACGAAAAGGGATGTTTTAACGATATTTACACACACTTCTTCTACCACCGCCATAATGATTTCTGGGGTGCGTTGGCTATGGAGAAGTTGCCGCCGCTTATTGATGCCACCGATATGTTATGCTGCGCCGAAGACCTGGGTATGATACCCGACTGTGTGCATAAGGTGCTCGGCGACTTGGGTATAATCACCCTCGAGATTCAGCGTATGCCCAAAGACCCGCGTGCAACATTCGGCAATACTTCGTGGTATCCCTACCTGAGTGTCTGCACCACCTCTACGCACGATATGAGCCCCATTCGCGGTTGGTGGCAGGAGGATAGCGGGAAAACGCAGCGATACTACAATGATGTTATGTGGTGGTATGGCGCAGCACCCGAAGTGGCGAGTGGTCAGGTGTGCCAAACGATTGTGGGTAACCACCTTTTAGCACCTTCTATTCTCACTATATTGCCTTTGCAGGATTGGCTATCTATTGACGAGCGGTTGCGACTGGCTAATCCCTATGCAGAGCGCATCAACATTCCGGCAGACCCTGATCACTATTGGCGTTATCGTATGCACCTGACCATCGAAGAGTTACTTACGACTGAGGAGTTCAACAACTTGGTACGCGATATGAGTGAGGGTAGCGGTAGGTAGTTCGTTATTAAATCGACACCCATATATTAACTCGGCTTTAAACAATTTGGATTTTAGACAACTCTTTCACTCAATTTCAGCGTTATACCCACCCAATAAAATCCTCATATAAGTATATTATACTGCGGTTTTTATTGCAGCTCTCTCCTTGAACTTGTTCAAAATTCAAGGCAGAGAGCAATCAAACTTGTTTGAATTGGCGAACGACGCAGAATCTATCCAAGAATTATCCAAATTGTTTAATGCCGAGTTAATAAATCCTCAATTATTGGGTTCATCCAACAAGTAAATGTTCTTTCAAATTCAAGTGGGTCAAGTAGTTGAAAAAGATTAAAGGTGTCGCGAGAAGGTGTTACATTCTTCAAATCCAAAAATGTTGCCAAAATCTTCTACATCACCCCACGAATCTGCACCACTCATTGTGGCTGCAATAGAAATAAGAACAATATTACCTGAGCGAATATAACTTCTTGCGCTCAATGTGCGGGTCTTTCATATAACAAAAATATGAAATTAATCACGAATCAAATGAAATCTCCATATCAGTATATTTGTCTTATTACCAGATAAATACAAAAAATGACCTGCATATCCAAATGCAAATCCCTGCAAGTCAAATAAATATCAAAATAATTGCAACCCAAGTTTTAATGCGTATTCCCTACTATATATGGTGTTACTTCAAAAATAATTCGCTAATAATCGTTTGTAAAAAACAAACTGTATATCTTTGTAGTCGTAATTGACGCATTATTAACCAAGTCTGAGTAGGACTGTAGTAGAATATGGCACCTTCAACTATAACTAACAACTGACATACAGTTTGGTACTAAATTCAGAGGGTGTCCCTTTCATTAGAAGGAACACCCTGATTGTTGCTGTTTGCTTTTTAGTTAGCAGTTGCAGTCAGACGAGCAGTCATTTGAATCGCACTCCGACTTATCACAACCACAACCACAGCCGCCACCGCTGCCACCAAAGAATTTAGCTGTATCCTCGTCTGTAGCTTCACGTACTTCCACAATTTCGCCACTGAAATTGAGGATTTTACCAGCCATAGGGTGGTTGAAATCCATAACCACAACGTCATCCTTTACATCCTTTATAACACCATTCATACGGTTGCCCATATTGTCACCCATAGGCAGCACGCTGCCCACAACCAAAAGTTCGTCAGCCACAACTCCATCAACCATAAAAATCTCTTTGGGAAGTTCCACAACCGCCTCGTTGTTGATTTCGCCATAACCCTGCTCTGGGGTGAGGGTAAATGCAAATTTATCACCGGCCACCTTACCTTCAACGTTCGCCTCGAAGTCCGGCAGCAACATTCCCGTACCGAAGATAAATTCCAAAGGACGCTCGGCGGTAGCCTTGTCCGCAATTTCGCCATCCACTTTAAGCTCGTATGCGAGCTTAACAAGTTTGTTTTCTGTAATATTCATTATTAATTATTTTGTGTGCTAACGCAAACTATTATCTGATTATTGTTTCAGCACGATCCGGTCCCACGGATACTATATTAATTGGCACACCCGTCTGCTCTTCGATAAACTCCACGTAATCTTTGAGCTCTGTGGGAAAATCCTCGTAATTGCGAATGTGGTTTATGTCGCAATTCCAACCCTTAAACACCCTGTAAACAGGTTCAATCTCAGCACCGGTCTCAAAAGGAAACTCGTCTGTGAGTACGCCGTTTACGCGGTAGGCAATGGCAACTTTCAATTCCGAGAACGAGTTAAGAACGTCAG
Source organism: Mucinivorans hirudinis (assembly GCA_000723505.1). Classification (GTDB taxonomy): domain Bacteria; phylum Bacteroidota; class Bacteroidia; order Bacteroidales; family Rikenellaceae; genus Mucinivorans; species Mucinivorans hirudinis. The sequence goes on along the minus strand of HG934468.1, from coordinate 3,085,078 downwards.
CTTTCATCATAATCAGCTGACTTACACCATTCAACATTACCGTATATTTCAATGCCACAAGGTCTAACCAACCGCAGCGCCGCCGCCGCCCCGTTGTGGAGCCGAATTCGCGCCCGATTGTGCACATAGCATCGCCGTCAGCATCGAAGAGCTCTGTCGGGAATGGCCCACTACCTACCCGCGTACAATACGCCTTGAAAATTCCAAAAACCTCGCCTATGGAGCGCGGCGCAATCCCAAGACCCGTGCAAGCACCGGCACATATTGTATTAGATGAAGTTACAAAGGGATAACTACCGAAGTCAATATCCAAAAGTGACCCTTGAGCTCCCTCTGCCAAGATTGTTTCACCGCCCAAGAGCATCTCATTTACCACATATTCGCTCTCAATGATAGGGAATTGCCTAAGAATATCAATCGCTGCCAGCCACTCCTTTTCGTAGTCGGTAATATCGTACTCAAACCCTTCGTAAGTCGAAAGCAGACCTATGTGTTTGTTTTTCAGGGTCTCATAACGCTCAGCAAACTCAGGTGAGATAATGTCGCCCACACGCAGCCCGTTGCGTCCTGTTTTGTCCATATAGGTGGGACCAATGCCTTTGAGCGTGGAGCCTATTTTCGATTTGCCTTTTGCAGCCTCGCTCGCCGCGTCCAACATACGGTGCGTGGGTAGGATGAGGTGCGCTTTCTTTGCAATGCGGATTCTCTCGATGCAATTCACACCCGCTGCCTCGAGACCTGCTATCTCCTTGGCGAAGATAACCGGATCTATGACAACACCGTTACCAATAATATTGGTGGCATTGGGGCGAAAAACGCCACTAGGGATGGTGTGAAGCACGAAGCTTTTGCCTTCGAAGTGTAGCGAGTGCCCCGCATTGGGACCTCCCTGAAACCTTGCTATGCAGTTATAGTTAGGAGTAAGCACATCAACAACCTTACCCTTCCCTTCATCGCCCCACTGCAAACCGAGAACTACGTCTAATTTCATATCTTTTTAATGAGATTTTTACAACCCCACAAAGATAGTTATTTTTTTTGTAGCGCCACCATAATATTTTTGGCAAGTTATTAACAAGGCATCTAAAAATCAGTAAATCATCTTATATTTAGCCGTTACATTATTTCTAATATTCTGTTTCGAGTGAGTTGAGCAGCTCCTATTACTCCGGCTAGGTCGCCCAATGTTGAGAGACGCAGCGTCGAGTCCTTGTTCACCAAAGAGAGGGAGTACTTATTTAATGCGGTCTTTATGGGCAACATAAGATAGTCGCCAACCTCTGCCATAATTCCTCCCACGACCACCAATTCAGGATTGAAAAGATTGATTAGCACGCCTATACCACGTCCAAGCTTTTCGCCTATAACAGTGATCAGGTCGATGGACAGTACATCATCTTTGCGCGCCGCCTCAATAATATCGACAAGATGAATCTTTTCGCCACGTCTGAATTTGTCGGACAGAATGGAGGACGCACCCCGAGAGAGACTTTGGGTAAACTTCTGTTCGAGTGCCGCACCGGAAGCCTCTGTCTCCAAACATCCCTTTTTGCCACAATGACATATCATTTCATTGTCGAAAAATGGTATGTGTCCAAACTCGCCCGCAAAACCCGACTTGCCGTAATAGAGCTTTCCATCTATCACAATGCCCACACCCACGCCTCGTGTCATATTGATAAACAAGGCGTTCTTGATATTTTCCGTGTCACTGTGGGTGTATTCGGCATAAGCCATTGCACGGGTGTCATTCTCAATGATGGTTTCAATTCCGGTCATTTGGGTCATAGTCTGGGCAAGAGGACGACTGTCGAACTTAAAATGGTTGTAACTATGACCTGTGGAGGAGTCCACCCTGCCGCGAAGAATCAACCCCATACCGAGTATTTGAGATTTGTCGAAATGGAGACTTGCAATGTAATCATCTATCATTGAACATAGATTCTCCAGAGTTTCAGGTCTCTCCTCCACGGTAAATGGGTTGTTTTTGCTGATTGAAACAATGTTCTTATTGAGGTCTATCAAGCCTAAGTTCACACTATCATCCCTTAGGTCTACCCCCAAAAAGTGACCGGCATTTGCAACGAGTCCAAAAGTAGAAGGGCGCCGCCCACCTGCCGTCTCAATTTTGCCCATATCACACAAATACCCATCACCGACAAGCTCTTGTATTAGTTTTGCAACAGTGGGGGCACTAACATTCAGATGGCGAGCAAGTTCGGCAGTTGGCAAGTCGCCATATGTCGCTAAACACAACATAATGCGTCGTTTGAGCAAAAATGATTTGTACATTACGCCGCTCAAACCCTCATCGTATTTGACACTAAATAGGGAGTTTTTATTCATATATAATTACTAATTGTATGTTTGTTGTACAAATATAGTTAATTTATACTAATTACAAAACTTTCTATCGTATTTTTTTCCAAAAGCATAGTTTATTGGATAAATATTTACAAAATAAACAGTTCTACCAATCGAAATTTTACAATATAGACAAAAAAAGAGCCTGCCGGTTATGGGCAAACTCTATTAACTCGGCTTTGAACAATTAGGATTTCTAACAGCTCTTTCACGCAAGCTGAGGCTTTAATTGCCTCCAAATCCACACAAAGAGATTATGTAGGTGGTTTAGATGATGTGATAAATACAATCCACCATTGAAAATAGATTTCTCTGATGCATACGCCCTATTGTATAATCAACTGAGCTAGCATACTTTAGGACACTCTAGCCCAACGACCAATCAAATCTAATCTTTCCCCACTTGCCCGTGTGAATCTTTGGCTCAAAAATCGTGCCAAAAACGAATTGCTATAAAAGTCTTTTGTACATTTGTATGGTATTCTCCAATCCTAGATAGAGAGCATCGCTTATAAGAGCGTGTCCAATGGAGACCTCGCAAAGGTTGGGAATGTTTTTCGCAAAAAACTCTAGGTTTTCAAGGCTCAAATCGTGTCCTGCATTAACTCCGAGTCCCTCTTCCGCCGCCACACGAGCTGCCTCTATGAATGGAGCTATTGCCTTTTGTGGGTCTTCGGAATATCCAATCGCGTAACTTTCTGTGTATAATTCAATTCTATCCGTACCGGTAAGTTTGGCAGCGCGAACAGTCTCAGGGTCGGGCTCGACAAAAATCGAAGTGCGAATGCCGGCTTGCTTGAATCGGGCAACGATTTCCTGCAAAAATTCACGGTTTTTGACCGTATCCCAGCCCGCATTGCTCGTAATGGCAGTAGGCGGGTCGGGCACGAGCGTTACTTGGGTAGGTTTTACTCCGATTACCAGCTCAATAAAATCATCCGAAGGATAGCCTTCAATATTAAATTCCGTGGTGACCACCTCCTTCAAATCACAAACATCCGAATAACGGATATGGCGTCCATCGGGGCGTGGATGTACAGTAATACCGTCAGCACCAAATCTTTCCGCATTCACTGCCGACAGAACCACGTTTGGAATATTGCCGGCGCGCGCGTTACGGATGGTGGCTACTTTGTTTATATTGACACTTAGCTTTGTCATTGTCAAATTGGTTTTTTTTATTAATTTTGCACAAACAAAGTTACTCAAAAAAATGAAAATCGCACTATATACCCGCACTGACAATCCTTCTCTTGGAGACTTCTTAGAGATTCTTAGGGCTAATAGCGTTGATTTTCAAATTAATCCGACAGCTACAAAGGGGTGTGATTATGCCATAAGTTTCGGCGGGGACGGCACTTTTTTGAGCAGTGTGCGCAAAATGGGGCGCGAGTGCATTCCCATTATTGGGGTAAATTCGGGGCGATTGGGATTCCTATCTACCGTACAAAAGGATGATGCCGACTTGGCTATCAAAGAGCTTATCAATAACAATTTCGACACCATCAGCCGTTCGATGATTAAGATAATAGGCGAAATTCCCGCAGAAATCCCACATCGCGCTCTCAATGAATTTACAATCCAAAAGAGTGGAACGGCTATGATTATGATTGAAATTGCTATTGACAATCAAGATGTTGGCACATATTGGGCTGACGGAGTCATAGTTTCCACACCGACAGGTTCAACCGCATATTCGATGAGCGTGGGCGGAGCTATACTAACTCCGGGTTGTGGTTCGTTTATTATATCGCCCATTGCGCCACACAACCTCAATATCCGCCCGCTGGTAGTGCCCGATAGTTCGAATATTTCACTGCGAGCTATAACACGCAACAACTCTCACGCAATCATCACGATAGACAATAGAGAGTTTAGAGCGGGAAGTGGGCGCGGGTTTGGATTGGTGCGCTCTAAATATGAACTGCAAACAATCCACTTGAAGGGCAATAATTATTATCAGACACTTAGAGATAAATTACTTTGGGGGGTCGATTTGAGAAAATAATAAGCACAATGTTAAGATTCTTTTTTATTATTACGTTCACAATTATTTCACTTTTGGAGCTTTATTCGCAAGGAGGGGTGCGCACGGTAATCAGAGGCACGATTCGCGATTCCATTACCAAGTCCACGCTTCCGATGGTTACGTTGCAGTTGAAGGGAGAAAATTTTCTCAGACTCACCAACGCCTATGGCGCATTTGACATAAACACCACATCACAGGTAGATTCATTGACAGTTACCTATTTAGGATATAGAGAGCAGACGATACCCATTAAGCGTGGCAAGACCAATAATCTTAAATTGGCATTGGTTCCGACCAATTATAAGCTCGAAGCAGCTGTAGTTAGCGCACGTCGAACTCGCTATAAGAAGCGGGGCAATCCGGCTGTGGAACTTGTGGATAAATTGATAGCAAACATCGAGAAACAAGATGCCCGAAATCTCTATAATCACTTTGATTACCAGCGATATGAAACCATAAAACTCTATTTTGACAACATACCTGTAATAAAAGATAAGAGCCTAAAATTTCTCAATGATTATGTGGACACGAGTAGCTTTACAGGTAATCGCGTTTTACCGCTGGTATTCAAGGAGAAGCTCTTTAATACGCGAGTTAGCAGGGTGCGAAAAGAGGAGATTGTTTCTATGAAGCGAAGCACCGGCATTGATGAGCGAGCATCGCAGGAGAATATTGATAATCTGATGAAAATAGCCTTCGAAGAGGTCAATATCTTCGATGCAACCGTACGTTTCGTCGGGCGTAATTTCGTTAGTCCGCTTTCGCGAATTGCCTCATCCTACTATAAATATTATCTTGTTCCAGATACGACGATCTATCAGGGCGTTAGGTGTGTAGAACTGCAGTTTTTCCCGTTCAATCGCGAGTCGCTCGGCTTTCGAGGCAATATGTTGGTGCAGGCTGACTCCTCGTATGCCATTCGCCGGGTCGAGCTCAACTTGCCAAGCGACATTAATCTGAATTATATCTACGGCTTGAGTGTCGTCCAGAAATTCGACAGCGGAGCACGTGGCGAGAGAATACTGACAGAAGATTCGCTAAGATACACTCTGCGCGTTGTCGAAAGTCAAAAAGAGGGCATTTTTGTAACTCGTAACAACCTATATCTCAATCACTCTTTCCGAGACCAAGAGCCTGTTGGAGATTTTGCTGATAACGTTGTGATTATTCCCGACAATATTGACGATTTTCGTCCGCCTCAAATTAAAGCGCAGGGGGATGTTGTGGGACAAATTGCCGAAAATCTACGTAAAGTGCCACTCTTTAGGATAGCTGAAATTGGTGGATTGATACTCGAACAAGGGTACATAGAGACAGGTAAAAAGGGGATAATAGATATTGGACCCATTAATACGTTCTTAAGCAATAATGCTTTAGAACACATCAAACCGCAATTCGGCATTGTCACCACGCCACATCTGAACAAAAGAGTGTTCTTCGAGGGTAATGTTGCATATGGTTTCGGCGACCACAAGTGGAAGTATATGGCTGCCTTAGAATATTGCTTCAAGGATAAATCCAATAGTATCAGAGAATTTCCCAACCACTCACTTCGATTCGAGATCGGTTACCGCACTCATAAGTTCGGCAAGCCTGTGGATAATTTTTACTACGAAAACATCCTCTCATTCATCCAGCGCAGTAGAGACAGCACTCTCACATACTTGAGAATTGCCGAACTAAAATACACCCAAGAGTTTAAGAATGACTTCAGTTTCTCGATTGCCGCCAGAAACTACACACAGAGTCAAACTCCCATTTTCACTTTTTCGGATGACCCCGGCAGAATGAGACAGCTAAGAGTAAGCGAGTTAGCACTAAAACTGAGATACTCTCCGGGTCAGAAAATTTACGAGACTAAAGTGCAACGCCGAATAGTAGAAAAGTATTCCCCAATATTTGAACTGAACCATACTATGGGGTTTGACAATGTCTATGGCGGAGAACACAAACACAACCTCACGGAGTTTAAGTTCTCTAAACGCCTTGATTTATCGCTATTTGGCTTCGCAGACATTCGTATTCGCACCGGTGCGCAGTGGGAGAGCGTGCCTTATATGCTATTGCCAATACCAAACACCAACCAGTCGTTTATAATCAACAATAATGCCTACAATCTAATGCGCCCTCTTGAGTTTATTTGGGACAGATACGCAGCCACGGAGATTGTCTGGTATATGAACGGATTGATATTTAATCGATTGCCGATTATCAAGAAACTGCGTCTGCGCGAAACCATATCCTTCAAAGGTATTTACGCAACCCTTACGGACAAGAATAATCCACTTAAGAATAGCAGCTTAATACCACTTCCAACCGGAACACAACCCATCGGCAAACAGCCATACATAGAGATAGGATTTGGTGTGGACAATATTTTGAAAATTTTGCGCGTGGAATACGTGCAACGCTTTAGTTACACACAACAAAACACGGGTAAGAACTGGGCATTGCTCTTTGCTCTCCATTTCCAGCTGTAGGTAGGAGGTGACTATGAGAACTCGGCTTTAAACAATAACGCTGAAATTGAGTGAAAGAGTTATCAAAAAGCCCAATTTTTTAGAGCCAAGTTAATATACAAACCAATGATTGTGAACGCGTAGAACCTGTTCAATAGCATCGCGCACACACCCGGCACCGCCCGTAAATTTGCTGACATATCTCGCTATCGCCCGCACATCGTCTGCTGCATCGGCTGGCGCAACGCTCAATCCGACCATCCTCATCGGCTCAATATCGGGGTAGTCGTCACCCATATAGAGTATGTTTTCGAGCGGCACTCCCGCCCGCTCCGAGAAGTTGCGAACGGATTCGGTTTTACTCATCTTTTCAAGGTATATATACCTGATACCCAGTGATTCCATTCTGCGTTGCAACTGTTTGCCGCGGCTTCCTGAGATTATTGCAATCGGGTAACCTTTTTCAATAGCACGTACAACAGCCAGACCATCACGCACATTAAAGCGGCGATATAATTCGCCCTCCGCGTCAATATCAATGGTGCAGTCCGTGAATACGCCATCTACATCGAATACAAATGCTTGAATCTTCTCAAGCTCCTCCTTGAAATTTGCCATCTTTTATAGTAGTGTTGGTTAAATGTAAAAGGTTATTGCTGCAAAAAAGTGCAATTCACTCATATTAAATTATGCATCATCTATATTGCGGTTACGTCTTCCGCGCTTGCCGCGGGGGCGTAACCGCAATAAACCTATGATAATCACCGATGAATCAAGCAATGGATGACAGGAACTAAAACACGTCACGAAGTGTTGTTAATAGCCCGCTATTCTATTGCTTTATCACGCTAGATTGGTTAAGAAACTGCACGACAGCATACTTAGCCGCCGCTATGGTCTCTCGATTCACCTTCTCTATAACGCTGCCTGTTGCCAAGTCATCAGTCGAGATATAATTTTCCATCAATAAAAGCTGGATAATCATATTATTGATATTGGTCTCTTCACTGTATCCCTCAGACTGATAGAGCTGAGGAACGCGTGCCGAAAACTCCTCGGCAAATGCCGAATAGTTAGGCAGGCTCATCAACTCCTCGAAAGTTTCAGAGAAACTGCTCAACTCAATATTGAGGTTCGGGCTGACCAGCAGTGGCGAAAACTCGCGCTTGCGGTCTGCCGGAGTGAAATTTACAAGTTTGGCAATATCAACTTTTTTGGTCTTATTGTCCATACGACGAATGTCAGCCTTGCGCATATTTTCGAGTTGGAAGAGATAAAAATTATATCTCCACAACTCGCTGCTGTTCATATTCCCGCCGAAGATATGGGCGTATTTCTCGTTGAGAAGACGTTTTACTTTAATCTTCCACTCGTTGATTTCGGGACGATTAACTCTCACCTCCTGAATTAATTGTTTAAGTGCAGCCGCTGCCTTTTGAGGACCCGTAATCTCGCGCCCTTTCTTGCCGATTTCGGTGCTCAGTACGCCACACTGGATGTGACGCGCCTTGCCCTTGCCGTCCTTGCCTCCGCGCAGGCAGTTAATCAACAACTGAACAGTCTCTAATTGATGCTCCTCGTCGATAAAGGGCTGACCGCCGGGAGTAGAAGCTATTGAATCGAAAATCGTGCTAAAGACTTTGCGGTCTATAATTTTTTCGCTACCATCAGCCAAGTGTGCCGTAAAACGATTCTTTATTACATCGAAGACCACATTCTCAATAGCTGACCCTCCAACCTTTTTTCCGACAAAAATATGATTCACAACCTCCACAATATCAATCTTATCAATCAATTTGAAGGAAGAGCATAAATAGTAGTTCTTTTCGCCGGCTGAAAATTCCCAGTCGAGCACATCATCGAGGTAGTTGCCGTGGCGCGCGATAACATCGACTATGTTTTTATCAGCCGTGTAGCGGTTGAGCGTTCGCGAGAAATTGGGTCCGTCCTGCGAGGTTGCCTTCTCCTTGCGTTCGCCGTGAGCATCAATGTATAACAAGAAATTTTCGGGGTTATCAACACGTGTTATACCGCCCTCTTTCTTGCTGTAATTGCCTGCCGAAAGCATAATGTCAATTTTGTAAGGCATTGTAATATCGCACAATCCGCTGACTGTGGAGCGGGCATTGAGGTCTTCCACGTTCGAGTCTGCCGAACTTTCAAAGAGATATTTATAGTATTTGATATAGTCGGGGTCGAAATCCGTGGTGCGTGAGAAGTCGCCAACCTCAGTGCCGATACCATAGAGGTTGCCTTCTGCGTCTTGGAACTCGTGGAACATATCGCCGGCAATCATCTTAACGGAGCGAATCCCCTCTAAGTTGTTTTTGAGCCATTTAAGGATAAATGCAGCAATCATCTCGCTCTTGCCCACGCCGCTATCGCCGTTAATCTCAACAACAAATACCGAACCGTCGTTCTCCTCCACAAGGAAGAGTGAGCCGTGTCGCGGAATACCGCCAATCTCCTTGACCTTTTCGTTAATGATAGTAAGTCGCGGTTTCTTTACGTCTCCGAAATAGTCAGCCTCTGATTTCAAAGGAGTTACAATGGTCTTAATGTTTCCTTTTGGACCTTTAATATCGAAGAATCCTATTTGTGGGAACGAAATCAACTTTTCGGGCGCACCAAGGAGCGATATAACATCGGGCACAAAGTTGCGAATGTCTTCGAGCGATATATATTGTTGATAATTGAGGCGATAATCATCCGTTAGATATTTCATATATCCCTTTTGGAAAATCACCAACTCCTTGACAATGCCGTGTTTAACAACCTTGCAGCGATAGTCGTCCGAGTCCATATTGGCAACAAAGCGCGAGAGGCGGTCGTCGAAAAATCCGTTCGCCGGACGTGGGTTTATATTGCAAACATAGTCATCGCTCAGGGCACGTGGGTAGCGGAGTTCGGCGCGGTCAATCTTATGGAAGGGATACTCCCGTTTTTTGGCATCGGTCTTGATGCGAGTGTGAATTTGCACAGGTTGCTCCGAGGAGATTACACCACACTTGCTCATCAACTCGTTAATCCACGCGATTCGTCCGCCGTCATAGTTGGCGAGGCTCTTATCCTCCATCTCGAACCCTTTGTAGAGCGAAACACCGTGCTGCACCATCTCGTTCACCGAGGAGTTTTGGCGGCGGAAAGCGGTCTCTACCATACGAACTAACGTATGCGAATAGCGATTGTAGTAATCAGTGCCTTTAGTCCTCTTAATCAACGATATATAGAAGCGCACAACGCGGCGGGCAACGCCATAAATCTCATCTTCGCCGATTTTGATTTGGCGTTTGCGCATAATATAGTTGCTAATATCCTGAAGCTGAACGGGCAACATCTCTTCGATAATCTCCTCGGTGAGCATTCGCATCTCCGAATCATCCGACTTTTCGATGAAATCGCTGAAATACTGCAACTTCTCAATAATCATTTGATAGAATGAATCATCGTTGTTGAGCAGATAGAGGTACAGTATTTTATCGAGAATATCATCATTATAGTTGATTCCCTTGTAGATAGAATCAAGGATGAAGCCAACGCTCGTATTCGACATTTTGATGGAGCGGAACTTGGGCATATCACGCAGTGTTCCCACAAACTCATCTATCCAAATGCGAAGATTTAACTCTTTCAATTTAAGCCCCGTAACCTCCTCAAAGCACTCGCCTGCAACACGAATAATCTCGCGGCGCGAAGGCTCGACACTCTCCTTCTCGAATGGAAGATTGAAGTGAAGCAAAATTTCGCGAATATATTTCTTCAGAATCGCATTAATACCCTCTAACTTAGCCTTATCCAACGCCGTATCGCCGGTTGCATTGATAGCCAAAATCTTCATCTTGCTATCCGAAAACAACAGATTTTCCATCTCCACCAACAGTTCGCGCATTGTCTGCTTCTGCTGAGGGTCGTCCAAAATATGGTCGTTGGGCTGGAAACTCTTCTTATTAGATATATATTTGAGAATGACAGCTTTCGAGTATTTAGAGCTAACCTCGTTAAAATCCAAATCGGCAATCTGAGGGAGGCGTTTGTAGACCTGCGCCAAAAGATTTTCGTAAATCTTGGTGAAGGCACTGCTACGGATAAACTCATAAACATCACTGCAAGAGCCGATTATATCGCCGTGTAATTCGATAACCGAGTTCGAGGAACGTCCGATTGTGGTGATTGTTACCCCGCTCTTCTCGGGCGAGGCGTGATACAAAGAACGTACATCGTTGATTTGCAGCGATGGAGCTTTCGCCTTTTTGAAGGATGCTGAGAGTGCGTAATCGGAAATCACGGCATCAATAAATTTGCTTTCGTGGCAAACGCGGAATATCTGCGCGAGCAACTCCCTAGTTTCCACCTCCTTATTCTCCTTAGCCGAACGCAGTGCAGCAAACTGCAACCAATATTTAATGAAAATTGCAAAGGAATCCTCAATCTCAGCCGCAAAAACCTTCATACCCTCCTTGCCCTCAGGTATATATCCCCCAAGTGAGAAGCGAACCAACCCCGTAGGATAGGGCACGGTTGCAACGCCGCGGTGGCGCGCCAACTCACCGCAAAAGAGCAGCAAATCTGCATAAGCAGGGCTACTCACAATGCGGAAATTGAAAAGGTAAACACCGTCGGAATCAATGTATTGAATAGAATTAGAGACCTCGAACTTCTCGATGAGACGCGTGGCAACCTCCTTAGCCATCCTCAAACGCGCCATAGCCTCCCGCCGAAAATTCTTATTTACGCGGAACGAGTTAAGGTTTTCGACAAGCTTTTCTTGGTAGTATGCAAAGAAAGGCTCATCCTTGTACTTGAAGTCATCGGGCAAGCCCAACACATCTAATTTATCCAATGATACCAATTCGTCCAGCAGGAATAGATACAATGGTGAGCCCTCGAAACCTGCGGTCTTGTGCAGTTGTTTGTTCTCTTGAGAAATTAAGTTTTGTTGTTCGGTACGCTCAATTTGCGCCTTGATAAACTTTACAATCGCCGCCTTGATTTTGCTACGCGAAGCATTCTTGGGCAACTCAGCCTCAATCCTATCTTTGATGCCCTTAGCCACCTGTGCCGTTTGCAAGGAGTTGTTGAGCATCAACAACGAATTATTGTTGCCGTGCTCCGCCTTGTTGCAACTGCGCGCATAGTCGGCAAAAGCGCGCGCATTGGGTGTGGTAGCAATAGCGCCAAGGCGCTCACCGGTGGCGGCAATATTCTTTGTAGTTGATAGTGAAGAGACCGCTTTGATACTACTCTGCGCCGTTATGTTGTTCATAATGTAGCGCGAGATTGTACGCCACTTGGGCAAATCCCTATCGGCAACTTTCACCGACTCAGCATAAGCCTCATCCAAGAATAGAGTTATCTTGGTTGAGTTCAGGAATTTAAGTAACGTATTAAGTGCCTCTGAGTTATATTCGGAATATCCTGTGGGATTGTTCGGGTCGTTGATGATAATGGTGCTGTTTTCGCAGAATAAATCCCAGAGGCTACCGCTATCGTCAAAGAGAGCCAAAGTCGATTTAATGCGGAGCAATCTATCCAGCAATCGGTCAAATGCAGGTCGCCCATCCGCCTGATTTTCAAGCTCAATATCGAACGGATTAATATCGAAACAATCATCCGGAAGTAAATCTTTATACTCCCACGCCTGCAACTCATTATATATAATGTACGGTTTTGGTTTACCGCTCGGGTTGAAGAGCAAATCGCGAATAATCATCTGCACAGCATCCGAAATCGACGTTTGGTCTATGTTGCCCAGCGCGGCAAGGAAGTTCTTCACAATATCTCTATCCTCGTCGCTTAGCGAGAAATATTTATCGCGAATACCAAGGTCAATCAAAAACTTCTCGTAACGCCCCTTATTGTCCGCCTCGCGAGTTGTTTTGCGTAGATATTCCTGATATTTTTCGAGGAAGAGGTTTATGCCGAAATTCTTGTGAAAGTGGTTTTTCAGGGTACGTTCGTAGCAACTTGGGATAATATCGAGTATCAGTCCGCAACTGTAACGAATTTTTTGCGAAAGGTTTTGATAGGGCTTACCACGCAGGTAGTTACCAAAAGTGCGAATTTGGTTGCGTCCGCCACCTTCGAGTATCGTAACAATCTCTATGGCAGGGTTTCCTCCATAGAAATAACTGTTCATACGGCTCTCAAACTCATCTATAAGCTCCTGTGTTTGAGCCTGCTTATGCTCGGGCTGGTGGCAATTTTCGAGGAAGAAGATAAAATCGCGCAGCTTTTCCAGCGAATATTTATCCTTGACCACCTGACGCGAAAAAGCATCCAACTTGAATAGCGTTATCCGCCTGTCCAAATCCTCTGCCGAGCCGGTCTGCTCAACGAGCATTTTTGATAACTCATCGTCGTAAACAGCTATCTGATTCTCAATCTTACAGCGGAACTCATTGAGATATTGCGGATTGACATTTTCTAGAATCAAACGCAAATTGAGCTGTGTACTTGCCGCCGAACCCAATTTTTTAGTATGTACCTTGTTGAGTGTATTGATAATACCGTTATGGAAACAGAAAACCAACGAGGTATTGGAGCTACGCGACTCCTTCGAGTCATCGACAATCACAAGGCGGGTCAGCAGCGGAAACCATCTGCCACCTATGTAGTGGTTTATGCGAGCGTGTCGAACCTTCACCACAAAAATTGAAGTGGTATCGGCTGTCATAAGTTCAAAAAGCTCTTCCGGAGAAGGAGAGTTAAATACTTTGACCGCACTTCTACTGAAAACGTCTCCCGCAAGAAGTTCCACCGCTTTATCGGCATTACCCGACACAACAGTGCGAATCATTCCATTCAAACCCTTGAAATTGACCGCCCAACGCGTCCGATTCAGAAAATCGGTCTTCTCGGCATTGGTGGTATAGTGGGTCGATTGGGAAATCATCTGTTCGAGCGTGTCCATCAGGTAGTTCCAGTGCGCCTCGTTAATATCGCCCGTAACACCAATCACATCGCGATATTTACGCAAATCGCGAATATGCCCTCCGAGCTGCAATTCGGACATAAACTCAATGCCACGACTATTCACCGGCGGAGTTCCCACTGACAGGTCGTGATTATCTTTTATATTGGCAAGCAGCGTCTTATGGTCGCTACTTACGCCATCAGTATCTAAGAGAGAGTTAATCTTCTTGACAAAATCGCCGCGCTTTGCGCTGAGTTCAAAAGCCTTTGAATTGTTGTGCGGTATGAGCATCAACGACACATCCGTGTATCCCGGAATATCTTCGCGGAATTTGAGCAGAAACTTCGATATTTCCGCCTGCTGGCGAGCAGGGTCAATCGGCTCGTCCATACATATCTCCACAAAATGTGTCAGATTATCAAATATATGGCGCGGCAGAAATATCTCTGCGCGTTCGCCAAGTGATGAATAGAGGTCTAAGAGTTGTTTAGCCTCGTTACTAAGAAAAGCCTTTGGATTACCCGTAATTTTCATAATTTTTCTTACTCGTTTCTAGCACGACAAAGGTACATTATTTTTGGCAAATTTCAATGATAATTATGTTTGTTTTTTAACGCGATGTGTAAAATTGTTTGCGCGAAAAAATTTATATATATAAGATGTTTTTTTTGTAAATTTGCCGAATAAAATAGACCGCAAAAATGTTTAAGTATCTACACCTATTTCTTATGTCGGCTTTAGCACTCTTTCCGGTGATTAATCCGATTGCCTCGGCACTGATTGTCAATCCATTTTTTGGAAATATCGACCAAAAGACGCGCAAAAAAATGGTTATGAAGATAACCGTTTACTGCTTTTTTGTATGTCTTGTGGGACTGATTGGGGGTAAATATATTTTGGAACTTTTCGGGTTGGGCGTGCCGGTAATCAAGGTTATGGGCGGTTTGATTCTTGCCAAAGTGGGATGGGATTCATTGCAGGGCAACAACAATAAGGATGGTGGCGCATACACGGGTAATGTTGCCGGTATGCTCTTTTATCCAATCACCTTCCCAATCACAACAGGGGGCGGTGTGCTGGCAATTCTATTCACCCTCTCGGCACACGTGGATGATAGTTCGATATGGGATTATCTCTTTTCGATTGCTATGCTAGTGCTTGCGGCAGCTGTGAATTGCGCCTTAGTGTACATTCTCTTCCTCAAATCATCAATAATTGACAAAATCAACATTCAATATCAGACCATTCTCAACAAACTAATCGCCTTTATCGTACTGAGCGTAGGGGCACAAATTACCCTTAACGGCATTTTATTGATTAAATGGTAGCAAAAAAACAATATAGGCGAGTGCTGACCATCGCAGGGTCGGATAGTGGCGGGGGCGCGGGGATTCAGGCGGATATCAAGACAATATCGGCGTGTTGGTGCTACGCCTGCTCTGCCATTACCTGCGTTACTGCGCAAAATACAGTTGGAGTTCAGGCTATTGAACCACTTTCGGTTGATATTATAAGGGCTCAGATTGATTCGGTGCTCAGCGATATTGGGGTAGATGCAATAAAAATCGGAATGCTCGGCTCGCCCGAAATTGCTTGCGCGATAGCCGCAAAACTCCGAAACATTGATGTGCCGATTGTTTTAGACCCCGTTTTAGTGGCAACTTCGGGCGATGTGCTCACGAAAAAGGAGACAATAGAAGTTATTGTGAATGAATTGATTCCACTTGCTACGGTTGTTACACCAAACTTAGAGGAGGCGAGGGTTCTGACCGGATATGACGACGAACGTGCGTGGCAATTCTTCCGCGAAAAAGGTGCTAAGGCGTTGCTATTGAAAGGCGGACACGGCACAGAGGATGAATTGTCGGATATTCTTTTCACCTTTGAGAAAAATTACGAATACCGTAACCACCGTATTCATACCAAAAACACCCACGGCACCGGTTGCTCGCTCTCCTCGGCAATAGCGTCCTATCTTGCTCGGGGCGCGGAGATTCACGAGGCGGTAGAATTTGCAGTAGAGTACGTTCATAGGGCGATTGCGGCGGGGGCTGATTACGAACTTGGCGGCGGACACGGCGCTATTAACCACTTTTATAGGTTTTGGTAACACGGATAAAAAAAATAGTGACCTCTAACTGGGGAGTTGCGGGGATAATGTTGCTCATTTTCGCCGTATATATGTTTGCGTTCGATAAGTACAGCTATTTCGACATCAAAGAGTTAAATCGTGAAATTGACGTATTGCAACAACAATGCGACAACCTGCGCGTAAAAATTGCAGCCGACAGCGCAATTATAACCGGACTCGAGGATGACGAATACCTTGAACGCTACGCCCGCGAACATTTCAGAATGAAGAAAGAGGGCGAAACAATGTATATTATTAACTCGGCATTAAACAATTTGGATAATTTTTAACAACTCTTTCAAGCAATTTCAGCCTTATGCCCACCCAATAAAAATCCTCGTATGAGTCTATTATACTGCGGTTTTTATTGCATCGCAAGCCTTGAACCTGAATAAAATATCTGCAAAAATTATCCAAATTATTTAATGCCGAGCTAATAAAAAATAGAACGAAAATTTATACAATGTTAATAGAGCGCTTAGAAACTGCTATACAACCTCCAATCCCTGTTGTCGAGCAAGTTCTAAACCAATCTCTTTGAAGAGATATTTTTGAACTTTGCCGCTGGCGGTCATCGGGAAAGTTTCGACAAAGAATATATATTTAGGTATCTTATATTGAGCTATTTGCCCTCGGCAAAAGGCACGAACATCTTCGGCGGTAAGCGTCTCGCCTTTTTTGAGACGTATGAATGCGCCCACCTGTTCACCATATTTGGGACTAGGAATTCCGGCAATCTCAACCTGCTCAATCTGAGGCATATTATACAAGAAATTTTCAATCTCGCGCGGGTAGATATTCTCCCCACCGCGGATTATCATCTCTTTGATACGCCCCGTTATGCGGAAATAGCCCTGCTCGTCCATCACGCCCAGGTCACCCGAGTGGAGAAAACCGTTAGCATCAATCGCCTCGGCGGTCGCCTTGGGGTTGTTGTAGTACCCCTTCATCACGTTGTAACCGCGGCAACACATCTCGCCCGTCTCGCCCGGCTTACACTCCTCGCCGGTCTCGGGATTCAAAACCTTGACCTCCACATCGGGCAGCGCCTGCCCAACGGTCGTCGCACGAATTTCGGGCGGGTCGCTCACGCGAGTTGCCGTCATCCCGGGCGAAGTCTCTGTCAGCCCGTACACTATAATAATATCCTTGCAGTGCATCCGTGTCATCACCTGATTCATATATTCTATCGGGCAGGGTGCGCCTGCCATAATGCCGGTGCGCAGTGAGGTCAAATCGAACATATCGAACATCGGGTGGTTGAGTTCGGCAACGAACATCGTCGGCACGCCATAGAGAGAGGTACATCTCTCCTTGTGAACGCTTGCCAACACCTTCATAGCATCAAAATCTTCCACAATAACCATCGACACCCCGTGAGTAATCACAGCGCACACCCCGAGAACGCAACCAAAACAGTGGAATAGCGGTACACATAGCAGAAGACGGTCTTTGGGCGTATAGTGCATACAGTCGCCAATGCTAACTCCATTATTAACAATGTTGTAATGGGTGAGCATCACCCCTTTGGGAAAACCTGTGGTGCCCGAAGTATATTGCATATTGACCACATCCCAACAGTTGGTTCGCGCCTTAGCCTCTGCCAGAGGCTCGCTTGGGAGCTGCCCGCCGAGCACGATAAGCTCCGCCGTGTTGTACATACCGCGATACTTCTCTGCACCCATATATATCACATTTCGCAACTTAGGTAATTTCTCACTTCGGAGTTGCCCGCGCTGCGAGGATTTGAGTTCGGGAACTATATCATTGACAATCTGCACATAGTCGCTGTCGCGGTAGCCATTCATCAAACACATTGTGTGAATGTCGGCATTTCGCATAACATACTCTACCTCAGAGCGTTTATAGTTCGTATTGACCGTAACGAGTACGGCTCCTATCTTGGAGCAGGCGAACATCAGTGTAAGCCAATCGGGTATGTTTTTCGCCCACACGCCCACCTTGTCGCCGTGCCCTACTCCTATGTGTAGAAGTGATTTAGCCAAACGGTCGGCGCGCTGGTTAAATTCGTAATACGAAAGGCGAAAGTTACGGTCCGTGTAGACCATAAAGTCATTATCGGGAATTTCGTCAGCCCACTTTTCGAGCCATCCGTGCAGAGTTAATTCGGTCATATTTTCGGGGCAAGAGAAATAGGGTATTATTACCTATTCCCGCTATCAATTAGTAGGGTGTGTAAACTATTGCTAAAATCTTAGAAATTTGAGGGGCGGCGTTTTCGATTTTATGAGGAACGATAGAGTCGAAATAGATGGAATCGCCGCGTTCGAGCAGGTGAATCTCTTCGCCGTAAGTAACTTTTATTGATCCATCCAACACAAAAAGAAACTCTTCGCCCTCGTGCTCGGAGTGCAAGTCTTTTTTCTGCTCGGTTGTGTGCACCTCCACAATCAGAGGCTCCATATGGCGGTCGTTCTTACCCTGAGCCAACGAGAAGAAGTTTAGGTGTTGTTGTTGCTCGGAGTCGGTGCCGGTAAAAGAGAGACTTTCGACTGCCTTACGTGCCCGCGTGACAACTGCACCGAAATTCTCCTGACCATCCAAGAGCGTACCCAGACGTGACCCGAGCGCGCGCGAAATCTTAATCAATACTCCTAAAGAGGGAGTTACCGCTCCACTTTCAATCTCAGCCATCTTGTCGGTGCTGATTCCCGTGCGATTTGCCAACTCTTCGATGGTGAGATTATTTTCCTGTCTGAGCTGCGCTATGAGTTTGCCGATTATTGCCAACATTTTTATTAATTTTTTACAAAAATATATCAATGACATTATGCCTAAATATATTTTTGAAAAATCTCTACGATGCCCAAAAACAATATTTATTTGTATATATTTGACAAGCAGAAATATAACCCCCTGAATTATTATTTATCTATCGGCTGTGTAAATAATAATATTTTTCATAACTTTGTAGAACGTTAATAATAAAGCCCAACATAGAATGAAAAAACTCTTTACTATGGCAATTACAGCCTCAATTCTTGCCTCGTGTGGCACGGGGCAGAGTACACAAGGCGAGTGGAAAACACTTCCCGCCGACACTGCTATGACCGCTGCCCAGAAACAGGCGCGCGTGTTCACAACCGAAGTAATGCTCAAAATGGGACGTTTGGGAAGTAGCACCCTATCGCCGGACGGAAAAACCGTAGCCTACACCATTACATATATGAGTGTGGCTGAAAATCGCAGCTACACAGCTCTTTGGGCTATGAATGCCGATGGAAGCCAAGCGAAACAACTCACCGACTACTCGGGCAAAGCAAGTTCGCCCGAGTGGAGCGCGGACGGCTCGAAAATCTATTTCTCGTCCAATGCCGGCGGCAATGGGATGCAGATATACTCAATCAATGCGGATGGCTCGGGAATGACCGCCCTGAGCGATATAGAGGGTGGCGTGAGTGGCTTTTCGGTCTCGCCAAAGGGTGACTATGTTTGGTATGTAAAAGAGGTTTCGGTGGATAAAGTGGAGTCTAAACAGATTTATGAAGGTTTGGAAAAGTCGGGCGCATTGATTTATGACGACTTGATGTGTCGCCATTGGGACACGTGGGAGGATGGTAGTTATTCGCACCTTTTTGTTGCGCCCTTGAGCGGAGCAAAGGTTGGTGAGGGTGTTGATATTACGGCAGGTGAGGCGTGGGATGTGCCCACAGCTCCCTACTTTGAAACCTCCGAAATAGCTTGGAATAATAGCGGCACAGCCTTAGCTTACACCGCAAAAAAACTCACCGGAACAGCCTATGCAATAAGTACAAATACAGATATTTATCTGTATACTTTGGCTGATAAATCGACCAAAAACCTCACGGAAGGTATGATGGGTTACGACAAATACCCGGTATTTTCGCCCAACGATGAGTGGATTGCGTGGCAGAGTATGGAACGCGCAGGTAATGAAGCTGATAAAGACCGCTTGTTTGTCCAAAATCTGAAAACGGGTGAGAAAAATTATGTCACCTACAACTTCGATTATAACGCGGCAAACCCAGTTTGGAGCGAGGACAGCAAAAAGATTTTCTTTATTGCACCCATCCAAGCCACTCACCAAATATGTGAAGCTAACGTAGATAGTCGAGAAATTAAGGTTTTGACACAGGGGCTGCACGACTACACACACCTAAGCCGCGTTGAAGGCACGGTTGTGGCAGAAAAGACCACAATTTCGATGGCTACCGAGCTTTTCAATGTTGATTTAGCAACAGGAAACGACAAGCAAATTTCGTTTGTAAACGCCTCAATTTATGCAAATGTAGATATGGGCGAAGTCGAAAAGCGTTGGGTGAAGACCACTGACAATAAAGAGATGTTGGTGTGGGTTATCAAGCCCGCAAATTTTGATGTTGCAAAAAAGTACCCTACCCTACTCTACTGTCAGGGCGGACCTCAGAGCGTTGTTTCGCAACGTTGGAGCTACCGCTGGAATTTCCAACTGATGGCGGCGCAGGGGTATGTTGTGGTTGCGCCCAATCGCCGCGGTCTGCCGAGCTTTGGTCAGGAGTGGTTAGACCAAATTTCGGGCGACTACGCCGGTCAGAATCAACGCGACTATATGAGTGCTATTGACGATGTCTCGAAGGAGCCTTATGTGGACAAGGATAAACTCGGCTGTGTGGGGGCAAGCTACGGCGGTTATTCGACCTACTACATTGCCGGTCATCACCAAAAACGGTTCAAGGCATTCATAGCCCACTGTGGTATGTTCGACCTGACAAGTTTCTATGGCTCTACCGAGGAGCTTTGGTTTCCCAACAACGACCTCGGAGGAGCATATTGGGAGAAGAACAACAAGACGGCGCAAAACTCTTTCGCGAACTCACCCCACAACGCCGTTCAGAATTGGGATACACCTATACTAATAATAGTAGGGTTGAAAGATTACCGCATCCCCTACACTCAATCGTTAGAGGCGTTCACGGCAGCACGCCTTCGCGGCATCCCCGCACGTTTGGTAGCCTTCCAAGACGAGGCGCACCAAGTCTTCGGCGCGCAAAACTCTCTGGTTTGGAACAAAGAGTTCTTTGCGTGGTTGGATAAGTATCTGAAATAAAAAATTTTACGGCGATGGTTTTGTGTTATCAAACCATCGCCGTAATTTATTGGTTCAGCTCCGCGATTCGAGTCTTGTAGAGTTGCCACATTCGGGGATTATTCACGGGTGAGCCGACTAAGCGAACACGATAATTGCTGTCTAAAAGAAAGTAGTGAAACTGCTCTTTGTCGGGCATAAGACTGTTTTTTCTCATTTTTTCCGACAGTAGTCTTACTGAAATATTGTCAATCGTATATTCAGGCTTATTCCTAGAGCATCTATTATTAACTCGGCATTAATACGCTTTGTATGATATCAGGTCTCTGTAAAGATAGTCGCCACTCATTTTGAGTTTGCGCCAAAAGTAGTTCGGCGATATTCAAATAAGGGGAAGATGGAGGCAGATAAACAACATCCATTATTAAAGAGGGCTTCTGAAAATTAGCCGTTAGTTACTTCGGAATTTTTAGAAGCCCCCATATATCAATTACTCCACGTAGCTCGAATTATCCCAACAGTGTGTGCAAAGTTCCTCTTTGGGTAGACCAATTGCGGCAACCAAATCCTCTAGTCGTTGAAACTTCAATGAGGTTAACTGCAGGTGTTTACCCATAATTTCGACCATCTCCTTATGTTTTGCCGAGTCCGGATCTGCATATTCCGCCAACAGCTCATTGCTAAGATTCTCAATTCCGCCCTCCATATCGCGGATTATGCGGCGTGTGTAGAGGTCATATGTACTCTTGGAGACCGAAAAATTGAGGAACCGACAAGGGAAAATCAATGGTGGGCAGGCAATGCGCATATGCACCTCTTCGACTCCGGCGTCCAACAATTTCACAACGTTATCCTTCAACTGGGTCCCGCGAACGATTGAATCGTCCATCAACACAATTTTCCGCCCCTTAGTAAATTCCTCATTTGGAAGAAGTTTCATCTTTGCGACCAAGTCACGGCGCGTTTGGTCTTGAGGCATAAAGCTGCGTGGCCAAGTCGGAGTGTACTTCACAAATGGGCGTTTATATGGCACACCCTTCTCATTGGAGTAGCCTATTGCGTGTCCCACGCCCGAATCGGGGATGCCGGCTGCAAAATCAGGTTCCAGCTCGCTGTCCCTAATTGCCATATATCCACCATTGCGGTAGCGAGAGCCTTCCACATTAATGCCTTCGTAGTTGGATGAAGGATAACCATAGTAGACCCAAAGGAACGAACATATTTGCTTGCGACAACCCGCCTCCTTGATGCGGCGAACACCATCGCTGCTCATCTGCACAATTTCGCCCGAACCCAACTCACAGACATATTCATAGCCGAGATTCGCAAAACTAGAACTCTCCGAAGCTGCCACATAGCCCTTGTCATCCTTGCCTATGATTATGGGTGTGCGCCCAAAGCGGTCGCGAGCGGCATAGATTGCGTGGTCAGTTAGAACCAACATCGAGCACGAACCCTTTATCTTTTTTTGAACCAACTCAATTCCGTCGGCAAAACTCTTGCCGTGGCTAATTAGCACCGCAACCATCTCAGTGGGGTTAATCTCCGAACCTGACAGCTCCGCAAAATGCACCTTTTCAGCAAGCAGCTCCGCGGTCAGCTCTTCTATGTTTTCGATTTTGGAAACCGTAACCACTGAAAAGCGACCAAGGTGTGAGGTGACAGTAACAGGCTGAGATTCATTGTCTGAGATTATTCCGACACCCATTTTCGACTCACCGAAACGTGGCAAATCGTCCTCGAATTTATTACGAAAGTATCCGTTCTCGAGACTGTGGATAGTACGAACAAATTTCGTCCCGTCCCAAAAAACCATACCCGCACGTTTAGTGCCAAGGTGTGAATGGTAGTCCGTACCATAGAAGACATCGTTTACAGCACTGTGCCGTGAAACGCAACCAAAAAATCCGCTCATTTTTTTTAATTGAAAGGTGAAAAGTTAATAGTGAAAAAAAAGACGCAATACCAACGTATTGCGTCTATACTATAAAATATTTGCAAAAATCTTCATTTTCATTGAAAAAATTGAGCTGTTGACGAGGATTGAACTCGTGACCTCTTCCTTACCAAGGAAGTGCTCTACCGCTGAGCTACAACAGCACTTTGTAAGCAATAAACGAGACGTGAAAATATGGTATGTAAAATTTTCCATTTTTCATTTTTTCGTTTAACTTGTGGGGAGAGCAGGATTCGAACCTACGAAGACGTGCGTCAGCAGATTTACAGTCTGCCCCAGTTGGCCACTTTGGTATCTCCCCTTGTAAATTGAAAAAAAGAGAGCGAAAAATGAAAAATGTTGTTTGAAAAGTTTTTCATTTTTCATTTTTCACTCTATTCCGAGCCGATGGAGGGATTCGAACCCCCGACCAGCTGATTACAAATCAGCTGCTCTGGCCAACTGAGCTACATCGGCTTTTTTTAGTTTGCGGTGCAAAGGTAGACAAAAGATTTGACATTTCCAAACTTTTTTCGGAAATCGGGGTGTGAAAGTTTTTTCGGCATCATATCCTCAAAGTCCTCACGTATCCCCTTTCCTCCGCACTCAGCTTCCATCAGCAAAGTAAAAAGCTTTCGCACCACGCTAATTCACCACTGAGCCGAAATCAATATTATTGTCTTCAAATTCCATACTGCGTTGCAGAGCAACCATTTTGATAAGTGTTGCTGCTGCCTCATCACCCTTGTTGCCGTGCTTGCCGCCCGCTCTCTCTTCCGCCTGTTCGCTATTTTCCACAGTAAGTACGCCGAAGGCTACCGGCATACTCCAACTCAGTTGCAACTGGGTAATACCTATTGTTACCCCTTGGCAGACATAGTCGAAATGCGGAGTTTCGCCACGAATGACGCATCCCAAAGCAATCACCCCATCAACATTTGAGTACTCCGCAAAAAACTGTGCTCCCATCGGTAATTCGAAAGTTCCCGGAACCCACTTCACTATAATATTTTCTTCGCGACAACCAGCCGCGCGCAACGTCTTCACTGCACCTTCGAGCAACGCACCGGTTATTGCGCTATTCCACTCTGCAACGACTATGCCCACGCGCATATCTGATGCCGAGGGTACAGGCCGTTCGAAGTGCGATAGATTTTTTAGATTTGTAGCCACTACTATTAAATTCTCTTGTTCGTAATAGCGAGTAAAGCCGCAATCTCTCAACCCGTAATTAGTACGGCGTGACAAGAGATTGCGGCTCTCACTGCAATTACAACTGTATTATCACTATTTTTTCTGCTCGGCTGCAGCAATATATTTATCAATATCGCGTGCAAGGAAACTTGTTGGAAAGCCGTATTTTATTTTTTCATACTGAACAATTGCCGCGTCAATGTTGCCTAACTCAACGTTTACCAAAGCCGCTTTTTTCAAGTAGACAGGTGCCGTATCGCCGTTCGATGAAGCATCTATTGCCTTTTGATACATCTTCGCACCGTTCGCCAAATCGTTAATCTCAACATAAGCATCCCCCGCCAAACCATAATTTTGCGCCGTAATTATCGCGCCTACTGCTCCGGTTACAGGCGAAAAACCAGTGAAAAACTCGATAGCTTTCTTATAGTCACCAGTGTAAAGGCAACAGATTCCTGCGTAGTGTTTTGCCAAGTTACCTTGCGGAAGGGAGCCGTACTGCGAAGCAATCTTCTCAAAGCCCATAAATGAACTTGTACCTTTGAGCGCAACAGCAAACGAATCTTGCTCGAACTGATACTGCGCCTCGAACATTGCCGCCGAAGCCTTATCCATCTGCGGAGCTTTGTATAGGTTCTCATAACCGAAGTATCCGCCCACAATAACTACCACAGCAGCAAGAACAACGAGTAGTTTTTTGCCGTTCCGTTCGATAAATTGTTCGCTCTGACCGATTGCAGTTTCAAGCTTAACTTCAGGGTCTTCCGCCTGATTTTTCATATCCTTTGACATAGTCTATAAAACATTTAGTGGCACAAAAGTATAATTTTTTCAGATAAAAACAAAATTTTTTTATCGTAAGTCGAGTTATTGAGTTGTTCTGTCTAATTTGAGTGAGACATCTTTGGCGGTGTTGTTTCGGAAGAGATAATAGATATGGCAGGGTAAGTTCCTGAATTTCAACTTTATGAATACATTACCATTTGAGCCGGAATATTATTTCACGGGTGTTTTCATTGAACAATAAGCACTTAAGTATCTCAGTGAAAATCTTTTATTGTCACTGCACGACGGTTATTCAACACTCCCGTGACACTAAAGGGGACTTCTAAAAATTAAACAAAAATGTGGAGGTTTCTTTTTTCGATGATATTTTTAAGGTTCTACTGGTTTTCGTGTGGGTAAAGTTTGAGGTTTGCATTGAAGAATAGTATTGCGATTCTGAAGTTTTCAAATTTACGGTATCCTCTGCCGATTCTTTTTATCTCTTCGATAGAGCTGTTTAATCTCTCTGCCCTTGCATTACTTGCGCCAGTTAGTATCGCATTTACAATTCCTTTTTTATGCCTGTCAAACATTTCTACTACTTGGTTTATCTCAGGTATATTTACCCTTAATGCGTTCTGTTTCCAAAGCATATATATTGATAATGCACTTTGATAGTTTTCTTGCCGAAACTGAATATCTCTAAAATTCTCCTTCACTTGCCAAGCCCGAGATACCTCGTAATTTGCTCCCCGTATAGCCTCGAAAGTCGCATACTGCTTATCTGTAAAATTATTTGTGTCCTTGAGCCACAAATACTTAGTTCGTTTCAAATCTTCGTGTAACTTAACCTCTCGGCGACGTACCTTATCAACAGCCTTATTCAAATAACCGACCAAATGAAAATTATCGTGGCAGTGCAATGCTTGCCCAAAATACTCCTTTGCTGCGTAAATATAAGGATCCCACATATCGGTGCATATTCGCTCTACTGCCCCTCGCTGCTCCTCAGATAAACCTTTAATACACAAATTATCAACACTTTCCTTTGTCCTGCCTTTACTAACCTCTATCACAATTCCGCTCAACTCATCCGATAAAATTGATGCGTACTCGTGACCACGACTTATAGCTTTCTCGTCAATGCTAACATATTTATATAGCTCATCACTATCTCGCAATGCCATACCGCGCTCTACTGCTCGGTGCATCACGCGATGTACTTGGTCAAAACTTATACGCAATAACCTTGCCGTACCACTCTGACTCTTGGTTACTTGCAAAGTCTCTATCGTTTTTTTTCGAGCAAAGTGGTCATACGTTCCAATGGCGCTGACCACGGTACGCCCAAGCTTATTACCTTATCTCCAACAATATAACGCGGAATACGGGCAACAAGGTAACTCTTATATTGCCACAAATCCAAGTGTCGCCACTCTCGAACTGAACGATAGTCATAGATAGGATAACTTATACCATCAATAATTACCACTTCATTGTTATAGACAAGCTCAATACGAACTTCCTCGTTTTGCTCGTCGATGTCTACACTGCCTATCGACCAATCACTACTCCTAGGCAATAATAATTTACTCAATACTTCGGTTGCTGTCATTCGGCAAAGATAACTATTCTCACACGAAATCCTGTAGAACCTTTCTTAATTTCTTTTACACATCTTTGGATTTGATTATCAAAGCCGTATCCCGATACTGTCTTTGGATTATCAAATCCAAAGCTGCGCAAAATAGATCAAAAATCTCAATCGATTAATTTTTAGAAGTCCCCTAAATACTGAAGACTAGCTCTTGTTCCACATACCATAGATATCCTCTTACGTCAGCGTATCCCATCTCAGCGAGCAGCATTTTGTACTCCTCAATTTGGCGACTATGACGACTATTTTTTGCCATCCCGAATTTGAAATCTACAACCGTAACTGCATTGTTGCTAATGATTACGCGGTCGGGACGTTTAGTTGATGTTGATTTTGGAAGTATAATTGCATTCTCGCTGAAAATACGGTTCGAGGAATCGAACCACGAGGCAATCAATTCATTTTCAAATGATTTACTTATCCTTTGAATAATCTCTTCGCCTCTCTCTGCCGAAAAATCACCGGACACGACCATTGCATTCACCAACGGCACGATATCCTCGCGTGAGTTGATTTGCGAAAATAGTTGGTGCAGTAAAATACCTTGAGAAACAGGCGTTTCAATCACTCCGCCATCCTCATAAAACCGTTCACTATCCCAACTGGTGCGAACGCGCTGTTTTGATAGGGTAATATCAAATTTATCAAAGGTAATCGAGTCGTGGGGTTGCAATGTTTTATTGCATATTTTAGTTGCTTTTGAGCCAAACTCCGATTGCTCCCCACAAAATTCCTTTATGAAATTATAGATGGAAGAAGAGGATTTTTTCTTGGGAATTTTCTGAAAAACATACAGTTCATCCTCTGCCCGAGTCAGGGCTACATAGAGCATATTTACGGCATCAATCAGTGCATTTCGCTTCTCAACCAAATAATTATAGGCATATGCAGAGTTTGCCATCGCCTTTTTGTAAATCAGTGGCGAGGGATTAAATTCTTCAAAATCTTTATCTTCGGTTTCGCACCAAAGCATTGTAGGTGGTTGCGAAGTAGGCTCTGTAGACCAGTTGCAAAATGGAATGAATACAATAGGATATTGTAATCCCTTACTTTTGTGAATAGTAGCTATCGTAATGGCATCCTGCGATGAGGGGAGGTAAAGGCTGAGCTTATCGGAACGTTCATCCCACCACTCAATCAGCGATGCCAAATCGGCACTATTCTCTCGCGAAAAGTCGACAACTACCTGATAAAAAGCCTGAACAAAGGAAAATTCACTGTCGCTATTCAACATTTTTATAACTTCGTCGAGTGCATCAACAGGGTTTTTTGCAAGCAAATCTGCCAAAAAATCCTGCTGCTCGAACTGAGCATCTAACATCCGGTCATTATGGCGATTATAATTTGCTAACGCAAGAGTATCTTTGGGGTTGAGGGCGAGTTTAAATAGGGAAACTATGGTGATAACCGCAGGTGAATTTTTGAGCAAAAGCGACTCTTGATCGATTATGTTCAATCCATTACGGAGCAGCAAATCTGCAACTTCGCGCCCTTGATTCTTTGTCCGAACCAACATTGCTATGTCGCCCTGACGGTAGCCTCTAGCCAGTGCATCACGCACCTGATTCACTATAAAATCCTCGTTTTCAATCTCTTTAACGCAAATATAGCCTCCATCCTTTCCTTCTGGCACATCTTGCTCAAAATCCTCATAAATCGTCGTCAGTTCCCTGTCGCAGGCAGAATTTACAACTGCTCTAATAAGCTCATTATTAAAGCATACTATACTACCTTTGCTTCGATAGTTTCGCCTCAAGTGCTCGCTGACGTCCGCCTCATCCTTCCAGTAGTAGGATGCCCCGCCCGAGAGTATCGACCAATCCCCCCCCCGCCAGCGATAGATAGCCTGCTTGACATCTCCAATCAGCATAACAGCCTCACCCTCAGACGAACCCGCAATAGCATCGTCCAACAGCGGTAGGAAATTTCGCCATTGACCCGCCGATGTATCCTGAAACTCATCAATCATATACCGCCCAAAACGATTGCCCGCCTTTTCGTAGATAAAGGGAACTGCGGTATCCTTCACTAAATCACCTATCAATTTAGTGGTCTGATGAATGGGCAGTTTGCCGCGCTCCGCCCAAATTTGATGCAACTCTTCACTGATATAGCTAAGCAGAAGTCGTTTATTGAAATTATCCGCAAGTAATTCAAAGCCATTGCGGCAATACTCATATTCACGATAAGGCGCTATTATATTACGTGTTGCCTGCATCAACTTGGGCAAAATAGTCTTGATTTTCTCTTTCTGAAACGACGTTTTTGAATACCACTCCTCCGCTGACTCTGCCGCCTTTTCAAGCCTCTCAAACTTCTCGACCAACTCACCCTCGGCAAGAGTTAGGAAAATCTTCACCAAATTACTCCTCTCCCCACCCTTGAAGTCACCCGGCTGCAATCCATTCGCCGCTATATACGCCACTGTTTGAGCAGCATCATTACTCAATCTTTCTTTCTTATTATCAATATCTTCACGTAATTTATCGAACTTTTCGATAACCGTTTCAATCTCTCTTGCAAGCGGTTGATAACGCTCCTTGAGAATTTCGCCGGCAATTTTTGCAATCTCTTTGCGAATATCCCAACTGCGCTCATCCTCAATGCTATCTTCAATCACGCGACTAATGAGCACGGCAATTCCCGCTTCTCCTTTTGCTCGCTCAACCACGCGATCTATCGCCTCGCCAATATCATTATCACCGTGTAATTCAACCGTATAGCCAACATCAAGCCCAAGTTCATTTACAAAGCCTCGTATTATTTTCTGGAAAAATTTATCAATCGTTGATACCGCAAAGCGCGAATAGTCGTGCAAAATATTTGTGCGAGCAGCGAGAGCATTGCGGCGAATTTTCTCCTGGTCAAAACCAGTATCACGTTGTAAATCTGCAATATAAGGTGACACTCCCGACACCAAGGCATTAAGCTGTACAAGGATGCGACTCTTCATCTCCTCCGTAGCCTTGTTGGTAAAAGTTACGGCAAGGATGGTGCTGTACGCACGCGGCTCAAATATTAGAACTTTAATATATTCATAGGCAAGACGATAGGTCTTTCCGGAGCCGGCTGAGGCGCTGAGTATTTTTACGGAAGATGACATCCTGAATTTTCGTTAGCAAAATTTTTTATTAAATCGGATAAGAGCTCGGGAAATTGGTGGTGCAGACGATGAGTACCACCTTCAATTTCTTTTACACTACTATTAATGAATACCTTAGCCAGCTCAGGCAGGGCTGCATCTGCTATATAGGGCGAAGCTGTGCCACGCACAAATATAGTTGGGGTTGTAATGGTTTGAAAATGAGACATAATATCACACCACTCATCCACCATCCCCATAATCTGTTCTGCCACGACCGCCACATTCATCTGCCTATAAGCCTGCTCAACGGCTGCACACATATCCTCCGTTGCCCCGCGCGAAACCAGAAACGCCTCAATATCTGTTACTTTATTCTCTCTTGCCTCCACCATAAGCTCTAAAAAAAACCTGTGAGCCATCAAAAATGTACGCTCACTTTTGCGCGTGGAAATCGGTGAAATATCAATCACCATTAACCCCGTAACCAAAGGATTGTCAGCCGCCAACATTGTCGCCACGCGTCCACCAAGCGAGTGACCCACAACCATCATCTCCCTGTCGATTAACTCATTAACAGCCCTAGCCAATCCTCGATACGAAAAATCATCTACCCACGCTGACCGCCCGTGATTTGGCAAGTCGACAAGTAACACATTGCATTCCAACATCCTAGCTATCGGATACCAGTTGCTGCTACTGCTGTAAAGTCCGTGGAGAAGCATAACCCACGGCTTTTCGGTTGCGACCTCTATCTTTCTGGTAAAGAGCATATTTTGAGATTTTTATAACCTTTGAACAGTTGCACATACCCATCCTTACTGGCGCTTATGTAGGAAAATCCTTCTGCAACTAAAGCAGCACCATCTAACAGTGTATTGTCCATAGCATTACCTTTTATGCCAATGGTTGCCAACTCCATAGTCGATGCGCCCCAACCGGGATTTTCGTTGTCTATAAACTTAGATGAACGGTTGAAATTCACCTGCTTACCGACAATTCCGAGGTCATGTTTATATGGCATAAATTTGTCAAAATTCAAACCTCCCGCCACAGTGTCGGGTGCGCTGAGCACGTTGCTTTCATCGATAAGCATCACCAAATCCTTGGAGTTAGGAACAAAACAGGAGGATAGAATCTCGGTTGGAAAACTTTCTCCGCCTTCGTTGAGTGCTGTTATGTAATAGCTTCTCATCTTACCATCGCGCAGAATCGGCAGTGCCAGTTTCGTGTCGCGTACAATCACTCCATTGCCAAATCCACCATCGCCAACTCTTTCATAGACTTTATAATAGTCACTCCGTGCGGTCGGCTCCAACTCATCTTTCACGGGCTTCCACTTTAGAAAGAGTTTGTCATCCTCAACATCCATCGCAAACGCAGTGGGCGGCAATGGTTGGACAACATAAGACACATTATAATAAGAACTTAAGAACCTTAATATCCCTTTATATATAGCTCTTGCAGCATCGAACCTGAATGAGGGATTAAGTGCCAGCAAAACATCGTTCATATTTTGGTGAGAAAGCAGTTCTACAATCACCGCCGGCACCTGAGGACGTGCAACTTCCGCATATTTTTTGTCATAAATCGAGCGATGCGTCCACTGCTTTGTATATTTTGCCTGTATGTCACTAACAATCTGGTTCAAAATAACATCCGCCATATCGCGGGCGGCAAGTCTACTCACTCCGTTCTCGAATTTACCTTTCTGATTATCGGTATAACATATTGTTAATGTGCCGTATATCGAATCATTAATTCCCGCATTGGTGTGCAGGGCAACGGCGACATCAACAGGCACGTCACCTGAGGTACGCAACCAATTCACCCAGTCGCCCCGAGACTTATAATCGTCGTAATAATCGGCATCGGGTTTTTCTTGACTATCAACGGCATAGACATCCGCTGGTACTCCGTTATATTGCAACGAGTAGCGCGCCCCCTCAGCCCAACGTGGTAGTCCACTCACCGCGCCACCGCGCGAAACATTGCCCCTTCCCCCTCCGATTCGTATCGCGTCGGCACTGATAACTCCTTCACCACTAAGTCTTACGCACGATTTTTCATCAAAGATATGTTTACCCAGATATATCCAACCGCTTCCCATTCTCTGATTCACGCGATACTCGGTCTGCCCGCCGCTATGCCGCACATTGTAGGTAGCCGTCGCAGCACGCGGATTGCGCTTGTAACTCACATATAAGGCGTACTCTCCGCGCGGCACATCAATCAGGTATTCAACCTCTCCGCCACTCTCCGAAAACAAATATTTACCTTGGTTAAACGGATTCTCATCCTTCAACACCTCCACATAACCCCACCCCTCGTTTCGCGGTTGCCAGTTGCCTTTTAGTACTTTAATCTTATCTATATCAAAGATATACTCCTCGGGATTAGGGTCGCGTTCACGGGGAGAGATAACCACCGCTCCTGCGTTCTCGAGCATTGGAATCAGGTATCGATATGCGTACTCAAAGGTGTTCAAATCTTCGATAGAGCCAAAGAGGGGCGGACGCTGGAACATCCACTGCTTCTTCACCTTATCGTAATAGTAGCCGTGACTCGCCCAAAGCGCTATATGCCTAAAGGACATCCCTTTGCCAAAGACAGGGCGTTCGAGATTTTCGGTAAGAGGCACTTGGTTCGCACGCTTCCCTTGGCGCGAAGCATCGGCAGTTTTGCGATAGAGATTTGGTATGAGCCTCTCTACGGGAATATTTTTGGCGTAAAACTGAATTTTCACGTTCTCATAACCCGCGCCCAGCACACTCCGTGCACTATTTTCCCATCGCGTTATGATATCCTGCCTAATGGAGATGCGCCCAAGGAACTCGCTACAATATAGGTGAATACGATTCTGTGAGGGCGAAACCGTAACACTCTGCAACGACACATCATACTCTGACTGCGAACTCCACGGCGCAAAAAACTCAGGTTTACGTCCCAGCTTTTTCAGAATTTTAACTTGCTCCGCCTTTATCTGCTCTTTGGTCATATTGGACTTTATTGCCTGACCATAAGCGACATTAGTAATAAGAATAAACAACAAAAAGAATTTTCTCATATCTCTAGAACTTCCAAATTATCAATCTTCTCACCATCAATGGTCAATCGTATAGCCGTGCGAACAATTTGTCGCCCTATACCTGCTGCGCCGGGATTGATGCAGAGTATTCCGTTATAATTGTGCACCTTAAGTATATGTGTATGTCCGCAAACAAAGATTGTAGGGTTGATTTGTGTAAGGTTCAATTTTGCCTGTGGGTCATAGCCAATATGGGTGATAAGCACACGAATGCCCTCACAATCAAAGGAGTTAAACTTTTTATACTCGAGTCTAACCAAATGGTCGTCGCAGTTGCCGTGTACCGCAAGCAGAGGTTTAAACGCTGCTATTTCTCGGGCGCACTCATACGAGCCTATATCGCCGGCGTGCCAAAGCTCATCGACCTCCGCAAAAAACCTCTTTAGAGGGTCATCGAATGTACAGTGAGTATCCGAAAGGATGCCAATTTTTATCAAAAGGGTATTGTATTTTTGTGTAGCAAAGATACGCTTTTTTGGTTAGAAATCAATTAACGAAAACTTAACAAATTATTAATTAACTTTGTGGCACAAGTTTCGATTGAAATATCAGGGGAAACTTTCACTCTCGGTATTCATTTTTTCACTCAACAATGTATGGCAATAAATAAACACAATCTGATAAACAGGGAGTTGAGTTGGCTCAACTTCAATTCACGCGTAATGCAAGAGGCTATTGACGAGAGCGTCCCGCTTGTGCAACGCTTGCGCTTTTTGGGTATATTTTCTAATAATCTCGATGAGTTTTTTAAGGTTAGAGTGGCTTCGCTCAAGCGGCTATTGGAGAACCCCAGCAAGGAGGATAAAATCGTGGCAGGCGGTTTTACAAACGAAGAGCTTTTGGGGAAAATCAGCCAAAAGGTTGATGAGTTCTATAAACAGTATTTTTCTGTATATGACACAATTATGGGTGAGTTGGCGAAGCAGGGAATCAAGGTCATCAACGAAAAAGAACTCAACGAGGAGCAGATTATCTACCTGCGTAAATACTTTTTAGAGAGCGTTTCATCGCAGATTGTTCCGTTGATGCTGAGCAAGGGCAGAGAGAAGATGCCCTTTTTGGCGGACGATAATATTTACTTGGCGGTGGAGATGATACGAGGCGAAAAATCGACCTATTCGATACTGGAACTACCTGTTAATAAGTCAATCCCTCGCTTTATTGTGTTGCCCTCGCCCGCGGGAGAGACAGATGTCATATATCTGGACGATGTGATTCGGCTCAATCTGGACGAAATATTTTTTATGTTCGACTTCACCGAAATTCGTGCCTATACCTTCAAACTGACTCGCGATGCGGAAATGACACTCGATGATGATATTTCCAAAAGCAATCTCGAGCGAATGGAGGAGAGCCTCTCGGAACGCTCCAAGGGGCAACCGGTGCGCTTTGTCTATGACCGAACGATGCCGGAGAAGCTATTAAATTTGTTGCTCAAGAAGTTAGGCTTGAAACATAGCGAGAATATCAGCCCCAGCGGGCGTTACCACCAGATGCGTGATTTGATGAAATTCCCAAAGATTTCAAAAGCATTCGAATACACCACACCGCACCCGGTTCACCACCATAAACTAAAACCGTTTCACAGCATCATCGACGTTGTGCGCAAGAAAGATGTACTTTTGGCATTTCCGTATCACTCGTTTAATCACCTTATTGATTTTCTGCGCGAGGCGGCAATCGACTCCAAAGTCGAGGAGATTTACGTCACCCTCTATCGCGTTGCAGACCGTTCGAAAATCGTGAACGCGTTGGTCAATGCGGCAAAGAACAATAAGAAGGTGGTTGTATTGGTGGAGCTGCTGGCGCGCTTTGACGAGGAGAACAATATTCGTTGGACTGAGGTACTACAAGAGGCTGGTATCAAGGTGATTAATGGCGTGGATGGGCTGAAAGTGCACAGTAAACTTATTTTGGTGCGTCGTCGCGAGGGTAACGTGCTCAGCGGCTACACCTTTATAGGAACGGGCAATCTAAATGAAAGTACCGCAAATATTTACACTGACTTAGGATTACTCACTCACCACCAAGGCATTGCTGATGACGCACTTCATCTTTTCGACTTTCTGCAAAAGAACCACCGCCGTTTCGACCCTAAATATTTGCTTATATCGCCATACTCGATGCGTGCCTCATTCGAGCGGATGATTGATCGCGAAATAGCCAATGCAAAAAAAGGCAAGGAGGCATTTATATACCTGAAACTTAACAGCTTCGTAGATGAGGAGATGATTGAACTGCTGTACAAGGCGTCGCGTGCGGGGGTAATAATAAAGTTGATTGTGCGCGGTGCGTGCTGCATAAAGATTGGAGAAGAGGGAGTTAGCGATAGAATTGCGGGCATTTCGATTGTGGATATGTATTTGGAACATTCTCGCATCGCCATTTTCTGCAGTGGTGGTGCGAACGACACATTTATAATGAGTGCTGACTGGATGGTGCGAAATTTCGACCGCCGCGTAGAGGTTGGTGTGCAGATTTATGACCAGAAGATTCGTTGCGTACTTATGGATCTATTCAATATTGAGTGGCGCGATAACGTCAAGGCGCGCGACTTGGCAAGCGGCGATAAGAATGCCTATGTGCGAAACGGACTGCCCGAATGCCGCTCACAAATAGCTCTTTATGAGTATTTTGCATCCCTTAGAGAGGAGTAATTATTTGGGCGCGCTCCTAAACTTTTCGCGGATAATTTCGGAGATGGTTCTGCCCGTGATTTTGCTCTCCAACCACGAGATTATATCCAAGTAGAAGAAGGCACGCCGTTCATATGGATGATTTTCAAGGGGTTTTAGGTGGTCGTAGAGGCGCTGCAACTCGCCTCTGAAATTTGAGTTATATGTGCGCGGCAGACGCTTCAAAAAGGTTATCAACTCGTGCTGCACGGCGTGCATATCGTTCGCCTTGACGATATAGGCATAAACGCTTTTCACCTGATAGTCAAGCGAATAATCCTCGCCACTCTCATAGGAGGCTATGAGGTTCAGCATTCGCGAGAAGACCTGCAAATCGCGGCGAATATGTGGGTTACGCGTGTGGATAACCTTTTGCAGGTATGTGATGCACTCTTTGTATTGTCCGTTACCGAAGTAGAGGCAGCCGAATTTGTAGTAGAGCATCAGTTTGTGGTGCTCGTCGATGTGCTCACCCCACGTCTCCAGATACTCCTCTATTCTATCCCTGAGCAAGACTCCCTTGTCGAAATCGCCCGTCATAAAGTGGAGGTCTATTTCCGAAAATAGCAGGCACATCTCCAGCATAACCTGCGCTGCATCCACCGCCGGAATCTCCACACCGTACTCGCCCCTAACCTTGCGCATTGTACGAACCATCTTTTTGTACTGACGGGTGCGAAAAAGCACATCAAGCAGTTGTGTATTGGCGCGAATATAGTGGTCATAGTATATGGTTTTGTAGTTGTCGTTCTCGTCAAAAATTTTCACTAATTTCAGCGCATATCGATATCCGAGCACAAAGTCGTATTGGATATAACTATACCACATACGAGCTTGGTAGAGGTATAGTTTCTCGTGGAAACTCAATTTGGCATCGTCATAACCGTCCAGCTTCTCCCTAAAAAAGTTTTTGACGAGCTCTTGGTCGCGCTCCGAACGAACATAGCCCAAACGGAGGTTGAGTCCCGAAAGTTGGATCGCCAAATTGGATAAGGCATTGATATTGTCCAACTTCTGGGCATACTCACGCGCCTGCTCGCCTAACTTGACGATGCGTTCACCCGCCGAAGCATTGAGTTGTAGCGAATCGACGCGTTTTTCAAAGTCAATAATCTCCAATACCAAAGCATAGCTCTGCGAGTTGATAGCTAATTGCTTAGCCTTCTCCAACTGCTTGCTTGACTGGCGGAAAAGCGACTTTTCGAATAGTATTCTCGAGAAGTCTATCATCTCGCGAATCTGCATCGTCACATTTCCCTTTATGCTCAGCAGGCGAAGGCTCACCAATATTTGCCGGTGGAGGTGTGCCTTCATATTGGGGATTTGCTCCTTTTTGACGTTGCATTTACGCAAAATCTTATCCTCGTCATACTCTGAGAGAGATTCGATAGCATCGAACAGAGCTATAAATTTCACATCACCCGCACCCGAAGAGCGGTTGGCATAGAGTTTGAAATTACGTTTCTCAGCCTTATTCATACTCTTGACGAGTTCGAAGACTATATCTTGTTTTGTCATAATGATTTTGTTCGGAATCAGGGTATGAAAAGTGGTGTGTATTTATGAAATAGCCCATCCCTAAAATCCTCTGAATATCCTTCGTTCCCATCCTTGAAGAAGACAAAGAGGAGTTGCACGCCACTCTCAGAGGCAAAGATAATTAAAAATGGCGAAACACCACAACAGTAAAATGCGACAAGTGCAATTACGCTCAACGGCGGAGTGCACATAGATCCAGTACGTATCGCGAAATGGCATAGGAGGTTATCTGTGATGATAAGGCTCGTTGCTGAGTATTGTAAATGAACGATATACCTGCTCCAAGAAAATCAATCGCACCATCTGATGAGAAAAAGTGAGGGGCGATAGCGAGAGCTTTTCGTCCGCTCTATCGTAGACTCTCTCCGAAAAACCATACGCACCACCCACAGCAAAGACCATCTTGCGCGTGGCACGATTCATCGCCTCCTGCAACCACTCTGCCATCTTTTCGGAAGTGGGTTTCATCCCCTTGTCGTCCAATAACACCAAGCGGTCCGAGGTGGCTATTTTCGCAAGAATCAACTCGCCCTCAGCCTCTTTTATCTGATTTTCGCGCAGACTCTTGGCATTTTTCAGTTCGGGAATAACCGTGTATGTAAACTTTGTGTAGTGCTTCAACCGGGCGAGGTACTCATCGATTCCCTCTTCCAAATAGCGCGCCGTGGTCTTGCCAACCACAATTAATTCAATTACCATACATTCACCTCCATTTCGAGCGTTATACCAAATTTTGTTTCGACATCCTCTACAATATCATTTGCAAGTTCGAGTATATCACAGGCTTTCGCATTTCCGTAATTAACCAACACCAATGCCTGCCGCGGATGTACCCCGGCATCACCTCTCCTAAAGCCCCTCCAACCGGCGGTATCTATCAACCACCCGGCGGGAATTTTTTCATCGAAAATCGAAAATCGGGAATCTAAAATCGGGTAATGGGGCATTAGCGGATAAGTTTTCAATAGTAATTTCACCCGCTCAGCTGGGATTACGGGATTCTTAAAAAAACTTCCGGCATTGCCCTCAACCTGTGGGTCGGGTAGTTTTTGGCGACGAATTTTTGTTATAGCAGCCCGAATGTTGTGCAGATTTACTCCACCCAATTTTTCGACCTCTTGTTTAACATCGCCGTACTCAATATTAAAATGATGCTCACAACTCAGCTTGAACGCCACGCGCAACACAATCACCTTACCTTTGAGTCTATTTTTGAATACCGATTCGCGATAACCGAACTTACAATCACAATTTGCAATCCGCGTTACTTCAAGCGTCTCAATATCAAGGCACTCAACATACTCAATGGTCTGCGCTACCTCTGCTCCGTATGCACCGATATTCTGCACCGGCGAAGCCCCAACACTACCGGGAATGTAGGATAGATTTTCGACTCCCGAAAGGTCATTATCCACACTCCACTCTACAAAATCATCCCACCTTAAGCCCGCATCAACCACCACAACACCCTCTTTGACAGCTATTTGATCTGCCGTCGGGTGAATTACTACGCCATCAAAATCGCGCGAAAAAATTATATTACTCCCCCCACCAAGCACAAACCACTCCAAGCTCTGTTCACGGCAACATCGGATAATCTCCTTTAGCTCTTCATCTGTGTTAAATTGAGTAAAGTAGCGGCACGCGACATCGAATCCAAAAGTAGTGAGTGGTTTAAGCGAGATGTTTTGTTGAAAATTAATCATACTCCTCTCTATTTTTGAACAAAAATAGTTATTTTTACCGAAAATTTGATAATCTCAATCGTATGAAGTCCATTTTTATGACTCTTCACCAAACGATTTGGATAAATTCTGCGTCGTTCGGCAATTCAAACAACTTTGATTGCCCTCTCTACTCTTGCGAGAAAGAGTTGTCAAAAATCCAAATTGTTTAAAGCCGCGTTAATAAATCCAGAGTCCTGCGCCGGATGATAGGAACTAAAAAATAACGGAGTATTAATTAGGTAGGAGAGGGTGAAACAAATTTATCGGTAAAAATACTGAAAATTAATAATTATTTCTTACCTTTGCGCGGATTTTATTGATAATTTTTACTCGGAATGTCTGAAAAACAGATTACTCTCTCTTCGTCGTTCACCGTGCAAGGCAAAGGGCTTCACACGGGTGCGATTATAAATCTTACCGTAAAACCGGCTCAGGATAACACCGGAATCGTCTTCTATCGTACCGATATTGAGGATTCGCCCGCCATTGAGGCTCTTGCGGAAAATGTGGTTGAAACCTCGCGCAGTACCGTTATCGCCAAGAAAGATGCACGCGTCTCCACCATAGAGCACCTTATGGCTGCCTTGTGGGGTATGGGTATTGATAACGCTGTTATTGAGCTTGATGGGGGCGAAGTACCCATATGTGATGGTTCGGCTCGCCCCTGGGTCGAGGCTATTCAAAAGGCTGGAACCGTTGAGCTTAAAGAGGATAGAGAGTACTATAATATTGACGAGAAGATAAGTTACCATATCGAGGAGCGTGGTGTAAAAATAGTTGCCTACCCCGATGACTCTTTTTCGATATCGGTCAATGTGGATTACGGCTCGTCGGTTATCGGTAATCAATACGCCGGATTGAACTCGATGAGCGATTTCGCATCACAGGTTGCACCCTGCCGCACGTTTGTATTTTTACACGAACTGGAACCGCTTATCAACTCGAACCTGATAAAGGGTGGAGATTTGGACAATGCCATCGTCATTGTCGAAAAACCGCTACCCAAAGAGGAGGCAGAGAAAATTGCCCATCTGTGCAATGCAAACTCGATAGATACAAAAAAGAAGGGCTATATAGCTAAAAATGAATTGCGTTTCGAGAATGAGATTGCACGCCATAAGCTTCTTGATTTGATGGGTGACTTTGCCCTGATTGGGCGTCGCATCCGTGGCAAAATATTTGCTACTCGCCCCGGGCACAAAGCTAATACGGAGTTCGCAAAAATTGTGCGCAAGGCTATAAAACGCGATGCCGAGAAGCCAACATATCAATACAATCCAAACACTACCCCACTCTACGACGTAAACAAAATCAAGCAAATACTTCCTCACCGCCCCCCTTTTTTGTTGGTGGACAAGATTATGGAGATGGGGGCAGATTCCGTTATCGGCATCAAGCAGGTAACAATGAACGAGCCATTCTTTGTGGGACATTTCCCCGATGAGCCTGTTATGCCCGGCGTTTTAATAATCGAGGCTATGGCTCAGTGCGGTGGTATCCTTGCACTTAGTACGGTGCCCGACCCTGAAAACTACTCGACCTATTTTATGAAGATAGATGGCGTGAAGTTCAAACGCAAGGTTGTGCCGGGTGACACTCTTATGTTCCACTTGGAGTTGTCCGAGCCGATTCGTCGCGGAATTGTCCAGATGTTTGCACGCGCCTATGTGGGTGACTCATTGGCTACCGAGGCACAACTTATGGCTATGATTACCAAAAATAAAAAATAGTGTGAGGTGTGATTTAGGACTTGTAGGACTTATAGGACATTTAGGACAGCTCTAAAAATCACAAATCACAAATCAGAAAAATAGATGATTAGTCCTCTTGCATACATAGACCCTGCCGCTAAGATTGGCGAGGGTGTAACCATCGAACCTTTTGCCTATATCCAGGGCAAGGTCGTCATTGGCGACGGTTGCCATATTTTTCAAAATGCTTCGGTTATGGATGGTGCAATTCTTGGAAAGAATTGTCAAGTCCACAGCGGTGCGGTAGTTTCGGGCATCCCTCAGGATTTGAAGTTCAGGGGAGAAGAGACCACAGCGGTAATTGGAGATAATACCGTTATTCGCGAGTGCGCGACTGTCAATCGCGGAACGGCGGCACGTGGAGTAACAACGGTGGGAAGAAACTGCCTCCTGATGGCTTACGCTCACGTGGGACACGATTGCGTGGTGGGTGATAATGTGATTTTGGTTAATTGTGTCGCATTGGCGGGTGAGGTTGAGGTTGGCGACTATGCCATACTAAGCGGGCACGTTGGGGTGCATCAATTTTGCAGGGTGGGTTCTCACGTGATGATATCCGGCGGAACTATGGTGGCGCAGGACATACCACACTTTGCTATGGTTGCTCACCAGCCACCCTCCTATGTGGGTATAAACGCCATAGGTCTCCGTCGTCGCGGATTTACATCGGAGCAGATAACTCTGATACAGGACATAAATAGAGTCATATTCCAAAGTGGTATGCGCTATAGCGCTGCTTGCGACAAAGTAGAAGCCGAGTTCCAGCAATCCGAAATTCGCGACCTAATAATATCATTTATTCGTGAGAGCAAGCGAGGAGTCTGCAAACCCTACCGAGGAATAAGCGAATAGGGGTTCTGTCGAGCCATTTTTGAGAGCAAAGAAATAAAGCAACACAAGCAAACAGTGTCTGAGGTTTTCAGACACTGTTTGCTTGTGCTGTGAGGGTAAAGAAAATACGCTCAGATAAATTACCGCCGAGTCTCTTTGTCTATGAATGTATGAGAGTTATCACTAATAGGGGAGTTAGCACACTCAATACGAACATAAGTACCTATTGAGCACGGCATCACCCACCTTGTCGGAAGAGCGTAACAAATCCCTCCCAATGGATGAAGGA
Source organism: Mucinivorans hirudinis (assembly GCA_000723505.1). Taxonomy (GTDB): domain Bacteria; phylum Bacteroidota; class Bacteroidia; order Bacteroidales; family Rikenellaceae; genus Mucinivorans; species Mucinivorans hirudinis. The sequence continues at coordinate 3,043,601 of HG934468.1, read as the reverse complement.
GCTGTTGTTATTATTCCCTTTTCATCATACAATTCATTGGTTGTCATCGGAGAAGTGAAAACCATAGCCTCATCCCACAGCTGAGCATCAATAAAACTATTCAACAAAACGGCACCACCTTCGACAATGAGTGAATGAATTTTTCTCGAAAGAAGCGCGCACAGCAAACCTCTCAAATCGGTGAAAGGCTCTATTGATACACGATGGTTATGCCTAAATTTATCGACTGCGGGTATGATGTTTTCGATTGAGGTGAAAAGAATTGTATCAGATTGATTATCGAAGATGTTATAATCAGGGGATAGTCGCAAATTTCTGTCAATAGTGATTCTTATCGGATTTTCTCCTTCGGCGTATCTAACCGTAAGGGAGGGGTTATCCATCTCCACTGTACGTCTACCCACAATAATTGCATCCTCCCGGGCGCGAAGTCCGTGCACAATCCTGCGCCCCTCCTCGCCAGTAAGCCACGCGGGTTTTTGCCGTGCATCGTTCCGCGCATCTAGTGCGCCATCGGCTGTTTGCGCCCACTTTAAAATAACATATGGTCTACCCTTGGTGTGAGAAGTGAAGAACCTCTTATTCAATTCTATACATTCCTGTTCCAACTCTCCTACGGTAACATCTACCCCTGCCTGACGCATCTTGGCAATACCCTGTCCGCAAACTTTTTCGTTGTAGTCTATCGAGCCAACGATCACCCGCGGAATGCCCATTTCGACAATTAAATCGGCACAGGGCGGCGTTTTGCCCCAATGGCTGCACGGCTCAAGGGTAACATACATCGTTGCGCGTTTGAGCAACTCCTTATCCTCCACTGAATTAATTGCATTCACCTCTGCGTGAGCCTCACCATATTTTTGATGATACCCCTCGCCAATAACCTCGCCATCAACAACGATTACCGCTCCCACCATCGGGTTGGGCGACACCTTTCCAACACCACACCTAGCGAGTTCCAAAGCCCGCAACATATAACTAATCATAGAATTAGGAATTAAGAATTATGAATTAAGGGGGATTCCAAAAATTTCAAAATAGCCAACGGCTAATTTTTAGAAGCCCCCTTTAATTCCTACATTACGATTGTTTACCCCATCATCGGCGTATGATTTACCTCGTCAGACTCAATTTTGCCGTCTCTGAGTCGGACAATTCGGCGCGAATGGCGTGCAATGTCCTCTTCGTGCGTAACGACAATCACGGTATTACCCTTGCGATAAATATCCTCGAAGAGGCGCATAATATCAATAGAAGTTTTAGTGTCTAAGTTCCCCGTAGGCTCATCCGCAAGAATTATGGAGGGGTTATTTACCAATGCTCTGGCAACGGCAACCCTTTGACGCTGACCGCCTGAAAGTTCGTTTGGCTTATGCTCCATACGGTCGGTAAGGGTAACGCTCTCCAAAGCCTGCTCTGCCTTTTGTAACCGCCTACGCTTGGATATTCCCGCGTAAATCAGAGGAAGAGCCACATTTTCCAAAGCCGTGTATCGCGGCAGTAGGTTAAAGGTCTGGAAGACAAAACCTATCTCCTTATTGCGTACCTCCGCCAGCTCATCATCATCCATATTGCTTACGTCCGTATGGTTGAGGATATACGTTCCCTTTGTTGGGGTATCCAAGCAGCCGAGGATATTCATAAGGGTAGATTTGCCCGAGCCCGAAGGACCCATTATAGCAACGTAATCATTACGGCGAATAGTCAAATCGACTCCCGCAAGCGCGTTTACGACAGTATCACCCACCTGATAGCGGCGGTGAATGTCGTGGATTTGGATTATCTCTTCTCTGCTCATTTTACAAAAATGTCTCTATATTTCCTTTGAAAAGCTTGTGCGAAGTTTCGCTCTCGTTACGCGCCTCATCTACCCATCGAAAAGTGAGGGCTGTGGATGGACAACGCTCGATTATATCCAAAATCTTCTTCGTCGGCGCTCCTTGCAGATTGACCCAAGGACGTTTTATAGGGTCGAACACCTCCCTGAGCTCCGAAAAGCAGAGTGTTGAGTGCATACAGTCGCCTCCACGCCAAAAGACAACTATTTCGTTGTTGGTGTATATTCTATTTCTACTCTTCATTGTGGGATGGGATGAGTGGGACTCGCGGGACAGGTGGGATGGCAAAAAATCTTTCACAAACCTCATCGCCTATTCCCTGCAAAAAACTATTCGTCGCTGTCGTCGTTGTCGGCGATTTCATCTGCGCCGTGTATCTCGTCAGGCTCGTCGTCTCCGTAAATCTCTTTATCTAGCTCTTCGTCCGTCCCGCTGTCTATTTTCACATTGACTTTTACTAAATAGTTCGCCTCTTCAGTTTCAAGCATAACGCCGTAAAAGAACTCGCCATTGGGCTTGTCCACTCTCATCATAAAATCAGTATAGCCCAACGGATACTTCTCCTTGAAAGCCTCCTGAAGCTTCTCAGGCAGGTTTGCATAACTTGTTACAACTCGCTTTTTTGCAGGTAGTGTTTTGATTGCCATAATTTTAATCAAATATCTCTTTTAGAATTTTTTTGCAAGTATAAGCAAAAAATACATAACGAAGCAAATTTACACAAAAAAAATGTAATTTTGATGTATGACAGCAGAGAAAATTTTGAAATTACGCTCACTCATAGACAAATATAACTATGAGTACTATACACTTAATCGACCAACAGTCAGCGACCACGAGTTCGATAAACTTTTGGCAGAGCTCGCAGCACTAGAAACGGAGAATCCGCAATTTTATGATGCGAATTCTCCCACACAGCGCATAGGTGCTGACCTCACTTCGGGGTTTGCTCCCGCCAAGCACCACTTTGCGATGTACTCACTCGCAAATACCTACTCCGAAGGCGAACTTCGCGATTTTACTGTTCGCATCCAGAAGGAGCATCCTGAGGTTGAGGATGGGGCTGAATATGTTGCCGAACTCAAATTCGATGGCACGGCTATCAGCCTCACTTATGAGCGTGGGCGTTTTGTGAGAGCGGTAACGCGAGGCGACGGCACCACGGGCGATGATGTGTCGGCAAATGTACGCACCATACGCTCAATTCCTATGGTGTTGCAGGGGGACGATTTTCCGGTGCTGATGGAGGTGAGGGGTGAAATTTATTTGCCCTTTGATAGTTTTGAAAAGTTGAATCGGCAACGCGTCGAGGAGCAGGAAGAGCCATTTGCCAATGCACGTAATGCTGCGGCAGGGTCGCTCAAGTTGCAGAGCCCGGCGGAGGTTGCTGCGCGGGGCTTGGAGTGCATTCTATATGCCGTGCAGAGCGAGCAGATGCCGTGTGCCACACATTTCGAGGCGTTGGCAAAACTTGGCAAGTGGGGATTTCGGACAAGTGAACATTCGCGACTATGCAAAAGCATTGACCAACTTGCAGCCTTTATAAGAGAATGGGAAACACGCCGTTTTACTCTGGGATATGCCACTGATGGAGTGGTGATTAAAGTGAATGACTTTCGTACTCAGCGCGATTTGGGTTCTACGGCAAAGGCTCCACGCTGGGCGGTTGCCTATAAGTTCAAAGCCGAATCTGTGGCTACGCGCCTGCTGAGCATAGAGTTTAGTGTGGGGCGTACGGGGGCGATTACGCCGGTTGCCAACCTCGAGCCTGTGCAGTTGGCGGGCACTACCGTCAAGCGAGCCTCGCTCCACAATGCCGACCAAATCGCGCTGTTGGATGTGCGATTGGGCGATATGGTCTATGTGGAGAAGGGGGGCGAGATTATTCCAAAGATTACGGGTGTCGATTTACTGATGCGCCCCTCGGATAGCCAACCTCTTATATACATTAGTGAGTGCCCCGAGTGTGGAACGCCGCTGGTCAAAAATGAGGATGAGGCGAAACACTACTGCCCAAACTTCTATGGCTGCCCGCCGCAGATTATCGGGCGCATCACCCACTTTATTTCGCGCAAAGCTATGTATATCGACTCGTTGGGCGAAGAGACCGTAACACAATTTTATAAAAACGGTTTTATTAATGACCCGTCCGACCTATATGTTCTAAAAAAAGCACAAATCGCCGGTTTAGAGCGTATGGGCGACAAGTCGGCAGAGAATATTATTAATGGTATTGATGAGTCTCGAAAAGTGCCCTTCTCGCGGGTGTTGTTTGCCATCGGGATTCGCTATGTGGGTGAGACCACTGCCAAGAAAATTGCTGCCGCCGCAGGCTCGATTGATGCCCTTGCAGCAATGAGCCGCGAGCAACTATGTGAGATTGACGAAGTTGGCGCAAAGATAGCAGATTCCATAATTGATTTTTTCTCCAACGAGCACAATATAACTCTCATTGATAAGTTAAAGGAGGCGGGCGTGCAGTTTGCCGAGCAGGAGCGAGCAAGGAGTGATTTCCAACCTTTGGCAGGGTTAAAGGTTGTCATTTCGGGCACGTTCCAAAACTACGGACGCGACCAGATTAAGGAGTTGATAGAGCTATGTGGCGGCACGAACCAGAGCAGCGTAGCCAAGAATACCGACTTATTTGTCGTTGGCAGCAATGTCGGACCCGCCAAAATGGAGAAAGCACGCAAAATTGGCACACGAATCGTTGATGAAACTAAATTTTCAGAGATGATCAAGCAAAAAAATACTATCCCTACATCCCTATTCCCCGAACTATGAAAATTAGTATAGACGAAAAATCAGGTTTCTGCTTCGGCGTTGTCAATGCCATAAGCAAGGCGGAAATTTTGCTCGGCGAAAAGGGTAAAGTCTTTTCGCTGGGTGATATAGTACATAACAAGGTGGAAATGAGCCGATTAGAAAACCTTGGGTTGCAGAGTGTTTCCTACAATGATTTTACAAAAGTTATGGGTAAAACGATGATAATCCGCGCCCACGGCGAGCCTCCGCTCACTTACCGAATGGCTCGGGAACTTTGTATTGATATTGTGGATGCCACCTGTCCGGTGGTTGCAAAGTTACAAAAAACCGTCAAGAAGGCTTGGAAGCAGATGCAAGAGGCTGATGGTCAGGTGGTAATCCTTGGTAAGCGGGGTCACGCAGAGGTTGTGGGGCTAACGGGGCAGGTTGACGAAGATGCGATTGTGGTCGAAAACTTAGAAGATTTGAGGCAGGTTGATTTCAAAAAGCCGATATACCTACTTTCACAGACAACCCAGAGCCTTGAATTGTTTGATGAGGTTAAGGCGGAGATATATCGTCGTGCAAAAAACGACAATATCACGATTCACGACACGATTTGCCGTCAGGTGTCCAATCGCAATCCACACCTGCGGGAGTTCTCCAAACAGTTTGACGTTGTGATTTTCGTGAGCGGACACCATAGCTCCAACGGCAAGGCGCTCTACGAAGTTTGCCGTGCGGCAAATGAGAATACTTATAAGATAGAGGATGGCACGGAGCTGCGTGGCGAGTGGTTCGAAAATGCAGAAACGGTTGGCATCTGTGGCGCAACCTCCACGCCCAAATGGCTGATGGAGCAAATCGCCACCGCCATTACCACCCTTTAACACCGACCCACCCGTCCTAAAAATCTGCCCAAAAATATCCCTAAAATATGTTCTACCCCGAAATACTTCTCGATTTAGCCCTTCCCGCCACACTCACCTACGCCACGCAGCAGAGTGTAGCCATTGGCGCGCGGGTGCGGGTGTCGCTCAATCGCAGGATGTATATAGGTGTGGTTGTGAGTGTTAGTAACGAGCAGCCCGAGTTTAAGACGCTACCCATCGAAGAGATTATCGACACAGAAGAGGTTTTTATCACTCCTGAGCAAATCGAGCTATGGAGGTGGATAGCAGACTATTACATCGTTCCACTTGGTGTGGTGTATGGTTTTGTTATGCCCAAATTTTTCCGTGATGGAGCGCTGAGTCCCAAGCAAGAGGATTTTGTTACCACTGTCGATAATGTGAACTATACCGCTGAATTAGAAAATCTTAAGCGGGCAAAGAAGCAGCAAGATTTGTTGGGGAAAATTATTGGAAGTGAAACTCCGCTTAGCAAAAAAGAGATTTCAGAAAAAACTATCCTCAAAAATTTATTAGATAAAGGTTTGGTAAAAATCGTTTCAGAAAATCAAAAACTCAAACCTATTCAAAACGCCAATCAACCTGCCAATGAGCTCTATGACCTTGTAAAAAAGGCTTTTGAGAAGAATGATAAAGTTCTGCTTTTTGAACGAGAGCAGGTCGATAAAACCGAACTTTACTGCAAACTTATCACCGAAAACAGCCGTCAGACACTTATTTTGCTGCCAGACGGATTTTCGGCAGAGGCTCTTTATGAGCAGATTAACGCAATATTGGGTGGTGGCGTGGTGCTCTATACTCCGCTCATTGCAAGTGAGCGGCAGCGGCAACAGACGTTTCTATATTCGGTGAGGCAGGCACGGGCGGTAGTCGGTTCGTGGACAGCACTATTTCTACCGATGCAAGAACTTGGTCTGGTGGTGATTGAACAGGAGCAGGATGCAGCATATAAAATCAGAGAAAATTCACCGCGGCTCAATCTCCGCGATGCGGCATTGGTGAGGGCGGCTAAAGAGGGGGCACTAACGCTACTCACGAGCGAAGCACCGAGTGTCGAAAGTTATTATAACGCCACACGCGGGCTTTGGGAAATGGTTTATTATCAACCGTCTGAGCCAAGAAAAGTTGAGTTTATGGTGCTCGAACGCGGCAAGGAGTTGTTGTCTAAATATCTGAGAAAGAGGATTGAAGAGGCTTTGGAGCGCGGGCAACAGGCTTTGGTCTTTCAGAATCGGCGCGGCTTCTCGATGTGGGTGGAGTGCTCGGATTGCGCCGATATACCCACCTGCGAACATTGCAACGTTTCGCTCACCTACCACAAAGCCGACAACACGCTGCGATGCCACTATTGCGGCTATCTGAAAACTTTTAATCACCGGTGCGAAAAGTGTAAATCTACTAATATCATTTTCCAAGGACGTGGCACTGAACGAATTGAGGAGAGTTTGCAGGAAATTTTCCCTGCGGCAAACGTCGTGCGATTGGATTATGACTCGACCCGAGCACGCGGCTCTTTCGAGCAGATTGCGGCGGCTGTGGCAACCGCCTCGTGCGACATAATTGTTGGTACACAGATGGTTGTGCGTGGTCTGGATTTTCGCAGAATTTCGGTTGTCGGCATTGCTAATGCCGATAATATGCTCTCGCAACCCGATTTCCGTAATGCCGAGCGTGCTTTCACTCTGCTGACACAGCTATCCAATAGAATCGGCAGCAGCGAAGGCGAGGTTATAATACAGACCACCAAGAGGCTGGATGCCGTAATAAAAGCCGTTGCGGAACAAAACCCGCGTAAATTCTACGAAATAGAAATCGCACAGCGTGAGGCGTTACACTACCCCCCATTTACGCGTAATATCCTCATTACCATAACCCATCCTGACCGCCACACTCTCTATCAAACGACCCAAGAGTTGGACTCCAAACTTCGTGAAATTTTCGGCAGCCGTCTTTCCTCCCCCTTTGAACCATCTGTGGAGCGGCAACAGGAGCGATATTACCTCCAATTTTATCTGAGAATAGAGCGCGCAAAGTCGACAGCACGAGCCAAGGAGTTTATAAAAAAAATAGTGAGCGAACTTCCAAAGAGTCCTCTCTCGACAATAGTAGTTGATGTAGACCCGGTTTAGATGACCAAACAGAGGCAGTAATGCCATAAATCGCGCAATGTATATTGATGTTTATTTGTGGTAGATATTCAATGATTTAGAAAGATTTGCTAATTTTTTTGTGAAATATGGTTGGAATTTACGAAAAATTTACTAATTTTAGTTTTCCAAATTGTAACTATTATACCAATAAAATGTCAAAAAGGAACATTGAAGCCGGTAGTGACACTCTGTTCGATAGCTTAAAACGTTATTTCGGGTTTGACCAATTCAAAGGAAATCAAGAAGATGTCATTCGCAACCTGCTTGCCGGAAATGACACGTTTGTTCTGATGCCCACCGGTGGCGGAAAGTCGTTGTGTTATCAGTTGCCCGCTCTGATGATGGAGGGGCTTGCCATTGTTATATCTCCGCTGATTGCCCTGATGAAAAATCAGGTGGATGCTATGCGTGGCTTCTCCACGGAGGAGGGGGTCGCGCACTTTCTAAATAGCTCACTCAACAAATCTGCCGCACTCAAAGTGCGCGAAGATGTGTTGGCGGGCAAAACAAAGTTGCTCTATTTTGCTCCCGAATCGCTCACTAAAGAGGAGAATGTTGAGTTTCTTAGAAAGGTGAAAATCTCGTTCTATGCCATAGACGAAGCCCACTGTATTTCGGAATGGGGGCACGACTTCCGCCCCGAGTATCGTCGCATTCGCCCCATAATTGCCGAGATAGGTCAAGCACCGCTCATCGCCCTGACAGCAACGGCAACACCTAAGGTTCAACTAGATATACAAAAAAACCTTGGTATGATGAATGCCAAGGTTTTTAAGAGTTCCTTTAATCGTCAGAACCTCTACTACGAGGTTCGCCCCAAGGAGAATACCACCAAGGAGATAATCCGATACATCAAAAAGCACGAGGGAAAGTCGGGCATCATCTACTGTCTCTCGCGCAAGAAGGTGGAGGAGTTAGCCGATTTGTTGCGCGTTAACGACATCAAAGCCCTACCCTATCACGCCGGTATAGATGCCACAACGCGTGCCGAAAATCAAGATAAGTTCCTGATGGAGGAGGTGGATGTTATTGTGGCTACCATTGCCTTTGGTATGGGCATCGACAAGCCGGATGTGCGCTTTGTCATCCACTACGACATTCCCAAATCTCTCGAAGGGTACTATCAGGAGACGGGGCGCGGCGGACGTGATGGCGGCGTGGGAGAGTGTATCACCTTTTACAGCTACAAGGATATTCTCAAACTTGAGAAATTTATGCAGGGTAAGCCTTTGGCTGAGCAAGAAATAGGAAAACTCCTTCTCAGCGAGACTGTTGCCTATGCCGAGAGCACCATTTGCCGCCGAAAACTCATATTGCACTACTTTGGCGAAAAGTATGAGCAAGAGAACTGCGGTTCGTGCGACAACTGCTTGAATCCGGTGGCAATGGTGGAGGCGAAGGATGATATGGCATTGCTGCTTGACGTGTTGGCAACGGTGGGGAGTGAGTTCAAACCAGACCATCTTGTGAATATATTGATAGGGCGTAACAACAATATCATCAAATCATACAACCACAATGAGCTGGAGGAATTCGGCGCGGGCGAGAAGAAGGAGGAGGGATATTGGAGTGCCGTTTTGCGTCAGGGACTTATCCGGGGATACATAAGCAAGGATATTGAAAATTACGGCTCGATAGCTATAACCGAAAGGGGGCGCGAGTTTGTCGAAAAGCCTATTTCGGTGAAGGTGAGCAAGGACAGAATTTTTGAGGAGAGTGATATCGAGGATAGCGTTGCAACCGGGCCGAAGGGCAGCGGCGGAAGTGCTGCGGCTGACGAGGAGCTCTTTTCGATGCTCAAAGACCTACGCAAACAGTTGAGCAAGAGGCTCAATCTGCCGCCGTTTGTGATTTTCCAAGACCCCTCGCTGGAGGATATGGCAATTCAGTATCCCGTCTCGATGGAGGATATGCAGCATATCCAAGGTGTGGGTATGGGCAAGGCGCGCAAGTTTGCAGGTGAGTTTATCAAACTCATAGCCAGATATGTAGAGGAGAAAGAGATTGTGCGTCCGCAGGATTTAGTGCTCCGTTCGGTGGTCAATAAGAGTGGTAACAAGGTGTTTATCATACAATCTGTGGACAAGAAGATGGATTTGGTGGATATTGCCGAGGCAAAGGGTATGAGCGGCGATGATCTTCTAGACGAGTTGGAGGCGATTGTAAACTCGGGCACAAAGATAAATATTAACTACTACATCGAGCGGGAGATTGACGAAGACAAGGTCGAAGATATTATCGACTACTTCCGCGAGGCGGAGAGCGACTCGGTTGCCGAAGCCGAAAAGGAGCTCGGCGCCGGATATACTCAGGAAGAAATAAGGTTGGTGCGAATTAAGTTTCTAAGCGAAATGGGGAACTAACGGAACGGTGTAGCAGGGGACTTAGCTTGTCGGTTACATCTGGTGATAGTTACTTTGCTATGGAAACACTATGATTCACAGGGGGAGGCTTCTAAAAATTAGTAAATCATCATCTTGGGGTTGTTCACAGGGATGTTCCGCCGTTCTTCTGTTTTTTATTGGCATATTTTTCTTGTCTATCATATAGCCCACCGCTATGTGATAGGCAAGAAAAATAAAAATCTACTCGCTAAAAATTCCCAAATAATCAACGGCTAATTTTTAGAAACCCACATAATTTGTATAAGATATGTCCGCAAATGTGCGTGAAATAGATAGAGACGCCGAATTTGACTCTCAGATTCGCCCGCAGCAGTTAGCTGCCTTTGCGGGTCAGGAGAAGATTGTGCGTAATCTGCAAATATTTATCAAGGCGGCAATTATGCGCGATGAGTCTTTAGACCACGTGCTTTTACACGGTCCCCCGGGACTCGGAAAAACCACCCTTGCAAATATCATAACCAATGAGCTCGGTGTTTCGTTGAAAATCACCTCGGGTCCTGTTTTGGATAAACCGGGTGATTTGGCGGGGCTGCTCACCTCCCTACAGGAGGGTGACGTGCTCTTTATTGATGAGATTCATCGCCTTAGCCCCATAGTCGAGGAGTATCTATACTCGGCGATGGAGGATTATAAGATTGATATTATGCTGGATAAAGGCGCCTCGGCGCGCACTGTCCAAATCAAGCTCAACCCCTTTACCCTAATCGGCGCAACCACTCGTAGCGGACTTCTTACCAGCCCGTTGCGCGCGCGTTTCGGCATACAGTGTCATCTGCAATATTATGACAACCAAACGCTTACTGGCATAGTAGAGCGTTCTGCCTCTGTTTTGAATGTTGCTATTGAGCATAAGGCAGCCGTGGAAATAGCCTCACGCAGCCGCGGAACACCCCGCATTGCCAACGCCCTCTTGCGCCGCGTGCGAGACTTTGCAATGATTCAAAATGATGGAGTTATCAATCCTCAAATCACGCGCATAGCACTAGATGCACTCGATATTGACAAGCGCGGCTTAGACCAAATGGACAATAAGATACTGAACACTATCATCCAAAAGTTCGGTGGCGGACCAGTCGGGCTTGGAACTATTGCCACAGCGGTTTCCGAGGATGCGGGCACAATCGAGGAGGTCTACGAACCGTTTCTTATCAAGGAGGGTTTTATAAAGCGTACTCCACGTGGGAGGGAGGCTACACCGTTGGCTTATGAACACTTGGGCATCGCAATCAACCGAGCAGGAGAACTATTTTAAGAGGCTTCTAAACGAACTACTGTATTCAATCTCCACGTTGTTTTTTGGCAGCAAGATGTTTCTCAAGAAAACGGAGAGACTCTCCTTTGATAGAGGTCTCTCCGAAAAAGCTTATTGATGCAGTGTGTTCAGTCTATACATTTATATAGATGGTAACCTTTGGATTGTAAATGATTTCACTCATCTCTATTAGAATCACATATTCAATTCGTTGGTTTATTTCCCACCGATGACCGGTAAGTTCAAGCACCGAAGTTACAGTCTCCGTAGCTACATTTGTTCCCGAAATAGTATAAACAACCTCTATCGTTGCCGCACTGGCATCTTGAGGCATCATCATCAGATCTGCACCTATTTTACCCGTGTTAGTTGATGTAACCACCACCCCGCTACCCGAATATGGTTCAAAGTCATCGGTACTTGATGCAAGCGCCCAAGTTGGTGTGGGTAGAGCCTTAAAAGTACCTTTGGTAAATACATCTTTTAATTTGATACTTTTAATGGTATAGGTTATGCCGGGATAAGGTTGGTCTGTTTCTGCTGAGAAGAATATATTGGTCAGAGCGTGTTTGAAGGTAACATTCATTCCTCCTTGGTAGGGTCCTAATTTGTCTTTCATCTCATCTGCATACATCAAGTCGGTTTCGGCATCAGTCTGGAAATCGGTAAATGTCAAGCCGTCTGAGTTTGCAATACTGTAACTTGCAGGTATAGGTTTTTCTTCTCCCGTAAAGTTTTTAGGTGAATAGGCGATAAAGGTAACAGATGATTTAGGGTCGTTAGGCCAGTAATACTTGCCGGTAGTGGCTTTCCATACGTTGCTCTGGTAGGAAATCTCTACATTGTTCATCAGCGTTGCTGCACTTGCTTTATCGCTTGCCCATTTTTTGTTGTTCGTCAAGGCGTATGCAAATACACCAAATTTTTCAGTGGTAGGATATATGCCATTATCTATGGCGGCTTTAGTGGGTTTTGCCATCTGCGCACCAAAACCAATTTCGATTTGAGAAGCATTCGATACTTCATCTGTTTTCGTGCAACTTACCATTGCAAGGGCTGCCAGAGCAGCGATAGTTTTAATTGTTTTCATTGTTGTAATTTTTTCTTTGTTGTTTATATTGGCAAGGGTCTTCTATCATAGTCCCAGTCACCTACTCCCGGTACAAAACCGCCCTCGGTTCCACCGCTTTCGATAACTATTTTTTCGTCTATCACTATTACTCCTCCCTTAGGGAGGGACTTAATTTTCGCCGTAAGATTGCTTAATCTCACTGTCTTGGTTTCGCCTGCCGCATTGACAAGCGCTAGTGTTATAGTTCGCTCCACATCACTTCGCTGATGCGAGCCAAAGCAGCGGAACTCTCCGCAAAGCCTATCGACACCGCTCTTGGTCAAATTCACCACCATTTGTGCAATCTCATCTTCACGGTGAGCTCCACTTTTTAGATAAGCCGACGAGTACAATCCGCTTATCTGTGCCCTAGCTGATTTTACATACCCTAAACCCTTTACCTCGACACAAAAACGGTAGGTGTAGACCAGAGGGCGAAACTCTACCTCTATATCATCAAGGGAAGAACCAACAACATATTTCTCTATATGAGCAACAAACAGAGGATCGGGTTCTACCATAGTGATTACTCCATCTTCACCGACTTTGTTCCGTGTATGTGACTCTACAAAGTCGATATTCTCAATGCCTCGGTAAAAGTTAGCGTCAATATCGTAAAAATCAGAGGTGTAAATCAGGATGTCGTATTCTCCCTTTTCAATAGGTATTGTTCCTTTTTCCGAATTGAACTTTTTGATTACAATCTCGCTGTTGTTTTTCGGGTAGAACGATAAACTAATGCTTCGGGGAGTAAGGCTGTCAAAGCTATGCAGCTCATCAGGCTGGTAGTCGGTTACTTCAAATTTTACAGCATAATTCTCTTTCTCTCTATCGCACGCAGACTCTGTGATACACGCTGTCATCAGTGTGAGTATCGCAAGAAAAGCGAGTCCGTTTAGTAATAAAGTTTTCATTTATGTTTATAATATGTGTTGAGAAAAAACTATCAATTCCTTTTTACAATCTCTTTATAGTAACTTTGACGCTGAAAATCTTCGCAAAAATTAATATCTATAAATCTATGAATAATACCTCTCATCCTTAGTCTCTTGTCATAAATGCAAATTTTGTGCCAAACGATTATTTGGTAAAAGTATTTTTACATTCATTGACAAGAGTTACCCCCTGATGGTATAAAATTCGGCACATCTACGCACAGCTAAATTTTTGATATTAAGCGTAATATCGCATATTATCAACCGCGCTTGCCGCGGGATGAGAGGAACTGAAAGTTTTTAACGAATTATCGACAATATGGTTCTACCGGATTTTATGTCGAGAACTGTAACACCGTGCGCGTCTGAAAAATGACCTTACGCTGAAATTGTGCGAAAGAGCTGGCAAAAATCCAAATTGTTCAAAGCCGAGTTAATAATATGTGATTTTCTCATACAAAATCCGGTAGCACCTAAATATGATTTACTTCTGCTGCGCAAAACTAAAATTTGACTGCCCACGACTTACGACATAGAGTCAATTTCCTCACACAAAAACCAGTAGCACCAAATTAATTTTGAAATAAGAATTATTTTGATTAACTTTGCAATGAAACCCCCTTGTAAAGTATGTGCTCACCGTCCTAAGTCTCTCTTTTATGGTCGGCGTAAAAAAGGGGGACTTAAATTGAGTTTAACCGAGTATTTTGTTTGCCCAACTTTGTCGAGATTTTATTGCTATTTTTTCAGTCGTATCACCAGCACGTATCGCTATCGCAAAAACGCACAGAATTGAGTCTGTGCAAATCAATCCTCTCGTTTTAACTATTTGTGTTAAATCAGGTACTGTCATAGAGTGTCAATCTGATATGGGGTTTAAATAGTTCCGCTACTTTTCAAGTGGTGGAACTATCGTCTTTTTTGAATAAACACAGAGGGGCTAAACAGCTGAAATAAAAGTTTCAAAATAGGATAATATATTACACTCACATCACAATTCGCATATAATTTGTTTGACAATTTTTAATTACTAATAGTGTTGCATTAACGGATGATTTATTCTATATTTCTTATATACAGATAATTAATCGAAGTTGCGAGCGATAGTTCCACCACTTGAAAAGAGGGAGCATCGTTTGCAACTTATTTTTGTATATGACCATTGATTTATACAGACATATATGTCGGCAGTGATGGTGATGGACTCCGCCTGACTCTGTCGGCTTAAACTTTAGACTCGGAGTCCGATTTAACTCTTATTTGTTACGATGAATTTTACTTATCTAACCCGAACAGCTGTCATCACATTGACCTTGGCTTTTGGAGTGTTGCAACCGACAACGCTTCGTGCAGGCAATAGTGAGACTAGCTATCTTAATTTGCAACAAAAAAACATCACCGTAGCGGTGAAGGTAACAGATGTAACGGATATGCCCATTGTGGGTGCAACCGTTTTTCTTGAGTCCAACACACGCATCAGTGCCGCAACCGATGTTCAGGGGATTGCGGTTCTGAGGAACGTACCTGAGGAGGGGACGCTCGAAATCTCATTTTTGGGGATGGTAACTCAAAAAATCAAAATTAACGGGCGTGCCCAGATTCACGTCACCTTGAAAGAGGATGTCAAAGCCATAGATGAGGTGGTGGTTGTCGGTTACGGCAAACAGAAGCGCAGCGGGATGGTATCCTCGGTGAACACGGTGACCTCGAAAGAGATTAGGCTACCCACTCGTAATCTCACCAATAATCTCGCAGGTCAGCTTGCCGGTCTTATCGCTATTCAGCGTTCGGGCGAACCGGGCGAGGACGATGCCTCCTTTTGGATTCGCGGAGTCAGCACCTTTAGAGGCGGCACGGCTCCTCTTGTTCTTGTGGATGGCGTACCTCGTCGAATGCAGGATATTGAGCCGGACGAGATAGACACATTTTCGCTCTTGAAGGATGCTGCTGCCACGGCTGTCTACGGCGCTGAGGGGGCGAACGGCGTTATTCTTATAACGACAAAACGCGGGCGCGTGGAGCGCCCCAAAATATCGTTCAGTGCCGAGCACAGCATTGTTACGCCGACCCGTCTTCCCGGATTCCTCGGCTCTGTGGAGTTTATGAACGCATATAATGAGGCATTGTGGAATGAAGGCTCACCCGACATTTGGACACAGGAGTATATATCTCGATTCGACAAAAACAGTCCCGACCGGGATAGCGACCTATATCCCAACGTGAATTGGTTAGACCTTCTCAACAAGACCACCAGCTCCACACGAGCCACAGTTAGTTTCCAAGGGGGAACAGAGAAAGCTCGATACTTCGTGGGCACATCTTACTATACCGAGAGCGGTATCTTCAAAAAAAATAGGCAGGCGGAGTACAACAACAATATCGGTCTTGACCGTTTTGGTCTCCGCTCCAACATTGACCTCAATGTCTCCAACACGACCCTTCTTTCGCTGGATATAAACAGCACATATACCGAACTTAACTCTACAGGATTTCCCAGCGGACACATCTTCAGACGAATGCTTACGACCTGTCCGAACCTCTTTCCGATGGTCTATTCGGACGGTACACTGGCAGGACACCCCCAAGGTAAGGAAGATAGTCGTCAGAATCCGTACAATATGCTTATGAATTCGGGATACCAGAAGGAGTGGCGTGTAAATCTTCAAACTAAAATAGCTCTCACTCAGCAGTTGAAGTTCATCACCGAAGGGCTGAATGCGAGGATAAACGTAGCCTTCGATGCCAATGTTGATTTCAACACAGCGCGTATTAAGAATCCGATAGAGTATAATGCCACCGGTCGCGATGACAATGGAAAGCTTATATACAAAAATGTCAACCCCGATGGTACGGACAACTTAAGTATGAACACAGGAGCCTCTGCATCTAAGAATATCTACATTGATGCCTCTCTGAACTATAATCGGACATTCAACGAAAATCACGATGTAACTGCAATGGTTCTGTATATGCAAAAAGACAGACAAGTTCACAGCACCCCTCTGGCATACAGAAAGCAGAGTTTGGTTGGTCGGATAACATACTCTTACAAATCACGTTATAACTTCGAGGGTAACTTCGGATATACAGGTTCCGAAAATTTTGCCGCAGGTCACCGTTTCGGTCTCTTTCCGGCGGTGGGGGTGAGTTGGTATCTGTCGAATGAAAAATTCTACACGGGCAAAGTTAAAGACATCCTCTCCAAGCTCAAATTCCGAGTCTCATACGGTCTTACGGGTAACGATGCCACCGGCGGTGCTCGCTTTCTATTCCGCGGAACGATAGATCAGCGCGCTGCACCATACTCTTTGGGTTGGACTGATACGAACTTTCTAAGCAGTTTAAGTGGTATCAGAGAGTCTCGGTTCGCGGCACCTAATCTCACGTGGGAAATCGAAACCAAGAGAAACTACGGTATCGACCTTGGTATGTTCAACGGCAAATTAGATTTGGCGATAGACTATTTCGACAACCTTCGTGAGGGCATTCTGTTGCGACGTCAGACTATCCCCAATGCAACCGGTTTCGTTCAGATGCCTTGGCAAAACTTCGGCAGGGTACAAAATAGAGGTTTTGATGCTTCGGTAGTCTACAATCAAACCTTTGGAGCTATTCGCTTGGGATTTCGTGCCAACGTAACCTACGCACGCAACAAAATTCTCGAAATAGACGAAGTGCCGCCTAGATACGAATGGATGGCACGAACAGGCACGCGTATTGGTGAGAAATATTTGCTTCAGGCTGACGGGTTCTATCGTTACGAAGATTTCGATATTACAGGTGAGGGGTTGGCGCGCAGGTTTACATTAAAAGAGGGTGTTGTCCGCTCATCTTTCAACGCCAATATTCGTCCGGGCGACCTCAAATATAAAGACTTGAACGGAAGCGGCGTAATTGAGAACTACGACCATGCCTACGGTGGAGCCCCCTCTAATCCGGAATTGGTATACGGCTTCGGCATTAACGTTGAATACAAAGGATTCTATGCCGGGGTATTCTTCCAAGGCGCGGGTAGTACATCAACCGTTCTCGGAGGTAACTTTGCCGCCGGTTTTTTCCCATTTAGTCGGAGTCATACACAATCCTCTCTTCGTTCATTTGCAACAGACCGTTGGTCTGACCGCGGAGCTAACGGCACAGTTGTCGAACCCCGTTGGGATGCCCTCTACCCCCGATTGAGTACAATGGGAAACGAGAACAACTCTCTCCCCTCTACCCACTATTTGCGTGATGCAAGTTTCATACGTCTCAAGAATGCCCAAGTCGGCTACAACTTTCCGAAAAGATGGTTGAGTAGAATTGGAGTAAACTCAGCGCGGGTCTTCTGTACGGGTACAAACCTTGCAGTTTGGGATAAAATCAAATACTGGGACCCTGAAATGGGTAATGCTAATGAAGGTTTGAACTACCCTTTGACAATGAACATCTCCTTTGGTCTTGAGGTTGTACTATAAAAATCTTTCACAAATTAATCCGTATAATACAAATGAAAAATATATTGACAGCATTGACCGCGTTAATAATCAGTGTAACGATGCAATCGTGCAAGTTTCTGAATGTATCAGACCAGCGGGCAGGTGAACTAACCATTGAAGAAGCTTTTAACAACGTGAATTGGACAAGGCGTTGGCATCGCTTTATTTATACCGGTATTCCCGACATCGGTTCGCGTTCCCAGAAAGAATCTGATTTGAACGGCTTAACAATGCCGTGGGGCGGATTCTCGGACGAGATTTGGGGATATAGCATCATAGAGTATACCTGCCGAGACGGCTACAACGCATCCTCGGCACAATTCCACCGCTGGAGAGTTTATCAGCAAATTCGTCAGGCTTGGCAGTTTATCGACAACGCCCACGAAATTCCGCAGGTAGGTCAAGGAGACTACCTCCTACAGGAGGATGTGGATAAACTCAAAGCCGAAGCATACTTCTTTATCGGCTACTACCATTGGCTGCTATTTGAACTCTACGGTCCTATACCAATCGTAGACAAAGCTATTGACCCGACCCTCTCGGACATCACCTTTTCCCGAGCAAGTGTAGACGAATGCGTCTCATTTATTGAAGATATGTATACCAAAGCTGACAAAAACCTCAATCTAATCAATCAGGAGGCTAACCTTCGCTCCATTCCCAGTAGGATTACTACTGCCGCCCTGCGCGTAAAACTATATGCCTATGCGGCAAGTCCGCTCTACAACGGGGCTTATCAGGCTGCTATGGCTCTACAAAACGAAGACGGCAAAAAGCTATTCCCCCTCAAGGATGAATCTAAATGGCAACGGGCAAAAGAGGCAGTGGAAGCCTATCTAACCATCTCTGCCCCATATCACGAAATTCACCGATGCGGTCCTCCTGAAAATCGAAATGTCGGCTTCGATGCCAATGAATCACTATACACCCTTTTCCAACAATACAACAAAGAGATTATTTGGGCAACATCAAGTAGCTCTTGGGGTGGAACAAATACCGCGGGACACATTCCGCATATTACCCCTCGCGGTTTAGCCTTTGCACTGCCCGCTTATGGCTGGCTGCAGGAGGTTATTGATGACTTTCGTATGGCTAACGGTAAGAAAATAGATGACCCAGGCTCGGGGTATAGTATGGATGAAGAGTTCAAGCGTACTCCAATGGAGGTCAAGATGTTTAACCGTGCCGTACATCCGAATGCAGGTACATATGAAACATTCAATGACAACATTGCAAAGATGTACCAAAATCGCGAACCTCGATTCTACCAATGGGTTACATACCAAGACAGACGCTGGCAAATCAAAACATCATTGATTATAGATTATCGCAAGGGGGGCAATAACGATAACTCATCGGGAAGTAATTCGCGCACGGGTTACCTTGTCAAGAAGTTCTATCCTGAAAATATTATCAGCGAGGGGAGACCTGCCCGTATTAAGTTCATTCCCAGCATACAGATTCGTCACGCCGAGATGTTGCTTCTATCTGCCGAAGTGCTTAACGAGGCTACAAACGGCTCTGATGCTCGTATTATGCAGTTTATCAATGACGTTCGCACTCGTGGCGGCCTGCCCACTCTGGAGGAGACCTACCCGGGGAAGAGCTGGAATAAGGAGGCAAAGTGGCAAGCTATGGCTGAGGAGAAACGAATCGAGTTCCTAGACGAGGGTCAGCGCTACTTCGATGTTCGACGCTGGATGGTTGCCCACCGGGCGCGCGTCCCCATCACAGAGGGTGGTAAGACTCACCAATTCGGTCAGAAAGGTCAGTTCCATATATTATACCAAGACGGTGAGGTCGGAAGCTATGACGATTTGTTCCGACGCTATGCTCACGCAAGTGCAATGCGACAATTCAACGAATCGTGGTATCTATACCCCATCCAATTCGACGAAATACAAAAATCAAAAGGAAAATTGATTCAAAACCCGGGGTGGTAAGAGGTGTATTATCGATGCCCTTAAGGTAACCGTAGCAGGGCGGGCAAGCCAGCCAAACACCTCGCAAGAGGCGTGCGGATGAGTTTCTAACACACAGCAAAGCATCGAATTCATTCGGTGCTTTGCTGTGTGTTGTATCTTAAATTAACGCAGCTCTGTGCTACTGCTTTATTTAACCCTTAATTCGCATTATAATGGGGTTTTTATTGCAGCTCAATCCTTGAAAAAATATCTGCAAAAATTATCCAAATCATTTAATGCTGAGTTAATAACCACTCCCAGCGTGATTGCGCAAAAAAGTAACGGCGTCCCTGCCGCGCGGGCAAAGAGACGCCATATAATACTATCAATCAATGTAAAGCACCAACCCCTTCAGATACTCACCCTCGGGATGATAAATGTTTATGGGGTGGTCTGCCGGTTGGGTGAGCTGATGGAGTATGCGCACATTGCGCCGTGCCAGAGCCGCCGCCGAAAAGACCGCCATACGAAACTGCTCGCCGCTCACCGCCTGCGAACAGGAGAAGGTAAAGAGAATACTGCCGCGCGGCATCTTCTCCATAGCACGAGCATTGAGCCTCTTGTACCCCTGCAAGGCGTTGCCGAGTGCCTTTTGGTGCTTGGCAAAGGCGGGAGGGTCGAGAATTACCAAGTCGTACTCGCCCGCGGGCATATCCCGCAAAAAATCCATAGTATCGCTCACATATGACCGGTGGTTGGCACAGTTGCCGAAATTAAGCTCTGTATTTTTATCGGTGAGCGAAATAGCCTTTGCCGAGCTGTCCACGCTATCTACCGCCATTGCCCCCGCCGCTAATGCGTAGACCGAGAAACCGCCCGTATAACAAAACGTGTTGAGTACTTTGCGCCCCCGCGCATAGTGAGCTACAAGAGCACGATTGTCGCGTTGGTCGAGAAAAAAGCCGGTCTTCTGTCCATCCGCCCAATTGGCAAGGAAGCGATGACCGTTTTCGAGAATATTTTGTGATGATGCCTCACCGAACAGGTAACCATCCATTGCCTCAACACCGCTTGCCGAAGGGAGCGTTCCGCTACTCTTGTCGTAGATTGCCGTAAGTTTCTCGTCCAATACCGCACACAACGCCGCCACAATAGTCTCTCTATTGAGGTATATGCCAAGGGTGTGTGCCTGCATTACGGCTGTTGTGCCATATATATCGACAATGAGTCCGGGCAGATTGTCGCCCTCGCCGTGGACAAGGCGGTAGCAGGTGGTTGTCGCACTCGCTGCCAAGCCCAGATTCTTGCGCAATTCGTAGGCTGCCGCAATTTGTCGATTCCACCATTGTTGGTCGATGGGCTCATCCTCGAAGGTGAGTATACGTACGGCAATAGAACCGAGCGAGCAGATACCACGCCCAAGGAAATCACCCTCTGCCGAGCGAACATCCACAATGTCTCCCTCCTCGGGCTCAGTGCCTGTGGCGTGGTGGATAGCACCCGAGAATAGCCACGGGTGGCGGCGCAGCAGGGACTCTTGCTTACCTTTTTTGAGTATAATGGTTGTCATAGTGATTTCAGTTAGGGTACTTTGGACGCAAAGGTAACATTTTTTATCAAAAAACAGCCCTGCATCGTCCCCAAAAGCCCCTTAACTCCCACAACCTCTCCCTAACGCGAGCGAATCGACGAGGCACCACTGCTGCTACGCTGCTCGATTACAGCCGCGCCGCTGTAGCTTATTTTAGACGCGCCCGAAGCATTGTAACGTGCCCGTTGAGTGGTATTAACCTCTGCCTTGGACGCCCCACTCACGTTCACATTCGATGTTTTTGCACGCAAATCGCCACACTGTGCCTTAGATGCTCCCGAAATGTTCATCACTAACTCCTCTACCTCCCCGCACACATCAATCTTGGATGCCCCCGAAATATTTACATCCAACCTCGCGCCCGAAATGGGCTCTAACACATCCACGCGCACCGCTCCCGACGCACGAACTTTGTTAAGTTCCTTAGCCACTACATCCACCGTGAAGGTCTCGCTGCCCGTGGTGGATACCCCACCATCAATATATACTCTTAGGATGCCATTCTCTATGCTCGAGACAACATTATCGGCATAGCGTTCTGGTACTTCAATTTTGTAGGAGGATTCATCGCCAAATTTCACATTCACGCGAAAGGCAGACGAAATGTCGATGCCGGTGATTGTGCCGCTTTGGGGCTTTTCAATCTTTTTTGTGAGTTGGCTCACCTTGGCGGGGCAGCAGCCTATTGTGGCAACTGCAATGAAGATAATGAATAGATTTTTCATTGTAGAAAATAAAATTTTGGTTTTGTAATGAATAAGACGCAAAAATGGCAAAAACGTTGCAGCAATAAAAAATTTTGACAGTCTGCAAATATATTTTTATATTTGTAGGCTGCAAAGAAGAGCCTTTTTTTATGTTCAAGAAATTAAGATACACCCTATTCCAACTCTACGAAAGCATAGCCTTTGCTTTTGAGAGTGTTACGGTCAATAAGATGCGTACATTTTTGTCGTTGCTGGGTATCACCATCGGGATTTTTGCCATTATTTCGGTCTATACGGCTATCGACACATTGGAAAGATATGTTAGAAATAATATCGAAGCTATAAGTAAGAGTGCACTACAAATCGGCAAGTGGCCATGGGGTCCGGAGCAGGGCGAGAGCGAGTATAAGTGGTGGAAATTTATGAACCGCCCCGAGATTACCGAAGTCGAACTTGAAGAACTACTGGAACTTACCCCCAATATTAAGGAGAGCGCCGTTGAGATAAGCTTCAACCGCACCCTCAAGCACGGCAACAACAGTTACCGCCCCGATGCCGTTATTGGCGCAACGGAGGATTACCGCTCCGTGAGAGCTAATACAGAGATTATTTCAGGCAGATATTTTACCCCTTTTGAATTTGAGAAGGGGGTGAATAGCGCCATTATCGGTTCGACTATTGCCGAGGAGCTCTTTCAGAGGGTAGACCCAATTGGTAGGGAAATTAAAATCGGCAACCGCAAGGCGGAGGTTATCGGTGTTTTCAAGAAAGAGGGGCAGAGTATGATTGGCGCGAGTTGGGATAATCAGGTGTTTATACCGCTCAATTTTGCCAAGCAGATGACAACTTTCCGTTGGTCTTCACCCCAAATTTACGTTGTGGGCGATGGCAATATCCCCATTGCCGAGTTTAAGGATATAATCAAAGCTAATATGCGACAGATAAGGAGGTTGTCGCCAACGTCGGAGGATAATTTTGCGGTGAATGACGTGGGAACGGTTACCAAGCAACTGGATTCTATTTTCGATGTAATCAAGCTCGCCGGCGGCATCATCGGAATATTCTCCATTTTGGTGGGCGGATTCGGGGTTGCCAATATTATGTTTGTGTCGGTGCGCGAACGTACGGCACAAATAGGTATCCAAAAGGCGCTTGGAGCACGTTCGTACACTATTTTGGCACAGTTCACTTTCGAGGCTGTGTTACTCTCGGTTGTAGGGGGAATTGTCGGGTTGTTTTTGATATGGATAATGACGCTGATTGTAAGCTCGGTGCTCAATTTCGAGGTGTTACTTACATTCAAGAACATAGCCATAGGGCTTGGTATTTCATCGGTTGTCGGCGCGGTGTCGGGAATTTTCCCGGCTTGGGCGGCAGCAACTATGGATCCGGTGCGAGCGATGTCCCGAACGTAAGTTCATAAAGTAACAAAAAAACAAAAATAGAATCAATGGAACAGATAACTGCCAAACAGGTAGAGCAATGGGCGGAAAGCCTGCTCGAAAAGTGTAATGCCGAGCTTACCAAAGAGGAACGCAAGGAGCAACACAAATACGCAACCCTTATCCGCAACCCAAAGGATAAGATCTTTCTGAGCAAGCTGCTGGACGAGTCGTCACAAATTCGCGACAGCAAGAAGCTGGCTAAGCGTATCAAAATTCTTATCGACCAGTACGGAGTACCCGAATTTTTTACGCCGCTTGAGAAGTTTTTGCTACACTCTTACAAGGCTGTTGGTTACCAGTTTGATGCTATTGCAGTCCCTATCTTCAAAAAATATTTGCGTTGGAGCACCGAGGCGGTGATTATTCACGAGGAGCGCCCGAAGCTCACAAACCACCTCAAGGATAGATACACCAATCAGATTGGGCAGAATGTCAATCTCTTGGGTGAGGTTGTGATTGGCGATGGCGAGGCGGCACACCGCTACAACCACTACTTGGAGGCGTTGGAGTATCCCGATATTAACTATATCTCGATAAAACTCTCGGGCATTTACGCTCAGATGCAGCCGCTCAACTATAAGCAAGCACGGGAGGAGTTGCGCGAATTGCTCATTACCATTTACCAAAAGGCGGTTGATAATCCATACACTAACGATAGGGGCGAAAAGCAGGCGAAATTCATAAACCTCGATATGGAGGAGTACAAGGATGCTCACCTGACGATGGATCTGTTTATTGAGGTGCTCAGTTTGCCACAGTTCAAGAACCTGCACGCAGGGATTGTGATTCAAGCCTATCTGCCGGATGCTTATCACCTCCAAACACAGTTGTTGGAGTGGGCTAAAAGGCGTGTAGCCGACGGTGGCGCACCCGTAAAAATGCGCTTGGTGAAGGGTGCTAATCTACAGATGGAGAGTGTTGTTTCTTCGCTAAGGGGTTGGGCTAATCCGGTGCGAAGCTCCAAGGTGGAGGTTGATGCCAACTACCTCCACATTATGGATAGAGCTATGCAGCCCGAAAATGCGCGAGCCGTCCATATCGGTATCGCCTCGCACAACTTGTTCTCCATTGGTTATGCCCACCTCAAATCTAAGGAGATGGAGGTGGAGGAGTATGTTACCTTCGAGATGCTGGAGGGTATGGCGAACCAACTCTGGCGTGCGATGCGCAGTTTCGGCAAGCAGATTATTCTCTACACACCGGTTGTTAAGGACGAACACTTCCTCAATGCGGTATCATATTTGGTGCGTCGCTTGGACGAAAATACGGGACCCGAAAACTTCCTTAGCTATTCGTTCGGTTTAACGCCAAACACCAAGGAGTGGGATTACCTCAAAAATCAATTTGACGAGGCTTACTCTATGAAAGATAGCATAGCAGCTATTCCAACGAGAACACAAGACCGCCGAAACGAAACTCACACAGAGGTTTTTGATACGTTCCGTAATGAGCCTGATACAGACTTTGATTTGAAGGCTAACAAGGCGTGGGCAGAGGCGATTATCGAAAAGTGGAGCAAGAAACCTCTTGAAATAATCCCTCTACAAATTGGCGATGAACAGATAGTTACCGAAAAACGCATCAAGTACGAAGATAGATGTCAGGATGGTTACATTCCCTACGAGATGTCTACGGCAGATGCCGCTCAGATGCAGAGGATGCTGGATATGTCCGAAAAATCTTCGTGGAGAGACACAGCCATTGAGGAGCGTATCGAAATACTTCATAAGGCGGGTAACTTGATGGCTGACAATCGTGGCGACCTTATCGGTGTGATGGCTGCCGTTACGAGCAAGACCCTCACCGAGGGCGATGTGGAGGTGAGCGAAGCTATCGATTTTTGCAGATTCTATCCCCTTACAATGAGGGATTTACTAAAAGAGAAAGGTGTAAAAATCACGCCCAAAGGGAGTATCTTGGTCATCTCCCCTTGGAACTTCCCGTTGGCAATTCCCGTTGGTGGCGTAGTGGCGGCATTGGCAGGTGGTAACTCCGTGATTTTGAAGCCGGCTACGGTCTCTGCTCCCGTAATGTGGGAGGCTTGTAAGTTGCTTTGGGAGGCGGGCGTACCGAGAGATGCGCTACAAATCGTTATCACAAACGGTCGCGAGCCGCTAAATCTCCTTACTAAATCGCCTATCATCAAGCATATTATCCTCACCGGTGGTACCGATACGGCTCAACGTATCGCTGTGGGCAATCCGCGCGTTCCGCTATCGGCGGAGACGGGTGGTAAAAATGCTATCATCATCACTAGCAAGGGTGACCGCGACAAAGCTATTATGAATGCCGTTGCCTCGGCGTTCGGTAATGCGGGGCAGAAGTGTTCGGCGTGCTCGCTGCTTTTGGTGGAAAAGAGTGTCTTTGACGACCCCTCGTTCCGCAGCAAGATGGTGGATTGCGCCTCGTCCTATCACACAGGCTCGCCTTGGGATATGACCAACACGGTTGGTCCGATGATTACCAACGATAACGATAAGTTAATAAACGCTATTCTAAATAAAGAAGAGGGGACGGAGTGGTTGATTCCGCCCGTGTTCCTCGACCAGAAGAAATATATACTACGCCCGACAATCCTGTGGGGGGCGAAACCACACAACTACACCTTCCACACCGAGTTGTTTGCACCGTTTCTTACAGTGGGTTCGGTCGATTCTCTGGAGCAGGCAATCGAGTTTGTCAATAACTTGGATTATGGTCTCACAAGCGGTCTGCAATCGTTGGACGAGGCGGAAATAGCTCTGTGGAAAGAGACCTTGGAGGCGGGTAACCTCTATATAAATCGTGGTATCACGGGTGCTATTGTCAATCGTCAGCCATTCGGCGGAATGAAGCTATCGGCATTTGGAGGCGGCATCAAAGCTGGCGGCATCAACTACGTTTCGTGCTTTACTAATGTGGCAAACAATGGCGAGTTGGCACAAGATAACTACGAGCAGGCGTATGCACAAGAATTTGCCAAAGCACGAGATGTAAATAACCTCTATGGGGAGCAAAATATTTTCAGATATTTACCCCTGAAAAAGATGGCATTGCGAGTATTCGAGAATGACTCTATTGAGGATATTCGCCTGATTGCCAAGGCGGCAAAGGTTGCCCGAACGCCGCTCATTATTTCGGTGAGCGAGAGTGATGCAAAGAACGGCGATATTTTGGAACTCGGCTGCACGGTTGTCAATGAGTCCGTGGAATCATTTATCCGCTCCCTCGCAAAATATGATAGAGTTAGAACCTGCTCGGCAGATATTCCTCAAGAGCTATACGATGCGGCGGCAAATGTGAACAAGTATATTGCCAATGCCACGGTGGTACTTAATGGTCGCTTCGAGTTGTTGCACTACCTCAAGGAACAAAGTGTTACACACGAATACCACCGATACGGAAGTATCACTGAAGTGCCCGAGGTGTAGAGACGGGGGTCTGCGAGGTTTTTTGGTAGAGACTGTGTCTCAAAGGTTTTTTGGTAGAGATGGGGCGTGCCCTGTCTCTACATAATTCATTATTGTATGCAAATCTTAAAATTCAAACCAATCTACAAAGAGCGAATCTGGGGAGGCAGGGAGCTTGAGAAGTTTGGCAAAAAGTTGCCCAAAGAGAAATCAATAGGCGAAAGTTGGGAGTTGTCGGGCGTTGATGGCGACGTTTCGGTTGTGAGTAACGGCACGCTCAAGGGGAATAACCTCAGTGAGTTAGTGGAGGTCTATATGGGCGATTTGGTGGGAGAAAAGAATTTCGAAAAATTTGGTGAGGAGTTTCCGCTGCTCATCAAGTTAATTGATGCTCAGGACTATCTCTCCATTCAGGTTCATCCCGACGACGCTCTTGCTGCCGAGCGACACAACTCTTACGGCAAGACCGAGATGTGGTATGTGGTCGATTGCCAAGAGGGTGCATCGCTCTATGTCGGTTTTAACCAAAAGGTGGACAAGGCGAAGTATCTTGAATTTTTAGAAAGAGGTGAATTGGAGAAGTTGCTAAGGAGTTATCCTGTCAAAAAGGGTGATACATTTTTCATCCCCGCGGGGGCGATTCACGCCATTGGCAAGGGGATTTTGATTGCAGAGATTCAACAAACATCCGATATTACATATCGCGTTTACGATTTTAATAGAAAAGACCCGAACGGAAATTCGCGCGAGCTACACACCGAGCAGGCACTGGACGCGATAGATTATTCGGTGCGCAATGACTATAATGTCACGGCGCTCGCGGCTAGAAACGAGGTTGTTCGCCTTGTGTCGTGCCCCTACTTCGAGACCAACACGCTCGAGGTGGATGGCGCTATGATTCGCGATTTTGCGGCATTGGATAGTTTCGTCATATATGTATGTATCGAGGGAGAGGTGCACTTGGCAACTACAGATTCGGCAGAGACCTTGAAAAAAGGCGAAACAGCACTTGTACCTGCCGATGTCGACGAGGTGGCAATAACAGGAAGCGGGTTATTATTAGAAAGTTATATTCCTTAGAAATTGAAAAAAATATTGTTATTAATCATTGTTTGGTCTATTATGGGATGCGGGGTGAAACCACATCGTAAGGCTACCGATATTGACTCGACCGAAGTGGTTGTGATTGAAAAGCTGAAAGTTATGGAAGTGCCAGACTCTATTTTTGTCCAATGATACGGGAGTCTGTTTGCAAAATAAATCTCGGCTTGAATATAGTCGGGCGGCGGGCGGATGGGTATCACAACATAGAGACCGTTATGTATCCCGTTTGCGGGCTGAGCGATTTGATTGAGATTGCCCCTGCCAAGGAGTTTGCCTTTTCGCAGAGCGGCATTTACATTGATTGCGACACTGAAAGAAACTTATGTGTCAGAGCTTTACGACTGATGCAGGAGCGCTTCGATATTGGTGCGGCGGCGTTGCATATCCACAAACGTATACCCACGGGGGCGGGTCTTGGCGGCGGCTCGGCAAATGGTACGACTGTGTTGAAAATGTGCAACGAGATTTGGAGACTTGCCCTGAGCGATGATAAACTCACGGAGCTGGCGGCGGAACTGGGCAGCGACACACCCTTTTTTGTCCGTAACATACCGCAATTTGCCCGCGGCAGAGGTGAGATTTTAAGCGATTTTCCTCTATCACTCGCCGGTTACTGGTTGCTGCTGATAAAGCCTGATGTGGGGGTGAGTACCAAAGAGGCTTATGAGGGCGTAACTCCCAAAACTCCTGAAATTCCAATCCTTCAAATTCTGCAACAACCCCCGGTAAATTGGCGCGATAGGCTTGCGAACGATTTCGAGAGTTCCGTTTTTGCCAAGCTTCCACTACTTGCACAAATCAAAGAGCAGATGTATGGCTCGGGGGCACACTATGCGGCGATGTCGGGCTCAGGCTCAACAATTTTCGGGCTCTTTGCAAGCGAACCAACCATTGCTTCACAATACTTTTACCATAAAGAATTGCTGAGATAAATTTGTTTATTTCAAATAAATTCTTATCTTTGTAGCCAGTAAAAATTTAACAACTTAAAATTAGTACTTTATGTTCAAAAATCACCCAAAAGCACTCATCGGGGCTGCACTTGCCAATATGGGCGAACGTTTCGGTTTCTACATTATGATGGCGATGCTTGTTCTATTTCTTTCGTCCAAGTTCGGGCTCGAAGAGGGACAAGCTGCTCTTATCTACTCGGTTTTTTACGCTCTTATCTACCTTTTGGCATTAGCCGGCGGTCTGATTGCCGACAAAACCCGTAAGTACAAAGGGACAATCTTTACAGGTCTTATTCTGATGACCATAGGCTATGCGCTGATTTCGATTCCAACGCCAACGCCTGTTCCCAATGTGGCTCTTTATCTTACACTTACTTGCGCCGGTCTGTTCGTAATCGCCTTTGGTAACGGTCTTTTCAAGGGTAACCTGCAAGCTGTTGTGGGACAGATGTATGACGACCCAAAGTACTCAGCACGTCGTGACTCGGGTTTCCAAATTTTCTATATGTTTATCAACGTTGGTGCCTTGTTTGCTCCACTGATTGCAGTTGGTATTCGTAACTGGTGGTTGCAGACAAACGGTTTCCTCTATAATGGAGACGTTAGCCCATTGTGTCACGAATATCTTGGTGGCAATATAAACCCAGAACAGTTGGAGCGTCTGACCTCTCTTTCACAAGAGGTTTCCATAAACGGCGTAACCGATTTGACCGCTTTTTGTAACTCATATCTTGATGTTTTCAACACCGGTGCGCAGTACACATTCCTTGCGGCTGTGGGTGCAATGTTAATTTCTGTTGTTATATACCTCTCCAACAAAAATCGCCTACCCGACCCTGCTAATAAGGCTGTTGCGGCAAAAGGTACTGTGGAGGCTCCCGTTATGGATACCAAAGAGATTAAGCAACGTATCTATGCTCTCTTCTCGGTTTTTGCAATCGTTATCTTCTTCTGGTTCTCTTTCCACCAAAACGGTGTCACTCTTACATACTTCGCTAAGGACTATACCAATCTGAGTATGTTGAAGTTCGACTTGGGATTCACTACAATTCAGGGGGCAGAGGTCTTCCAATTCTTCAACCCATTCTTTGTGGTGTTCCTAACTCCTGTGATTATCGGTCTATTCGGATGGCTCAAAGCTAAGGGCAAAGAACCTTCAACTCCAAAGAAAATCGCAATCGGTATGGGTATTGCCGCAGTTGCATTTGCAGTTATGTCTTTTGGTTCGATGGAAGTACCTGCACTGAGCGATGTTAAGGCTATGGGGGGATTGGACGATGCAATGCGCGTAACTCCATTCCTGCTTATCGGGACATATTTTATTCTAACCATTGCAGAGCTCTTCATATCGCCCCTGGGATTATCGTTTGTATCGAAAGTTGCACCTCCTCAGTATCAGGGCATTATGCAAGGATGCTGGCTTGGAGCAACAGCACTCGGCAATCAACTGCTCTTCATCGGCGCCATATTCTATAAGAGTATTCCGATTTGGGCTACGTGGTCGGTGTTTGTGGCTGCTTGTCTGATTTCGATGTTCACTATGCTGACTATGGTTAAGTGGCTCGAGAGAGTTTCTAAGTAATGTAAAACTATTATTCATCGTGGAGTATCCACGTAGACAATTCTCTAATATTCCGGACTGGTGAGACTTCGCGGCAGGCGCGGAGTGACAGGAACGAATAATTTATTTATGGGGACTTCTAACAACTATTAGTTAGAAGTCCCTATCTAGTCGTGCCTTAAAAGGGGCATTTTCGTTTTCAGGGTTCTTTTAGTTTTGGAGTTTTATGGAGATATTTTGTTCAAATAGCTGTAATATCCATCTTAAGATATAGTCCAAAAGAACATTCATAGCTCTTTTGAAGTTGAATGCGGCGGCGGCGAGCATAGAATTGATATTATCACCAAATATACCTTTGTAAAAGTTACGACCCATCCGGTGGTCACTCTTTAAGTGCCCATTAATTGGTTCTATACCTGCTCTTTGCGCGAACAACTTCTTCAGCTTCTTTCGCTCATACTCACTCTTACAGCCCTTACCATTGCTCGGTATCAAAACAGGAATACCCAAAACCTGTGAAACTCCCTTGTAACCCCTGTCGCACGGAACAATCTTTATAGGGCGATGATTCAATCGTACAACCTGCTCAATAGCAGGCAAAAGTGTGTGCCCATCATACTCATTACGAAACGACAATGCCCCAACTATCAATCCATCTTCATTGTACGCCACAGAAACCTTGTTCCCAAACTCCCATTTCTCGTGCTCCTTACCCTTGGAGATGCAACAAACACTAGGCTCGTGCAATGAATATACCTTGTTCTTACTATCTTTAGTCTGAGATAAAACTCTCTTATACAAATCTATCTGCTCTCTGTGTAATGATTCCAAAGGCAACTCTCTATCTAACTCCCTGACCAATCGCCCTGCTATGCACTTGAGCTTACGGCGAGCTGCCTTGCTCTGCTTTTTATTAAAACGGATATCTCTATTCAACGCCTTGACAACCCGAGCATAACTCTGACGAAGGGTAACACCCGATTTTGCAGCTATACCTCTGCAATTCTCAACTATCTTCATATGTAACTTAGCATCAGTGGGATATGTTATGTTCTTCTCTTGTACAGTCGTGTCTACAAAAACAACTTGCGGCTTGTCGAAATCTACATCATCATTCACGCGGATACTCTCTGCCAAAATCAACTCAAACCCAGCCTCGCCAATTCTGTGGCGAAAATGCACTAAACTACTCGCATCAACAGGTTGTGCCGCGACAAATTCAGTACCTCCACAGAAGTATTGATAATCATTATTAACCGACTAAAATCGGATTTTTGTTAATTATTTATGCAATCGTTTAGTAATCAGCATGTATTTCCGCATAAATAGTCATTTCAAAATACCTACCCCCCTCAAAATAGTGCCATTTGTATCGTTGGGGCTCGGCTCGATGAGCAAAAATTAGCCCCTTTTCGCTTGTGATAAGTGCGTTTGCAGTTCTGAATCATCCAAAAAATATCCAGATAACTCGTCAAATGTATCCTCACCAACACCGCAACAGTCGAAAATGCTTTGTCAGTCTGCGTTTTGACTTTCAACACCGTCAAAAGTAGATGAGCAATGAGCGTTATCCATATCTGCGTCTTAATTCCATTCTCGGTCTCAGAGTAGAAAAAGTGTAGTTGAAAATTCTGCTTCAACTTCTTAAACAACAGCTCTATTTGCCAGCGGCACTTGTAGATAAAAGCCACATCCTCTGCACTGATTTGAAAGTTATTGGTGATAAAAACCAATATCCGACCCTTTTCATCACGATAAACAACTTTCCTTAAACAAACCTTCTTCTGCTCCTTATTATCCTTATAATTCAGATGAATGTGCTCCTCTGATATTACTCCAAACTCTTTGTCGTTCAGCACTTTCTCTGAAATAACCTCCTGTACCTCGTAAACAGCATTGCGTTTCAACCGTCCGACAAACCAAACTCCCTCTTCTGTCCAGCGGGCATATTGCCCATAGTCGTTGTACGCCTTGTCGAAACAAATCATACTCCCTGCTGTGAGGTTGAGCTTGCTCAGAAATTTCTTATCGTGCATTTTTGCCTCGCTTATATTGACGTGCTTGGCACAATCGGCGTGAGCGTCTATCATCATATGCACCTTCAATCCACCCTTCTTCTTACCATCTCCTTTGGGGTTACGACCTACCCCCTTCATTATGTCCGAAAATAGGCGAATAGTGGTAGAATCGAAGATGTAAAACTTCTCAAAATCCACCCCCTTAATTCGGCTGACCGACAAAAGTGGCGAGTAGTGGCTCAATAACTCAAAGTAGTAATCCCTGAACAAAACCTCATCTCTATCTCGCAAAGCATCGCCTATGGTGCTTTTGGCGGGCGATTTATCTAGCCCCAAATAGCTCAACTTGCCTTGCAAGCCCTGCATTGCTGCTGCAATCTCGCCCACAGAATCACACCTGCTAAAGACCCCAAAGAGCAAAGTTATCAACTGCTCCCACGAGCGAAATCGTTTGTAGTACCTATCCGATTTGTGACGGTGAACTAACAGGTCAAACTTCGCTCTTGGCAGAAAATCTACAATCTGTTTGAAAATCGGCTGACCGACTAAATTTTTATAACTATCTTTGCCCATAGTTGAATCTTGTATTGTTTGCACTTACAAAATTACAACTATCGGGGTAATTCTCTTCAAAGGGGATTACCCCTCTCTTTTTTTCTCAACTTTTTTGTCGGTCAGTAATGATTGATAATATACATTTTCGCTCCACTGCTCTACAACACTTTCGTCCGAAACATTGCGTATATGTTTTAGTATCAGCAATCCAACCATCAGTCGTATTGGCTTTGCTTCGACTCCTTTATCCGGTGAGTAGAGTGGCGAAAACTCTCGCTCAAACATCGCCCAGTCGATTTTGTTGGCGAGTTGGAAGAGCGGGTGGCGGTGGTTTAAGGTGCTTCTAAGGTCGAAGAAAAGGCTGCTTTGCAGAGTATCTTTGGGGCGTGGTAACATAGCTCAATTTTGCAAGGTTTATACCACAAAGATACGAAAAATTGCAGACTAATCCAAAAATAATTACTATTAATTTACAATAAATCAGCGTGTTGAATGGCTTTTAAGGGGCGACTATCTATTTTTGGAATCGTCATTGAGCCATAACTCCCACCTGCTGTAGATCTGCCCAATCCTTGCACTATCCATATGGGTTTATTATTAACTCCTCGCACCGCAACACCCCAAGCGGGGATACCAATCATCGGAAATTATGAAGAGAATACTATGTTTATACTGAGCTAACGCAGCGGCAGAGATTAAGGTTTAGATTGACAGAAGATTATTCATTTGTCATAGCCATTTTATGGCTCATAATTACAAAAAAATTTCTCACTTTCGGGAAAAATGAGTATCTTTACACGTTGATAGAATAATAACGTTAATATATGTCAGAAGAAAAGATTATCAAGGTCAATATCGAAGAGCAGATGAAGACCGCCTATATCGACTATTCGATGTCGGTGATTGTTTCGCGTGCCCTTCCTGATGTGCGGGACGGATTGAAACCCGTTCACCGCCGCATACTTTATGGTATGGCTAACGAACTGAGCCTATACTCGGACAAACCACATAAAAAATCTGCCCGTATCGTGGGTGATGTTCTCGGTAAATTCCACCCACACGGCGACAGCTCGGTCTACGATGCTATGGTGCGTATGGCGCAGGAGTGGTCGATGAGGTATTTGTTGGTGGATGGTCAAGGAAACTTTGGTTCGGTGGACGGAGACCCGCCGGCAGCAATGCGTTATACAGAGGCGCGCCTTCGCAAGATAACCGACGAGGTGATGGCGGATATTGACAAGGAGACAGTAGATTATACCCTCAATTTTGATGATACCACACCCGAACCTACGGTACTACCCACACGCATTCCACTGCTGTTGGTGAACGGCACGAGCGGTATCGCCGTTGGTATGGCTACAAATATGCCACCCCACAATCTGAGTGATACCATCGATGCCACGTGTGCCTACATAGACAATCCGGATATTGACATCGAGGAGCTTATACCAATAATCAAAGCTCCCGACTTCCCTACCGGAGGTATAATCTATGGCTACGAGGGGGTGAAGGAGGCGTTCCGTACAGGGCGCGGACGTGTTGTGATGCGCGCCAAGACCGAAATTGAGTACACGGCAAGCGGACGTGAGTGCATCATTGTCAATGAGATACCATATCAGGTGAATAAGGCGGAGATGATTAAGAAGATCGCCGAACTTATCAACGACAAGAAATTAGAGGGTATTTCGTATATCAATGACGAGTCCGACCGCAACGGTATGCGGATTGTGATTATTCTCAAATCGGACGCTGTTGCGAGTGTGGTACTCAATAATTTGTATAAGTTTACACCACTGCAAACAACCTTTGCGGTCAATAATATCGCTTTGGTTGCGGGTCGCCCACGCGCTCTGAACCTCAAACAGTTAATAAAGTACTTCGTTCGCCACCGCCACGATGTGGTCGTGCGCCGCACACGTTACGACTTGCGCAAAGCTCAAGAGCGGGCGCATATTGTTCAGGGGCTCTTGATTGCGCAAGATAATATCGACGAGGTTATCTCTATCATACGCGCAAGCAAATCGCCTGACGAGGCTAAGCAGGGGCTGATTGAGCGTTTTGCGTTGAGCGAGCTTCAGGCACAAGCCATTGTGGATATGCGTCTGCGCGCTCTGACAGGTTTGGAGCGCGAGAAGTTGCAAGCTGAATATGACGAACTATGCCGTCAGATTGACTATTTCAATGAGCTACTGGGTAGTGAGACTATGCAGATGCAGGTTATTAAGGATGAACTGCTGGAGGTGAAGGCAAAATATGGCGATGCGCGTCGTTCGGAGATAGTTTATGCTTCAGAGGAGTTTAACCCCGAAGATTTTTATGCAGATGAGGAGGTGGTTATCACCATATCGCACTTGGGATACATCAAGAGAACACCACTGACCGAGTACCGCACACAGTCGCGCGGAGGAGTGGGCAGCAAGGGTTCAGCAACACGGGACGAGGATTTCATCGAGCATATCTACGTAACCACTATGCACAACACAATGTTGCTCTTCACGGAAAAAGGCAGGTGCTTCTGGCTCAAAGTTTACGAAATTCCCGAAGGGTCGAAGACCAGCAAGGGACGTGCTCTGCAGAACGTCATTGCAATAGAGCCGGACGACAAGGTGCGTGCATATATCAACGTTCGCCGATTGACAGATGAGGAGTACATAAATAATAACTATATTATAATGTGTACCCGCGAGGGCATCATCAAAAAAACCTCGTTGGAGGCATATTCGCGTCCACGAACTAATGGCGTAAATGCTATTACCATCAAGGAGGGCGACCAACTTCTGGAGGCGCGCTTAACAAGCGGTAAGGCACAGGTGATTCTTGCGGCAAAGGATGGCAAGTCGATTCGCTTTGAGGAAGAGGGCGTTCGCGCCATCGGTCGTACTGCTGCCGGAGTGCGCGGGATGAACCTCGAGGAGGATGATAACCTGATTGGTATGCTCACAGTAGAGCCGGGTGCGGAGAAGAGCGAGATTCTTGTGGTTTCGGAAAACGGTTACGGCAAACGTACCGACATTGACGACTACCGCATCCAGTCACGTAGCGGCAAGGGTATCAAGACTATTCAGATCACCGAAAAGACCGGTAAACTTATTGCTATTCAATCTGTTGATGACACCAAAGATTTGATGATTATCACCCGTTCGGGCTTGACAATTCGTATGCCTATTTCGGAAATTCGCCTCACCGGTCGTGCGGCACAGGGGGTAAAGGTTATCAATTTGCGTGGAGATGATTCCATTGCCTCTGTTGTGGCTGTTCCTAAGTCCGAGGAGGAGGGCGAGGAAATTGTAACGGAAACAATTAATTAATAAAATATTAAGAAATGAAAAAACTTTTAGTAATGCTTGCTGCCGTGGCTACTATTGGTGCTGTGGCGCAGAATGTAGATGCCGTACAGAAGAAAATCGACAAGAGCAACGCTGATATTGTTGATGCGAAAAAGTCTACGCAGGCGGCAACGTGGCTCAACAGAGCAAATGCCTACATTGAGATGGCTAATATCTACACAAGTAAAATCGTTCCCAACATCACTATCGAACAGGCAACTTCGATGATTGGAAAGCCTTTGTCGTCGGTGGAAGTTCAAGTTTCGGGAAACACTTTTGTGAAGAACGATTATGAAAATTTCATAATCTACTCCGACCCTGCATCCAAGATGATTCAATTCTTCCAAGCAAAGAAGGGCGACGAACTCTCTGACCTGAACAATGCCTTAGCAGCTCTCACAAAAATGAAGGAGTTGAACGAAAAAGATTTCACCAATAAAGGTATGAAGATAGCGGAGAGTCTTAAAAATCTTTTCCAACAAACAGGTATGACCGCCTATAACTTAGACCAGAAGGCTAAGGCTGCAAGTTTCTTTGATGGCGCAGCGAACACCTCCATTCTTATGGGCAAAATCGACACATTGATTATTTACTACTCAGGAATAGCCTATACCGAGGCACAGGAGTGGAACAAGGGTATCTCTTTGTTCGATAAAATTCTTGCCATTGGAGATGACCAAGGCGGTATGGTTCAGCTTTATATGTCTATGTGCTACGAGGGCATAAAGGATGACACGAAGGCGATTTCTATTCTCGAAAGCGGTTTTCAGAAGAATCCCAATAATGCCTCTATACTTTCTGCAATCATCAACATCTACCTCAAAAACGAGATAGACCCCGTGAAGTTGATTGATATCATTAAGAAAGCCGAAGAATTAGACCCAAAAAACGCATCGCTATATTTGGTTGAAGGTACTGTTTGGGAGAAGTTGGGTGACACTGACAAAGCCATTGGAGCTCTTAAAAAGTCTATCGAAATAGACAATAAAAACTATTACGCGTATTTCAATCTTGGTTTTATTCTCACCAACGCCGGTAATGCCTGCAGCGAGAAGGCAAGCAAGGTAGACCTAAATGACCAAGCGGGCTACGACAAACTCATAGCAGAACAGTCGGAATACTACACTCAAGCTATCGAAGCTCTCGAAATGGCACACCAAATTAACTCTGAGGAGTTAGGTGTAATTGAACTTCTCAAGGGTCTCTACTTCCAAAAACGCGACAAAGGCGACGAGTTTGCGGCTAAGAGCAAATACTACGAGGAGTTGTACCAATCAAAATCGGGAAAATAGGGTTATTGAGTTCGCAAAAATACTCCTCGGAAGAGTTGTGATGAACTTGCTTGAATAACTTCAATATGTGGGAGAAAGTTTTTTTTCACTACGTAGAATCCTAATGGCTGCAAAATGCAGCCATTTTTTTACGCACAAAGGATATTGGAATATTAATTTGGTAAAGCAAAAAAATGTACCTATTTTTGTCTCCATTTTAATAACCTGAGTTCGGGATAAGTTTTGCAAGGTACAATATATCAGACAATAGGTTTGATTAGCGCAGAATTTTGATGTACAAAAGACGAACAATAAAATTAAAATTGACGTAATTTTCAAGAATCGTGGCAAGATATTGCCGCATAGGATTTCAGATAAGTAGGGGAAAGGAATTATTGCAAAGCAGGAGAGCAGTGTTATTATGATAATAAATTTGCCAACGTATCATCACGGTTAAAAATAGATTTATCGACCCACAGCTATGGTTTTCAAGGGATATATTACGAAATATAAACCACAAAATTAATATAAAATGATTTACTCACACGAAGTACAACAACAATGTTGTGTAAAAAAAGGTCCTAACCACGGTCCTGCCCCCATACCCGAAGAGGGCAAATGGGTACGTGCTAAACAAATCGCTGACATTTCGGGCTTGACCCACGGTGTGGGCTGGTGCGCTCCTCAACAAGGTGCGTGCAAACTGACTTTGAATATCAAGGAAGGCATCATCGAAGAGGCTTTGGTGGAGACCATCGGATGCTCGGGTATGACACACTCGGCTGCTATGGCATCGGAAATTCTTCCAGGCAAAACACTGCTCGAAGCATTGAATACCGACCTGGTTTGCGATGCTATCAACGTAGCTATGCGCGAATTGTTCCTTCAGATTGTTTACGGACGCTCCCAGTCTGCCTTCTCGGAAGGCGGTCTTCCTATCGGTGCAGGTTTAGAGGACTTAGGAAAGGGGCTTCGTTCTCAGGTGGGTACTATGTTCGGCACCAAGGCTAAGGGTGTTCGTTACCTCGAAATGGCCGAGGGCTACTGTACACGTATGGCGCTTGATGCGGACGATGAAGTTATCGGTTACGAATTTGTTCACCTTGGCAAAGTTATGGAGATGGTGACCAAGGGCGTGGACGCTAACGAAGCAATCCGGAAAGCAACCTCTTCTTACGGTCGCTTCGCGGAAGGTGTTAAATTTATCAATCCAAGACACGAATAAGAGATATGGCACTTTTTGAAAGTTACGACCGCCGAATTAATAAGATTAATGAGGCTTTGAATAAATATGGTATCGCTTCCATAGAGGAGGCGAAAGCAATTTGCGACTCGGTTGGCGTCGACCCTTACACAATCTGTAAGGAGACACAGCCTATCTGTTTCGAGAATGCGGCTTGGGCTTATGTGGTAGGCGCTGCTATCGCAATTAAGAAAGGTTGCAAGGATGCCGCCTCTGCTGCCGAGGCTATCGGTATCGGTTTGCAGGCGTTCTGTATCCCCGGTTCTGTGGCAGAAGACCGCAAAGTGGGTCTGGGACACGGTAACTTGGCTGCAATGTTGCTACGTGATGATACTAAATGTTTCGCTTTCCTTGCCGGACACGAATCTTTCGCTGCAGCCGAAGGCGCAATAAAAATCGCTCTGATGGCTAACAAAGTACGTAAAGAGCCTCTTCGTGTTATCCTTAACGGCTTGGGTAAAGATGCTGCAATGATTATCTCTCGTATCAACGGTTTCACCTATGTCGAGACCGCATTTGATTACGGCACGGGCGAGTTAAAGGTAGTACGTGAAAAGAGATATTCGGAGTCTCTGCGTGGTAACGTAAAATGTTTCGGTGCGGACGACGTTCGCGAAGGTGTAGCAATTATGCGCCACGAAGGTGTGGATGTGTCTATCACGGGTAACTCAACGAACCCAACACGTTTCCAACACCCTGTTGCAGGTACATACAAGAAAGAGTGTATGGAGGAGGGTAAGAAATATTTCTCGGTTGCTTCGGGCGGTGGTACAGGTCGCACTCTGCACCCTGACAATATGGCAGCAGGTCCAGCTTCATACGGTATGACCGACACGATGGGACGTATGCACGGAGATGCACAGTTTGCAGGTTCGTCTTCAGTGCCCGCTCACGTAGAAATGATGGGCTTTCTAGGTATGGGTAACAACCCAATGGTGGGAGCAACTGTTGCAGTTGCGGTTACTATAGAGCAGGCTTGTAAATAGTTATTCTATTGTTTCACAAAAAAGAGTTAGCCGAACCTCGTGGATGTGGCTAACTCTTTTTTTGTTTGAGTTGTGAATCATCAAAAATTTTACTACCTTTGTGTCTCAGTAAATAATTGGTAACATAACATTAGATGCTGGAAAAAAAATCTGCCGCTCTCATTCTAGAAGACGGCTCACGTTTTGATGGGTATAGCTTTGGAGCAGAACTCCCTACAACAGGCGAAGTGGTATTTAATACCGCTATGACCGGTTATCCCGAATCATTGACAGACCCATCCTATGCGGGTCAAATTTTAGTTTTAACATTTCCACTCATTGGGAACTACGGTGTTCCTTCCCCGGAAAGGGATGAGTGGGGTATTCTGAATTTTTTTGAATCTGAAAAAATTCATATACAAGGACTTATAGTGAGCGACTACTCCTTCGAACACAGCCATTGGAATGCTGTGAAAAGCCTGGGAGAATGGCTCGCAGAGCAGGGTATACCAGGGGTATATGGTGTGGATACGCGTGCAATTACAAAGATTATTCGCGAACACGGCGTTATGCTTGGAAAGATTGCTATTGAGGGCGTAGCAGAGCCCGCAGAGTTCATTGACCCCAATGTAGAAAACCTTGTAGCAAAAACCTCCTGCACAGATATTATCGAGTACGGCGATGGTGAGCACAAGGTGGTTTTGGTAGATTGCGGTTGCAAGTATAATATTATTAGATGTTTACTCAAGCGCGGAGTACGGGTTATACGCGTGCCGTGGGACTATGATTTTACAACTCTCGACTATGACGGGGTAATGTTGAGCAACGGGCCTGGAGACCCCTCCCTATGTGGCGCTACTGTCGAAAATATTCGCAAGGCTTTTGCCGTTGGCAAACCTATTTTCGGAATATGTATGGGTAACCAGCTCACAAGCATTGCAGCAGGAGCTTCGACCTATAAACTCAAATACGGACACCGTTCCCACAATCAACCGGCACTGGAAGTTGGCACCGATCGAGCGGTGATCACCTCTCAGAACCACGGCTTTGCGGTCAATCCCGAGGGGTTGGCAGATGGTTGGACGCCCTATTTCATAAACCTGAATGATGGTACGATTGAGGGAGTCAAAC
This sequence comes from Mucinivorans hirudinis, assembly GCA_000723505.1. Taxonomy (GTDB): domain Bacteria; phylum Bacteroidota; class Bacteroidia; order Bacteroidales; family Rikenellaceae; genus Mucinivorans; species Mucinivorans hirudinis. The sequence continues at coordinate 3,002,616 of HG934468.1, read as the reverse complement.
ACTCTCACAAACCGTTCTTTACGGTGCAATTTCACCCTGAGGCAACCTCGGGACCTGTGGACACCGAGTATCTTTTCGATTGCTTCATAGATAAGATTATCGAAAGTAAAAGATAATTTTAGATACTCAGCCTACGTTATAACTACAAAAAACGATACAAAATGTATTTCTCACCAGAATTAATACTACTCATAGCAGTAGGTATAGTGGGCTTATTTGTGCAAGCCAAGCTCCAGAGCGTATTCAAAAAATACTCTGAGGTGGTGTTTCCCGGTGGGCTCACCGGACGTGACGTAGCCGAGAAGATGTTGCGGGACAACGGCATATACGATGTGCAGGTCACCCACACCCCGGGTCAGCTCACCGACCACTACAATCCGCTGACCAAGACCGTGAACCTTAGCGACTCAGTATACTCTAGCAATAGCGTGGCAGCAGCGGCAGTGGCGGCTCACGAGTGCGGGCACGCCGTGCAACACGCACACGAATACGTTCCACTGAAGATGCGATCGACACTTGTGCCCATAGTAAGCTTCTCGGCAAAGTATGCTTTCCTATTTCTCATAGGTGGCATCTTGTTGATGCAGTGGGCGAAAGCTCCGCAATTATTTTGGGTTTTTTGGGTTGGTATTGCTATGTTGGCGGCAAGCGCAATTTTTTCGCTCATTACTCTGCCCGTGGAGTATGACGCTTCACGGCGAGCCTTGGCGTGGCTCTCACGCGAGAGAGTGCTCAACTCCACTCAACAAGAGCAGGCACGTGAGGCACTGATGTGGGCTGCACGCACTTATCTAGTCGCAGCAATATCTGCTGTGGCAACGTTAATTTACTACCTAGGCTTCGCGCGAAGGGATTAGGAGGGTTCTTCTGAAAATTCTAAAATAAGCAACCGACTATTTTTTTAAGAAGCTTATTCAGAAATAGTTATAGGTAGCCATTTATTGTTACTACTGGCAGCAGGTGCAGTCTTAATCTTTTTGAAGATTAGATTGCACCTGCTGCCAGTAGTAATAATAGAAGGATTATTATTCTGCAAATTTTTCGTAGAACAATGGTATCGTATCTATACCCTTATAGAAATTTTCTAAGCGGAAACTTTCATTAGGCGAGTGAATTGCGTCGGTATCAAGACCAAAGCCCATCAAAATTGATTTTATGCCTAGAACGCGCTCAAAGGTAGAAATAATTGGTATCGAACCGCCACTATAAAATGGCAATGGTTTTTTACCAAAGCTCTCTTCCATTGCCGCCGCAGCCGCCTTGTACGCCTTGGTATCGGTCGGTGCGATGTATGGATAGCCTCCGTGAGAAGGTGTGATTTTCACCTTCACGCTCGGTGGCGCTATGGCTATGAAATGCTTGATAAATTTCTCGGTAATATCATTAAAATCCTGACCCGCAACCAATCGCATAGATATCTTAGCAGTCGCCGTGCTAGGAATCACTGTCTTTGAGCCCTCGCCCGTGTAACCGCCCCAAATGCCGCAAACATCGAGCGTCGGGCGCGTACCTTTGCGCTCGGCAGTGGAGTAACCAAGCTCGCCGCACAAAGCCGCACATCCGATTGAATCGGCATAAGCCTTATTGTTGAACGGAGCTGAATTAATCTCATCACGTGCCGCAAAAGAGTGCTCATAAACACCATCATAGAAACCGGGAATCGTAATGCGCCCGTTGTCATCTATGAGTGAACCAATCATTTTAGACAGTACATTTATCGGATTGGGCACAGCACCACCGTAAAGTCCCGAGTGCAAATCGCGGTTTGGTCCAGTAATCTCAGCCTCTACATAAGCTAAACCACGCAGACCGCAAGTGATTGACGGAGTATCCATTCCCAAAAGAGAAGTGTCCGACACAAGAATAACGTCAGCTTGCAACAGCTCTTTGTGTTTCTCGCACCACTTTGTAAGCTCCTTGCTACCAATCTCTTCCTGCCCTTCGAGCATAAATTTAACATTGCACTTGAGCGCGCCCGTCTTCACCATAGCCTCAAATGCCGCAATGTGCATAAACGCCTGACCCTTATCATCATCCGCTCCACGCGCATAAATTTTCCCATCCTTAACCACAGGCTCGAAAGGGTCTGTATTCCAAAGTTCTATTGGGTCTACCGGCATCACATCATAGTGTCCGTAAACCAACACTGTGGGAGCATCTGGATTGACCATCTTTTCACCATAGACGATTGAAGGCCCGTCCGTTGGATAGATTTCAGCCTTGTCTACACCCGCTTCAAGAAGGGTTGCTATGATAAGCTCGGCACACCTATCCATATCGGGGCGGTGGCTCTCGATTGCAGAGATTGAGGGAATGCGAAGAAGTTCAAATAGTTTTTCGAGAAACCTTTCTCGGTTTACCTCGATGTATTGGTGTACTGTCATTGAAAAATGATTTTGGATTTGCTCAAAGATAATAAATTATTCTATCAAATCCAAGTTCTTTTTCGCCTCATCTCGCGAACAGTAGTTAAAGTGCCACCATTCGGAATTGACGGTCATAAAACCACTCTCTCGCATAACTTTCCTGAGCAACAATCTGTTATCCAACTCATTCCGAGTAATCTTACCTTTTTCCAATAATTCCAACTCCCTATTAATTCGTGCCTCATCGCCGAAATAGTCAAAAGCTGTTCCCATCGGCAAGGGGTTGCCATCCTTGCCGACGATGGTAACATCCACAGCAGCACCATAGTTATGCAACCCTCCGCCATTTGCGGGATTAGCCACAAAGTCGGTTTTATCCGTCCCCGCCACCACACGCCACATCTGTCGCTGCACCGCCATCGGGCGAGCAGCATCGTAGACCAAAAGCGATAAAGAGGAGTCTGTCTCCTTTAATAATTTTTGAGCCTTAGCCAATCTTGTCGCTGCATCTTTTATCAAAAACGCCTTATTTACATTATCATAGAGAACCTTTCCGACAAAATTATCGGTAGTGGTGTACGGCATAAAAACGACAATGGAGGAGTCTGCATCGTGCACATCAATCAGCCCCATCGCTCGCATACGCGCCTCGGTAGGTGTATCTGCCTGTTGCGCAAAAGATAGTGCCGATGAGAGAATCAGCACGATTTTCAACAAATATTTCATACTTTTTTCACTATCGGCATCACATATTCAACCCCAAAAGTCCTACCCGACAACCGCACAGCCGGAGGTAACTGTTTCCGTTTGAAATCGCTGCTATTCACTAATTTTACAACCCTATCAACCACCTCTTTATCAAATTTCCCATAGAGTTCCTCCTCGCCACTACCCTGCTCTATCAACTGGTAAAGAATGGCATCCAACACGTGATATTCGGGCAGTGAGTCGGAATCCTTTTGCCCGGGGCGAAGCTCCGCCGATGGGGCTTTGTCGATTATATTTTGAGGTATCAAATTACCGGAAACACGATTAATATGGTCAGCCAATTCATAAACCTCTGTTTTATAGAGGTCTGCAATAATGCCCAGCGCACCGCTCGTATCCCCGTATAGAGTGCCGTAGCCAACCGCCGCCTCGCTCTTATTACTGGTATTTAGCATTATATCACCAGTTTTATTACAAATTGCCATAGTGAGCATCAGGCGAATGCGCGCCTGGATATTCTCTTCGGCAAGTCCCACAGAAGTTCCTTTGAAAACATCTCGCAACGACTCTAAAGACCGCTCTACAATGGGTTCAATATTTATAACATCGTGGCGAATGCCGCACCGCCTCACCATCTCCAAAGAGTCTGCGACCGAATGTTCCGAAGAAAACGCCGAAGGTAGCAACACAACCCTCACATTTTCAGCCCCTAGAGCCTCCACAGCCAGAGCCACCACCACCGCCGAATCTATCCCCCCGCTCAGAGCAACCATCGCTTGCCCGAAACCGCTCTTTGCAAAATAGTCTCTAATTGCCAACAGCAGCGCCTGATGCGTCTGCTCGGTCTTTCCCCGCCAATCAACGATTTCGCTCTGAGAAACAGACAAATCCAGAGTGCGGACACACTCTTGCCAAAGTGGAAACATAACTGATTTTCCATCCGCAAAACAGACCACCGAACCGCCGTAAAATATCGTATCCGTGGAAGCACCAACCTGATTAAGGCATACCACCGTCAGTTGCATATCACGCGCCTCTGTCTCCCAATGTCGCAAATTTTCATAAGGTGCGCCGTGGTAGTAATGGTTACTCTCGAAAAAGAGAGCTACGTCACCCACCTGCACCCAATTATTATCGATAATCTGAATCTCACCACCTGCAATATATGCAATAGTATATTCGTAGAGCCCAATAAAAATCTCTTTCGATGGGGCGATGGTGGCAAGTTCGACAAGTGCACGTTCGACTTGTGCGCTCATATCAAGTTCATAGAGCGGCGAACCCGTCAAAGCTCCTTCGGGAAAGACCACAACCGGAGCATCGCTCTGCTGAACAACATCAATAATTTTCTTCAAATTACCCCGCACATCTCCCACAAGATAATTTTGTTGTGCCAACGTGATTTTCATACGTAAATAATTTTATATTAACTTGTATAATAGCTATTTAAGATATAATTAAGAGATTAAATTTTCATCTTCGTACTCCGTACCTATAAAGGCAGTGGTAACACCTGTTGGTTCTTAATTTTGCGCCCAAATCTCTTTGGACATAGGTCAATTTCATACTCAAGCTCTTCTTAAGGGAAGTCTCAGAAAAAATGCAACCTATGTTGTTGCCTTAAATATAATGCTTGCTCATTAACTGAACTCATATCATTTGGGATTTATTACAATGCTAAAATCATTTCAATCAATGAAATACACACATAAAAACCTCAAATAATAGCCGTAAAGTTAATAAGCTAACATCACTAAGGTATGCAAAGGTAATAAAAGCAAATGATAATTTGGGAATAAAGCAATGTCATAGTAGTTGCCTACTAATGCCAAGTTAATAAATGCAAATGTTTTTCACTGCTATTTCTTCACTCGGTTTTGAACAATTTGAACAATTTGAATTCCATACAGCCCTTTGGCACAATTTCAGGGTTATCACCCGAAATAAAAGCCGAGTTAATAAGTGTCGCCAAATATTTTGTCTTTTGAAATCTAATTTGTTACTTTGTGCTTCGTAGGCAATATTATCGCCCTATGGTTAGCCACAAGAGTATTGCACCCCAAAAGCGCAGAAAGCGTAGATAGCTATGTTGAACAAAATAATTAAATTCTGCCTAAACAACAGACTAATAACGATATTGTTGTTATTGGTTATTGTTGTGGGCGGGCTGGTTACCGCCCCCTTCAACTGGCACGGAGAGCTGCTGCCACGCAGCCCCATTGCCGTTGATGCTATTCCGGATATTGGTGACAATCAACAGATTGTAGCCACAGAATGGATGGGGCGCTCTCCCAAAGATATACAGGAACAGGTGACCTATCCGCTGACCACCTCGCTGCTGGGAATGGCGGGCGTGAAGACAATACGAAGCACATCTATGTTCGGAATGTCCTTCATATACATTATTTTTGATGATGATGTGGAGTTTTATTGGAGTCGTTCGCGGGTGTTGGAGAAGCTAAATTCGCTCCCGCCGGGAACATTGCCCTCCGGCGTGCAACCAACCTTGGGGGCAGATGCTACAGCTTTGGGGCAGATATTTTGGTATACCCTCCAAGGGCGCGATCCTGCAACGGGCAAACCCACCGGCGGATGGAATCCGGATGAGCTGCGCACGATACAGGATTTCTACGTAAAGTATTCGCTCAGCTCGGCTCACGGAGTCTCGGAGGTGGCATCCATCGGGGGCTTCATCAAGGAGTATCAGGTTGAGATTAATCCCAATGCGCTACGCTCGTTCAACGTTTCGATTATGGATGTGATGAGTGCCATCCAAAAGAGCAATATAGATATTGGTGCCGAGACAATCGAGATTAACAAAGTAGAGTACCTGATTCGTGGTCTGGGATATATTAAAGATATTAAGGATATCGAGAATGCGGTGGTCACAGCCCGAAACGGAGTTCCCATCCGCATTGGTGACGTAGCATTCGTGACTACGGGTCCGGCACCTCGTCGCGGCGGTTTGGATATTGAGGGGGTCGAAGCGGTTGGAGCGGTTGTCGTTGCGCGCTACGGCTCGAACCCACTGGAGGTGATTAACAATGTCAAGAAAAAAATCAAGGAGATAGAGGCTGGACTTCCCCAAAAGACCCTCGAGGACGGAACAATCTCCAAGGTTACCATCGTACCTTTCTACGACCGCACGGGCATAATCAAGGAGACCATCGGAACGCTAGAAACCGCACTCTCGCACGAAATATTGATTGTTATAATCGTAATCATCGTGCTCGTATTCAACCTCAGAGCTTCGCTCATCATCTCCTCACTGCTACCCATTGCAGTACTGGGCACTTTTCTGCTTATGAGGTTTACGGGGTTGAGTGCCAATATTGTGGCTCTATCGGGCATAGCCATAGCCATAGGCGTTGTAGCAGATGTGGGGGTGGTGCTTGTGGAGAGTATCATACGCCACAGGGAGATGCCCCATAATGGCGATGTTGTGGGTGGTAAAGCTCTACTAAGTCTCATCTACGAGGCTGTGGCGGAGGTCTCAACCCCCATTGCAACGGCTATGATTACCACCATTGTCAGCTTCATTCCCGTCTTCGCAATGGAGGGGCAGGAGAGTAAGCTATTCTCGCCCTTGGCTTATACAAAGACCTATGTTTTGGGGTTGGCTTTTGTCATAGGAGTTGTCATTCTGCCCACTTTTGCCTATTTGGTATTCTCGATAAGGGTCAACTCGGCAAGAATCAGGCTCATTGCCAACTACCTCTTGGTGGCAGGCGGCATTGCGGCGGCAATCATATTCTTGATGCCCACAGCATTAGCCCTTACGGCAATCGGAGTAAACAACCTAACGGCTCACCTATGGAAAACACCCACAACAAGCAAGGCGAGCAGATATATAAATATCGCTATCACACTATCACTTGCCCTCTACTATTTGGCAAAGGAGTGGTTACCACTAGGACCGGAGGCCGGTTTTTTCCGTAACATCTTCTTTGTCGTACTCTCGGTAATGCTGATTTTGGCAATACTGTGGGTTTTGGTTGTCTTCTACGAGAAGATTTTGCGGTGGGCGCTCTATCATCGCACCCTCTTCCTTATGCTTCCGGCAGCAACTGTAATATTCGGTTTTGTGATATGGCGCGGTTTTGACTCCTCTTTCGGTTTTCTCACCTTCGGCTCACGGAGCATCAAGGAGTCCTCCTTCTGGCGAGATGCCTGTAAGAGTTTCCCCGGCATCGGGCAGGAGTTTATGCCCACCCTCAACGAAGGCTCGTTCCTGCTGATGCCAACCAGTATGCCCTACACTGGAATCGAGCAAAATCTGGAGCTGATAGGAGTGCTAGACAAACGCATCTCAAATATTCCCGAAGTCATTCAAAACACGGGTAAATGGGGGCGGGTAAACTCAGCTCTAGACCCTGCACCTATACAGATGTTCGAGAATACCATTAATTACCGTTCGGAATACGCGCTCAACGAAGATGGAAAACGCGAACGCTTCAAGGTCGATGCACAGGGCGCTTTCCTACTCATCGACGGAGGGCGATACCAACCAAAGGATGGCTTTAGGATAGTGCCGACGGATAGTCTGTTTGCTGACCCAAATGGAGATTACCTGCGCCAGTGGCGTCCAAAGATTCGCAGCACAGACGATATTTGGCAAGAGATAGTGGATGTCACCAACCTGCCGGGGCTGACCTCAGCACCTAAACTTCAACCAATAGAGGCACGTTTGGTGATGCTCTCCACGGGGATGCGCGCCCCGATGGGCATAAAAATATACGGACCCGACCTCGATGCCATCGAACAGGCAGGCATACAAATAGAACATTCGCTCAAGGAGGTAGCCTCCGTTGTCCCCTCGTCGGTCTTCTACGACCGTGCCGTGGGTGCTCCATATATAGAGATTGAACTGAATCGTCTCAGTATGGCCAGATATGGAATAACCATTGCCGACCTACAGGAGATCATCTCGGCAGCAATCGGAGGTATGACCCTGACAACAACCATAGAAGGGCGCGAACGTTTTCCGGTAAGATTGCGCTATCCGCGAGAGCTGCGTGGCAGCCCCGAGGAGCTTACAAAACTGTTGGTGGCTACCCCATTGGGAGTGCAAATACCACTTGGCGAACTTGCCCAGATACGCTACTCGAAAGGGGCGCAGATGATACAGAGCGAAGACACCTTCTTGGTGGGGTATGTCATTTTCGACAAGTTGCAGGGTGCGGCTGAAGTGGATGTGGTGGAAGATGCGCAAAATGTGCTTGCACAAAAAATAAGCCGCGGAGAGATCACCCTTCCCAAGGGGGTGAGCTATAAATTTGCAGGCAACTACGAACAGCAAATACGAGCCACCAAACGACTCTCCATTATCATCCCCATCGTTCTGCTGACCGTATTGCTCATCCTCTATTTCCAATTTCGCACCGTCACAGCCTCCATCATACACTTTTCCGGAGTCTTTGTTGCCTTTGCCGGTGGGTTTATAATGTTGTGGCTCTACGGTCAGGAGTGGTTTATGAACTTCTCTTTTGCGGGGGTCAATATGCGGGAGTTGTTCCAGATGCACTCTATTAATTTGAGCGTGGCTGTATGGGTGGGATTCATCGCACTATTTGGTGTTGCCACGGACGACGGGGTGTTGATGGGTTCGTATATTCACGATATGTTTATTGCACGTAACCCGCAGACCAAGGAAGAGATTCGAGAGGCTGTTGTGGCAGCAGGCTCGAAACGTGTACGCCCGGCAGCAATGACCACCGCGACCACCCTTATAGCTCTCCTTCCCGTGCTCTCATCCACGGGCAAGGGGGCAGAGATAATGATTCCGATGGCTATACCCACCTTCGGCGGTATGTTGATTCAATCTATGACAATGTTCGTTGTACCCGTATTTCAGTGTATGTGGCGCGAAAGGGCAATAAAGAAAGGGAGAAGAGATGAAGAAGTATAAATTTTTGATATGCCTTGCGGCACTACTCTCCAGCGGCAATGCTGCCGCACAGGGCGACTCGTTGGCACACTACCTCGCCATAGCCATAGAGAATAACCCTCGACTGAGGAGCGAATACCTCACCTACAAGGCAAGTGAGGAGCGCATCGCACAAGCCGGAGCTTTAGCCGACCCGCAGCTGGAGGTAGGCTTATTCATCACACCGATGGAGATATTGGACGGAAAACAGATTGCCGATTTCAAACTGATGCAGATGTTCCCCTGGTTCGGTACGCGCAAGGCGGCACGCGCCGAAGCCGGTGAGATGTCGAGAATGTATTATGAGCAATTTCTTCAGGCGCGAAATAATCTGGAACTTGAGGTCAAAAGTCAGTGGTATCAACTGCTGACACTGAAAGCAAAGCTGACCAATGTGGACGAGGGTATGGCACTATTGAGCATACTCAAAGATCTGGCGACCATACGCTTTGCCGCACCCTCACCCCCTGCAAGCAGACAACAGACAACAAGCGGCAGGAACACTGACAACTCTGCCACAAAACAAACATCGGACGCAATGTCCGCTATGGCAGGTATGTCTGCGGGGAGTACAGAGGTGAGCGCTCAAGCAGGTGGCGGACAACAAATGGCAGCAATGGGAGGTATGGCGGGTGGAACAAGTGGCGGCAGTGCAATGACACAAGTGATTCGTGTAGATATGGAGATGAACGAATTGGCTGAGCAGCAGCGTACACTCACACTGCAAATAATCGCGGCGCGGGCAAAATTCAACACCCTTCTAAACCGCGACCACGCCACTCCGGTAACTCTGTCCGATACCATAATTCAAACCTCCTTTAAATCAGACTATACGGAGGCAGTCAAAAACATCCTAGAGCACAATCCGATGTTGGCAATGGTTGATGCTCAGGCAAAGAGCTACAAGGCGAAGTCGGAGATGGACAAGAAAATGAGCCTGCCGATGTTGGGTGTGGGTATTCAATATTCTGTCATCGGCAAACGAATGGCTATGGGTATTCCTGTTACCGAAATGAATGGTAAGGATATGGTTATGCCGATGGTATCACTCACCATACCAATATATCGCAAAAAATATAACGCCCAACAGAACGAAAGCCGTCTGCTGCACCAAGCAGCTCACCATCAGTATCAAAATACGCTCAACAACCTCATCGCAGAGTATATCTCCCTAAGCGAGCAGCTTGAAGAGGCAGCACGCAAGGCGGAGCTATATCGAAACCAAAGTCGCCTTGCCAATGTAAGTTATCAACTTGCCCTTGGTGAGTTTTCGGTGGGTACAAGTTCGATGAGCAATGTGATAGAGATTCAGAGGCAACTTCTAGACTACAAATTCAAACGGGCTGAAGCCATCGCAAACTATAACACGTTGGTAGCTCGCATCGAAAATCTATTATCGGAACCATTAACAGATTAAGAATATGAAAAATATAAAAGGAATTGCCGGCAAGGAGAAGTGGCGGGCGTTAATTTACGTTTTATTAGGGTTGTTTGCGGGCTGGATTATTTTTGGCGGCACTAGTGGTGAGCAGGCAGGTGGCGAGGATGTGACTGAGCAGAAGAGTGAAGTATGGACGTGTTCTATGCACCCACAGATTCGCTCCAACGAAAAGGGTCTGTGCCCTTTGTGCGCAATGGATTTGATACCGGTACGCTCCGGCGGAGGTTCGTCGGAGGCTATTGCTGACGATGCCATACAGTTATCGCCCGAGGCTACGGCACTTGCCAACATCGAGACATCGCGGGTGAACCTCAAAGAACCTGTTAAAAACATCCTGCTCTATGGCGTCATTGCTCCCGATGAGAGGGCGCTTCAATCTCAGACCGCTCATATAGGCGGACGAATCGAGAAGCTTTATGTCGATTTCACCGGCGAGAGGGTTCGCAAGGGTGAACCATTGGCAACCATATATTCGCCCGAACTCATCGCGGCTCAACAGGAGCTCATCGAAGCACTCAAGCTGCAAAACTCACAACCGAAACTGCTCTGGGCGGCACGCGAGAAGCTCAGGGCGTGGAAGCTGACGGACGAGCAAATAAGAACCATCGAATCCACGGCACACATAACCACCACCATTGAAATTAAATCCAACACGGACGGAATCGTTATGAGCAGACGTGTGAGCGAGGGAGATTATGTACAGCAGGGAGCAGTACTCTTCGATATTGCAGACCTGGCAAAGGTGTGGGCAATGTTTGATGCCTACGAGTCGGATTTGGCTTTTCTTCACGCAGGTGACAAGGTTACCTTCACTGTGAATGCTCTTGCCGGCAAAATATTCAGTGCTACCATATCCTTCATCGACCCAATCTTGGACAAGACCACCCGCACGGCTAAGGTCAGGGTAGAAATAGCCAATGCCGATATGCAGCTCAAACCGGAAATGTATGCCACGGCAAGGGTTCAAGCGCGCTTGCAACAATATAAAAATCAGATTGTAATCCCTCAGAGCGCCGTGCTTTGGACGGGTAAACGCTCAATTGTCTACGTCCTATTGCCCGAGTACAAGGGTGCGGTTTATCAACTTCGCGAGGTGGAGTTGGGTCCGTCCCTTGGGAATGCTTACGTGGTTTTGAGCGGACTTACTCAGGGTGAAGAGATTGTGACCAACGGAGTCTTTGCCATAGATGCTTCGGCACAGCTCGAAGGCAAGCGTAGTATGATGAATGGGCGCGAGATACCATCGGAAAATAGCGTAGAGCGAAAGATTAAGGTCGAAGGCAGTTGTTCGATGTGTCGCGACCGAATTGAGAAAGTAGTCAAGGGCACGGCAGGTGTCTATGCTGCGAAGTGGGAGTTGGCCGGCAAAGAACTTACCATAAACTTTGACCCCGAAAAAACTTCACTCGCCTCTATAAGTAAAGCCCTTGTCCGGGTGGGACACGACACTGAGCTCGACAGGGCGGACGACAACATCTACGATGCACTACCCGCGTGCTGTAAATATAGAAATAAAAAATAGGGGCGGAGAATTGCAGAAGCCAACTTTTTATCAATACTTAATGTGTTGATATTTAGCAAAGCGCACCAACCAGATAGAGTGATTTGCGGATGTTCAACATCAATAAGGCCTCTACACCTCTAAGCAAGGGTGATGCTAGTGGAGGATATATAACGAAATATTGTTTGATGCACCGAAAAATAATATATAAATTTGTGTTATTAACTCGGCATTAAACAATTTGGATAATTTTTTTTGCAGATATCTTATGCAAGTTCAAGGCTTGACGCGCAATAAAAACCTTAGTATAATAGACTTATTTGAGGATTTTTGTAGGGTGGGCATAACGCTGAAATTGCGTGAAAGAGTTGTCGAAAATCCAAATTGTTTAATGCCAAGTTAATAGACTCAATCCGCAGGGGGTGAAAGTATGAGTAGTCAGCACAGTAACCACAAACGAATAGCCAAGAATGCAGCGATGCTTTATGCGCGTCAGCTGTTCTCGTTGGTTGTATCGTTATTCACTGCCGGCATTGTACTTCGCGAACTGGGAGTGGAAGATTATGGTGTATATAACGTTGTTGGAGGTGTGGTTGCCCTTTTCGGTTTTCTGCAAAGTTCTATGGCGACCGGAACACAACGTTTTATGAATGTGGAGATGGGCAGAGGAAATTTGGATGGAATGCAAAAAGTTTTCAGCACCTCCCTAACCATTCATATTGCCATTGCAGTCGTTATTTTCATACTTGCCCAGACCCTCGGATTGTGGTTGGTCAATTACGGATTAGTGATTCCGCACGAGAGGATGTTTGCAGCAAATGTGGTCTATCAATTTTCGGTTATCGGAGCAATGCTCACAATAACCCAAACACCCTATTCGGCAGCTATCATTGCCCACGAAAAAATGGGGGTATACGGATATTTGGGCATCGCACAGACCTTAATGGGTCTGATTATTCTCTACCTGCTGGTCAAAATCCGAATGGACAAGTTGATTTTGTATTCGATGTTGGTTTTTGCAGTGGGAACGATATTTGTTGTCCTTTATAGAATCTACTGCGTGCGCAAGTTTGCGGAGTGTCGCTTTCGCAAGCCAGATGACAGGGCACTGTATAGGGAGATGCTTGGTTTTTCGGGGTGGAATCTTTTCGGAGGTCTGGTCTCTGTTGCCAATAATCAAGGACAGAACGTGTTGCTCAACCTATTCTTCGGAACGGTTATCAATGCCGCGCGCGGTGTTGCTGTGAGTCTAAATAATGCCGTCCAGCAATTCGTGAGTAATTTTATGGTTGCCACCAATCCCCAGATAACAAAATGTTATGTCGCCCAGGACTATTCGGCACTCATCACCCTTGTTTTTAGAAGCGCAAAGTTTTCGTTTTTTTTACTACTTATACTTGCGTCACCGGTGCTGATTCAGACCCAATATATTTTGGAACTGTGGCTCAAAACCCCGCCCGAGTTTGCCTCTATCTTTGCCCAATTAACTATAATAAATACACTTATCGTGTGCGTATCATCCCCACTGATGACAGTGGCTCAGGCGAGCGGCAAACTGAAGAGATATATAGGCGGTTTAGTTCCTCTCACATTGCTGAACTTACCGCTGTCTTACCTATTCCTCAAATTGGGATACAGCCCTATGGTTGTTTACGTGATTAATATTACAATAGATTTCATTGCATATTTTCGCAGATTGTACCTTGTTTCGACCTTTACGCCTATCTCATTTTGGGGGTTTACCAAAAGTGTATTTGTTCGATGTTGGCTCATATTTGTTGTGGCTCTCCTACCCCAGTTTTTACTGATACGGCTATTCGAGCAGTCGGTTTTGCTGCTTGTTACGTCATCGCTGGCTTCGGTGGCAATTAGCTGTTCAGTTATCTTCGCTTTGGGTATGACGCGTGATGAGAGAATTTTTATTATGAATGCGGTAATGTCGAAAATGAAGCGAAGGTAAGAGTGGAATACCTAACTTTTTTATCCGCACAAAAGGGTGATAAATTTGTTATTAATGTTTTCAACCCAACCTCAACGCCGAAAAGTTTTTTCGGCGTTTTTTTGCTCAAAAACGGGGGTGATTTCATTCTATTTAGTCGTTCCTTAAAATTAATTTATTTCATTGTGTATTAGCAATATATCTTGCAGTTTTCTTGTATAATTCGACAGGATTTTGTATCTTTGTGTTATAAAAGTCTGCAAATTATACTTGGAAAGTTACCTGAAAAAGGGCAGATGGATTTGTTCCGCCCGATGCTGGATAGTTTTATAGATGAGCGCCACGAATTGGTCGCTTTGGCTAATGCTATTGATTGGTCTTATTTTGAGAAAGAGTTTAGCTGTTACTACTCTGAGTTTGGTGCTCCGTCAGTTCCCTTGCGCCAAATCATCGGTTGCTTATTGTTGAAGCAGATGTATAATCTTGGTGATGAGACAATAGCTAACCCAACTTCAACGCCAAAAAGTTTTTTCGGTGTTTTTTTGCTCAAAAACGGGGGTGATTTCATACTATTGAGTTGATTTTCAGAAGATGCTTATTTGGTGAAGTGCTTTGTAATACCCACGGGAGTAAATTTTATGTTGTACCTTAGCGGGCATGTACTTCACATCGAACATACGCTTGAGCCCCGAGCACGGCAGGGAACTCCCTTATTATAAAATCAAGGAGTCCTTCCGTGACGTTATAGGACGTGTGCATACCCGTGTAATGTTGACTCCGGGTTACCTTCCCGATTTGTGTAGCGATGAGATTGTGCAGATTCGCCGCGGTCTGACCTATATGATGGAGCAGAGTGCGTATATCCCAGCTCAGCAGGCGATGTTTACTGCCGATCCCAGAGGAGAGTACAGTGAAAAGGTTCGTGGATACATCGAGAAGTTTTGGAGTCAGATAAAGGGTAGCGGCAAGATTGATTCCGCACGGGCAAGTTATGATGAGGCAGAACGCAAAGCCCGCAAATTAATAGATGTCAACACAATACAGCATACAGATGCACGTGAGGCAGGTGCAGAGAATGTATGCCTTCAGGCGATACGCGAACTACAGCTCGACACATTTCTGCGACGCGAAGGATGGTCGGAGCGTAAGATAAATTCTACACTGGCATCCTTGATTATCCGGACTGTATATTCCCCATCGGAATGGGCGGCACTACGTATACTCGACGAGAATTCTGCCGCAATGGAGCTTCTGACGGGTCAGTTTGGCGACTGCCCGACTCAGCGCGAGGTATATGCGGCTGCTCCATCGCTTTATGCCTTGAAAGACAAGCTAGAGCGTCATCTGTGCTCTCGCACCGACTCGTTGTTTAATCTCACTAACCGGGTGATGCTCTTCGATTTGACCAACTTCTATTTCGAGGGTAGCAAGACAGGCTCAAAGAAGGCAAAGTTTGGTCGCTCGAAGGAGAAACGCTCAGACTGTCGCCTTCTTGTCCTCGCCTTGGCAATCAATACTGAAGGCTTTATCCGATACAGTTCAATCCTTGCCGGCAACACAGCCGACCCCGATTCACTACCGGCGATGGTGGAGGGCATTATCTCGAAGAATCCGGTCTCGACAAACCCCCAACAGAAAGTTATGGTGGTCATCGATGCAGGAATAGCCACGGAAGCCAATCTCGGATTGCTCAAAGAACGAGGATATAATTACCTTTGTGTCAGCAGAACCAAGCTCAAAGATTATACTCTCAAAGAGGAAGGTCGCTCTGTTACGGTATTTGATAGTCGCAAGCGTCCCATTACTATAGCCCAAGTCGAGCACCGGGAGGGAGGCGACTTCTACCTTCGCATTACCTCCCCCGCCAAAGCAATGACCGAACATTCCATGAACCAACAGTGGCGAGAGCGTTTCGAGCTTGAACTCACAAAGGCACGCAACGCTCTTACGGCAAAAGGAGGCACAAAGAGATACGACAAGGTGGTGGAGCGTGTTGGACGTGCACTCGGTAAATACCCCTCTGTATCCAAGTATTACCAAATAGACTACATCCGCTCGGATAAAAACCCCGAGCAGATGTCTGATATCCAATGGCAAATCAAAATCAGCCAAGACCAGGCTGAGCAACGCTTTGGTACATACTTCCTGCGCACCAACGTAACCTCCCTTGACGAGCGAACTACGTGGGACTACTATAACTTGATTAGAGAGATAGAGACATCAAACCGGCAACTCAAAACAGACCTGGAATTGCGCCCCATCTACCATCAGACAGATGACAACTCCGATGCCCATCTATTCTTCGGACTACTATCATACTGGATTGTAAACACAGTTCGACACAAACTAAAGTTACAAGGCATAACTCATTACTGGACTGAATTAAAGCGCATTCTATCCACCCAAAAGGCTATTACCACCAAAGCAGAAAACGCACTCGGAGAACAAATAGAACTACGCATCTGTTCGGACCCCACAGATGCCGCCTCGGAACTATATCGAATCCTCGGATACAACCCCATACCATTTAGACGACACACAATCAAAACTGCACCACCACCTCCGAATTGAAAAATCTGTAGTACCCACGCAGAAAGCCAAAAACAGATAAGGCTTAAAGAACAGAGGATTTGCATACATATTACGTTGAAGTTGGGCTAAGGCGTGGGTTATGAATCCATACTTTCAGTACTTTTGTGGTAGCCATTTTTTCGAGCATGAGTTTCCTTTTGATCCAAGTGATTTTGTCCATTTCCGTAAACGTATTGGCGAGGCTGGTTTTGAGAAGATTTTTGCATACAGCGTTACCTTGCACGGCGAGTCGGTGGAAAAATCGAGCAAGTTTGTGCTTTCCGACACTACTGTTCAGGAGAACAATACCACTTTTCCCACTGATGCTAAATTGTGTAAGAAGGTCATAGATAAGTGTAATAAAATAGCTAAGGCAGAGGGTATTTCGCAACGTAGGTCTTACACTCGCCAGAGTAAGCAGTTGGTTCGCGACACCCACAACTCGAAGCACCCCAAGCGTGCCAAGATGGCGCGCCGGGCACAACGACGATTGAGAACTATTGCCAAGACGCAGCTTCGAGAGTTGAAGCGTAAGATGAGTGAGGAGCAACTTGAGAAATATGCAGAGATACTGAATCTTTGCGAGATGGTAGTCAATCAACAAAAGGGCGACAGCAATAAGATTTATAGTCTTCATAAACCTTTTACCAAATGTATAGCTAAGGGTAAGGCTCACAAGCAGTATGAGTTTGGCAATAAGGTTGGCTTGACAGCTACAGGTAGCAGGGGCAGGAAGATTATCACATCCATACGTGCATTTGTGGACAACCTCTACGATGGGCATACCATTGAGCCGTTACTTTCTCAGATGGTTAGTAACAACATCTCTCTTCCTAAGGAGGTGGTTTACGATAGAGGTGGCAAGGGTGCCAAGCAGATAATGGGAGTATCCATTCTTACACCGGATAAAGCTAAGGCTAAGGATAGTGCATACACAAAACGTCAGAAGCGTAAGAAGTTCAGGTCTCGTGCCGGCATTGAGCCGATAATTGGTCACTTGAAGTCGGACTTTCGTATGGCTCAGAATTACTTAATGGGCGAGCAAGGCATCCAAATCAATGCATTGCTATCGGCTACGGCGTGGAATCTGAAAAAATGGATGGAGAAATTCAAAGAAAAGTTTTTGTGGCTGTTTTCTAGAAAAGTTTTCGCGGCAGATTTTTATGGCTATGCGGCGTAAAATGGATTGTTAAGGAGCGACTATATACCTGTTAAATCTCCCGAACGGAGACCGCGAGCTAACTTCACGCAATCAATGGCATCAGTTTTTCTTAATTTCTCCTTCATCATTGTGGGCACATCAGCCGGATTGACCACAATATTATCTATTCCCAATTCTTTAAGTCGATAATGTGCTCCAAAACCGCTAAATCCTGCTTCATAAACAGACTTATAGAGTGCATTGGGGTAGTTATCTGTTAAAAAACTGTGTAGCGCATCAGCAGAAGGGTTTTGGCTAAATCTCTTTAAGAGTGTGCCTTCGGACATCACAGCTACCGACCAACTCTTCAAATGGACATCAATTCCCACATAAATATTTTGTCCTTTGAAATCTAATTTGTTAATTTGTACTCTCATAAGCTATATAGTTTGAGGTTAATAATTTTGTTCCGCAAAACAAAGGTAACCAAAACTTTATAGCTTATTTTATTTATACCAGATTACAAACATAGGAACTTATTATTCGTACTCCTACAGGATACTTTCCTCTTCTTGATTTGGCATTCGGGAATAAATAATTAATAGATTTAGGTACAAGCGAACAAGTCTCGGGTCCATAAACCTTGTTATGCTTTATTCGAATGTCTTTGTCGAGTTGGCAATCAACACACTTCTTTTTGTTTATATACCAGTCACAAAAATTTTGAAAATTATGCCATTCCAAAACAACATGACAATCCATGTAAGTAGGGTGAGTCTGAGTGAACTTTTGACAATAGCACCTCGTTATCATACTGCGCCATAATTTGTATGCTCTTGGAAATTTATGTGGAGTATAACCACCATTCCCTAAGTAGCCAACACTACAGTATTTATTTTGATTCAGCCTATTGGTTGATTTATCTCTGACTTGACCTCTCATTAATTGATAAAAAGTAGTGTATGTCGTATATCCTGTGTCGAGAAATTCCACATTTATTTTGAATGTAGATATATACTCTATGATTCTTATTTTTCCATTGTTTTGCGTGGAATAAACTAATCCACGCATTGAACTTTTGCGATGATCATACAATTCTTGATTTGCCATTCTCTTTTCTGATTACTAATGTGTTGGGATATGCTTCTGATGTATTTCCGTGCGAGACCACTAATGCCGAAATATTGAGCTTGTTGAGAGCCTCGAACATATTGGCAAGTCCCTGTTCGTCTACAGCTTCGAGAATTTCGTCAAGCACAATCAAATCCAACCCTTTTTCACCTTCGCAATTACTGTTTACCAACTTCTGCATTGCAAGGATAGTGGCCAAATTTATACGGCAAGACTCTCCGGCACTGAGTTTCCCAAATGAACCGCAATCAATCCCATCTCGCAAAATGGAGATGGAGATTTTCTCACGCACCTTACCTGTTTTCAAAACCGTATAGCCCGAAAATCGGATTCTAAGGTCACTACCTATATTCTCCAAAAATTCATTGGTGATAGTTGCCAACGCTTCGATTTTTGTATTGGCTAAATAGGTGCGGAACTGAGCGAATCGTTGCTCTTGCTCTTGTAAGCGGTTGAGTCGTTGCTGTACCACTTCCTTGTTTTTAAGAGTTTGTGCAGAGCGTGAGCGAACCTCTTTCAATGACTCTCGGAGCGACTGGATAACCTCATCCGGTGATGAGTTGTTAATCTCACCGATAGTAGTGTATAGTGTCTCAATGGAGCTTTCGGCTGCTGCCATATCCTCACGCAGGATTTTAATCTCACGTTTGCGAGACGCAGTGGCTGAGTCGATAATCTCGAATGCCTGGTCGAACATCTTGCGGCGTGTGTTCTCAATCTCTTTCTGAATGGTGGCGATTTTCTCTGTGAGCTGCTTTCCTTTGCGTTGCAGAGATTCCAATTTGAAATTGAGCGTTTGTAGCTCCTTTTCGGCGTTATCTACCTTAGCGAGCCAGTCGCTGTTGTCGGTGTTGAGTTGTCGACTTGCCTGCTGAATCTCCTTTTGATCCTGCTCGATAAAGACAATCGTCTTTTCGGTCTCGGTTCGCTTTTGGGTGGTCTGCTCGGCTTCAATTTGAAGTCGCTCCAACTCTTTTTCGCCTTGGGTAACATCAAACGAACTGTCAGATGCTACAAACTCAAACTGACACTTCGGGCAAGTGATTGCTCCGGCAATTTTGTTTTTAAGCAATTCAATAGCGGAACTGTGAGTTCGCCTCTTCTCCAGCAATGAGGTGCAAAGTTGGTTCGCCTCCTGCATCTCTTTCTCCAAGTCGGCAAGTTGTTTTTTGTAACTTTCGCTTTTTGCTGTTGCTGTGGTCATAAACTCGGTGTGCTCAGATTTGAGTTTATCGCAAACGGTTTGCTGTTGCTTGACCTTGACATCCACATCTGCAACTTCATCAAACAACGCCACTTGTTCGCTTTGAACCTGAGTGAGTTCGTCTGTTTTGGTTTTCAGAACATTGTTCCAGTCAGTCAGTTTTCCGAATGGTTTTAAGAGCATTTCAATACCGTTTAGGCAGACTTCCAGTGACTCTTCACTATGTTCAAATAGCTGGACTTCTTTGTCGGCAGTGTCGAGAACTACCAATACGTCGGCGTTGGCATCTATCTGAACCCCAAGCATCCGAAGCGACTCCCGTTTTTCGGCGATAGTCTGTTCAATACCCCTGATGCGTTCCGCTTTGTTACGGTTGCGCTCCTCCTTACCATTCTCCTCCTTGTCGATTTGTTCGATTAGCATTTGGGTACGACCCTCCAACGAGGCAAAGTCGAGTTCAACGGCTTTGAGTTCGTCGGCGATGGGTTCCATATCCTGACAAACTCGCTCGATGGCTTCATCGACCACAATGCCGTTGCTGAAGCGATTGATTATCTCTTTTTTATCCTTATCTGAGCAAGATAAAAAGTCTTCGTAACGGTGTTTGGAGAGGATAAAGTTGTTGAATAGCTCATCACGAGTGATGCCCAATTTTTCGAGAATGTACTTCGTGTAGGCATCCACTGAGTGCTGTACGGCCTCATCGGTATCAACCAATTTGCCATCTCGCTCAATCGAGCAATGCACCACAGATGCCCCTTTACGATAAAGCTCACGTTCAACGGCAAACACCTCATTGCACGAACTGTTGAAAAACTCCAATCGCACGTAACACTCATCGGCAGCATCGTTGATAATCTCCTCATTCTTGATTTTGCGCAGCGGCGAACCTGTAATACCAATGGCAATACATTCTAACAATGCAGATTTGCCGGAACCATTTGAGCGTTGACTCTCATTGTCCCGATTATCTCCGAAGATTAGTGTAGTAACCCCTTGATTGAGCGTATAATCTATCTCACGGAAGGCACATAGATTGCGTGCCTCTATTTTGTTTAGTTTCCACATAGCGGCTAAATTTTAGAGAGGTACGACAATCCAAGTTCCACATCCTCAATCTGTTTCTCCTGGCAGAACTCTTCGTAGGTTTCACGGATTTTGCCCGTGTCGAACTTTTCAAACAGAGAAGAGGAGGCAACTTCAATCTGTTCCACTGCTTCGGTGATGATTTCGACTTTGGAGGCTCCGGCTTCCAGCAGAATGGATTTATTGATGGATGCACTCTTTTCGGGCGTGGTATGTACACGCACCTTGGTGCGATAGCGACCGCTTTCCTTAATCTCATCCAACAGATCAGTCAAGTGAATATCCACTTTGTCGCCATCCACATCAATCACCTTGTAGCGAACATTGGCTCTGTTCTGGATAAATTCGTGTGAGCCGTCATTATAGAGCACCGTATAACCCTTCTCTTCGTCCTCACCAAAGTTGTGCTGACGAGCAGAGCCGATGTATTCGATACGAGTTTTAGGGATTACGCAACGATTATGATAGTGAGCAACAAAAACACGCTCAAACTCCTCGAAGATATTTGCAGGCAGCTCCTTGTCGCTCGGTTGCGACAAAGCACCATTAATACCTTCGTGGATATAGAGATAGTTTTTCTTGCTGCCGTCTAAGGCATTGCGTTTCAAGTCGGAGAGCTTGTCACAGAAACTGCCATCTTCGGGAAAGTAAGCTATCATATGTAGCAACGCATACCTGCCGTCACCAATGGGTAGCGTAACATAATCGTCGGCTACCAATACATTCGGGTGCTGGTTGTATATATGGCAATAACCCCGATTAGCCTCCAATGAGACTTTATCGTGGTTGCCGTTTGCAATGGATACATTGATGCCTTGTTCGGCTGCACTGAGCAGACAGTCGTGCACAGCCAGTAGAATATCAAGCGTTTGAGAAGGGCGTGATAGAAATAGGTCTCCACAGATAGCTATCTGCGAGACATTCATTTTGTTACATATTGTTAGTGCCTCGTTCCAATTGGCGATAAATTCTGGTATGTTTTCCTTTCCAATGTGCAGATCGTTCATCAGTAACAGGCACGGATAATTACTTTTTGCCATAATAGATTGTGCAAATGGCAAAGGAAAGCGGTGAGAAACCGCCCTCCCTGCCGGTAAATAATCATTGAAATTGCCTGTTATCGTCTGCGACGTTCCGATGATTGTACTTCATCTTGAGCATCTTCGCCCTGCGGATCATCGGGAGCGGACTCAGGGGCTTGTTTTAATGCCTCCTCAATCATATCCAGCAGATCCTTATTGCTGGTACCCCGGGTGAAACGGATGTCCAATTTCTCCTGCTCGATATAGGTGCGAATCATAGCCCTTAAATCCTGATACTCGGGTGATTTATCGCCGAGCTTCTGCTGCTCCAACTCCTCCTGTCGAATAAACAAATCATCAAGCGAGATACCTGCACTCTCTGTGGCGTTGCCTCTCGAATCTTTAGCGCGTTTGTCGAAAGAGAAACTACTCTTATCGTCCTTCGGAAGCTCTTCACCCAGTTTGTCGATAGCATACTTCATATCGAGGCTATCCATAATATTCATCTCGAATTTGGCATCGCACTGCTTCAAAAATTCGATAGTCGCTTCATAGAGATAGCGATTGTAGCGATAGATGATCTCGGGAATGCGAGGGGCTGCCATCAGTTTTGCAAGCTCCTCATTGGTCAGAGCAATGCTGTCTGAAACGTGGTCAATATCGACAACGTATTCGGTCTTGCCACCGTTTTTGCGTTTCTCAATCTCTACGGCATAGCCATTATAGACTGACGAAATAGGACACGGGAAGCCCGGAGATTTGGATAACTTCTTTTGCCACAGTTTAAACTTGCGCTCATCCAACTCTTTGAACTGCGAGTGTGACAGGGTGAGCATCTGAATACCTTTGGCTCGCTCATCAAGGTCGATGATGTACATAACGTGACCGTAGCCATATTTCAGACCACCGCCAAAGGAACCTCCACCGATCTTTTCGGCAAGTTTCTCGTCATCTCGGTCATTAGCAGCAGCTACAGCCAACTTGCGGTAGGTGTCGATAAGGTCCACAGAGAAACCCGAGTCAGTAGCACGAGTTACTGACACATAGACTGATGATGCTTTTGAGGTGGGTGTTGCCCCGGGACGAATAAGCTCCATAAGGATTTGGCGAACCGGATACTCATACCCGAGTCGGTCACATCTCCCGTCGGCACTGGGGGCGATTGGTAGCACTCTGAGGTGGTAAGTGCCAAGTTTGTCCATACGGAAGAACTCCGTTTTACTGAACGATTTGCTCTCTTCGATGGCGCGCTGTTGGGCGGCTTCGTAGCTCTCCTGTGAGGCTACAAACATCTCTTCGACAGACATCGTTAGGATGTCTTTCTCATTGCTTTCTTGCATGATTGTTATTTGAATAATTAAACAACCCGAATGCAATCTAATACCGTAGCTCAAGGGTTCGGTGTCACCTTGTGCGTTCAGCTGAGCAATCTAAAGAGTTCATTCATAGCAAGTAGCCGTACAACTCCAATCAAAATAGATGAGGGATCGTAAAAATCCGTCAAGAAAAAAAGTATGTAATATAGGGGAATTTTGAGCGGGAAGAAGTTCCCTGAAATTCTTGGCTAATAATCTATTGCCTCAATCAGAATAAAAGATGCAAGAAGCATCACAACAAAAGTAGCAATTAAGTCTGAAACTACAAAAGTTTTTTTTCAATTTTCATCTCCTTTTAGCTTCGTTCTCAATAATTTTCGCTCCTTTTCAATCTCTTGACGGTTTGCCTTAGCATACTTGTCAAGCTTACGTTTGCTTACGCCCTGATAAAACTGTTCCCTTTCTGGGGTCAATCGCTTTGCTCGTCCACAGTAGATACCATCACGTTTGTAAAGGTCCAGATATCGCTGAAACTTAGGCTTAGAGAGTGAGGCATCGGGCGAGGCATTGCAAACCAACTCAATCACACGGATTGAAGGTTCCGGGAACAGACTTTTCGGGGTCATACGCATAATGACTGCATAAGCAGCCGGGGGAGTGTAATATAAACTCTGTCCGGTAAATATTTTGTGTTTAAATTTCTACAAATATAATCATTACTGACCGACAAAAAAGTTGAGAAAAAAAGAGAGGGGTAATCCCCTTTGAAGAGAATTACCCCGATAGTTGTAATTTTGTAAGTGCAAACAATACAAGATTCAACTATGGGCAAAGATAGTTATAAAAATTTAGTCGGTCAGCCGATTTTCAAACAGGTTGTAGATTTTCTGCCAAGAGCGAAGTTTGACCTGTTAGTTCACCGCCACAAATCGGATAGGTACTACAAACGATTTCGCTCGTGGGAGCAGTTGATAACTTTGCTCTTTGGGGTCTTTAGCAGGTGTGATTCTGTGGGCGAGATTGCAGCAGCAATGCAGGGCTTGCAAGGCAAGTTGAGCTATTTGGGGCTAGATAAATCGCCCGCCAAAAGCACCATAGGCGATGCTTTGCGAGATAGAGATGAGGTTTTGTTCAGGGATTACTACTTTGAGTTATTGAGCCACTACTCGCCACTTTTGTCGGTCAGCCGAATTAAGGGGGTGGATTTTGAGAAGTTTTACATCTTCGATTCTACCACTATTCGCCTATTTTCGGACATAATGAAGGGGGTAGGTCGTAACCCCAAAGGAGATGGTAAGAAGAAGGGTGGATTGAAGGTGCATATGATGATAGACGCTCACGCCGATTGTGCCAAGCACGTCAATATAAGCGAGGCAAAAATGCACGATAAGAAATTTCTGAGCAAGCTCAACCTCACAGCAGGGAGTATGATTTGTTTCGACAAGGCGTACAACGACTATGGGCAATATGCCCGCTGGACAGAAGAGGGAGTTTGGTTTGTCGGACGGTTGAAACGCAATGCTGTTTACGAGGTACAGGAGGTTATTTCAGAGAAAGTGCTGAACGACAAAGAGTTTGGAGTAATATCAGAGGAGCACATTCATCTGAATTATAAGGATAATAAGGAGCAGAAGAAGGTTTGTTTAAGGAAAGTTGTTTATCGTGATGAAAAGGGTCGGATATTGGTTTTTATCACCAATAACTTTCAAATCAGTGCAGAGGATGTGGCTTTTATCTACAAGTGCCGCTGGCAAATAGAGCTGTTGTTTAAGAAGTTGAAGCAGAATTTTCAACTACACTTTTTCTACTCTGAGACCGAGAATGGAATTAAGACGCAGATATGGATAACGCTCATTGCTCATCTACTTTTGACGGTGTTGAAAGTCAAAACGCAGACTGACAAAGCATTTTCGACTGTTGCGGTGTTGGTGAGGATACATTTGACGAGTTATCTGGATATTTTTTGGATGATTCAGAACTGCAAACGCACTTATCACAAGCGAAAAGGGGCTAATTTTTGCTCATCGAGCCGAGCCCCAACGATACAAATGGCACTATTTTGAGGGGGGGTAGGTATTTTGAAATGACTATTTATGCGGAAATACATGCTGATTACTAAACGATTGCAGAAATAATTAACAAAAATCCGATTTTAGTCGGTTAATAATGAAATATAATTTTTTCTTTTCGGCTTTACAAATGCTTTTTCAAGGCGGTTTTTGGATGTGTGCAAGGGCGGCGAGGCACGAGCCGTTTATATACCCTTGCTCAATTTTGGAATCCCCCTTTTTTAGGATTGTCGTACTTTTGGGTTCGTAAATCGCAGTAATATAACGCATTAGTTAATTTGTATAGGACAGGGTTAGAGCCTAATTAGGTAATCTAATGGCATAAATAACCCCTTTTTGGCGAAACACCCTATTCTTATGTAGGGATTCATGTAGTCCGGTTTCGGAGTCTGAATTCGACCAAAAACGAGTACAAATTTAAACTAATGCGTTATGTTTACTATTAACATTAAGGGTAAAGCTAACCCAAAAGATCCTCAGCTGGTAAAGCTGGAACTCATATTCTTTAAAACAGGATATGCCAGAGTCTCTAAAGTCGTCAACATTACCGGTTCTATCACAGACTGGGACTCACAGACGCAACGTTTCAAATCAAAAGGTGCAGAAGCTACCGAAAAGAACAAACGGCTGCTTGAACTGAAAGCAAAGTATTTAAAAGTCGCTGAAGAGTGGGAAGAGCAAGGCTCGGCTTGGGCTCCGGTTCAATGGTCTCATTGCTTCGATACGGCACTCCATCAGAGTAAGGAGTCAAAAGTCCTCTCGGTCTGCCAAGCGATAGAGATTATCGTTGAACGTAAGTTGAGCAAAGAGCGCATCAAAAATGGAAAGGTATTGACCAGCATCTCAACAGCAAAGAACTATCGTGATTTGATGACTACTCTGAGTCAATTCACCAAGCAGAAATATGATAGAGCCTTATCGACCTATTACTTCAATGAAATCACTGAGGAGTTTGTAAGCGACTATGCTTTCTTTTTGCAAAAACGAGGTTTGGAGAATGGTAATAATGCTGCTTTAGAGTCTCGACTCAGAAGATTCTATGGACTATTATACTATGCTGACAAAATGAACATACCCAATATAGATATGTCCATCTTCGAGCAAGTGAGAGCAAAGATGAAACCCAAGGAGTTTGCACCTAAAACTTTGCCTCGTGAAGTGATTACCCAGATCGAGAACGTAGACAGAACTCTTTTTACTCGACTGGAGATATTCTATATTGACTTGTTTCTATTCAGCTTCTACACTGGCGGTATGGCTAATATTGATGTCGCCTATCTTACTTGGGATTGCGTGGATGATGATGGGAGATTGGAGTATGAGCGTATCAAATTTCCGAAAAAAGCTCGGATAAAACTCAATGACAAGGCACGAGCTATAACCGATAGATATAAGGATAAATGCTTTGGTGATTATATGCTTCCTATTTTCTCCCGCAAACACATCACTGAGACACAGCAGCGGTGTCGTTTGAAGAAGTTGGGTTATAAGGTAAATCTGGCGTTGCGAAAGCTTCAGAAGATTATCAAATACAAGGATAAGATTACATGGTATGCTGCTCGTGGTACATTTATCACTGAGATGATATCGGCAGATATCCATCCGGTTGTTGTGGCTGAGATGGCAGGCAATAGTCCGAATACCATTTATAAGCACTACTACAAGAATACAGATTACAAGAAGATTGATGCGAAAGTGGATAAGGTGTTTGGTTGTTAAATCCCATAGATTTTAGCAGACTTGGGCACTTATGTCAACCACAAAGGGTGTAGCGTTTGGTTACACCCTTGCTATTTTACCACCCTGCGTGCAATCCAGAGAAACACCATAAATATAAAAAATGAGATGGTAAATATGGTGATTATGGATAGCCAAATGGGGAAGCCAAGCCCCCAACTAAGAGCAAATGCTGTACCCTCCAAAATGCCCAGTGGATTTATAGATTCCAACTGAAATATATCGCTCTGGGGGGTTATCAGAAATGACAATACACAAAACAGCAATATCAGCCCAGCGACCGATATTGCGATTGTTTTGAGGTTGTATTTGGTGATATTGTTCAACTACTTGATTACCTTTTGAAACTCTTTGGCCGGTTTAAACGCAGCTATTTTATGGGCAGGGATAGTAATGGTCGTGTTCTTAGAAATGTTACGAGCCACCTTTTCTGCACGCTCTTTAATCAGAAAAGTGCCGAAGCCTCTGAGGTAAATATTCTCACCATCAGCCATCGTGCTCTTAATCGAGTCCATTGAAGCCTCAATAACGGCAGCTATAGTGCCTTTTTCAATACCGGTTTTTTTAGCCACCGAGCTTATTAATTCTGCTTTTGTCATTGCTATATTATTATAGTTATAACACAAAGGTAATGACAAAAAATCAGAGATGAAGACAATCCATTATTTAACAGCTAACAAACTTACATTTAATGTGCAATTGCACTTCATCTATAGAATTGACACAGCATACTTGAAAGGAATATTTTTCAGTGAAATTGAATTCTTATCTTTCCGCATTGAGAATAAAGACTATGGTGCGATGCGTGAATCTATTAAACGTTATGTGGAAAACACTCAAAATTTCACTACAACACCTTGAACAGCATAATATATCAATGTATCTAGCACTTTGATGTTTGATGATTCCAAGATTGATTGATAAGCGACTAACTGAGGTAAATAGTTTCCTGCATAATGATCGCCACCTTCCTTCATTATTATATCTTCACGTCCCGGGAAGCTTTTGTAATCTACAATCACGGTGCCATCTTCCCATTCCCAGGCCAAGTCGATTGACCCATTCAAGACTTGTTCGCCCAACTCCATTATAACCGCCCTCTCCTTATGGATTGCTTTCGGTGTGCCATAAGTTGCAGTCAGATAACTATAAAGATTATCCATAGAACCAATTACTTCAACCTCTGAAGGTATTGCAGCACTCATTTCAAGGCTGGAGATAATCCGCTTTGCTTTAGCGACATTGTCCGTTGCATCTTGCTCATAAATGGCAAATATATTGTGTAGACAAGTTCCTATGTTTGCCATATCCTCGTTGGCAATAGAAATCCGTTGCCCTGACCGATATACGATTTGAGGTTCGGCAGCAATAGGCTTATTAATCTGACTTGGAGAGATGAATTTTGGTTCATACCTTCTCTCTTTTGCCTCTTTCACATACTCTGTGTAGTATGGCTCGCAGTTAAGAGGTATGAACTCATCGCCTTTTGAGATGGGTATAATGTGCGAGTGAGTACTCCATTGATCTTCATCGATGCCGATATTTTGAAACCACTTCTTTTCATTCTTGCTCATTGCCGAGGTAATTACGAAATCTCTTGCACGTGTTATTCCAACATACATTAACCGTTTTTGCTCATTAAGTATGGTACTCGTTTTTTTCAAAAATAGTGGCGTTTGAGCCATTGTTGCTGCAATTTCGGCTGGTACATTTGATGCTCCCCAGCAATATGGAAACAGGGTAATATATCTCTGAGCATAAAGCTCTGTTGATTGCTCATCGCGATAATTCTGCACCCCAAACATGCCCTTTTGCAGCAATTTTTGCTCTTCGATGCTATCGTTCTCTAACGATTCAAGGACAACAACATTCCACTCCAATCCTTTAGATTTATGATATGTCAAGACACTGATCGCACCATCTGCCTTCACAAAAGGATTGTCGTTTGAATTTGTACTACTGAGATAAACCAAGAAGCCGTTTATCGAAGAACCGAGACCTAATTGTAAAGCCCTATCCTCATACGCTTTAGCCATTTGTTGCAGAGTGTCGATATGCCCCTTGCGCCTATTGTAGTCACCCCAACGCTTGATAATCTCGCAGATGTCGAGTTCCAGCACAAGACTCTCTACATACTCCGAAACCGATTGATTTTGACACTTCACGATAAAACTATCAATCTTCGCTATTTGAAATTGCTCGTGTCGCCATTTAGGAGTATCTTCCTCTCTTTCTTCAATGTAGGACAATCTATCGCTCAAAATATCTTCAACACTCTCGGAGTTCATAAGATAGAGTATTTCAGCTTTTGAGAAGTCGTCGCCTTTGCCATTGATTGAGTAGTTGAGTATTGCTTCGATGAGCTGTATTTCGGCAAACTGCATAATGTCGCTCTCTGCCGTGGATACCTTCAATCCGCACTCTCGACAAGCGGCAGCAATGCTATCAACATCATTGTTGCTATTGGCTAAAATTGCAATATCACCCGCATTTATTGGGCGAAGGGTTTTTGATTTTGAACACAACACCTGTGAAATTACACCTTTACCGGCAAGTAACTCGCAAATTTTCTGTGATAGAGCGGCAAAATGGTCGGATTTCTTTCTTTCAGAAGATTCAAAATGCAGTGTGGTTGGAGCGGAGTTAAACTCGTCCTTCTCTCGCTTAGGTATTAGGTGGAGGTCAATATCGGCAGAGAATACGCTCGCAAATATCGAATTTGTCATATTAACGAGTTTGCCTCTTGAACGGTGTGAGTTATGGAGTTTATCCCTTGACAATCCGATTGCATTTGCAGGCTCTCCGATCGAAGGAAAGGCTTCGCTTACTTTGTCTATCAACTCAGCATCACTCCCTCTGAAACCATAAATAGCCTGTTTAGGGTCGCCAACCCATATCGTCTCCTCGACAAGTTCCGATAAGATATCAAAGATTTTGATCTGTATCGGATTTGAATCTTGAAACTCATCGACTAACAGTAGCTTGTAATCGCTTTGTATCTCGCTTTTGACCACATCATTTTGGAGTAGCTCAAGAAATATCCGCTCCATATCGTTGTAATCTATCAGGTTATTTTTCTGCTTGTACTCTTTATACTTCTCTTTCCATCTCTGGGCAAGCTCGAAAATCACACTAATATATTTTTTTAACTTCTCCCCGAAAAGTGTTCCTCTCAGTTGCTTGTTGATGCTGTCTGCAGTGGAGTTAAACAAAGTTAATTCAGCCTTATCTTTATCAACAAATTTTTTAAGCACACCTTGTGCCGATAGCAAAAAAGCATAGTTATCAGTTTTACCATTTAATGCGTCATCAATATTTTTCTGTTTTCCTGCCGCAACCACCACCAGTTTGGCTTGAGTGAGAAAATCAACGATGCTTTTATAATCACATTTTGCTACATCATTTAAAAATACAGTATCAATCATCTCTATCGACCTCTGACGGCTCAATTCCAAAGATTCTATATCGTAGCTATCAATAACCTCTATCACCTTACTAAGGTGTTCACGCCAAAAGAAAGCATCGGACTTCCCTTCTGCCTTAATCCAAAAATTAAACTCCTCTCGTAATTCGGCAAAATTTCTTATTTGCTTTGCGGTTACAATCTCTGCAAGCGACTGATTGATATAGAAATTTTTGTCGCTTTGAGAGATTACATTCGCCACAGCTCCTCGCCCTAAAAGATACCAATAACGATTTACGAATATATTTGCAATGGAGTGTACTGTGCCGATTTTGGCATTATCAAGTTCCGTTGCCTCAATAAGTTTATTGTCCTCTATCAATCTTCTCCTCGCCTTTGTTTTGAATTCGTTTGCGGCGGCTTTGGTGTAAGTGGTTAGAATAATCTCCGAAGGAGTACAAAAGCCACTTGAAAGTCTTTCTGATAAAATCTCTGTGAGGCGATATGTTTTACCTGAACCTGCTCCGGCACTTATATATTGTATGTTTTTCATCGTACTTCCGCTTTGAATAGTTGATAATCGCTATATATATTCTGCTCGCCAACAATAGCTAATCCACTACCTAACTCCTCGTATCGAGTTTTATAACTATCCATTGCCTGCAACATTAGGTCAAACTCCTCCTTGGGCTCAATGACGGTGATTCTTCGCTCGGTATTAACGAAATTGCGATGAGCTGTATATAGTTGTGTCTTGGGTAGAATATAGAATCCGACGGCTGCCACTTTTCCGAGATTCCTCTCGCACAGATATTGATAAACTGCTAATTGCAGGGCGGAATTATCTTGTATCTGCTCGTATTGCTTTTTGCCACTACTCCATTTAAGGTCAAACACTATATATTCTCCCGATTTGTTTTTCAACAACATATCCATTCTCGAATCGAGAATAACCTCATCTATCATCAGGGTTGCAAGCTTGCTTTCCAAACTTACAATATCCAAATTATTGGTTTCAATTATGCCACAAAGAGCGAAAACTGCCTCTTTAAGATTTCTCTTAAAATTCTCAAAATCAATTCTATTCTCTTCAAGTAATAGTATTACCCCAACTTGATTTGTTGCAACCTCAACACACTTGTCGCTATTATCGGCATAGGATTGAAGCATCTGATATGCGTTGTTGTCGCACTCTTTTGCCAAATTCTCTATTACACGGTGAGCCACATTCCCCTTTGTCCTTTCAAGTTGCCCTAACTGAGCTACGCCTCGCTTATATAGTCCTGCAAGATATTTGAGAGCATAATCTAAAGGATACTTTATAAGCATATCCAATGAGCTGAAACTCTCTTTAACACGAGGGGAAACCTTACCTGCAAATTGATATTTTTCCTGCGGCGAAGGTAATGGAGTAACGGGCTTCTGCTCGCTTTTGCAGTTGGGGACAGGATTGCTTGCCACATCATCTTTTCGATATTTAGTAATAATCGGGTGCTGAGATAACTGCTCTCCATTGTGATTCTGTGAGCTAACAAGAATTATCTCCTCATCAATCTGTCCCAAGGCATACTCGATACCTGCCATTGCAGCTTGTAGTTGTGCGGTAGTGTCCCATATCAACACTCTTGACTCTTTGAGCTTTTGAGCCTCCTGTTTACTTAAAAAGCTATAATCACACTCCACAGGCAGAGAGCCATTACAATCTATCCAGATAGCTTTGGGAACACTATCTGCAATATTTTCAATAGAATTTACCGAATTGAACGAGCCTTTTTGAGCCTCACTACCCACAAACGAAGATGGAGCGTAAATTGCCAAGATAAGCATTTTAAGCTCTTGTTGTGATATTTTCTCCTGCTTGCTATTGGTAAGTAGTTTTGTCATAGCGTTGCAAAATGTTGATAGAAGTGATAGTTGTTCGTTGATGCTGCTATCTACCTCTATGGCTTTTCGTT
Organism: Mucinivorans hirudinis; assembly: GCA_000723505.1. Taxonomy (GTDB): domain Bacteria; phylum Bacteroidota; class Bacteroidia; order Bacteroidales; family Rikenellaceae; genus Mucinivorans; species Mucinivorans hirudinis. The sequence goes on along the minus strand of HG934468.1, from coordinate 2,970,100 downwards.
GCAACGCCCACGAGCCGAGTTTTTTTGCATACTCCAATACTCGTTTGCGATCAATCTCTGCCTCATTAAGCGATAACATTGATAAGAAATCTTCGATCCTACCCTCATTTCGTTTTCTCTTGTCGAGGTCAAGTGATGCTATATAATTTGTAATAATGGCGTTCCACCCCTTTTCTTGGTCGCCAAATCCACCCTCATCAACCAATAGCGACTTCAATTCACTCCTCAACGCACTCGGCACAGGATTTACCGCCACTTGAAGGTATGAGAGCAGGTTGTAAATATTCAAGGGTCGCATAAATAGCGATAAACCGAGCTTAAATAGCTGAATAATAGAGGGATTGCTATCGTTAAGTGTCGAAGAAATTGTTGGCTCTGAATATGAAGAGAGTATGTTATTAAAAGCTTTGCGATTTTGACAAATCATCAAATACTCTTTCGGCATAGTTGCTCCCCAGCGATAAGCATCATACAAGTCGTCGAACTCCACAACCGTAATTTTAGGTTTTGATATCTGAGGAGTGAAATAATCTATTTGAACCCCTTGTGTTGATAGTGTATCTAATAGATGTCTGTATATTGGGTTAAGATGCTCTTTTTCCGAATGAACTTCGATAGTAGTATTGCTGAGAATAGGTTTTGTGCTGTACTCAACAAGCACCCGTTGCCATCTGTCCTCATCACCAATGGTTGAAAAGTGGCTCTCAATAGCAGATAGTTCGTCCAACTTTTCAGATATGCCAGTTATACTGCCGTTCCAACCTGCAAAAACCAGCCTGTCGCGCCAAGAGAGAAGTTCGTCAGCTACACCGAAACTGTCAACTTGAACAGACTTGCGAAACATTGAGTTCTGATTATCAGAAATATATTCTTCTAAAGCAACCAGATAGCTCGCTTTACGTTCGATAGTTGGTATTTGGGCGATGGTCAATCCTGCTCGCAATTCAAGTTCAGACAGTAAACCTTGCTTGCCGACAAACTGAGTGTCCAAAATTGTTCCGCCTCGTCTTTTATAATCTATAAAACACTTTGTATCATATTGCGGATTAAAGATTATTTTTCTCATATTGCTGCTTATATATGCTGTGTTATTTCAGTAACTCTATTGTGCTGTTGCGATGTATATGTCGCATCAAAAACATAATCCTGTAACCATTTTTTGAATGATGGGTTGTCTTGGAAATTTTTGAATAGCTCCATATTTGAAGTCATATAAGCCATAATTACTTTCATCAATGCTTCGTCGCTTTCTATACGTGCGGTTAGTTCATCTGCATTCTTCATTGCATTTTGGTATGCCTCATTTTTGGCAACCTCTGCCGGCAACTCTTCAATTACTCGGCGAACTTTATCCGAATCACTCCACGGAATATCTCCAAAACGAGTATTAAAAGAGTTCAGAATAGCACTCAGAAACTCCAATTCTGCCTCACCAACTCCACCACCACCACTTACAGGCACAGGAGCAACTTCGGCATCTTCATTTTCAAGTTTAATGGTGCGTTCTTCGAGTATGATATTCTTGTAGCTATCGAAATCGACACTCTCAAGTATTCCCTTCGATAAATCCTCGCTAATAGGTGATGGCAGCTTTGGAACAAGCAGGGTTAGGAATATTGACAATTTCTCCCATTCTTCACTGCCAAATGGCAAAATTGCGGCAAGGAATGTATAAGTACGGATAAATGATTTTGCAGAGCCTTTCAACAACCGTATTAATATCGTGCTCATCATATATTTGCGGCTTCTCTAAGGCAGCAATCAAGTCGTTCAGTTTATTAGGGTCAGTTTCTGACGAGAGTACGGTTGTTTTGTAGTAATCCTGAAACGATTTTTGTATCGTGTCGGTGTCATTTGCAAAGTCCAAGACAAAGGTGTCGTTTTTCTTAGGGTGTGCACGATTCAATCGAGAGAGTGTTTGCACCGCCTTAATATCGACCAAAGCCTTATCTACATACATCGTATGGAGCAATGGTTGGTCAAATCCTGTTTGGAATTTGTCTGCCACAACCAATATGCGGTATGGGTCTTCCTCGAAATACTCCTCTATCTTACTGCTTGGAAATCCATTGATAGAACTTTCGTTCACCGTTTCGCCTCCACGATACTCTTTATCACCGGAGAAAGCAACAATTGCCTTGAATGGGCTTCTGCGGTCTGTCAGTTGCTTGGTTATCTCGTGGTAATAATCAATCGCCCTCTCAATGCTTGATGTTACGACCATCACGCGAGCCTGCCCACCAACTTTACCTTTTGATACTACTTGCGAGTGAAAATGTTCTACAATTATGGTTGCCTTTTGAGCTATGGTGTGCGGATTCGACTCAACAAAATAGCGTAGTTTCTTTTCCGAACGTTTCTTGTCGAACTGTGGGTCATCGTCGATGCGTTTTGCCAACTGATAGAAGCTCGTAATTGGGGTGTAATGCGCCAAAACATCCATAATAAAACCCTCCTCAATGGCTTGTTTCATTGTGTAGTTATGAAATGGGCGATAACCAATCTCTCCGTCCGATTTCGGATAAGGCACACCGAACATTTGGAGCGTTTTGTTTTTTGGTGTAGCCGTAAAGGCATAGTAATTTGCGTTAGAGAGCATTTTACGTCCCTCTATCGTGGCGTTGATTTTATCCTCCAACGAGAAGTTCTCGTCGTCGATGTTTGTTCCCGAAAGTATTTGGTTCATCTTTGCCGACATACTACCGTTTTGGCTTGAGTGAGCTTCGTCGATGATGATTGCAAACTTCCGCTGCCTGTTTTCACTTATCCCATCCATTATGTGTGGGAATTTGTGCACAGTAGTAATAATTATCTTTTTGCCGGCATTGATATGGTCTCGCAGAATCGAGGCACTATCAGCCCACGCCACCGTTGCACTCTCCTGCATAAACTGACGAATAGTGTTCTTGATTTGCTTGTCGAGGTTCACACGGTCGGTTACTACGATTACTGAGTCAAGCATCGGCTTGTTTTCCTGTTCGAGTACAACGAGTTGATGAGCCAGCCACGCTATTGAGTTCGATTTTCCGCTGCCTGCACTGTGTTGAATCAGATACTTTTGACCGACACTGTTCTGTTGTGTATGCTGTAATAAGTCCCGAACTACTTTTAGTTGGTGGTAGCGTGGGAAAATTTGAGTATATTTCTTTTTGCCTGTTTTTTTATCTTCACTTTCTACCACTTGGGCAAAGTTTTCGACAATGTTTGAGAGACTCCTTTTGGTTAGCGCCTCTTTCCACAAATAGTCGGTTGCCAATCCATCGGGGTTGGGGTCATTTCCTGCTCCGTCCTCTTTTGTCCCTTTGTTGAATGGAAGAAACCACGAATCCTTGCCATCGAGCTTGGTGCACATCTTTACGCATACATCATCTACGGCAAAGTGGACGGCACAGCGTTTGAAATTGAATAACAACTCTTTGGGGTCTCGGTCGGTACGATATTGTTTTACGGCATCATCCACACACTGCTTAGTGAGTTGATTTTTTAGTTCAAATGTAATTACGGGCAGCCCGTTGATAAATATAGCGAAGTCGAGAGCCAGTTTTGGAAACTCCTTGCTGTATCTTACTTGGCGTATGACGCTGAATATATTTTGGTTGTACGCCTCAACGGCAGTTTTGTTCTGTTCGTTTGGAGTGGCGTTGTATAGCTCTATACGATGGTGTAGATACCTAAAACCCTTTCGGAGTAGCTCTACTATACCTTTGTTCGATAGCTCGGTGCTGAGTCTTTTGAGGAACTTGGCACGCTCAAGCGGATTATCTACGTTCAGGTTTGCATACACGTCGGGCTGTGTGGTGCTGATAAAACGCCACAAACGACTATAATACTTCCCTCTCTTCGGACAGTTTTTGTATCTGCTTAAGATAGTATTTGTTTCTTTGCTCTCGGGTTATTGTTAGTTGTTGTTTTAGTGTTTGTTTCATTTCGTTGCCCTTAAGGGCAACGAAATGAAACAAACTTTTTCTATGCCGCCGTCATATAGACCTCACTCGGAGTCTTGTATTCAAGCGATTGATGTAGCCTTTCGGTGTTGTAAAGACGAAAATAGTCAGTCAAGCCATCATATAACTCTTTGCCGCTGCCGGGGTTCGACAGGTAAATATACTCATATTTTACGCTGCGCCACAACCTTTCGACAAAAATATTATCCAAAGCCCTACCTTTACCGTCCATACTTATCTGTATCTCATTATCTTCAAGTATCTTAACGAACTCCTTGGCCGTGAACTCACTCCCTTGGTCGGTGTTGAATATCTCCGGCTTGCCGTATCTGGCAATAGCCTCTTTGAGCAACTCTTGGCAGAACTCGCTATCGTGGGTATTGCTTATCCCCCAAGCCAACACAAAGCGTGAATGCCAATCAATGATGGCGCACAGGTACATATAACCTCCATTCATTGGGATATAGGTGATGTCGGTACTCCAAACCTGATTTACCCTGTCAATAGTTAATCCTCGCAATAGATAGGGGTATATCTTATGCTCCTTATTATGCCACGTGGTGTTAGGCTTGGGGTAGATAGCACTGATGCACATATCCCGAAAGTAACGACGCACTCGCTTAGGGCTTATCGTAAAACCTTTCTTTCGCAAGTGTTCAGTCATCCGCTCGACACCATAGAAAGGCATTTTGGTATAGGTGCGGTCTATCTCTGCTTTAACAGCAAGCTCATCTGCACTTGCTCTTCCTTTGCTCGCATAGTATATGCCACTGCGGCAAATGTTTAGCAATATGCACTGCTGAACTAAACTCAGCCGAGGATGATTCTTTTCTACCATCTCTCTACGCTCGGCTAACGAGATTTGAGTAGCTCCCACTTTTTTTTTAAGAACTCGTTCTCTATCTCAAGCTGACCAATCTTGCGATAAAGATTGTTCTCTACCTGCTCATCAGACTTGACTTTACGCTCCTTGTCAGTCGAGAAAATGGCGGTCGCTCCCTCCTTGAACTGCTTCTTCCATACCCCAACCTGCGTCGGATGAACTTCATAAATCGAAGCAATCTCATTGACTGTCTTCAAGCCCTTGATAGCTTCCAAGGCTACTGCCGCTTTGGTCTCTGCCGAAATCTTTTTCCTCATAGTTTGTCTCATTTTTTATGAGACCAAAGATAACCAAATTATAGCTTAAACTGCTGTCCTATTTTGGGGGAGTATTATACCTCTGGGATCGGCAGTAAACATCGCCTGCTGAGCTGGGATATACGCACTCTGCTCCATCATATAGGTCAGACCGCGGCGAATCTGCACAATCTCATCGCTACACAAATCGGGAAGGTAACCCGGAGTCAACATTACACGGGTATGCACACGTCCTATAACGTCACGGAAGGACTCCTTGATTTTATAATAAGGGAGTTCCCTGCCGTGCTCGGGGCTCAAGCGTATGTTCGATGTGAAGTACATGCCCGCTAAGGTACAACATAAAATTTACTCCCGTGGGTATTACAAAGCACTTCACCAAATAAGCATCTTCTGAAAATCAACTCAATAGTATGAAATCACCCCCGTTTTTGAGCAAAAAAACACCGAAAAAACTTTTTGGCGTTGAAGTTGGGTAAGATGACCAAAGGAGATTATACGCCCATTAAAGATTATAATTTTCTTGGTGAAATAGGAACAATTGAAAACTAAAACAGTGAAATAATGAATTTTCAAGAATTGATTGATGCGTACACTGAGCGTTTAGATTTATATCTCAGTGAAATTGAAAGGGTTTGTCGTCTTTCGAGCGAAGAGCGCAAATTACAGATGCCCACCTCGCCAAGCTACTTAAACGAGGTTATCATTCCCGTATATGAGCTACTGGCAGCATATATGCGTAAAAAACGACGAACGATAAAGATTCCCAACCCTGAAACTTACCGCCCCATTAAAGAGTACTACAGAATTAAGGTAGGCTTGCAAACCGTGGGCGGATTCTCTGTTCCTGATGGCGAAGATTTCTCAATTTACTTTACACCTCTGAAAAGTGCATTACCCATTGGAAATCGAGTAAAAATTGAAAATGAGGAGCAACTTGGCGAGATTATCTATACACATTTGAGAAACTACAAAGAAATGTGAGCAAAAAGCACTATATTTGCTAATGTTTCTCGGAGTGAAGAAAAACCGTCAACGATTTTACCCACAGATAAATATGGCGCAATTAACTGTCAATACGAGCAATGAGAAAAGAATTATCAAAAGAAGAGTTACATTTTCTGGCAAGGATCCAGAAGATTGACATAAAAACAGTGATGAGTGTCAGGCATTTACTTGACACTAAGATAGTGCGTAACAACCTTATTTTATTTGAGTTTAAGGAGCAAGCCAAGGATCGCCGATTAGTCAAAAGGCATATTATTGAAGCCTTGATGAAAAAGTATGGGTATTCAAGAAGCTACATCGAGCAAATAGTTTATGACAGCAAAATAACTCATAGACCCTGCACAAGTTGCGGCGAGAATACAAATATATCTCAGTGGAAACGCAACCAAGGTGTCTGCACCAAATGCTTGAATAAACAGCAAAAACAAGATAACGATGATAAGTAAAACCGAAGCTCTCCAAGCAATGAAGGCTCGACGAGGAGAAGAGACAATTATACTATTCCACAACGGAGAGTTTTTTGAAGCATACGAACAGGATGCAACCGTTGTTGAAACCGTTGCGGGGCTAACATCCACCGTCATAGATGGTGTCTTGACCGTCCGTATTGCCGAGACGGAACAAGAGGAGATTTCAAATACTCTGTTAGATGCCGGCTGTGCGATATGTATCTCCGAAATGCGAGATAGTGACGGCAATTTCATTGTCAATGTTAACCAAACAGAAGATTATGAACAAGACGAATAGATTCCTTAATATAGCCGATAAGGGTTGTGGAGTGGTGTTGCTTTTGGGTGGCACCACTTCTTTTTTGATACTCATCGCCGTTATAGGAATCTTTCGCTCTTGTATGGGCTATGATGAGATAGGCATCGACAATAGTTATATGGTAAAGCGGTATCAGTTCGATAGAGCATATGTAGAAGATTCCACCGGCAATGGATATGAACTGTTGTGGTACACCACCGATTATGTCACAGAGAAGCGATACAAAGAGATTCTCACGCGACAACCGATTTGGGAATCGTACAAGCGACTCGAAGCTGAGGCGGGCGACCATTTCAACCACCGGCTAATCGAAACCGATATATATGACTTTGTAGAGTGGGCAAAGAGATACGACATCGACCCCGATGTTCGATTGACCAACATTTGGGTATATGGAACTGAGTATAAAAAACTCTATCGACAGCCCAACGAACGCTTTCCGGAGGTACAAACCCCATTTGCATACGACATCGGCATACTTTTTTTGAAAGAATTTGATGTATATCCTTACAACCTCCAAGCAGGACGGACATACAGGTACTGGCAATGTGAGGTAACGTCCTCATCTGACGAGCGTTTCAGTCACGTAACGGAACAAGATTATTTACAGGTAAAACGATAGCTTTCTCTGTAAATGTCGCTACCTAACCCAACTTCAACGTAATATGTATGCAAATCCTCTGTTCTTTAAGCCTTATCTGTTTTTGGCTTTCTGCGTGGGTACTACAGATTTTTCAATTCGGAGGTGGTGGTGCAGTTTTGATTGTGTGTCGTCTAAATGGTATGGGGTTGTATCCGAGGATTCGATATAGTTCCGAGGCGGCATCTGTGGGGTCCGAACAGATGCGTAGTTCTATTTGTTCTCCGAGTGCGTTTTCTGCTTTGGTGGTAATAGCCTTTTGGGTGGATAGAATGCGCTTTAATTCAGTCCAGTAATGAGTTATGCCTTGTAACTTTAGTTTGTGTCGAACTGTGTTTACAATCCAGTATGATAGTAGTCCGAAGAATAGATGGGCATCGGAGTTGTTATCTGTCTGATGGTAGATGGGGCGCAATTCCAGGTCTGTTTTGAGTTGCCGGTTTGATGTCTCTATCTCTCTAATCAAGTTATAGTACTCCCACGTAGTTCGCTCGTCAAGGGTGGCTATGTTGGTGCGCAGGAAGTATGTGCCAAAGCGTTGCTCAGTCTCTTCTTGGCTGATTTTGATTTGCCAGCGGATATCTGACATGTGTTCGGGATTCTCACCCGAGCGGATGTAGTCTATTTGGTAATACTTGGATACAGAGGGGTATTTACCGAGTGCACGTCCAACACGCTCCACCACCTTGTCGTATCTCTTTGTGCCTCCTTTTGCCGTAAGAGCGTTGCGTGCCTTTGTGAGTTCAAGCTCGAAACGCTCTCGCCACTGTTGGTTCATGGAATGTTCGGTCATTGCTTTGGCGGGGGAGGTAATGCGAAGGTAGAAGTCGCCTCCCTCCCGGTGCTCGACTTGGGCTATAGTAATGGGACGCTTGCGACTATCAAATACCGTAACAGAGCGACCTTCCTCTTTGAGAGTATAATCTTTGAGCTTGGTTCTGCTGACACAAAGGTAATTATATCCTCGTTCTTTGAGCAATCCGAGATTGGCTTCCGTGGCTATTCCTGCATCGATGACCACCATAACTTTCTGTTGGGGGTTTGTCGAGACCGGATTCTTCGAGATAATGCCCTCCACCATCGCCGGTAGTGAATCGGGGTCGGCTGTGTTGCCGGCAAGGATTGAACTGTATCGGATAAAGCCTTCAGTATTGATTGCCAAGGCGAGGACAAGAAGGCGACAGTCTGAGCGTTTCTCCTTCGAGCGACCAAACTTTGCCTTCTTTGAGCCTGTCTTGCTACCCTCGAAATAGAAGTTGGTCAAATCGAAGAGCATCACCCGGTTAGTGAGATTAAACAACGAGTCGGTGCGAGAGCACAGATGACGCTCTAGCTTGTCTTTCAAGGCATAAAGCGATGGAGCAGCCGCATATACCTCGCGCTGAGTCGGGCAGTCGCCAAACTGACCCGTCAGAAGCTCCATTGCGGCAGAATTCTCGTCGAGTATACGTAGTGCCGCCCATTCCGATGGGGAATATACAGTCCGGATAATCAAGGATGCCAGTGTAGAATTTATCTTACGCTCCGACCATCCTTCGCGTCGCAGAAATGTGTCGAGCTGTAGTTCGCGTATCGCCTGAAGGCATACATTCTCTGCACCTGCCTCACGTGCATCTGTATGCTGTATTGTGTTGACATCTATTAATTTGCGGGCTTTGCGTTCTGCCTCATCATAACTTGCCCGTGCGGAATCAATCTTGCCGCTACCCTTTATCTGACTCCAAAACTTCTCGATGTATCCACGAACCTCTTCACTGTACTCTCCTCTGGGATCGGCAGTAAACATCGCCTGCTGAGCTGGGATATACGCACTCTGCTCCATCATATAGGTCAGACCGCGGCGAATCTGCACAATCTCATCGCTGCACAAATCGGGAAGGTAGCCCGGAGTCAACATTACACGGGTATGCACACGTCCTATAACATCACGGAAGGACTCCTTGATTTTATAATAAGGGAGTTCCCTGCCGTGCTCGGGGCTCACGCGTATGTTCGATGTGAAGTACATGCCCGCTAAGGTACAACATAAAATTTACTCCCGTGGGTATTACAAAGCACTTCACCAAATAAGCATCTTCTGAAAATCAACTCAATAGTATGAAATCATACCCGTTTTTGAGCAAAAAAACACTGAAAAAACTTTTTGGCGTTGAAGTTGGGCTAACACACAGAAAATTAAGCAAATAAAGTTTGGTTGTTTGAGGCAAAATAATTAAATTTGAGGCACAATGATAAACTGAAAGATTTTAGATGATAAACTGAAGGATATGGTTCTACTGGTTTTCGTGTGGGTAAAGTTTGAGGTTTGCATTGAAGAATAGTATTGCGGTTCTGAAGTTTTCAAATTTATGGTATCCTCTGCCTATTCTTTTTATCTCTTCGATAGAGCTGTTTAACCTCTCTGCCCTTGCATTACTTGCGCCAGTTAGTATCGCATTTACAATTCCTTTTTTATGCCTGTCAAACATTTCTACTACTTGGTTTATCTCAGGTATATTTACCCTTAATGCGTTCTGTTTCCAAAGCATATATATTGATAATGCACTTTGATAGTTTTCTTGCCGAAACTGAATATCTCTAAAATTCTCCTTCACTTGCCAAGCCCGAGATACCTCGTAATTTGCTCCCCGTATAGCCTCGAAAGTCGCATACTGCTTATCTGTAAAATTATTTGTGTCCTTGAGCCACAAATACTTAGTTCGTTTCAAATCTTCGTGTAACTTAACCTCTCGGCGACGTACCTTATCAACAGCCTTATTCAAATAACCGACCAAATGAAAATTATCGTGGCAGTGCAATGCTTGCCCAAAATACTCCTTTGCTGCGTAAATATAAGGATCCCACATATCGGTGCATATTCGCTCTACTGCCCCTCGCTGCTCCTCAGATAAACCTTTAATACACAAATTATCAACACTTTCCTTTGTCCTGCCTTTACTAACCTCTATCACAATTCCGCTCAACTCATCCGATAAAATTGATGCGTACTCGTGACCACGACTTATAGCTTTCTCGTCAATGCTAACATATTTATATAGCTCATCACTATCTCGCAATGCCATACCGCGCTCTACTGCTCGGTGCATCACGCGATGTACTTGGTCAAAACTTATACGCAATAACCTTGCAGTACCACTCTGACTCTTGGTTACTTGCAAAGTCTCTATCGTTTTTTTTCGAGCAAAGTGGTCATACGTTCCAATGGCGCTGACCACGGTACGCCCAAGCTTATTACCTTATCTCCAACAATATAACGCGGAATACGGGCAACAAGGTAACTCTTATATTGCCACAAATCCAAGTGTCGCCACTCTCGAACTGAACGATAGTCATAGATAGGATAACTTACGCCATCAATAATTACCACTTCATTGTTATAGACAAGCTCAATACGAACTTCCTCGTTTTGCTCGTCGATGTCTACACTGCCTATCGACCAATCACTACTCATAGGCAATAATAATTTACTCAATACTTCGGTTGCTGTCATTCGGCAAAGATAACTATTCTCACACGAAATCCTGTAGAACCAAGGATATAGATGGAACCAATAATGAAAAATGGAATTGGAGAAAACGCAAATGAAATTTGCGGTATCACAGCAGACAGGCGAGATCATAGGTTTTGTATCTCGTCAATCAAAAACCAGTAAATTACTGGGGGTTCGAGAGGATTCCCGCTTTGGCAAAAAAATCTGTCTTCTTGCAAAAGAGCTCAAAGACAAAATTCAAGTCAACAAACTTTATGACGTTGAATTAAAGCCGATGCACAATAGCACAGGCTATGTGGTCGTGTCGGCAAGGTTAGCTCTATTCAAAGCCCATGTAGACACATTCATCATTTCAAACGGAATCTATCAAGTAACCGTTTCGTTTGGAAACAAAATCGTCTACTTCGACCCCAAAGACGGTAGAAACGTATCCACCAGAACACTGGCGGGTATCACCAAATTTCTCCGAGATACAGGAGAAATTGAAGATGTCGAACAGGTCATCGAAGACCTATCTCACAAAGCGAGGCAGGTCGTACAACGTATGCGTCGAGATGGGTATCATATACCGGACTACGTGTTACAATGTGCCGACCCACTCACGGAATAGCCACAGACGGCGCTCACTCCACCAAAAATAGATTAACCCGATACAGAGCTGTGGATATATCCACCGGCGAAGAGTTGTTCAGCGTGTCTCTGGGCTTTCAGACTATTAATATAGGAGAGTTCTTGGGAGTAGTCGAAGCGGTCAAATACATTATCGCAAACGGCTACTCTCCACGAACCATCTATACCGATAGCACCACAGCAATAGCGTGGTTTAAAGCAAAGCGCACAGCCTCTAAGAAACGCAATCCTGCACTTCAAAAAGCGGAGGTGTTTCTGAAAGCCTTTGCCGCAGAGGTCGAGACTATTGAAGTTCTACATTGGGATAATAGAGAGTGGGGTGAGATTCCGGCAGACTACGGCGAAAAGTAAACTGAAAGATTATAGATGATAAACTGAAGGATATAGATGTAACCAATCGAGGTTATGGCCAAGTTAAAATCTAACCACATAAAATATGTAACAATCACCGAGCAAGAGTATCTTGAACTCATTGAAAACACGATGAAGATTGAGGCACTCAAAATAGCAGGGGTAGAAGAGCTACCTCTTTATAAAGCGATGTTGCGGATTTTGGAAGACAAGCGTGTCGAGATACACATAAAGCCATTATGTTCTCGATACTCTTTTTAATCCAATGAATAAGCAACAGTTAATTGACAAGTTATACAAACAACTCTCAAGCCAAGGTATCAGTTATCAGAAATGGGAACTGAATGAAATTGTAGAACCGTTCCTAAGTCTCCTTTTAGAAGAGCTGAAACAAGGGAACAACATCTCATTGATTAACTTTGGCAAGTTTGTAGTAAAAGCGCACAAAAGCCGACCATACTACAATATTAATAAGGGGCAGACAGATCAGACCAAAGAAAGACGGTCAGTAGAGTTTACGCCTCATAGAAGTTTCCATCGATCAGCCGACCCAGAATAGTGATATTGCATATTGGTCGGTAATCACAAAAAGAACACCGGAACATTCCCCGTATAATAGCGGTTGATGTTCCGGTGTAGTTTTTTAGGTAGGCTACATAATGGTCGAACTCCTCAAACAATGATATTTCCTCTAAAAATAGCCTGAACGGGACTATTGGATTTGGATATTATTGTTCTATCTTTGCAGTGCAAAACACTGGTCTTCAGACGCTTTTATGTAGTCTCTTATGTAGAATCTGCTGTTTTCGCCAATAAATACTATTTGACTAACAGCGTGTTACGCTAAAAGGGCTGATTCCGGTGATTGGCAACCGACTATTTATATTTAAGAGAGCTTACGCGCTACCTCCGTCATTTCGTATCCTTCTATAAAGTCGCCCACCTTTATATCGTTGAAATTGTCAATATTCAGACCGCAATCCAACCCTGTGTTCACCTCCTTCACATCGTCCTTGAAGCGCTTGAGCGAACCCAAACGTCCCGTGTAGACAACGATACCATCACGAATTACACGGATTTTGGTGTTACGTGTAATCTTACCCTCGCGCACCATACAGCCCGCAACAGTTCCGACCTTTGATATCTTGAAGGTCTCAATAACTTCAACCGAACAAAGTATCTCCTCCTTGGTTTCGGGCGCCAACATACCTTCGATAGCATCCTTAACCTCATTGATGGCATCGTAAATAACAGAGTAAAGGCGAACATCAATCTCTTCTTTCTCAGCTAGTTTACGCGCTGCCGACGAAGGACGAACTTGGAAGCCTACTATGATGGCATTCGATGCTGCCGCCAACAAAACATCCGATTCGGAAATTTGACCCACAGCCTTGTGAATCACATTCACCTGAACCTCCTCGGTAGATAACTTCAATAAAGAGTCAGTCAAAGCCTCAATCGAGCCGTCCACATCACCCTTGACAATAATATTGAGCTCCTTGAACGAACCGATAGCTATACGGCGACCGATTTCGTCCAGCGTAATATGTTTCTGTGTACGGAGTCCTTGCATACGTTGCAATTGCTCACGTTTTGTAGCAATCTCGCGCGCCTGCTTGTCATCGTCCATCACGTTGAACAAATCACCCGCTTGGGGCGCACCGTTCAGACCGAGCACCAAAACAGGTGTTGCCGGAGGTGCTTCGCTTATTTTCTTGCCACGCTCGTTGAACATAGCCTTCACACGACCCGTGTAAATTCCCGCCAACATCACATCACCAACTCGCAACGTGCCATTCTGCACCAACACTGTGGTAACATATCCGCGCCCCTTATCCAGTGTAGATTCTATAATACTACCCGAAGCCTTGCGATTAGGATTAGCCTTCAAATCGAGCATATCTGCCTCGAGCACAATCTTTTCCAAAAGATGCTCAACATTCAAACCGCTCTTAGCCGCAATCTCCTGAGATTGGTATTTACCGCCCCAATCCTCCAACAAATAGTTCATATTTGCCAACTGCTCTCGAATCCTTTCGGAATTTGCACCTGCTTTATCTATCTTGTTGATAGCAAAAATCATAGGCACACCTGCCGCCGAAGCGTGGTTGATAGCCTCTATGGTTTGAGGCATCACTGCATCGTCCGCAGCAACAATAATAATTGCAACGTCCGTAATCTTAGCACCACGCGCACGCATCGCCGTAAATGCTTCGTGACCCGGAGTATCCAGGAATGTGATACGACGACCATCATCCATCTTAACAGAGTATGCACCAATATGTTGAGTAATACCACCAGCTTCACCTGCAATAACATTCGCCTTGCGGATATAGTCCAAAAGTGAAGTCTTACCGTGGTCTACGTGTCCCATTACGGTAACAATCGGCGGACGCGACACCAAATCCTCAGGACTATCATCATCGCTTTCGATAGCCTCCTGAATCTCAACGGACACGAATTCAACCTTGTAACCAAACTCCTCTGCAACAATAGCTAATGCTTCTGCATCCAAGCGTTGGTTGATAGACACCATAAGTCCAAGGTTCATACAAGCCATAATCACCTGATTAACATTCACATCCATCATCGTCGCCAACTCACTCACCGTTACAAACTCCGTAACTTGCAAAACATTGCTCTGCATCTGTTGCATATGCGCCTCTTCGGCTATACGCTGACCCACGGCATCGCGTTTGTCACGACGATATTTTGCACCCTTACTCTTTGACCCCTTGCTCGTTAGGCGCGCAAGTGTCTCTTTAATTTGCTTTTGCACCTCCTCATCGCTAACCTCGGCTTTCAGCACAGGACGAGGTGGCAACTTACTGCCTCCCCTTTTCTTGTTACCCTGCCCGCCTTGTTGATTACCGCCCTGCTGATTACCAGCACCGCCACCGCGATTTTGGTTGTGGCTATGACCGCCACCACCTTGTTGATTGCCGCCCGCACCACCTTGTCTCTTATTCTTGTCTCCGCCGCCCTGCTGCTGAGCACTGCCCACAGCTGCAACATCTACTTTATTCTTTTTGATACGATTACGTTTGCCTCGCTTCTCATCATTGCGCCCCGAAGATGGACGCGCAACTGGCAACTCAATTTTGCCCAGTACCGTAGGACCCGACAACTTTTCAGGTTCGTTTGCACGGAAAACGCCACTCTCGGAAATACGAGGGTCACGAGCAGGTTCTGCTAATTTCGCAGAATCAACCTTGGGCTGAGGTGGCTGCACCACCAATTTGGGCTGCTCCGAAACCTTTGCAGGAGATTGAACAGATGGTCTGGGTGGTTGCGCCACCACAGGCTTTGGCTGTTGCGGTTGCTCAACCTTGGGTTTGGGCTGCGACGACTGCGGTTCAATCTTTGGCTTTTGCTCCTGCTGCATAGGCTTAGGCTGCGCCGGCTTTGGCTGAGCCACAGGCTGGGGTGCTGCCTTGGGCTTGTTCAAATCTATTTTACCTAGAATCTTAGGTCCCGACAGGTGTTCAACCTCGGGCGTAAATATCGCATTACTCTTGATAATCACCTCCTTTTCAATAGGATAATCATCATCAGAAGATGGGTTCTTAACCTTATCTTCCAATCGAACGCTCTGTTGCTCGGTGCGAATTTTTTCACGGATATTGACCTTCTCAATCTTGCCTGTGCCAAATTCAGCACGAACCAAATCGAGAGCCTTACCCTCAATCGGTGCATTAGGATTATGTTCAATCGCAACACCCTTTTTCGCCAAAAAGTCGATAATGGTGCCGATTCCGACGTTATATTCTCTTGCAACGCCGCTAAGTCTTATTTTTCTCTGTTCACTCATTCTTTTTGCGATTTGTGATTTGTGATTTGTGATAGCGGTCTGTGAAAGGATTTGAATATGATATGCACCGAAGCACATCACAAATCACTTATCACAACATCACAACATCATCACTCAAACTCTGTGCGGAGTATCCGCATAACCTCATCTATTGTTTCGGTCTCTAAATCCGTACGGCGTGTGAGCTCCTCGACGCTGATTTTCAATACGCTCTTTGCAGTGTCGCAACCTATGCGGCGGAATTCTTCGATAATCCAAGGTTCGATTTCGTCCGAAAAATCAACCAAAGCAACATCATCTTCCTCCTCTGCCTCAGCCCCTTCGCGATATACATCTATCTCATAACCGGTAAGCATACTTGCCAACCGTATATTCAAGCCCCCTTTGCCGATAGCCATCGAAATTTCAGACGGCTTCAAGTGAACCTCCGCCTTCTTCTCAGCCTCGCTAATGACCACCGAAGATATCTTGGCAGGATTCAACGCGCGCTGAATCAATAACTGCGGATTGGAAGTCCAATTCACAACATCAATATTTTCATTGCGCAACTCCTTGACGATTGTATAAATACGTGCCCCCTTCACACCCACACAAGCACCAACGGGGTCTATGCGTTCATCGTAGGACTCCACAGCAACCTTAGCGCGTTCGCCCGGAATGCGCACTATCTTCTTGATAGTAATCAACCCATCGAAAATCTCGGGTACTTCCAGTTCAAACAACCGCTCCAGAAACTCGGGCGCGGTACGTGAAAGGATAATCTTTGGCGAGTTGTTAATCATCTCAACCTTAGATATGATAGCCCTCACCGTCTCGCCCTTACGGAAGAAGTCGCCCGGAATCTGCTCACTCTTTGGAATAAGCAACTCATTTCCTTGGTCATCAAAAACCAACATCTCCTTTTTCCATACCTGATAGACTTCGCAATTCATCAACTCGCCAACCCTCTCCTTATACTTATTGAAGAGGTTAGCCTTCTCTAAGTCCATAATCCTTGAAGCCAAATTCTGACGGATTGCCAACACGGCACGGCGCCCAAAACTGCTCATTGGTATCGCCTCCGCCACATATTCTCCGAGCTCATATGTCGCATCTATCTTTTTGGCGTCCTCCAACGAGATTTCCAGATTGTCATCCTCCAAGAAATCTGCTTCCACAACTTTACGGTTACGCCAAATCTCCAGGTCACCCTTCTCGATATTTACGATTATATCGTAATTTTCGTCCGTCTCGTAAAGCTTTTGGAGCATATTGCGGAAAACGTCCTCCAACACTCCCGCCATTGTTGCCTTATCAATGTTCTTGAGCTCCTTGAACTCGGCAAAAGTACTTATTAGATTAATTGATTCCATTGTTTTGTGTTTTGTGATTTGTGATTTGTGATAATTACGCGTGAAATGCGAGAAATCGCAATTCACACATCACACATCACATCACTTAAAGTCTATCTCTTCTTTTGTAGTTTTTATTTCGTCAAATTTGTAGTGTTCCGTTTTCGTAACATCGACTTTGCGCTTCTTGCCATCGACACTCTCTTTTACCAAGTATTCAACTGTTATCCCTTCTTCACTCACATCTGTAAGCGTTCCGAGCACCTTGAGTCCGTTTTTCAACACTAGCTCCACCAAGCGACCAACCCGAATCTGATATTGCTTGAGCAATTTGAGCGGCTGCCCAATGCCGGTTGAGAATACCGACAACTCAAAATCCTCGGTCTGGCGATCTAACTCCTTCTCGATGGATTTACTGAGAATGGCGCACTCGTCAATGGTTACGCGATTCGCACCATCAACCGTGACCTCAATCTCATTTGCTGCCGACACACTAACTCCGACTAAGAATAACTCACTGCCGACAAGTTGCGCCCGTGCTATCTCTTCAATTTTCTCCTTGACAATCATAGGTTCTTTATCAAAAAAGGGGACTCGCGTCCCCATTTAATCCCCACTCCTGACCACAAAGGTAATGTTTTTATTTGAAAATCAAAATTATTTTTTTGATTAATAACTCAACTTTTGATGATACTCAGTACTAAGTAATATCAAATAATTATTATCGTACTCTATTTTTTATCATCATCTCACACTCACGGCAGTCGAACTCCAGCAGGAATCGGCTGCCGTTAATAATACCTATTTCCTAACTTTGAAGGTTACTTTGACAGAATAATCTTGTTGTTTACTGTTTGTAGTTATTGTCGCAGAAATAACATTAGTATTTATTTTTCCCTTCGTATCAATAGTTAATAAGATACTTGCCCTTTCGTTTGGTTTAATAGTTTTGGAAGAGGTAGTAACATCAGTACAATTACAAGATTTGCTAATACCCAGAATTATCAAAGGGGCGTCTCCATTATTAATAAATTCAATTTTGTGATATATTTTTTCGCCCTGTTTGATGTCTCCTAAATTAACAATCCTTTTCCCTATAAAAGAGAGGCTTGGAGTCTGAGATATTGAAGCGCAGCTGACAGAAATAAACAGCCATATCAAAAAAGTTCTCATATTGCAAGAAGAAATAGAGTGAAATTCTCGTCATCAGGCTCAATATGTTTAACCAACACGATTCTGCCATCCGGAAGTACACCTATCAATTTAGCCACCAATGATATTTTAATATCATATTCCAGCACATTATCATTATATACCTGAACTCCACCACCCGTGCCAACACCTTGATTTTTGTAACTTCTCACTATTTTTTCTCCATCAATCATAATCCCGTTATAGTATGCCCCTTGTTCCATATCATCCCAGTATCTCTCATCAGCCTCCTCAAATGTTATGGTTGGAGTGTAGACAATATCGCGGAAGGTGTCTGGACTATTTCCGAACGAGAATCGCAGTTTGCCATTCTTGTCAAAAGCATAAATAAGAGAGTCAATGGCAAATGTAACATATAGAAGTTCATCACTTCCGGCATCAAAATTGTAAAACCCAAAATTAGGCAGATTCTTTTCGCTGTAAATAGGTGGAAAATGACCGAATTTCTCTTCTGCTCGCAAAGTTTTATCATTCATGAAGGCAAATATATACGAATTTTTCCAATAGTTTTTTACATTGGCAAAGTAGCCGTTAAAGGCGTAATGTTCAGTTAATATGGGTGCAACGATTCTATCCGATAACTTTTTTGTATATTTGGTCGATACGTTATACTCATATATCATACTATTTTCGGGGTCAGCCTTGTGCATATCTTTAACATCTTCATTATCGCCGGGCTGCCAATTTTCCGCAAATGCTATCACTTTTTGTGTAAAGCCGAATAGGCTGTCGCATCTGATCATTGACATATTGGCATCGAGCAACAACAAATCGTTTTCTCCCAGTATAGATACTGATACACAAGGCGATACCATCTCATTTGGCCCTCTGCCATCATTGATATATCTTGCAAGGAAATTACCTTTAGAGTCAAATACTCTAATTCCCACCATATTTGCATCGGCAAATATCAACTTATCGCCCCAAACTCGCCACTCTCCCTCCATTGAAGTGATTGCTCCGTCGATAAGCACCGTATCAAAGACGACCCTCAATTCCTTGATATTCCGCTCACTCCTATTATCCAAACCTTCATACTCCCCCTTGCTGCTACTGGTGCAAGCGTAACATAAAATCGCAAGTACGATTACAATATATTTCACCGTATTATTCATTGAAGAGTTGTCCGTTTAGTTCTCTAAAATCTACAAACAGCTTAGGAATAAGCTCATTTTGTCTTTTCAATTGACCTTCGTTTATTGGAACGAGCAATTTGCCAGTTTCATAATCAACATCATACCTTGTAAAAGCCATCTCTTGTGCCTGACTACTCAAACTCACACCAATGAGAGTTAAATCTTTTTCGATTTTATGACGAGTAACCTCGGTAGATTCAAATTTAAGAAATAGAGCATTGTCGGCAGGAGCATATAGTAGCCCTAAATCTGTACCCATCATAGAGCAGAAAAGACTTTTTTTGATTAACTCCACCTCGTTTTTCGAGCACTCTTTCACTTTCGACATCACAATGTATTCGCGGTCGATAAGTTTGGTCTTTGCAGGCTCTGCTCGTGGCTCAAGTTCTGAGCGATAACCCATTGAGTCTTCCGTACTCCAACTGGTTTTGCTCCGGATATAGTCGGTGAAGAGTCTGTTTCCGACTTTGCGATATCCCACCTTGAGAGAAGTGTTTGTAACCACCTCGCCATAGAAATTGTTGCTGTGAATCTTGGTTGAGAAATAGTCCACCATCTGCTCCACATCCACAGCAACCACATATTTTTCGGTAGCATTATATGTAACCGTACCGTTACAGAGAAGTCTCACTTTTGAGGGGAACGACTGTGGGCGAGTGGCAAAACTCATCATAATAATCTGACTATCAGCCTTATCCCTAAAAACTCTTTCCACTTTTACATTGTAATGCTTAACCATAGCGGCATTGAGTGGCGAGTGGGTTTCGATAGCTCTTTTTCGAATAAAAGCAAAACAATTTGTGGGAGCGGTCAAACCATAGAGAGGTTTCGTGTTGCTATCAATGAAATTTATACGTCTCCCATTATCAAAAGCATAGCTTCTGAAAGTAGATAACGGGGCACTGTAAAGGAAGTTTGCCGAATTTTCGAAATGAATAACATTACTTTTTTGATTAAAATCAAGTTGTGCAAGCAATACCTCAGCAGAAGAAAATTGCTGAATCTTACCATTTTGCTCTATCAACCGCCACTGAAAAGCCCGCGTAACCTGCTCTTTGGCAAACTGTTTGCCAAAATTCTTGGCCGCACTATACATAATCTTGGCTGGATTCATCTTTCCGATAACCTCAACCCTTTCTATACCAATCTCTTGAGCTACAACATAAGAATAAAGCAAAAGAAATAAAAGAATTAATAAACTCTTCATTGATTTATAAATAATTAAAAAGAGGTTAATAATGCCATTAAGAGTTAATAATTAGGGTGTTACATTTATGAAGAATAAAGGTATGACGATGATTGCGAACAATAAATTGCTTATAAACAATATATTAGCATATACAATTCTTAACTATTAATTCAAATTAATAGTATAAAATACTACGGCGCATAATAATGTAGGACATAACTAAAACCCCGTAGTATAAATTCTTAATTAGTTGCTATTCTTGCAGTTAGAGCCATAATCACTACAAGTAGCTGGCTCTCCTACATAACATCTCACACGAAATGAAATAAGGTTTCCACTCAGACAACGACTATTGCCATCTTTACAAACACAATAGTTTGTTGTTAGCAAATCCCCTAAATCGGTTTTAAGCCTGATTGTTTGAGCTTTTGATTGAATTTGTGTTAATAATGCCATCGAAAATAGCAATACACCAACTAACGAAAGGAAAGCTTTTTTCTCATTTTTCTTTATATTTAATAATATTAAGAATTAATAAAGGTTATCAATATAACCTTTTCAGCACAAAGAAAGAAAAAAAAACCAGAATCTCCAAATTTATTTTCCTGAATTTCAATTAATAAAAAATTTTCAGAATGAATTTTTAGAGTTTCTGCCGTAGTTGATTATCATCATCTCACACTCACGGCAGTCGAACTCCAGAATAAAACGCCTGCCGTTGTTTTCTATATAGAGCGACTCTTGATCGCCGCACAGCCCCAATTCGCGACGGATGCAGTGGCGCGTGCGCATCAACTCCGCACCGCGAGCAGCTTCGAGCTCATAACCCTGCTCAACCTGAATCGCCCCACACTTTTCATAAAACTGCCTTGATAATCTGTTTGTTACATTATACCGATAGTCAATCTTTGCAACAGGTAACTCGGGATGGGCTATAGTCGTTTTTCTGATAGGACGTTGGTATTGGTCAAATCTCTTTTGAGTAAGCTCCCCTAATAGATTGCGTCTTAAGTCATTAAGTTTGGATATTGGCAAAAAAGGAGTTTTCTTGATTTCGACTTCAACAATATTAAAAATAGTATCCCCGCCCTTGCCCATCGCCACACGGATGTTTTCGGCAGCTCTCTCGCTGTTATTCGCCAGTTCATCATATTGATATTCAATATGTGCTGTTAGTTCTGTGCTATCTTTTGCTACAATGATTCCATCCAAAAATTCTATATCGACATCAATTTTGCGCACGGCAGAGGGCTCGAAAGAGTTATCGAAATTACGGTAAACCTCCACTCCCAACTCAATATCATTCATTGCGTTAGGAAAAATACGCCTCCCCTCGCTTGCGTTTACATTTGTTCCGGATGCCGCAAAACTCAACCCATCTCCATTATTAATGCTAAAATTACGGTCTAACTCTATGTAATCCCTGCCTATAGCCACAATTTTGCCTATAAACTCGCCACTCGTGCCATTGAGAAGAGAGGTAGTAGGTTTCCTCTTGTCGAAAAGGAAAGTCGAAAAACGTCGAGAAAAACTTTTTGCAGGATCTGGCGTAAACAAAGCGGTACTAGTACCTTTGGAGACTCTTTCAAAACCTAACTCATTGATTTTATTGGAATAATACGCCGTATTATTCACAACATAATTCTCATCCTTGAGTCTTCCTTCGATTTTTAGCGAAGTTACCCCCGCATCAACCAGTTCAGCCAAACGCTCACTCAGATTCATATCCGAGACGGAAAGTAACGCTTTATTTTGCTCTATCAGTCGCCCACTCCTATAAAGATTCCACCGCGAACGACAAGGCTGCGCACAAGCTCCACGATTGCCGGAGCGATGGCAAAGCGCCTCACTAAGATAGCACTGCCCACTATATCCCACACAAATTGCCCCGTGAACAAAAGCCTCCAACTCGACATTTGTCGCTTCGCGAATCTTACGTATCTCTTTAACAGACAACGACCTTTCCAGAACAACTCGCTGAAAGCCCACATCTTCCAACCACCGCACTTTATCGGGTGTTAAGTTGAAAGTTTGCGTCGAGGCGTGCAGTTCAACTGGCGGTAGCGACATCTCCAACAGTCCCATATCCTGCACAATAAGGGCATCCACCCCGCTCTGCCACGCTTGCCAAATCAGTTCTTCGGCACGGCAAAGTTCCCTGTCATAGAGTACCGTATTTACTGTCAAATAGACTCGCACACCAAAAAGGTGAGCTCTGCGACATAGTTGACCAATATCTTCGAGAGAGTTTCCCGCCTTTTGGCGCGCACCAAAAACCTCTGCTCCAACATACAACGCATCTGCTCCTGCTTCCACAGCAGCCAAACCCGACTTTAAATTCGCGGCAGGCGAAAGCAACTCAACCATTTTTACTTATTAAGCAGATTCTACTTGTGGTGAAATACATATCGAATTTAGGAGTAATCAAGTGGATAGCTTATTCTTCTGTTGCTCCCCTTTAAGAACACCTTAAAAATTTCATTTTAGCAACACCCGGGAAGCAGCTGCACCTCTCCATAACTTGGTAGAGTCTAATTTTCCATCAACTTCTCCAAATGTTCCAACCGTTCCAACGAATCGTCCAAAAAGAGTGCTATTTCCGGCACAATTCTCAGTTGATTTTTGACCTTTTTGCCCAGTTCTAGCCGCAAAAAAGGCACATTAGTCCTAAGTTTTTTGAGTGTCGCTTGCGCGTTGGCAAATGGGAAAATGCTCAAATAAACTCTTGCCAAAGACAAGTCGGGGCTCATCGTTACTGCCGAAACCGTGACCAAAGAGCCGTGAACCAGCCCAGCCGCCTCCTTCGTGAGCAACGCGCTGAAATCCTTCTGTATAAGTGATGCCACCTTCTGCTGGCGTGTAGATTGTTGTTCCATTTTTTTGAATATCGAAGCCCAAATATTGGTAATAAAAGTACTCTGCAAAAGTACAAACTTATAGCTACAGGCTTCCTATAAAATTAGCATTGCATCTCCATAAGTTCCAATGCGATACTTCTCCTGACGAGCAATTTCATAGGCACGCATTGTCAAGTCGTAACCAAGAAAAGCCGAAACCAACATCAGATGTATAGATTCAGGGAGATGCAGGTTGGTAATCATAGAGTTAGCAACATTGAACTCGTATGGCGGGAAGATAAACTTATTTGTCCATCCATCAAAAGGCGTCAACATTCCCTGTGTGGTAACGCTCGACTCTATCGCTCGTTGCACTGTTGTACCCACTGCACACACTCTCCTTCCGGCACATCGCGCCTTATTGACAACGTTTGCGGCATTTTCGGTGATAATCACCTGCTCCGAATCGGTTTTGTGTTTGCTTAGATCCTCAACATCAACAGTACGGAATCCGCCCAAACCAGCGTGCAGAGTTATAAATGCAGTATTTATACCCTTTATTTCCATACGCTTAAGCAGATGCTTGCTAAAATGAAGTCCGGCAGTAGGCGCGGCAACGGCACCCTCCTCCGTTGCAAAAATTGTTTGATAGCGCTCCTCGTCCAACGGCTCTACCTTTTCACGCACCCAACGAGGCAGCGGGGTTTCACCCAACCCATAGAGTGCTTTTCGAAATTCCTCGTGCGTCCCATCAAATAGGAAACGGAGAGTACGTCCGCGCGAAGTGGTATTGTCAATCACCTCAGCCACAACTAAATCATCATCCCCAAAATAGAGCTTATTACCGATGCGAATCTTGCGCGCAGGGTCCACCAACACATCCCAAAGTCGCAACTCCTCGTTGAGTTCGCGAAGCAAAAAGACCTCAATCTCTGCCCCCGTCTTCTCCTTGTTGCCATAGAGGCGCGCCGGAAAAACACGAGTGTTGTTAAGAATCATCACATCCCCCTCTTTGAAATAGTTCAAAACATCCTTAAAAGTCTTGTGGTCAATCTTGCCCGTGCGGCGGTCTATGACCATCAGGCGCGACTCATCGCGATTATCCATCGGATAGGGGGCAACCATATCCGGCGTAAACTCGTATCTATACTGAGATAGTTTCATTATGTTGTGATATTAATTCCATTACTTGTTCAACTTTCTGCGAATCAGCCACTAAAAACTCTCCGCTACGGCTACGTACCAACTCGGTAAGGTGTCCGCCACTTCCAAGCTCAACGCCAATATCTCGCGCCAGAGAGCGTATATAAGTCCCCTTGCTGCACTCCACGCGCACTTTCAGGAAAGGTTTTTCATAACTCAAAACCTCCATATCATATATTATTATCCGTGCCGTCCTCAATTCTACATCTTTACCAGCCCTAGCATACTCATATGCACGTTTGCCATCAATCCGCTTTGCCGAATACAAGGGGGGTACTTGCTCTATCTCACCCCTAAACAGAGGTAATATACTCTCGATTAGTTCACCATTGATATGCTCAAACTCATAACGTTCATCAACATCGTGTTCCAAATCAAAACTGGGCGTTGTCGCCCCAAGCTCTATTGTTGCAATATACTCTTTCTTTTGCGCCTGCAACTCATCGACTCGCTTTGTAGCCTTGCCCACGCAGACGAGCAGAACTCCCGTAGCCAAAGGGTCGAGTGTGCCGGCGTGTCCAATCTTTATTTTTGGATAGCCGGCGCGCCGAAGCTCATTTTTCAGCTTGCGCACAACATCGGTCGATGACCAACCGTAGGGCTTATCAATATTAAATACAACTCCTTCTACAAAATTCATACTCAAGCGTAAATCAAAGTTACCGCACCCAGCAGCGCGCAATATATTGCAAACCAATATAATTTACCTTTGGCAACAATATTTATCATTACTTTGCAGGCAAATAAGCCCGAAGCGTAAGCTGTCAAGAAGCCTCCTATGAGTGCCATAGTAGATATGCCTGAGGCATCAGGGCTAAACTTTCCATCCAACAACTCCAAAAAAGCCTCGCCCAAAATCGGAACAAGCACCATCAAGAACGAAAATGCCGCAATCTTCTTTTTATCAATGCCCAAGAGCAGACCTGTGGAGATTGTCGCACCCGAACGCGAAATCCCCGGCAGCACCGCAACCGCCTGAGCAATCCCTATACCAAAAGCCTTCGAGTAAGTAAGCGGCTTGGGATTTTTCGGAGTAAGGAAGTATGATAGCGTCAGTAATGCTGACGTAATCAACAACATAGCACCAACAAGCATCAACCCCTCACCAAAAAAGGCTTCAACTTGGCTTTTGAAAAAGAGACCCACAACCATCACCGGAATCATCGAAACGGCAATCATAAACAGATATTTTGTCTGCTCGTTATATTTGAATTTGAAGAGCCCTTTCAACAAATCGCCTATAGTTTTTCCGAAGACGGTGATAGTGGCTAACACAGTAGCCGAGTGGACAACTACGCCGAAGGTAAGCATAGCCTCCTCGTTGATATCAACACCCAAAATCTCCTTGGCAATGACCAAGTGCCCGCTACTGCTCACAGGCAAAAATTCGGTCAAGCCCTGTACCAGACCGAGGATAATAGCTTCTAATAACTCCATTATTTCTTCATTATTGCGTAAATCTCGAAAATAAACCCTGCCAGAAGCACAATCGGCGCAATGACAATACGTCTTACCGAAAACATTTCCGGATTAAATACATTCGGGTCATCCGAACCGCCGCCAACCATCAACAGGAAACCAATGATAATGAGAGCTATTCCGGCTAATATAAGTTTGTAATTTTTGGTCGTAAGCGGCATATCTCGCCCATCGACAGCTACACTTGTCTTATTTTTCATTTTTCTACTATTTTCAATGTAAACGTTTGTGAACACCAAATGTTACTAACAATATTTTATTTCCTGCTTATGAGATTTTTTTTCAAAAAAGAGAAAAAACGATTATAGCCAATCTACTTGACCACCATCCTAAGCACCACCACCGTAAACAACAAATTGAGCAGCACCCCCACCGCCACCATTGCAGCAGCAATCACCCCCAACTGCTCCCAATCCACCTCCACAATATCGCCGAGCACTCTACTCATCGCCACCAATAGCCCCGCCGCCAACAGAGAACTCACCAAACCCTGCACCGCCGCCCGCCGCACATAAGGTCTCTTTATGAACGAACGCCTCGCCCCCACCAACTGCATCGTGCGTATGGTATCAGCCGAAGCCAGCACCGAGAGCTTCAATGTAAAGTATATCAATGACAAAGCCACAATCAGGACTAATGCTGCAACACCAAGTATCACCCCGTTTATCACCCTGATTCTACCCGTCAGCTCTCCGCTCACATCCTTGGGGTAGAGTGTTGAAATGACTCCTTCCCACTCCCCTACCCTGCTCTCAATGGTCGCGGCACTCTCTGCCGACAAAGGTTTTATCTCGTACGAAGATGGTATCGGATTCTCATCCAACACCTCACGCACCTTTATTCCGGTTGCATTCTCAAACTCAATGGTAGCTCGCTGTGAGTCAATATATTCAAACGAAGCAACCTCCTTATCAGCCTTCATTGCATCCTCAATCGCCTGCCTCTGCTGAGCTGTGATATCACTTGCCAGAAAGACAGATACACTCAATCCGCCGGACAAATCTTTCGCAACCCTCTGAGCACCAAGCACAAAATAACTCGCCACCCCCAGCAACAAGAAGAGCAAAGTCAAACAGACTCCCGACGCAAAAAAACCACCTCTATTCATCTCTTTTGTTGAAAGTTACAAAAAATCCAAAACCTAGTAAGAGTATTAGAGCAACCGAAGAAGCCCGTGTTACGTTAGTCATTGCCTCGAAGTGAGGCACTTCAAACTTCCACTCAATCGTATGTTCACCCGCTGGCACAACCATTGCCCGCAGAATGTAATCCGCCCTAAAATAGGGTTTTTCGTTGCCATCAACGAACACTTTCCACCCTTTGGGGTAGTAAATCTCAGAGAAAACCACCACGCCATCGCTCTGCGAACTATACTTATAGGTGAGTACATTCACCTTGTAATCTTCGAGGTAAATCAAAGCTCCGCTATCTCTTGCAATATCTATTCCTTTGAGTTCATTTTCAAAGCGTTTATCAACCACAGCCGTTTCGTTGGGAACGAAATCTTCTCCCAACGCCGCCAACTCCTCATCGGGTGTGGCAACCCATCGAATATTCTCCACAAACCACGCCGAACCAGCCGCCCCATCATTTACCTGCACACCCTTGTCCGTAATAAAATACTTCGTGTTGAGCATATCATACACTGCCATATTTTGCTTGGACAAATGGGCATCAATAACATCCTGATAACGGCGAAGTTTCGCCGCGTGATAACCACCCACTGAGCGGTGAAATGCAGAAGCCGTAGCACTCGCAAAAGGATTTGCCGTAAAATCCGCCACGCGATAATCGCTCTTATCCTGCAAAATTTGTTGATTTGCCTCTGTCGGCTGAATCGCCAACGCCTGTTGCCGAGGGCGAAAATCTTCCGTTTTCACAAAACGTCTATCCACCTGATAGAGGTCTACGGTTGTCAGAAGAGCCACAGCCGCAACCATCACCGCGGTTTTAATTTTCTCCTTATAGTAGAGCCAAACCACTGCTGCTGTTAGCACTACAAATAACAAGGAACGTAGAGCATCGTTTGTCAGAAGCGTTGCTCGCTCCGACTGCATCGCCGAAACCACATCATCGGGCAACCCCATTGCCGCATCGTTCGCTGCCGAAAAATCCATAAAATTGGGTACTATCAACGCTGCAAAAAGTGCGAAACCACCGGTAATTACAAGGGAATAGGTCATCGCCTTACGGAATTTTTCGGGTGCGAGGTCTCTGTTGTATAATTTTTGGAGGGCAAAGATAGCAAGCAAAGGAACACTCCACTCCAAAATCACAAGTATCATCGAGACTGTGCGGAACTTGTTATAGAGCGGGAAGTAGTCCAAAAATATGGATGTGAACCACATAAAGTTGTGCCCCCATGCCAACAAAAGTGCCAACACCGAAACTGCTACAATCCACCATTTTTTGCGCCCATCGACTATAAATAAACCGAGCACCATCAAGAAAACCATCACCGCACCTATGTATACAGGTCCAGAAGTGAACGGTTGGTCACCGTGATATGCAGGCAGTTGAGGAGCAATATGCGCAGCTTGATATTTGCCGAGGGCACGCGCCACCTCACCGTCCGCTGCAAAGCCACCGCTACTGCTCCCTCCCTCGAAATTGGGAATAAACATATTAAAACTCTCCGCCTTTCCATAGCTCCACGCCGTGGCATAGTCCTTGTCCAAACCGCTCGTGGTTACACCCTCCACTGCCTTCAACTCGCTGCCGCCACGGTTCGAATCCTTGGCATAGTCCGCCTGATAGTACAACTGCACAAGGTTTGACCCCACAGCCAACATCGCCGCACCCGCCAATACAAGAGAGACGACAATAAACTTTTTGTGAGTTTTTGCCTTGAATGCTCTTATTAACTCATTGACAAATAGGGCAAAGACTGCAAACGCAAAGTAGTATGTAATCTGAGGGTGGGACGTAGAAATTTCCACGGAGAGAAATATCCCGGTAATGGCTGCCCCGAGCCAAAGATTTTTTCTATAAGCATAATAGACCCCGCCAACCACAGGCGGAATCCACGCCAGCGCCATCATCTTGGTAATATGTCCCGCCTCGATAATTATCGGAAAGTAGGTGGAAAGTCCCCACGTCAAACCACCAATCATTGCCAACCAAGCGTTTATGCCAAAGAGCAGCAACATCAGATAGAATGCCGCCATTGCCACAAAAAGAAATGCTGCGGGTTGCCCCAAGAAGTATGTGAGGTCGGCAATCGATTTTATCCATCGCCCCTGATAGTTCATATTGACCATATACGCCGGCATTCCGCCGAACATTCTGCCCGCCCAGCCCGGATGTTCACCATACTGCTGTTGGTGCTCGACAATATCTTGTGCCATACCACCCACCTGCACCATATCCCCTTGGCGCAAAGCCTCACCCCGATATTGAGGTGCAAAAAACATAGCCGAAACTGCGGCAAAAACTACAAGCGCCACAATATGCGGCAAGGCTTTTTGTAAATACTTCATTTCACAGAAAAAATATTAATTGTGATTTGTGATGTTGTGATTTGTGATATTCCGCACCGACCTAAAAGTACCGAAAGAAATCCCCAAAGCATCACAATCAACAACCTAAACCGCCTTGAGCGACAAATCCAAACTCTTAATCTGGTGCGTGAGTGCTCCCACGGAGATAAAATCTACGCCACACTCGCCATACTCGCGCAAATTCGCAAGAGTAATTCCACCGGAACTTTCTGTCTCACAACGTCCTGCAATCAACCCAATAGCCTGGCGAGTCAGTTCCACCGAAAAGTTATCGAGCATAATCCGATCCGCTCCACCTGCCGCAAAAACCTCCTCAATATCAGCCAACGAGCGCACCTCCACCTCTATTTTAATATCCTTTCCACGCTCGGCAAGGTACTTTTTCGCCCCCTGCAACGCCTTGGTTATGCCGCCCGCAAAGTCTATGTGGTTGTCTTTGAGGATAATCATATCGAACAGACCGATACGGTGATTCTCCCCGCCACCTATTTTTACAGCCATTTTATCCAGAACGCGCATTCCCGGAGTGGTCTTACGGGTGTCTAACACTTTGGTTTTTAGCCCACTTAACTCCCGAGCATAGACATTCGTTTGAGTAGCAATACCACTCATCCGCTGCATAATATTGAGGATAATTCGCTCCGATTGCAAAAGGGTAATTAGCTTACCTTCAACATAAAAAGCCACATCACCAACTTTTATCGACGCTCCATCCTCAAGCACGACATCCACCTTTACGGTTGGGTCTAACCTCTGAAAAACCATCTTCGCAACTTCAATACCTGCGAGGATACCATCCTGTTTTACAAGCAGTTTCATACGTCCACGCTCGTCGGCGGGAATCGAACTGAGCGAACTATGGTCGCCATCACCTATATCCTCGGCAATGGCAAGTGCAATCAACTCCTCCACAAAAGGGATATATTCCTGTTTCATAACCTTATTTTTATAACTCTTCTCGATTTTTCGTCTACCTTAAAGCGGTCATCTATCCTACGCCCAATCAACCACATAATAGTCTCACCGGTCATCAAAACCAACTGTCGCTCCTTGTCCGGCATCGACACCTTGGCATCAATGAGAAAGTCGCTCACCTTCTTTTGCCCCCTAAGTCCCAGCGGCACAAACCAATCACCTTGCTGCCAACGCCGCACCCGCAGCGGAAAGTGGGCAGCATCAACGCAGAGCAGAGCCTCATTCGCCGGCGTTCTCAAACTCATCAACCTGCTCACATCAACCTGCTCAATGCGCTCGTCTGTCTCGCAAATCAGCTCATCCTCAATCAACTGCCTCGTGCGCTCGGTCATAATCACCCTGCCACGGTCGATGGTGGCCACCCAATGGGCAGCATAAAACTGCTTGCCTGTACTGTCGGTAGAACGGCATAAATCCTCTATCACCTCGGGCGAAAAACCGTAAGGGCGCAATAACTCAAAGATTACAAAGGTATAGTTTCCTTGCGACTTTATCAACCCCAAATCGATAATATTTTCCGAAATTACCTCGTCGCGTATTTCAGCTATCTGATTATCAATAAAATTCTGCGCCTGCTCCAGTCGCATCAGATTCTGTGCCATCGTCCTGCGAAAATCGGGCACGGAGTCAGCCAATCGCGGAATTATATCGTGGCGAAGACGATTCCTCAAATATTTTAATGACCCATTACTCGAATCCAAAAGATATTTAACCTCGTTTTCAGCCGCATACTCCAAAATCTGCTCCCGTGACATACCAAGCAACGGACGAATAACTCGTCCATTGACGGCACTAATCCCGGTCAAACCCCTCAGCCCCGTTCCGCGGAGCAGGTTTATAAAAAAGGTCTCCGTCGAGTCGTCGCTGTGGTGGGCAATAGCAATTTTGTCATAGCCCTGCTCCGTGCAAATCTCCTCGAAGAAGGCATATCGCAACCGTCGCGCCGCCATCTGAATAGACTCTCCGGCTAAGGCAGCCTCACAAGATGTGTCGAACCTCCTTATATATATAGGTATGTTGTTTTTCGTGGCAACCCTCTCCACCAGCGCCTGCTCGGCATCCGACTCCGCCCCGCGCAACCTAAAGTTACAGTGAGCAACACCAATAGCCATACCTTGCTTGATATACATATCGAGCATCACCATCGAATCGACTCCGCCACTGACGGCAAGCAACGTTTTTTCGGCAGACATTTTAGTTTATATAAATCCTACTTTCGACAAAAATATAATCGCCACCGCCAAAGGGCAAAAATAGCGCAACAAGAAGAAAAACACCGGGAATAACCAGTTCAGATACCTGCCGTTCGAGGTGAAGACGGCACGCAGCTTCTTCTTGCCGAAAAACCAACCCGTGAATATGGCAATTCCCAAGCCGCACAGAGTCATCAGGAAGTTCGCAGAGAGCGTATCCAAGAGGTCGAAAATATTCAAACCAAAGAGCACGAGCGATGAATCTTCTATCTGAGAGATGGCACAAACCACAGATATAACAAAGACAATCAACGATATGTAGATGACCGCCCGCTTGCGTGTCATCTTGTACTCTTCAATAAAGAAAGCAGTTATCATCTCCATAATCGAAACCACCGACGTTACAGCCGCAATCACTAAAAGCAAAAAGAATAGCAACCCAACGAAATAGCCCATCGGCATCTGCGCAAAAACATTGGGCAATGCCTTGAAAACCAAAGTAGAACCCTCCGAAGGTTCGAGACCATAGGTGTATACTGCCGGAAAGATTGCAAGTCCTGCCAAAATAGCAATACCGCTATCCATCAGAGCAACAACTCCTTTCGTAGCGGGCATATTCTCCTCCTTTTTGACATACGAACCATACGTTATCAACACCCCCATACCAATGCTTAGCGAGAAGAATGCCTGCCCAAGTGCATTGAGTACCACGTTGGTGTCAATCTTAGAAAAATCGGGATTGAACAAAAAGTCCACCCCCTGAGCAAATCCGTCCAAGGTTACCGAATTTACACACAACAATATGAGAATGAAAACCATAACAGGCATCAAAACCTTATTGTACCGTTCGATTCCCTTCTCTACACCCTTTATCACAATGTATGCCGAAAGTGCAATAAATCCCGCCGTATAGGCAATGGGCTGCCAACCGGAGTTTATGAAGTTGTCTAGATTATTGGAAAGTTCTGCTGTAGATTGGTTCGAAAAAGCATTTATTGCTGCCTCATAAAGATATTTGAGCGTCCACCCCGCAACAACCGAGTAAAAACCCAGAATTGCGAATCCTGCTATCACTGCAAAGTAACCTATTAGATACCATTTCTTTTGTGGAGCCAATGATTTGAAAGAACTGACAGTCCCCAGTTGAGTTGTTCGTCCTATCGAAAACTCTGCCAGCATCAGCGGCAAACCGATTAAAAGCACAAGAGCGAGATAGAGCACCAAAAATGCTCCGCCTCCGTTCTGCCCCACAAGGTATGGGAAACGCCATATATTACCAAGTCCCACTGCCGAACCCGCGACTGCCATCATCGCTCCAAAACTACTGTTGAATGAACCTCTTGACATATTTTTTTAAGTGATGTGGTGATAGGAGAAGGGAGAGGACAGGAGTGGAGTATACAAAAATGGGTATCAAACTCACTCCCGTTACCGCATCCTACCACACTCTATAACTGAAATATCGAAAAATTAACACTACCATACCGTCTTATCTGCACAAATCGGGGATGAGACGAAAAATCGGTTGCTGCCGAATGTTCCACAATCAACCACCCATCGGCAGCAAGCAAATCTGCTCTGAAGACCAAATCGGGTATCGTCTCGATGCCTTCGAGCTCGTAGGGAGGGTCGGCAAAAATAACGTCAAACTTTTCGTGAACCGATTTCAAATAAACAAACGCATTGGTCTTGAGCGTTATAAGCTGCTCATATCCGAGCTTGTGTTTCATTTCGGCAATAAACCTATGGTGCACCGCGTTCGACTCCACCGAGACCACGCGCCGCGCTCCTCGCGAGCAAAATTCATAACTTATTGAACCCGTTCCCGAAAATAGGTCAAGCACCGAAACATCCTCAAAATCAAAATGATTTGCGAGAATATTAAAAAGATTCTCCTTGGCAAAGTCGGTTGTGGGGCGTGCCTTGAAGTTGGAGGGGGGGGTGATTATTCGCTTGCTATTCTTGCCCGATATTATTCGCATTGGAGAATGAAATTATGGTAAAACATTTCACTATCTGTGTATTGCGCCACAGTAAACGAACGGTCGAACAATGGAACATAGTGCGCACAATCCGCGGCAGTAAGCCATAGCGAATGACGTGCAAAGTGGTCGTCGGAATTGAGCTTTGTCGCGTAGTAAAGCAGATTTTCGGCACGAGTTTCTGCGACAGCCTCAGCACATTGCAGCCCCTCCACCGAGCAAATCACAATATTTGCCATCCCCTCACACACCGTAACTCGCACACTCTCACTATAGCAACTCGCAATGTCCGCCTGTATATTATGGTAGTGATAAACTTTTTCCACCCCGAATAACTCCGCCAAATATGAATAAATCTCCTCCGGTGCACTCCAAACCGCCACCACACCGCTGCACAATGTATCGTTGTATAGCACAGCGCTGTTGGGGGCAACCATATTCGCTGCCGTCTGGTATTGAACCACATAGTCCGCATCAAAAATCGCCGCCGGCACAACCTGCACCATATCCGTTGCCCACCCCACATATACAGCATCGTAACCCGCCGCACTCGCCGCCAAACCGCTCAACCCCGAAGCATCACATAGCGCAACTCTCACATCAACGCCATTTTCAACAACAGCAAAAGAAAATCCATCCAGAGTAACCTGAATGGATAATTCTCTGATTACCTGAGTGCTGCCACTATTTCTCCCAGTTACCTGCTTCATTGTTAGGAGCTTGGAGCGAACCAACCTTTAGACCGTCCTCTTTTTTGAGTGTATTGATACGCTCATCGCGGTAGTTTATCAACTCTTGTTTATCCAAGTCGCCCAAGAAATCAATGTATGGTGCAAAAGCCTCAAATACAGGCACACCCACGCCCGACTCTGTGATAAACATTGTCGAACCGAACTTGAACTCTTTCTTAGTTCCGCC
Source organism: Mucinivorans hirudinis (assembly GCA_000723505.1). Lineage (GTDB taxonomy): Bacteria > Bacteroidota > Bacteroidia > Bacteroidales > Rikenellaceae > Mucinivorans > Mucinivorans hirudinis. The sequence goes on along the minus strand of HG934468.1, from coordinate 2,935,363 downwards.
CGTCACCATTTCCGAGAAAGGAATATAGCGAATTTCATCTATTGCAAAAACTGCATCTTTTGCCTTGCGCTCGTTGAAAATAGTATCCTTGACAGCAATCATTCTCTTGACACGGATAATCCTTCCACCCGCCATCGCCGCTGAATCATCTTCGTTACCCTGAGCAAACACAAGCTCAATAGAGTCGTTTTTAACGAAATTAATCAACGAGTCGAAAGTAGAGGTAAAACGACCGTACTTGGTACGGAAAGCCCGCTGTGCAGTACGAATATCTTTGAGACGTTCAACTACTTTTGTTTCGCGACTGCGTCGTTGCTCCTCAAATTTAATTGGGGTAGTAAACATACCCACAAGCCACCACACCAAAACTGCTATGATAGCTATAAGGGCTAATGAGAGAATAATTTTTTTCATAAGTATTTTTTGTTTAAGTTTGCTTCGGTAAAATGATAAAGTAAAAAATCAACTTCTAAAATATTTTTTACTATCAATTAGCCCCACTCTTTTGGTAAGCAAAGATACAAAAAAAATGATAAATAACTACATCGAAAGTCAAATTTATAAAAATTTTGCGCACAACCCCACTCAGCAGCAGAAAAATCTCATTGGTGAACTCGCCAAATATATAGCTAATAATACTGACCAACAGTTGTTTATGATTAACGGATATGCCGGAACGGGTAAGACGACAATTATAGCTTCACTGGTGGGTGCTCTGCGCGAATTGAGCATAAAATGCGTTTTGTTAGCCCCCACGGGACGCGCCGCCAAGGTGATGAGCCAATATGCTCGCGAGAGGGCATACACAATTCACAAAAAAATTTATCGCCAAAAGGTCATCGGCGGCGATAGCGGGATTTTCACCTTGGACATTAACCGCAACAACAACACGGTATATATTGTTGATGAAGCGTCTATGCTTGCCAACGAGAGCAGAGAATCAGCTTTTGGTAGCGGATGCCTGATTGACGACCTTGTGGAGTACATAAACACGGGCAGCGATAACAGGCTTATAATCATTGGTGATGATGCTCAACTGCCACCCGTTGGGCTAGAGTTTTCGCCTGCCCTCAACCCACTCTATATGGAACGCTATGGCGAGGTTTTTTATAATTCACTATCTCAGGTTGTCAGGCAGGCTGCCGAATCAGGTATACTGCGCAATGCCACAAATATACGCACAGATATTGACAGGGAGAATGTTGTGGAACCGCGATTTGACCTCTCCGTAAGCGATGTGCTCCGTATTACCGGGCAGGAGCTTATCGAGGAATTGGAGAGCTGCTATTCGCTATTCGGCAAGGAGGAAACGATAGTCATAACTCGCTCAAACAAAAGGGCTAACCAATTCAACCAAGGCATCCGCCGCTCGATTCTCGGCTACGAGGAAGAGGTATGCGGGGGCGATATGTTGATGATTGTCAAGAACAACTACCACTGGGTGGACAAGGAGCAGAATCCCAACCTTGAATTTATAGCCAACGGTGATGTGGCTCGTGTTCGCCGTGTGCAGAAAATCAAGGAGATATATGGTTTCCGCTTCGCTTATATGACTATCGAATTTGGCGATTACGATGATTTCACGCTCGATTGCTGGGTGCTCTTGGATACGCTCCACTCCGATGCCCCCTCCCTCACGCGTGAGCAGAGTTCGCGCCTCTTTTACACCATCGAGCAGGACTATGCCGAAATTGGCAACAAGCGTAATCGCTACCGCAAAATTCTTGAAAATGATTTTTTTAATGCTCTACAAGTGAAATTCGCCTACGCCGTAACCTGCCACAAGGCGCAGGGCGGGCAGTGGAGTTCTGTCTTTATCGACCAGCTCTTATATGGCGATGAACAAATAACGCGCGAGTTTCAACGGTGGCTCTACACCGCCGTAACCCGCGCGCAAAAGAAGTTATACCTTGTTAATTGGAACGAACGATTCTTCTGATTTAGCGAAGATTCATCACCTTATTTTGACGTGAGATACTCTCCATATGTATTGCGTTCATCAAGATATGGAGAAATTCGCGACTTAGTTGCAACTGCTCGGAATTATCCAAAATGCGTTGCACAATTTCATCCCAACGTGATGCCTGTAATATTGTTACATCGTTATCACGCTTGATTACGCCTATCTGCTCGGTGATGTCCATACGTTTGCTCAAGATGGCAAGCAACTCTGCATCGTATTGGTCAATTTGGCTGCGCATAGCCTCTAGTTTCTCCTGAAAATCAGGTTTATCCGCCGACACTTTGCGCCAGTTAATAGCATCTATAAGTTCGATTAAATCCTTGGGGGTAAGCTGCTGAGCCGCATCGCTCCACGCCTGTGAAGGACAGCAGTGGCTCTCGAGCATCAGCCCGTCAAAGTTCAAGTCGGCTGCCTCCTGCGCCACGCTTTGTAGCAGGTGGCGATTACCACAAATATGAGAAGGGTCGCATATAATAGGTAACTCAGGCATCTTGCGGCGCATCTCCAACACCAAGTGCCACATCGGTGCATTGCGGTATCGACTCTCGCCAAAGCTCGAAAACCCGCGATGAATCAGTCCTAACTGCTTCACACCCACCGCCTGAAGTCTCTGCACAGCCCCTGCCCACAGTGCCAAGTCGGCGTGCATCGGATTTTTCACTAATACAGGAATATCCGAACCACGAAGTGCCTCGGCAACATCCTGAACACTAAATGGATTAACCGTCGTACGTGCGCCAATCCATAGAAGATCCACACCAAATTCCAACGCACTCTCAACGTGCTTTCCCGTAGCCACCTCCACGGCAATGGGTAGTCCCGTAGCCTTCTTTGCATTAGCCATCCACGCCAAGCCTTTGATGCCGATACCCTCGAAGCAGCCGGGGTTGGTGCGCGGCTTCCAAATGCCGGCACGGAGTACATCTACCCGCCCGCTCTCTGCCAGCTCAAGGCAGGTTTGCATAGTTTGCTCTTCGGTCTCGGCACTACACGGACCGGAAATAATAAGTGGTCGTTTACTTGTTATCATAGTTACTAAATTATTTTGCTAATTGTATTTGCCTTTTCAATGATTCTATATAGACCATCATAATCATCATTTTCGAGCATTTTTCTGATAATATTCAGCTGATGGATATTCTCGCGAAGCACATCCAAAACATTGTACTTATTCTGAATAAAGATTGCCGCCCACATCGCCGGAGAGCTTTTTGCCAAACGAACCGTCGTAGAGAAACCGGCACTCGCCAAGTCGAAAATCTGTTCGTTTTCGCGCTCTTTTTCCAATACGGTCAGAGCCAATGCGTAGCTGGTAATATGCGATATATGAGATATATAAGCCGTGTGCATATCGTGCTCCTCCGGCTCCATATACTTAATGGGCATCCCAAGGGCGGTGTATATCTTCTCCACCGCCTGCAATGCGTCGCTGTCGCTTCTTTCGCGCTCGCAAATCACCGTAACCCTGCCCGCAAAAGCACCTTGCACAGCCGAATCAGGCCCTGACCTCTCCGTGCCCCACATTGGGTGAGTGGCAACGAATCGCCCTCGCTTGGGGTGCTGAGAAATTATGCTGCATAGCTCCTCCTTGGTCGAACCCATATCCATAACAATTTGTTTATCAACATTATTAAGGATTTTTATTGATTCCAACGGAATATGGTTCACCGGGATTGCGAGCACAATTAAGTCGCTCTTTGCAATAGCCTCGTCCAGCGGCAGCGTTTCGTCTACCAAGCCGAGCTCCTTTGCTCGCGCCCTATTGGTTGCCGAGGAGTCTACACCGATAATATGGTCGGCAAGACCCTTTTCGCGTAGTGCGATGGCAAAGGAACCGCCTATAAGACCTGTGCCTATGATTGTTGTTGTCATAGTGTGGGGGGGGTGGGGGTGTTGTGTGGTGGATAGGAGTGGTAGAATATTTAGGATTAGTTGGTCTGCTCGACAAATTTTTTGTACTCGCCATAAACTCGCAACTCTTCACTATGGTGCGCCATTAGGGCGATTGCCGCTTGATAGTGCTCCGTGTTGGCGAACTCCATATCCAAGTGAAACATATAGCGGAATGGGTCGCTCGGAATGGGATAGGATTGGAGTTTGGTCATATTCATCTCATACAACTCCATCGACTTCAACACTTTGTTTAACGAACCTTGCGTGTGACTCACCTTGAAGTAGAGCGATGCCTTGTTTACCAAATCGCTATCGAATCGACTATCGTCGGCACGTGCAAGCACCAAAAAACGTGTATAGTTATTTTTGATAGTGTTAATTTCGGGCGCAATAACCTTCAACCCCCATAGGTCGGCAGGTAAATCACCGGCAATGGCTGCCGTATTGCGCAATTTTTTCTGCGCCACGTGGCGCGCACTGAATGCGGTATCTTGTGTCGAAACCTGTTTCCACTGGGGATAATTATCAAGAAAATCGGCACATTGGAGCAATGCCATCGGGTGCGACTGCACCTCGCGTATATCCTCAAGATAGACATCTGGCATCACCAAGAGGTTTTGCCGAATCCTCGAATTTATCTCCCCGACAACCTTCAATCCCTCATTTTGGAGAATATCATAGTTGGGAAGTATACTGCCGGCAATCGAATTTTCTATAGCCATCACCCCTGCATCAGCCTGACCGGCTATCACTTGAGCGGCAGTAACCTTGAAGTTAGGGCACTCCATAATCTCAATATTCGCCGCTGTGAAATAGTCATTTGCGGCAATATGGTGAAAACATCCCGCTATACCCTGAATAGCAATCTTCATAAATATTTTTGAATAAAAAAGGTCTGCCTTTTTTACAAGACAGACCTTTATATAAATTTATACTTTATTATATACAACAAGCCTGTCTACTTTTTGAGAAAATAGAAATAAAAATAAAAAGGCGAATAAATACCCTCTATTTTGCGACTGTTGTTCATTGTTTATTTTTTGCAAAAGTATTGCATTTTTTTTATTTTGCAAACTAAATTTTGTTAAATTTTATTGAGCACCGAATACCACGGGTGCTTCCACCATATTTCCAAACTGGTAAACAGGTATACGCATACTAGCAATAAGCTCCTGGTTGTCTACTAATTTAACCTGCTCTACAAGTGGCACGCGATAGAGTACGGTACGCACTTTTTTGCCAGTTGCATCGACAGGTTTTGTCGAAGGTTCGGGCGTAAGTTCAATGTTGATAGGGCGACCCGAAACGTCCGTATCGGCTACAATGCCCTTAGATTCCGAGAAGCGAAAAGCAGTGATGCGATTCTTTCCGGCAACGGGTAGTATGTCGAACACTTTGGTAGTGCGTTGTATGTAGCGCTTTCCAATAAATAGTGCCATATATTCATCCTCAATGCGTTGCATCTCATCCAATGCAGCTTTCAAACCCGCACCGTAGACACCTTCGCCAACTTCACCCGTGAGCAGATCTAAGCGACGTTGGCGAATACGGAACACCACCGCCGCCGCGTCGGCAGCCATCTGCTCGGGACTCTTTTCTACATTGCTCAGGCGGGTATCGTCGCCATCTGCGGGCGAGAAAGAGGTTTGACCATATACGGGCGAGGTGCTGACATCCTTGAAGGGCATCATCGAGCCAAATTGCGCCTTATCAAAATCTTTATCGCTGACTGTTTGTGTTAGTTGCGCTGGGGTGATTGATAACCAGTTAAAAATCTTTTGCGGAGTATTGCTCTTTTCGTCAAATAGAAAAACAGCCGTAGGGTCGGGCTCTTCGTAAAAACCCAACTGCGCGCCGAGTAGCTTGTAGCTCTCCTTGTCCGATTGCGCAACACCCGTAATCCCCAGATATTGAGAGGCATATTTTGCATAAGGACCACGAAGAACCACCTCACGCTCTTGTGTAACCGTGACTGTGATGACCGTACGCGGTAGCGAGTAGCCCTCCACCGAAGCCGAATTCCCCTGCCTAAAAGCAGCAATTTGAGCCGACACTGTGCCGACAATCAGAAGCGACGCAGCGATAAAAAAGATTTTTTTCATGTGTTTATAATTTATATCCATTTAGTATTCAGTATTTTACAAAAACGCAAAGGAAAGTTTAAAATTTCATATACATGCTCGTGGCGATACTCTTGTGTGCTTTGCGTTTGATGTCAGTTTTAGGTTCGGGGTTTCTGCAAAATCATAATTTGCAGATTTTTCAACCTCCAGTAAAAATCGACCTTTATTGTTAGAAATACTGTTTGCTGTTTTGTTTTATTAATTGTTAAATTGCCTGTTCGTAATTTATTTCATTTGTGTGTATTTTTATAATTATTTCAATATCAGTAATTTGCCATATTGATTCTTAAGCCGATTTTCTGCGAAAATCGGGCAGAGCACCGCCGCCCCACGCGGCGGAAATTGCCCGTGCGGCTGCGCACCATTCTGCATCCCACCGCCGGCGGCAGTCTGTGGGCGCACAATGGGCAGGTACTCATCCCTGTTGGTATGCCCAAAATGAGATTATGACAATTTCATACTTATTTCTGATTATTTGTTTCACAAATATATAACATTAATCTAAACCACACAATATTTTTGTTCGTCCCTTGCTCTTACGCTCTTAATAAGGAGCGCGAAATAATTATTTTCAATAGTTCTTCAAAAATTTTCACTTTCCGTCATCTTGCGGCAATCGCAGGGTCTTATTATGGGTTAATATCAGGAAGTTATTGTGTTTTAATCCGCACAGTAAGCCCTGCATAGTAATACTAGATATTGTGCGGTATATCAATGCGTTAATTAACTTATTGCCGAGCTATTCCATTTCAGAATGATATTATAATCCCATTAGAAATGATAGCCACGCAAGGTGATTCACTTTCAAAAGCCTAACTTAGCAGTGCAGACAAAAGTTAGAGATTCGATTGCTTGTTCTTAATATTGACTCGGCATTAAAAAATTTGGATAATTTTGAATGAGCTCAAGGCTTGCGCTGCAATAAAAACCGCAGTATAATATACTCATATGAGGATTTTTATTGGGTGGGCATAACGCTGAAATTGCGTGAAAGAGTTGTCAAAAATCCAAATTGTTTCAAGCCGAGTTAATAAAGTTGATTGAAACCAATCCTATTTACGTGTTACGCCAAATCTTGGGTGTACCATATTTTTTTATCAATTAATTTTTTTTTCAGATGAGAACACTTTCTACTTTATTTGTTGTTAGCCTTTTGGCTATTGACGTCCAATTGGGTTTGGCTCAAACGGAGGCTTCGTCTTACACTGTGCAGAAAAATAAAGCTCTGCTAAAGTACCTCCCATTCGACAACAAGGATGACCTCAGGGATGCCACCCGCGGTTTTATCGGCACAATAGATGAGCCCGTAATCAAAAACGCAGACGCGAGCGTGAGCTACGATATTGCCGGTTGGGACTTTTTAATGGGAGATGCCCCCACTACGGTCAATCCGAGTCTTTGGCGGCAGGGGCAACTCAACCGAATACACGGACTCTTCGAGGTAGTCCCCGATAAGATTTACCAAATCAGAGGTTTCGACCTTGCCAATATGAGCTTCGTACGTACAGACAAAGGTTGGGTTATAGTGGATGTATTAACCTCTAAATCAGCCGCTAAAGCCGGATACGACCTGCTCAAAAAACACTTGGGCGACCTTCCAGTCAAGGCAGTGATTTTCACCCACCCACATATGGACCACTTTGCCGGAATCGATGCCATCATTGAGGGTGCTCCAAATAAAGACATCGAGATTATCGCTCCCGAGGCTTTCTTTGAACACGCCGTAAGCGAAAACGCAATGGCAGGAGTGGCTATGGGACGTCGCTCGCTCTATATGTACGGCGTTTTGTTGCCAAAAAACGGTAAGGGCAGTGTGGGTAGTGGTTTAGGGCAGGTCAATTCCATTGGCGAACAGGGTAACGCTTTGCCGACTATCGACATTAAGGCAACAGGCGAGAAGCTGAAAATAGACGGTCTACAGATGGAGTTCATATTTGCTCAAGCCACCGAAGCACCCACCGAAATTATGGTCTACTTCCCTCAGTACAAAGCATTCTGCACGGCAGAGGAGATAAATCGCACACTCCACAATCTTATCACTTTGCGCGGAGCACAGGTTCGTAACGGGCGCAATTGGAGCAAGGTCATTGACGAGGCTATTCGCATCTATGGCGACGACGTGGAGGTCTCTTTCGGTACACACCACTGGCCTACGTGGGGCAACAAAGAGATTGTTGAGTATTGGGAAAATCAGCGTGACATATACCGCTACATTCACGACCAAACTCTTCGCTTGGCAAATAGCGGATTCACACCCAACGAAATATCGGAGATGATAAAACTTCCAGCCGGCTTAGACCAACGGTTCTATAACCGCGGCTACTACGGCACTCTCAGCCATAACTCCAAGGCTCAATACCAGCTCTATTTCGGATGGTTCGACGGTAACCCCGCCAATCTGAACACACTCCCGCCCAAAGAACTCGGAGAGCACTATGTCAAGGCTATGGGCGGTGCGGACAAAGTACTTGAGGTGGCAAATGCCTCATATATGGAGGGTGAATACCGCTGGGTGGCAACTCTGCTCAACAATTTGGTATTTGCTCAACCCGACAACAGGCAAGCGCGCGAGCTTCTGGCGAAGTGCTACGACCAGCTCGGCTACCAAGCCGAGAGTGGTCCCTGGCGTAACTTCTATCTAACCGGTGCGCAAGAGTTGCGTCAAGGTGCCGAGAAGAATATCCACCCGCTAAACCTCTCGGCTGAAAGTTTTGCAATCACACCATTGGAAGATTTGCTCGATTTTCTCGCCATCCAAATTAACGGTGAAAAGGCGGCGGCAAGTAATGCAGTAATTAACCTCATTATCAAGGATAAGAATGAGAAGGCAACTATGATACTAAGCAACGGCGCATTGACAAATCGAGTGGGATACCTTGCCCAAAATCCTACTGCGGAAATTTCAATAGACAAAATCGACCTAATCAATATTTTCTTGGGCAAAACAACTATGGATGAGTTGGTGAAGAACAATAAGGTCTCGGTAAAAGGCTTGCCCACAGCACTTTCACGCCTTACCAATACAATGGAACAACCGGATAAATGTTTCAATATTGTTGAACCATAAGTGAGTCAATAGTTCTTGTGTCAGCATTGTTTGGCTTCAGCTACAAAATGGAGGTTATTCCCGATGACCAAGGGGAATAATCTCCATTTTTTATCATTACTGACCGACAAAAAAGTTGAGAAAAAAAGAGAGGGGTAATCCCCTTTGAAGAGAATTACCCCGATAGTTGTAATTTTGTAAGTGCAAACAATACAAGATTCAACTATGGGCAAAGATAGTTATAAAAATTTAGTCGGTCAGCCGATTTTCAAACAGGTTGTAGATTTTCTGCCAAGAGCGAAGTTTGACCTGTTAGTTCACCGCCACAAATCGGATAGGTACTACAAACGATTTCGCTCGTGGGAGCAGTTGATAACTTTGCTCTTTGGGGTCTTTAGCAGGTGTGATTCTGTGGGCGAGATTGCAGCAGCAATGCAGGGCTTGCAAGGCAAGTTGAGCTATTTGGGGCTAGATAAATCGCCCGCCAAAAGCACCATAGGCGATGCTTTGCGAGATAGAGATGAGGTTTTGTTCAGGGATTACTACTTTGAGTTATTGAGCCACTACTCGCCACTTTTGTCGGTCAGCCGAATTAAGGGGGTGGATTTTGAGAAGTTTTACATCTTCGATTCTACCACTATTCGCCTATTTTCGGACATAATGAAGGGGGTAGGTCGTAACCCCAAAGGAGATGGTAAGAAGAAGGGTGGATTGAAGGTGCATATGATGATAGACGCTCACGCCGATTGTGCCAAGCACGTCAATATAAGCGAGGCAAAAATGCACGATAAGAAATTTCTGAGCAAGCTCAACCTCACAGCAGGGAGTATGATTTGTTTCGACAAGGCGTACAACGACTATGGGCAATATGCCCGCTGGACAGAAGAGGGAGTTTGGTTTGTCGGACGGTTGAAACGCAATGCTGTTTACGAGGTACAGGAGGTTATTTCAGAGAAAGTGCTGAACGACAAAGAGTTTGGAGTAATATCAGAGGAGCACATTCATCTGAATTACAAGGATAATAAGGAGCAGAAGAAGGTTTGTTTAAGGAAAGTTGTTTATCGTGATGAAAAGGGTCGGATATTGGTTTTTATCACCAATAACTTTCAAATCAGTGCAGAGGATGTGGCTTTTATCTACAAGTGCCGCTGGCAAATAGAGCTGTTGTTTAAGAAGTTGAAGCAGAATTTTCAACTACACTTTTTCTACTCTGAGACCGAGAATGGAATTAAGACGCAGATATGGATAACGCTCATTGCTCATCTACTTTTGACGGTGTTGAAAGTCAAAACGCAGACTGACAAAGCATTTTCGACTGTTGCGGTGTTGGTGAGGATACATTTGACGAGTTATCTGGATATTTTTTGGATGATTCAGAACTGCAAACGCACTTATCACAAGCGAAAAGGGGCTAATTTTTGCTCATCGAGCCGAGCCCCAACGATACAAATGGCACTATTTTGAGGGGGGGTAGGTATTTTGAAATGACTATTTATGCGGAAATACATGCTGATTACTAAACGATTGCAGAAATAATTAACAAAAATCCGATTTTAGTCGGTTAATAATGATTTTTTATATATTAACTAGTGTTATGTTAATTTTGAATTGACGGATATAATTTTTTGAGTTTTATTCTTGCATCTTCATTTGTAAATTGCCAGTTAATTTTCAAGTTTGCGTTATTTCGATGGTTTTGCCACGCTTCTACCTCAGCGATAACTTTTTCTTTGGTAGGAATATGCCTATTCAAACACTGACCATTGAGCACGTGTAACTCTATCTCTGCCATATTCAACCAACTGCCGTGCTTGGGAGTTAAAATAAACTCAAATCTATCCCATAACTCCTTTGCCTGCTCAGGTGGAAAAATCTCATAAAAAGCAGAACCATCGTGAGTTTTGAAGTTATCCATAACCAATTTTATCTTCTTGGCAGTGGGATATTCATCAGATATTTTCTTGATGAATTTTGCCCAATCTGCTTTTGTCTTAAAATCCGTAACATCCACTATTCTCCTACCTGTAAGGGGTTCATTGGCAATGAATATATTTACCGTTCCGTGCCTAATGTATTCATAATCTACTCTTGCATCCTGCCCCGGTTTCATTGGAATTGATGCAACTTCTTCAATTAGCTGCTTTGGCGACTCGTCCATACAAACAACCGGATACTCTTCATTATAGGGCTGCTTATAAACATCCAACACTCGCTCCATATTAGCCACAAAATTAGCACTCTGCTCAGGCGGAATCACCCACCCCTTTACTTTCCAAGGCTTAAGTTCGTTTTTTTTAATACATTAGACACACTAACGTGTGAAATGTAATCAACATACTGCAATTCAACAACTTTATTAGAAAGCATTCGCAAAGACCATTTGGAAAATCCTGCTGGCGGTTCGCTACAACACAATGCTACTATCTTGGCTTCTAAATCACCATCTACTTTTTTCTGATAGAGCTGACCCGAAGGGCGACGTTCGAGTACCTCCTCAAAGCCTTCTTCGACAAATCGTTTCTTAACTCTGTCGATTGTCCTTGCTCCAATCTTCAAAACCTTACAAATACTCTCATTGGTAATCCCTTTATTGTCAGAAAATTCTCCCTTGTCGCAACTCAATAAAATATGAGCAACACGAAAAGAATGAGCACTATGGCTTCCCTTTTTTATTATTGTCTGAAGCTCGGCAACCTCCGCTGCCGATAATTTGATAGTGTAACGAATCATTGTAGGCTATATTTATCACAAAGATAAAAATAATTTACGCCATATCAAAATTAACATAACACTAGGCGTCAAACAATTTGGATAATTTTGCATAAATTATGCGTCGTTCGGCAATTCAAACAAGTTTGATTGCTCTCTCTCCTTTTCACCATCAACCGACAAAATCTAACTTCTATCGATTGATGGTAATTTCAAATGTAAGCCAACCTTACGTTCCAAATTGACCCAACACTAGCCACACTTACTGTGCCCGCAAGAGGTGCAAACCAAACACCCTTCCTGGTACTGCAAGGACTCCTGTCCGCACTCGGGGCAGACAGTACCACCCTTAGCCTTCGTGCCATTGGGTATATATTTATACAAGGCACGTGCCACACCATTTTTCCAAGTATTAATCGTCTCGCTATCAAGGCGTAATGACGTAACGAGGTTCACAACATCCGTGATGGGCATAGCGTTGCGCAATACGCCCGAAATCAACTTGGCATAGTTCCAAAATCCTTCATCGAACAGACGCGAGATGCCGCCTATGGTGTTGGTATAACCATACTTATCATCGTACTGGAAATCATAGCGTTTCGCTCCGTCAGCCTCTAAAACCTTGATGATACGCCCCTTAGTTACGCGCGGGGGAATATAGAGTGTATCCTCCTCTTTTTTACCGGTAAATATTTCGTAAGGTATTCCATTATAGAGACCTACGAATGCTATCCACTCCTCTTTACCATTTTTGAAACGGACTACGTCTGCCTCAAGTGATTCGGGGCGTTTATTTGGTAGAACGCCCTGTTTTTCGCCGCTATCCTTTTTGACCAATACACCCGCACGCGAGCCGTCGCGATAGACCGTCACCCCCTTACATCCCTCCTGCCAAGCGGTCAAATAGACCTGCGCAACCAACTCTTCATCAACATCCTCTGGCAGATTAACAGTAACAGAAATCGAGTGGTCTACCCATTTCTGAATAGCACCCTGCATCCGCACCTTGCTCACCCAATCAATATCGTTGCTTGTTGCCTTGTGGTAGGGTGATTTTTCTACAGCCTCATCAATCTCATCATCGCTCATTTTCGAGAAGTCATAACCATTGATATGTAGCCACGTTTTGAACTTGTGGTGGAAAACGTTGTACTCCTCCCAAGAATCACCAACCTCATCAACAAAAGTAACCTTCACATCCTTATCGCTGGGATTGACCTTGCGGCGACGTTTATAAACCGGCATAAAGACAGGTTCTATACCGCTGGTGGTCTGCGTCATAAGCGAAGTAGTGCCCGTTGGCGCAATAGTTAGCATAGCGACGTTGCGTCTTCCCACCTTCTCCATCGTTGCGTATAGTTCGGGTTCAGCCTCGCGAATGCGTGCAATCATCGGGTTATTGCGTTCGCGCTCAGTGTCGTACATCTCAAAAGCGCCACGCTCTGCTGCCATCTCCACCGAGCTGCGGTAAGCCTCCAGAGCCAAAGTTTTTTGAATTTCGACAGCAAACTCAAGAGCCTCCGGCGTACCGTATCGCAGCCCCAAGGCTGCCAACATATCCCCCTCGGCAGTGATGCCCAAACCTGCACGACGACCTTGCAGAGCCTTGCGCGCAATCTTCTCCCACAACTGGCGCTCCACTCGTCGGATATCGTCCGCCTCGGGGTCTGTGCCAATTTTCTCGAGAATCATATGCACCTTTTCCAACTCCAAGTCGATAATGTCGTCCATCAGACGCATCGCCTTGCGAACGTGCTCTTTGAATAGTTCTTTGTTGAATTTAGCCTTTTTGGTAAACGGATTTTCGACGTAGCTGTATAGGTTGATTGCCATCAAGCGACACGAGTCGTAGGGACAGAGTGGAATCTCGCCACAGGGGTTTGTCGAAACGGTAACGAATCCCAAATCGGCATAGCAGTCAGGAATTGACTCACGTATAATCGTATCCCAGAATAAAATACCCGGCTCGGCACTCTGCCAAGCATTGTGTATGATCTTGTTCCAGAGTGTGCGAGCATCGATTGTGTTCTTGAACATCGGCTCATCGCCCACGATTGGGAACTGCTGATTGTAGCTCCTATTCTCAACCACAGCCCGCATAAACTCATCATCAATCTTTACTGAAACATTTGCTCCCGTAACTTTGCCCTGTGTCGTCTTGGCATCAATAAAACGTTCTGCATCAGGGTGCTTTATCGAGAGCGAAAGCATCAACGCACCGCGACGACCGTCCTGCGCCACCTCCCGAGTTGAGTTGGAGTAGCGCTCCATAAATGGAACGATGCCGGTGCTGGTGAGTGCAGAGTTCAGAACCGGGCTGCCCGTTGGACGAATGTGCGAGAGGTCGTGCCCAACGCCACCGCGCCGCTTCATCAGCTGCACCTGCTCCTCATCGATGCGGATGATGCCGCCGTAGGAGTCGGCAGGGCGTTCGTGTCCAATTACAAAGCAGTTTGACAGAGAGGCAATTTGCAAATCATTACCCACGCCCGTCATCGGTCCGCCCTGCGGCACAACATACTTAAAATCAAGAAGCAACTCCATAATATCCTCCTTTTTAAGCGGATTAGGATATTTTGCTTCAATTCGTGCCAACTCAGATGCGATACGCTCGTGCATCTGCTCGGGGGAGTTTTCAAAAATTTTACCCCACGAATCTTTGAGGGCATATTTGCTCACCCACACTGTGGCGGCAAGTTCATCACCGCGGAAGTAGTCGCGCGCCTGTTGCACCGCCTCTTCATAGCTGTATTCTACCTTATTATTCATCTTTTCGATTATTTTTCTTGATACAAAAATAGGGCAAATATTTTGCCCTATTAACAATTTATCGAAAAGTTATTAACAATTTATTATCTGCTTATTGTTCAGAGTAATTACGCTCCATCGTGACGCTAACACCCTGAAGGTGACCACCGAGAGGTGGCGCAAGCTTCGCCACTCGAACCTCGGCACGTAGGATTTCCGCAAACTCTTCGCCCAGCTTTGTTAGTATTCTATCCACCACATTTTCGAGAATATGAGAGGTTATCAACATCTGCTCGCGCACAATTTCGTAGGCGCGAAGGTAGTTTATAGTATCAGCAACGTTGTCCGATTTTGCCGCCTTCTCGGCATCATAAGTCAAATAAATATCGACGCGAAAGCGGTTACCCACGCGCTGCTCCTGCTCATAGCAGCCGTGAAAGGCATATAGCTCGATGTTTTCGAGAGTTATTTTTGCTATCATATTTTTTGGCGATTTTTTTAGGGCTTTTTTAGGGCTTTTTTAGGACTTTTTTAGGACTTTTAGGACGGGTAGGACTGATAGGACTGGTAGGTCGGCACTAAAAGTCCTACCCGTCCTACCAGCCCTATCAGTCCTACCCGTCCTACCCGTCCTACCCGTCCTACCCGTCCTACCCGTCCTACCCGTCCTACCCGTCCTACCCGTCCTACCCGTCCTACCCGTCCTACCCGTCCTACCCGTCCTACCCGTCCTATCAGTCCTATCAGTCCTACCCGTCCTACCCAACCACAACCCGTGTCATACTCTCCGACGACAAATATTTTGCTGCCAGTTCCCGTATCCTCAGGGGCGTTATCTCTCGTACCTCTTCCAAAAACTCATTAACCGAATCGTTTGTTTTGCCACACTGCTCAGACTCGATTGTTATATCCGCCACCCCGAAAGGTCCATCTGCCAAGCGCATCAATTCACCCACAATCGTATTCCTGACAACCTCCAACTCCTCATCACACACCAATTCGCTGCCAAGTCTATCCATTTCATAAAAAATCTCGCGCACGGCATCCTCGCTGTGCTCCGCCGCCACATCCGTTGCAACGGCAAAATATCCCGCCTGCTTTAGGGTCACCATCGCCGCATAAATCCCATAAGTATACCCCTTCTCCTCCCTGATATTTTGCACCAAACGACTGCCGAAATATCCGCCCAGAATCATCGCCACAATCTGCATTCCGTTGTAGTCGGGGTGGTTTTTGGGGAATAGTACCCGCCCGATGCGGATGCTTGCCTGCAAGGCGTTTTTTCGAGGTATATACTTTTCACGGATAGAAACAGGCTCGCCAATCGCCTCATCCTCTATGGATGCTCCGATAGGAATTTTTGCCAATAACTCCTCAATCATCTCCAACTCCACTTCAGAGACCATTCCCGAGGTCACCGCAAAACAGTTCGAAGCAACATAATACTTAGCGTATTGCTCCATCAACAAATCTCCGGTCAGCCCATCATACAAATCTTCATCCGAGGCTGCACCATAGGGGTGCTCCTCGCCGAAGAGTGCCTTTGAGAACTCCTCACGCGCTATAAATGAAGGCTTTTCGCGCTCTATCTTAATATTTTGTTTGCGTTTAGCAGTGTATATACGTAGTTCGTTTTCGTCAAAAACGGGGTGCAACAACATTTGCTCCAACAGCTCGAGCGTTTGGGGGAGAAAGCGGTTCAGGCAACTGATTGTTACCATCGAGTAGTCTCGGTCTATATTCGTGTCGTAGTATATACCGAAAAAATCGAGAATCTCGGCAATGCGTGCCGAAGAATATTTTTCGCTCCCCTCGGACAACATATTAAGCATAGCGCTTGCCAAGAAGGGATGACTTTGGTGGCGAGTGCCAGCCGCAAAGACTACCGTTAAGCGAATAACGCTCTGCGTGCCGGCATCGAGCGAGAGTAACTTAATGCCGTTCTTAGTATGGCGAATTCCCACCTGCGGCAATTTCACATACTGCGGTAGAGTGATTCGAGGAGCTATTGTTCTATCTATCATAACATAAAAAGGTCAGTTATTTGACTGACCTTTTGATTAATTAAGCTCCTCAACAAGGACTTGAACCTTGGACCCCCTGATTAACAGTCAGGTGCTCTAACCAACTGAGCTATTGAGGAGTGTTATTTCCTTTTTGCGATTGCAAAGGTAGGAAAGATTTTTCTAACCACCAAATTTTTTTCAAAAATTTATTCAAAAAAAAGATTGAAAATTTTTTCAGGCTTTTTCAGATGGTAAGTATGCAGCCCTACTTCATTAGCTCCCACAAGATTAGGTGCATTGTCATCAATAAAGAGAGATTCCTCTGCTCTTATGCCTGCCTGCTCTAAAAGTTGGCTGTAAATGCGAGGGTCGGGCTTACGAAGGTGCATAGCGTCCGAGTAGAAACACCTATCAAAGTAACTTTCAAACTCTCTGCCCGCGGGATTTTCCACAAAAAATCTTGTCAAAAAATATTCACGGTGGGGCAGATTGGTATTGCTCAGGAGATAGACGTTGTAATTATTGTGCAATCTGTCCAATAGCTCATATCTGCGAAAGTCTATTGGTAGCAACAACAAGTTCCACGCCGCACTCAACTCCGCCTCGCTCACCTGCCTTGTGGGGTTGAATTTGCTAAGCCCCGCCCAAAACTCCGCATTGGTAATTGCCCCAATCTCCAAATCCAGGAATAGACCAATATTATTAGGGTGAATATCAGTCTCCTTCAGACCGGTCAAGCCAAGTCGTGCAAATGCCCGAACAGAAAGAGATATATCTATATCCCACAGAACATTACCTAAATCAAAGATAATGTTCCTAATTTTTTTGTCGAAATCGTCTCTTAGTACCATCTTTATAGCGTTTATTAAACCCGAAAAAGAGCCCCACAACCTACGCGTGGTATCATCATCAATAAAACTCAAGCAGCTCCTACCTTATGACAATGTTTTTCACAGCCTTGGCGCCAATAGCCTCGTTAATTTTAGCAACAAAAAAACGTTTGCGGATGTGAATTTCGCTACGTACTGCCGCCGATGAAAACGACAGATAGAGGATTCCGTCCCTTATGTACACATCCTCGGTAAAGCTCGCTACATACTCGCCCACAACCTCCGCCCACACCTCCACGGCGCGCCCTTCAATAAGAGCGCCACGCAACTTTCGCTGCTCGAAAAAATCTTGTAGAAGCTCGCTTAGTGATTGTGGATCTGTTCGTTGCATTTTCTATTTTGGGCGTTTGCGGTAGAAATATGAGAGAGGTTTTGTGGTGTCCATTTTGTCACCCCCGACTCCCCTCAAATCTCCGTGAAGTCGCCTGCCTCCACCGTGAATATTCTGTGATTGGTATTTATCTGTCTAATTATGTTTTCTATACGCACTTTATTACTGTCCGTGAGAAAGATTTGCCCAAAGTGGTCGCCCGAAACAATCTCCATCAATCGCTCAACGCGCAAGAAATCCAACTTGTCGAAAACATCATCCAACAACATTATGGCACGCAGCCCCGTTACCTGCTTAATGATTTCAAATTGAGCGAGTTTCATAGCAATCAATATGCACTTCTGCTGCCCCTGCGAACCATATTTACGAATTGGGTAGTCTAGAATTTTCATCACCAAATCATCTCTATGCACCCCCACCGTCGTATGCCCCATTATGCGGTCTCGCTCAGCGGATTTTTCGAGAAGTTCCTCCAAAGGGGCTTCAAACAAATCGGACTTATAAGTAATCGAAACATCCTCACGATCGTCCGAGATGGCACGGTAATACCCCGAAACAATGGGCGACAGCTTGTCGATAAACTCCTTTCGTTTGGCAAAAATCACCGCTGCCACATCAGCCAACTGCACATTAACAATAGTAAGCACATCAGCATAGTATCCTCCTCCACTCTTGAGAATCTTATTTCGCTCAGCAAGTAGGTGGTTATATCGCACGAGTGCGCCGAGATAATCGCGCTCGATTTGTGACAAAAAACCATTCAAAAAACGTCGCCGCTCATCGGCAGATTCATTTATTAAAGCCGTGTCTGCGGGAGAGACCATCACAATGGGCAACACTCCGATATGGTCTGCCATACGCTCATACTCCTTTCCATTACGCTTGAGAACTTTTCCTGAACTTCCTTTTTTGAAAGAGCAGGTAATATTCTCTCGACGTTCATCCTCACCAACCAAATAGTGTCCATCAACCATAAAAAAATCCGAGCCGTGAGTTACGCACTGTCCATCGGTGAGGTTCATTGCACTTTTGGAGATAGACAGGTAGTATACGGCATCCAACAGATTTGTCTTTCCCGTACCGTTGTTGCCTAAAAGACAATTTATATTCGCCGAAAAAGATAAATCTGCTTGGGTGATATTCTTGAAATTGAGTATGGAGATACGTTCTAAAACCATTATTAGCGTAGTTTGAAAAGTTGATTACACTACTTAGTACTTCCCCTGCGGAGGTAGATTATATGAAATCATTGGAGGTCTCGGGCACATATCACCCGCAACCTCCAATGCCAACAACTTGATACAGGGGCTGCTTAAAATTCCAAAATAACCGATGGTTAATTTTCAGAAGCCCCCCCACCACAAAGCCTATCTTAGCAGATGAGCTGCCTCGGTGAGCGATATCTTCCTTTCACCGGAGAAGGCGGCAATAAAGGCATCCTTATATTTTGTCTTCGAGCGAATATCGCGGCACGCGTCATCAGCCTGCTCACGCGTAGAGTATTGACCGACAACATATACCGAAGTAGTGCCCACTCGTTTCTCCTCGACGCTCTGTGCACCCAAACCCTTGAATGTACGCGCCTGCCCGCCCTTGCCCGAACCAATCTGAACGGTAAAATATGTCGTCAGGGAAGGAGTCTGCGGTGAGGCATCCGGCAGTTCGCCCTGACGCTGATACTTCTCATACGCACGACGCAACTCGGGGTCACTTACATCCTTCACAGCCTCCTTATCTTGGTCTACTGCCGCCATCTTCTGCTCTGTTTTCTGCTCTATTACACGCGCAAACTCCGCTCTATCGGTCTGAACCTGAGCCTTTGCAACCTCCGGATTTGTAATCTTCAAGGGATAGGTCGTCAGCATCCTCAGGGTGATGTCATATTCATTCTGCAGGGCATTAATCTCCTTGCGAATCTTCTTGGCTGCAGACTGATTTTTGGCTGCAAACATCTCGTTGTTGAGAATTGCAATCTGTTTTTCGAGCCCCTCTCTCTTTGCCGAAAGTGCCTCGTAATTTCTACGCATCTGAGCCTCAGAAGTGTAACCCGCATTCACGGGTGCGGGCTTACTGGTTACGCACGATAAGACGGTCGCCGCAACAAAGATAAGAAGTAACTGCTTCATTGTGAGTGAAAAATGAAAAATAAAAAATGAAAGGTTCTGAAAGTCAGGCTGGAATTCTTCCTTTTTTCCACCTTTCATTTTTCATTTGATTTATTGTATTTTTTGCTGAAACTCGTCCAAAGAGACCTCGATGGGTACAGTGGTAACAATCTCGACAACAGCATCTACTACCTTACGCTCGCCCACGCGCTCGTAAATTTTCTTTGCCTCCTCCTTGTTTTCAAGTATTCGGCGAGCATAATTCTCCAACAAATCCTCGGGAGCTTGATTCATACCGTAATAGCGGAATTGCATCATAGCCATTGACTTAGCTTCACTCAAGGCGTCCTCTTCATTGATTTCCAATTTATGAGAAACTGCAATCTCCCGCTTGACCAAGTCCCAACGCATCATATCTAGGAATGCCGGAAACTCAGCCTCGATTTGCTCCATCGTAAATTTACCTTCGTTGATTTGGAACAACCAATTTTTCAGAAACTCCTCTGGAAGAGTGAGATTCAGCTTGCTCAAAAGGTATTTACGCACTTGGTCGGTGATGTGGAACTCTGTTTGCGAAACCAACTCATCGTTTACTTTTTTGAGAACATCAGCCTCGAAAGCCGCCACATCCGCCACACTTCCATCCGGATATGCCTGCGCGAAAAACTCTCCGTCCAACTCCGGATTGCGGAAAGCACGAATCTTCGTAATTTCGAGTTTGAACTTAGGGTTCAAACCCTCCAAATCTTCCTCTTTAACGTCAAGAATAGCAGCGCGTTGCTTTGGTTCTTTATATAGTTCATTAATATCAACCTCCATTGTGTCACCGACCTTTTTGCCGATGAAGAGGGTGCGCTCAGCCTCGCCAAATGAAATCAGACCAACATAAGCATCCTCGATTGTCATATCATCATTCGAGAGGGTAACATTGAGTGCCTCATCTTTCTCAACAACATCTACATCAACGAGTTTTCCGAATCTTCTCAAGAAATTTTCGCGGTATCCGCTCACCATATCTTCGCTTGGGACTACGATATATTTTTCGATTTTATCCTCTTTCGTGAGGTCGAGTTTGATTTGAGGAGCTATACCAACGTGGAAAACGAACTCGAAATCTTTGCCGTTGTCGAAATCCAACTCGGATTGGATGTCGGCAGGCATCATATCGCCAATTATATCTAATTTACTCTCTTTCACATACTTAAAAGCCTCATCCGTAGCCATACGGTAGGTCTGTTCGGCGACTGCGCCTCTGCGATACATTTTGTTGATAATACCCATTGGCACCATTCCGGGGCGGTAGCCGGGAATTTGAGCTTTACGGCGATGTGCGCGGAGCGCTTTATCTACATTTTCGGCATAGTCTGCCTCTGAAACCATTACAGAGATAAATGCTGTTTGGTCTGCTTGCGGTTGAAAGTTTACGTTCATATTTTTTTTTTGATACTATTGTCTATTTGGAGTACAAAGGTAACATTTTTTTCCATTATCACTATTGAGCAGGATTAAGATTTTATTTTAAAAAAACTATTATTTGGTCAATGGTTAGTTCCAAAATTTCAGTTTCTGCCATCTTGTGCTTGCTGTCGGGTTTTATCATCATTGAATATCACATAGTTATAGCAGTTGAGACTCCGCATAAGCGGGGGAGGGCGGCAATGCAAGATATTGCACTGAATATCGGCGTATTAATTGGCTTTTCACGAACTATTGCCAGTAAGTTTATGGTGCAAAAAATGGGTACTTTAGGGCGAAACACGCCCCGATGCGCACTTTTGAGTGGTGTGAAAATTTATTTTTTATGACTACATTTGTACAATGAAACAGACGAAGATCCTGATATTGGAGGATGACACACCCTTCGGAGTTATGCTTCGCGGATGGCTCGAACGTAGTGGCTACTCTGCCGTACTATGCTGTCGAGTGGCTGATGCCCGCAGCGAACTCCAAGGCTCGACGTATGCTGTGGTGTTGTCGGATTTGCGACTGCCGGACGGCGATGGTTTAGAGCTGCTTCAATGGATGAGGGAACAAAAGATGGATACGCCTGTCATTGTAATGAGCAGCTATGGAGAGGTATCCACAGCCGTAGCCGCAATGAAATTCGGAGCCAAAGATTTTCTGGAAAAACCGGTTGTACCCTCGCTACTCAAGGATAAGATAGAGGCAATAATAAGTGCTCCCGTTGCAAGGGATAAGCCTGAGAAAAAACCGCATACAGAGTCGATATCCGGCAAAAGCATTGCGGCTCAAGTTATGTATGACCACATTTTGAAGGTCGCTCCCACTAGAATGTCGGTACTCATATTGGGAGAGAGCGGCACGGGTAAGGAGTATGCGGCGCGGATGATTCACAACAACAGTCCTCGGGCTGACAGGGCTTTTGTGGCGGTCGATTGCGGGAGTCTCTCTCGAGAACTTGCCGCAAGTGAACTTTTCGGACACCTCAAGGGGGCGTTCACTACCGCCATTGCCGACAAGAAAGGGTTTTTCGAGACGGCAAACAGCGGCACAATCTTCTTGGATGAGGTAGGAAACCTATCCTACGAGGTTCAGGTACAACTACTCAGAGCCTTACAGGAGAGGAAAATTCGCCCCGTGGGCTCGGCACAGAATATTGAGATTGATGTGCGGATTGTTTCGGCAACGAACGAAAACATAGAGGAGGCTATAGCCGAGGGGCGTTTCCGCGAAGATTTATACCATCGCTTGTGCGAGTTCACCCTCTCTGTTCCGCCGCTTCGCGAGCGTAAGGGTGATATTGCAATTTTCGCCGCCGAATTTCTAAGACAAGCTAACCGAGAGCTGGAAAGAAGCATCAAGGGTTTTTCGCACGAGGCATCTAAGATGCTCGAGGATCACCACTGGAGCGGGAATCTGCGCGAGCTTCGTAATGTCGTGCGGCGGGCAGCGCTGTTCGCCACCGGCGATGAGATTTGTAAAGCTGATTTGCCGACATTTGCCCCCGCGCCACGAACCAACCCAACCGATGACAACTACACGCTACGCCGTGAAAACGAGCAACAACACATAGAAAACGCCCTCTACCGCGCACGCGGCAACAAAACACTAGCCGCGCAACTGCTCAAAATCGACCGCAAAACACTCTACAACAAGATTCATCAATATGGAATAAAGTTATGAGTGGAACGGGCGAACTCCAAGATTTTTTTGACATCTTCCTGCCAACAATCGTACTCTCGCGAGCGAGCGGCATCCATTCGGTGCAGCTCAGTTGTGCGATAACCGAACTGAATCCACATTGGCAACATCTTGTGGGATAGGGCTTGCGCTAGGTCGAAATCCTTCATCGACAGCGCTCGGTGCAATTGTTCGATATTCTCTCGGGTGCTCTGTGCGAAGAGTCGAGCCACATCCGCCTGCCCATCGTCAAATTCTGTAGCGTGCTCGCCTTCGCCAAAAACTGCGCGCAGATCATCTATATTGAATGGCTTGGCAATGAAAGCTGCAAAGCCGTCTTTGGCAGCCTGCCCTGAAGTATAATCGCCTCGTCCGCTCATAGCCACCACCACCACCCTGCCTTCCGCCGACTCGAGTACGTCATATCCTGTGACCTCGCCCATATCTAAGTCCGTGAGAATAAATTGATAATCCTGCTCCACAACCAAGTGTCCCAATTTGCGCAGCATACCGGCAGCGGCAGCCTCGATGGCTGGGTCATCCTCAAAGATGACGATGCGTTTTGTCGCCCTCTCCACACTCTCTTCAACCGCCTTTGCCGCGATAGTGACCACCATCTTTGTTCCGACTCCCACCTGAGATTCTACTGCAATATTGCCTCCAAAGGTATCCACCAAACCCTTCACCACAAACATCCCCAGCCCGCTACCCTCGGCTAAGACACTGCTGCTATCGACCCTGACAAAGGGTTTATAGAGTTCCTTAATCCTATGGGCAGCTATTCCCACACCACTATCTCTAACGACTATTGCGATATTGTTCTCCCTGTAACATATCGAAAAATAGACCTCTCCCTTGGGGGTATACTTCACGGCATTCGACACCAAATTAACAACTATCTGCTTGACTTTCATCTTATCGGACACAACCCTAACCCTTTGACAATCATAATTGAAAGCCAGCATCTTGCTCATAGCCAAGGGAAGGAACATCTCGGCAACCTCCTGCGTGAGAGAGTCCAAGGAAAATTCGCTTTCGGAGAGTTGCAAAGTTCCCTGTTCGAGGCTCGAAAATTCGAGTAAATTCTCAAGCAGAGCCTCGATATGACGTGCCGAATTTCTCATCGGAGCTCTCCACTTGCCCTCCTCCTCCATATCAAGATAACCGACAATGGAGCTGAGCGGACTCTTTATGTCGTGGGAGATGGAGAGTAGTAGCCGATGGCGACTCTCCATAAGTTTCCCTGCTTTGGCGTGGGCTGCCTCGAGCTCACGCCGTGCCCGTTGTCCACGATTTATATCGGTGAGAATCATCACCACAAAAAACAGAATTACAACCAGCGCCACAACACCACCAATTAGCGAAAGGGTGAAATTTCTGTCGATTTCCCTCTCGCTCTCCTCAATGGCAGCCAGTGTGGCATCGAGCGTATTGCGATGCAATTCAAGTAATAACCGGCTGATTCGGGCAGCTATTTGGGCATCATTGGCAATCAGTTTGCCCACTTGGCGCTGTATTGCTGCTATGTTTTGCCGATAGGTTTGCCCCGCCTCACGCACAATCGAATCAACCTGCCCGATTATTCCAATCGAATCCTTTTTACTGCGAGTTACCGTATCAATCTTCTCATTGACAACAACTATCGTGCTATCTCTATTGGCTTTGAAGATGTCGCCGATACGTTGAAAAAGGGTTCTCTTTGGGGGTTTATTCACTATAGTATCCAGACGAGAGCTGGTTACGAAGATTGAATCCTGTTGCCGCGGAGCCTCGAATGTGCTGAGTTTTTCGCTGATAGCCGCCATAGGATTCTCACGCGAAAATTGAGAGTCGAGCTTGATGAGATTTTTCGACTGCTGCTCCAACAATTCATTGATTTGTCTGAGATTATCAATATCCACGGGGCGCATCAAAAGCAGGGTATCGACGAGGGAGTCCACGCGCGCGATGGCACTATTAAACCCTCGGGAGTAGCGGCGATTCTTTGTTGAAACATAGAGATTTGCAGAACTTTGAGCCTGAGCTACTGTGTAAATAAGTTCGTTGGTGAGTGTCAGAATTTGATTTTGGCGTTCGACCTCTCCCTTTTGAATGTCGATATTCATACGAACTCTGTAAAAATACAGGAACATTGCCGCCGCTGCCGCTGCAACGACTATATACAAAGCTAGTGTCTTTACCTTTATTTTACTTTCCACGCTCATCTCGGAGACAAAGGTAGAGATAATTTCCACAAAAACAGTGTGGTGATTTTCCACACTTTTCCACATTATTTATTGAGCGTAATAAAGCATACTGCAATGTATATCAATCGCATAGACACTTTGGCACGCCATTTGGATGACTATCCTGTGAAATTATCAACCATTAAAACTTTCAGAGAGATGAAAAAATTAATTCTCACCGTTGCAATTTTTGCCGGAGCCTACACAACATCGGTAGCCTATGCTGCAATCAACCAAAACGCAACTTCTACCATAGCGGTAGTTTCACAAGAGGAGTGGAAAGAGGTGAAACTCGAAGAGTTGAGCGAAACAATTCAGAAAGCTGTCAAGGATTTTGCCGGCGAACTCTATAATATCGCCAAGGTGGAGTTCAACGAAGCTGCCGAGCAAATACGCCTCACCCTCAACTCAAAAGAGGACAACAGCCAGAAGATAGTCATCCTCGACAAAGAGGGCAAGGAGGTGAAGAACTAATCCAAGCAGTCGTTCTGCGGAGTGCAACTCTTTGCTATTCAGCTAGCTCGCTAAAAAGTTAATTAACACGTTGGAAATCCACATAATATAGTGGATTGTCACCCCGCGCTTATCGCGGGGTGACAAAAACGGAAAATTTTTTACGAACTATTGCTGTTAGAATTTTAGGAGTACTAATGTAGAAAAGTAAGGGACATTGACATATGGAGCCGCTCGCGCAGAATTGAGCGCACAACTCAGGAAAACATCCCCTGTAGCTATTTGTTGCAGGGGATGTTTTTGGGCAAAACTGAGGTTCATACGCTGCCTCCGAAATTGGTTTAATAAAGGATGGGAAAGTATAAAAAAATTGCTAAATTTGTGGGGATTTTTGTAGTAATTGTTACGTGATATTTGGTATTAAGCGGGTTACGGGGCTTCTAAAAACAACCACAAAAATATATCAGTATAATTTACAGAATACTCTAAAAATAGATATTGCCAGTGAGAAAACTATTAATAACCATCCTTTTATCCCTATTTGCCGCTACGGTGTACGGACAGTTCTACTACGGTGGTCGGGGTTCTGCAACCATCCGCTGGCAGCAAATTGACGATGGCAAATATCGTCTACTCTTCCCCGAAGGGTTTAACATTGGTGCGCGCCGTTATTCCACCATTTTAGACACCATCTATCCATACATAAACTATAATCTTCAAATGCCAACGTGCCGGATTCCCATTATTCTGCGTACGGAGAATCAGATTGGCAACGGTTTTGTGGTTTGGGCACCCAAACGTGATGAGATGGTCGCCAATGCCCCGATGGATATGTGTGCCTTGGCGTGGGACAAGCAGATTTCCGTACACGAGTATCGACACGTGGCACAGATGTCGCAACTGAGGACGGGACTAACCAAGGTAGCCACTTGGATTTTGGGTGAGGCGGGGCTTAGCGTGGGTCTTTTGGCGGTTGTCAGGTGGCAGTTGGAGGGCGATGCCGTAAATGCAGAAACCCAATTTGCCGAGTATGGGCGCGGATTACAACCCGATTTTACACTTGGTTATCGCGGCTTGGCTATGGCGGGTAAGCTGGATTTCAACAGACTAGATCCGTGGATTGCAGGCTCATACAAGGACATCATTCCGGATATATACAGGTTCGGTTATCAGGTTATGAGTGCTGCCGAGACATACTGCTCGCCAACGGTCACGAGCGAGGTTTTTCGGTATTCGGCTCGATATCCGATACTCATAGTCCCCGACCACTTCTATCTACGCAAACACTACAAAACCTCCTACAAGGACATTGCTCTGCGTGCCTTCGCGGAGTTGGACTCTATTTGGCAGCCAACCTTTGAGGTGAACGAAAACTTTCGTGTAATCACCTCAGCATCAAAGAGATTGCACGCCGACTACAAATACCCTCAGCCCTATCGAGATAAAATAATTGCCGTCAAATGGGATATGGACCACCCTATGCGTTTTGTCTCCATAGACACCGCCACAATGCGGCAGAGGACAATTAAGATGTTGGGTAGTATGAGTTCACCACCGATTATCGAGGGTGACAAGCTCTATTGGACCGAGTATAAGCCCAATCCGATTTACGAGCAAAAAAACTCTTCGGCGATTCGTTCTTTAGATTTGCAGACGGGCAAGACGGAGGTATTTGACAGGTGGGGGGTCAATTATTGTGTCACCCCGCTGCCCGATAAGAGATTTGCGACTATATCTACTGACCAAGAGTCGCGTTCGTTCATCAAGGTATACAACGAGGATTTTACGCAAACCCGAGCAGAGTATCGTTTCAAGGAGTACACCACCCTCCACTCCTTAGCGTGGGACGACTCCACCAAGAGACTCTATTTTATTGCCCTTGACGACCGCGGAATGTGGATTGGGACGGTCTCCGAGGATGGTTTCGAGGAGGTTACCAAACCATCTGTTGTTACCGTCAAAAATTTGCGTGCTGGCGGCGGGAAACTCTTTTTCAGTTCCATTGCCAGCGGAAAGGACGAGGTGCACTATATAGACCTCGCAACGGGTAGAGAGTACCAGCAGACCACCTCCAAGTTGGCATCCGAATGTGCAGCGCCGGACAAGGGAACTCTATTATTGTCAAGCTATTCGGAGCGTGGTTGGATGATTTCGCGCACCGAACTTACAGACACCACAATCGTGGAGTGGAGCCGACTTCCCCGCAATATCCTCAATCCGAAACGCTATCAATGGGACGTGCCCAAGATAGATACCATAAAAATCAGCCGATGTACAACCCCATTGGATGGCGAAAAACGTTACCGTAAAGCATTGCACTACTTCAATGTACACAGTTGGGCGCCAATTGGGGTGGACGGCAAAGCGCTTATCAATGAACGACAGTTGGTCAATCCGACTCTTGGAGTATCGCTCTTTTTCCAGAGTACACTATCGGATATGCGGGGGTATGCAACCTATGGACGAGTGAATAATATGAATTTGGTCAGTGGTGGCTTCATCTTTACGGGACTTCCTGTCCGGATTGATGTAAATGGCGAGTATGGCGGCGGCTATCAGTTGGTGTATGTGCCGCTAAATTATGAATCCTCTTATGAGATTTACAATTTGAAGCCTTATGTAGGGGTAGGCGCATCCTTCTACCTTCCGCTCAGGATGAGCAAGGGTGCCAACTCCAAATTGCTCCAGCCATCTGTTTCATTCAACTATGCTAATTCGCACCTTATGCAAGGTGATGGTCACGGCGACAACTTGGTTACCTATAACGCCTCCGTATATTGGAGCAGCATTATGGCTCGTGGTTATAGGGCTTTGATGCCGCGCTTGGGTTACACTATCCAAACCACCGTTATTGGAGCTCTCCATCGGCAGTTTAGTACAATCACTAATGCAATGGTGCGAGGCTACCTGCCGGGTTTCGCCAAAACTCACTCCTTCTCATTGACCGCCACCGTCCAACATCAATTCGATCACAGTCGTTATCTGCTCTCTTCCAAAGCACTTGTTCCGCGTGGGGTGGTAAATATGATGGCTGCGAAGAACTATGGTGCTTTTAGAAGTGCCTATGTTATGCCTCTATTCTATCCCGAGTTCGGCATCGACGGCTTGATATTTTTACGCCGTATATGGAGTGAGATATTTTTTGATAACTCCATAGGAAGCTACTTCACAAACGACTCAAAACAGAGACTGGTAACAGATAAACACTACTCCGGCGGGGTGGTAATCAACATCGAAAACAACCTGATTCGCTCCGGGGCAAACACAGTTTCGCTAACGTTTGCCAGCAGTAATCAAAAACGATTTTGGTTCGGATTCAACGTGGCGTTCGACTTTTAAGCCGAAATGAAAACGCAATTAATAATATAACCGTCAATACTTTTTATACCTATTTCTGAGCTTTTCGGTCTTCAGCCCGAGGCCGAAATAGAGGTATTGAGCGGCTGAGAACTTAGTGGCGCGGATGCCAAACTTCATAAAAAATGTATCGTTAAAGGGTATCCTCACTCCCAAAATCTGATAAAAACGGCTGTCCGGCACTTTGGCGTGGAGTAAGTCGTAACCGAGTTGGGCAAAAATCGAGTAGTAGGGCATAGAGGTTTCGCCCACTAGCGACAGCCCT
Organism: Mucinivorans hirudinis; assembly: GCA_000723505.1. Classification (GTDB taxonomy): domain Bacteria; phylum Bacteroidota; class Bacteroidia; order Bacteroidales; family Rikenellaceae; genus Mucinivorans; species Mucinivorans hirudinis. Next base: position 2,906,108 of record HG934468.1, on the reverse strand, counting down.
ATGGAGAACCTCTCGGGTATAGACCCAAGCACCACCCTATCCACCATCTTACCCGTACGAGGGTCGGCTTGTGCAAGGGCTGTGATTCCTGCACTTTCGTCATATGTAGCATCAATGCCAAATCCCCAACTCGCCCTCACACTTACCTTAGAAAAGAAGAGATAATTGAGTCCGTAGACTCGAAAAGCTTGTTGCGGATAAGAGGTAGAGAGCCGCGTGCCGAGGGTGTCCACCTCCACACGTTTTTCTGTAATAAGTACCGAATATTCGCTCACAAAACGTTTCTGATAATCGAAAACGTCATCACCCACATACTTTCGTGAGGTATTCCTCTTACGGTCTAGATTATACGCCAGCCCCAAAAGCATTGACACACCGTTGATGCCGGCATTGGGTTGAAGGGATGAACCGTTGGAAAAGTGTGTTGCACTCACCCCCAGATTGGCGCTCAACTTATTGGAAAGGGCATACTTGAAATAGAGATTAAAGGCAATATGTACATTCATAGTCGAACCGATTGCCACGTTGTCGGAGTTGGTGATGGGGTCGTAGGGTTTCCAGTTGAAGGAGCAACCCAAATTCCACTCATAGTTCAGCCCGAAGCGGTCGGAGAATTGATGCAACCGAGCACCCTGAAAGAGGTAAATAGACATCGGTTTGCCCAGGTCGTTTTTGCGGCGAAAATCAGCTGCAAAAAATCCAACGCCCATATATGGCTGCCCCCATATATAGTCGTCCAAGGTGGCGGCGAGCGAACTATATCCAAACCTGAGCGCAAGTGATTTGTAAGCAGGGATTCTATTAGAACCGTCCAAAAAATCATTTGTCGGCACAACAGAACCCACGCCTAAACTAGTAGATATGAAGCGATTGCCCTTAAAGAGCTGCGCATTTGCGGAGTATGAAATTACGAATAGAGTGAAAAAGAGTATTATTTTTCTCATAAGCATTAATAATTTGACACCACAAAGCAAATTTTGTGCCATAATTCTTTCACACTAAGCAGTGTGAAAGAATTATTGCACTATATTTGCGGTTTGATTGCCAATTTACCGTTATATTATTTTACGTCTATCCTATAAACAACGCACTTGCCCGAGGGCTTAATAAGCGCTTATTATCAAATTATTACACCTCAAGAGACCCATACCCCCCCTGTGCTTGGCGACAATCAAAGTTATTGTATCGGTTAGTGAAAAATAATTATCAGTAAATTCTAAACTTTTATAACTGAGTATTAATTTTTGGCCGCAAAGGTAATAAATAAATGGTTTACATACATATACCCTTTTGTAGAAAAATTTGCAATTACTGCGATTTTCACCACTCGGCATCACTCCTGAGAGTTGATGAGATGGTCGATGCCATTGAGCGTGAATTGCGCATTAGGCACGATTTTATTACTTCGACCAAGACGCTCTATTTCGGTGGAGGCACTCCGTCTGTTTGCTCCGCGCAGCAGCTTAAGAGACTCATTGACACGGTTAGAGAGCTTTGGGATGTCTCGCAGTTTGAGGAATTGACCTTAGAGGCTAATCCGGAAGATTGCACGACTGATTACCTCGAGGCGTTGCGTGCGCTAGGGGTTAATCGACTGAGTATCGGCATACAATCCTTCACGGATGAACATTTGGAGAAGATGAATCGCCGTCACTCGTCGGCTCAAGCCGTCCGAGCTGTGCGTAATGCACGCGAAGTGGGCTTCAATAATATAACCATCGACCTTATGTATGGGTTGCCCTTTATGACCACCGAACAGTGGCACTCGAATCTGGCGCAAGCATTGGAGCTTGGTGTTGAACATATTTCAGCATATCATCTCACAATAGAGCCCAATACCATTTTCGGCAAACGTGGTTTGCAGGCTGTGGACGAAAACATCAGCGACGAGCAGTTCGAGATACTGCACAAAACATTGACCCGGAGCGGATATGAACATTATGAGGTATCGAACTTTGCACGCGAGGGTTTTCGTGCCCTCCACAACAGCGGCTACTGGCAAGGGATACCCTATCTTGGCGTTGGGGCTTCGGCACACTCTTTTGACGGTTGCGATAGACGTGAATGGAATGTGAGCAGCAATAAGTTATACTTAGAGGGTGCACCACGAACTCAGGAGTGTCTCACAGAGCAGGATGCTCACAACGAATTTCTGATGACAAGGTTGCGTACTGCCGACGGCTTTTCAAAGAGCGATTACGAGCAACGTTTCGACAGAAAAATTCTACCCTCTCAAGGGCTAAATATTGTCGGGGACAGGGTTTTTATAGAGGCGAAAGATTTTTTGATTTCCGACAAAATAATCGCATCGCTGTTTGAAATAAATGATTAATTTTGTGAAAAAGTATTTGTGATGAAAGGAATTGTATTGGCAGGAGGCAGCGGCACACGCCTCTATCCCATAACAAAAGGTGTGAGCAAGCAACTCTTGCCCATCTATGACAAGCCGATGATATACTACCCAATCTCGGTTTTGATGTTGGCAGGAATTCGTGATATATTAATTATCAGCACTCCGCACGATTTACCCGGTTTCCGTCGCCTGCTGGGGGATGGGGCAGACTATGGGGTGCGATTGGAGTATGCCGAACAACCCTCGCCCGATGGTTTGGCACAGGCTTTTACCATTGGCAAGGAGTTTATTGGCAACGATACGGCGTGTTTGGTCTTGGGCGATAATATTTTCTATGGTAGTGAGTTTCAAAGACTCTTGAAAGAGGCTGTGGTGAATGCCGAGCAGGGGTATGCAACAGTCTTTGGCTATCACGTTTCAGACCCGCAGCGTTATGGGGTTGTGGAGTTTGATGCCCAAGGAAATGCTATTTCCATAGAGGAGAAGCCCACTGAACCGAAATCTAATTACGCGGTTGTGGGATTATATTTCTATCCGAACAAGGTTGTAGAGGTAGCACACAAGATTGAACCCTCGGCAAGGGGTGAGTATGAGATAACGACAGTAAATGAGCGATTTTTGAATGATGGTGAATTGAAGGTGCAACTCCTCGGACGCGGTTTTGCGTGGTTGGATACGGGCACGCACGACTCACTTTCCGAGGCTTCGACCTTCATAGAGGTTATCGAAAAAAGACAGGGGCTGAAAGTTGCTTGTTTAGAGGCTATTGCCTACTCCAAGGGGTGGATAAGTGTCGAAAAACTGCGTGAGGTGGCACAGCCGATGGCTAAGAATCAGTATGGGCAATATTTGTTGAGTAGGATAAAAGAGTGAAACAAGATGAGAAATCTTTTTTATTGTCGTCGCGCGCGGTGGCGTGAAGGTGGCTATAATAGTTGTATAAAAGAGTAATATGGGGAAATTCAAAGCATTAGAGAGCGCTATTTCGGGTTTGGTGCTCATCGAACCTACTATTTTTGGCGATGAGAGAGGTTTTTTTATGGAGACATATTCTGAACGTGATTTTGCGGAGATAGGTATCGTGGAGCGATTTGTGCAGGACAATCACAGCAAATCCCGTAAAGGCGTGCTTAGAGGACTGCACTTTCAAAGGCATATAACGCAGGGTAAATTGGTGAGAGTGACGGCGGGAGCGGTTCGGGATGTTGCGGTGGATTTGCGTCCCGAGAGTGAGACCTTTGGCAAGTGGCAAAGTTTTTTGTTGTCGGCAGACAATAAAAATATGCTATACATCCCGCCACGCTTTGCTCACGGCTACCTAACGCTGGAGGAGGGGACGGAATTTCAATATAAATGCACGGAGTTTTACCACCCCCAATATGATTGCGGGGTGCTTTGGTCGGATGCCGATTTGGCTGTGGATTGGGGGGTTGGTGAGGATGATATTTTGCTTTCTCATAAAGACCGTAGCCTGCCCCGCTTTGCGGAAATTGATTGGAAAGAGGTGTGGAAATGAGATGTTTACTCGGATATTAATCAATATATGTTACTGAAGACACATTAAAAACTTATTGACATAGAAGCAATGAAAAATATACTAATCACAGGCGGCTGCGGATTTATCGGCTCGCACGTGGTGCGCCTCTTTTGCACCAAGTATCCCCACTATAACATTGTAAACCTCGACAAGCTCACCTATGCCGGCAACCTCGAAAATTTGACAGACGTGGAGGGGCTGCCCAACTACGTTTTCGTCAAGGCGGATATTTGCGATTTCGAGAAAATGCAGGCGGTTTTTGCAGAGTATAAAATAGACGGCGTTATCCACCTGGCAGCCGAAAGCCACGTAGACCGCTCAATCAAAGACCCCTTCAGCTTTGCCCAAACCAATATTATGGGGACGTTGTCGCTGCTACAGGCGGCAAAATTTGCGTGGGCGGGCTCTGCTTCCACTAACCTTTTCTATCACGTGAGCACAGACGAGGTCTATGGCTCTCTGCACAACCCCGAGGAGTTTTTTGTGGAGACAACCCCCTATGACCCCAAGTCGCCCTATTCGGCATCCAAGGCAAGTTCCGACCACTTTGTGAGAGCCTTCTACAATACGTACAAATTACCGGTTGTAATTAGTAATTGCTCGAACAACTACGGTCCGAACCAATTTCCGGAGAAACTTATTCCGCTCTTTATAAATAACATACGCACCCGTAAGCCGTTGCCTGTCTACGGAAAAGGCGAGAATGTTCGCGATTGGCTCTATGTGGTAGACCACGCACGGGCGATTGATGTCATTTTTCACGGGGGGAGCGTGGGCGAGACCTATAATATCGGCGGTTTTAATGAGTGGAAAAATATAGACCTAATACGGGTGATGATTGCCGCAGCAGATAGGATTTTGGGCAACCCCGAGGGGCACTCTTTGGATTTGATAACTTATGTCCAAGACCGTGCCGGGCACGATTTGCGCTATGCCATTGATGCAACAAAGCTCAACGAGGAGTTGGGCTGGCAACCATCCCTGCAATTCGAGGAGGGCATAGAGCGGACAATCCGCTGGTATTTGGATAATCAACAGTGGATGGACAACATAACAAGCGGCGAGTACGAGAAATATTACATAGAGATGTATGGCAACAAGTAGGATAATAGTTACCGGAGCAAACGGGCAACTTGGCTCGTGTCTGAGGGAGATTGCTGTCAATTTTCCTCGGTTCGAGTTTGTATTTACGGACGTTGAGGAGTTAGATATTACCGACCAAGGGGCTGTGAAGCAATGTTTCGAGCAACAGAAACCGCAGTGGATTATCAATGCGGCTGCCTATACGGCGGTGGACGGGGCGGAGAGTGAACCCGAGAAGGCTTTTAGCATTAATGCACAAGCTGTGGGTATTCTCGCGAAAGAATCGGCTGCAGTGGGGGCAAGTTTTTTGCATATCTCCACAGACTATGTTTTTGACGGAAGCAACCCTAATCCACTAACGGAAAACGATATAACAAATCCGCTATCGGTCTACGGCAAGAGCAAATTAGAGGGTGAACAGTTGGCAATGGCGGGTAATGCTAACACGGTGATTATCCGCACAAGTTGGTTGTATAGTGAATACGGCAACAACTTTGTGAGGACAATACGGCGATTAGGGTCTGAAAAACAGCAGATTGATGTTGTTGCCGACCAGTGGGGATGCCCCACTTCGGCGCACGCGCTCGCCGAGGCGATTATGAGGATTGTTGCAAAACCGGTTTTCGGGCTGTACCACTACTCGAATGAGGGTGTGACAAATTGGGCTTTGTTTGCCGAAGAGATAATGGCTCTCAGCGGGTTAGCTTGCCGTGTGAAACATATCACAACGGCGGAGTACCCCGCGGCGGCAGCTCCGCGTCCAGAGTTTTCGATATTGGATAAAAAAAGAATCAAGCAGACCTTCCAACTCAACATTGCGGAGTGGGAAGATTGCCTGCAGCGAGTAATTGAGAAGTTGTAGAAACCGTTTAATCGGGCATCTCACTGATTAGAACAGCACTAGATATAGTCTAACTCTGCCCACACCATATTCTCGCAAAAAAAGAGCGGGGAATCAAATAAAGTTACTACCTTTGTCTGCGCAACGGTTTCCCGCTTCCGCCGCCGGCGGAAAGAGGAATTAAAAGGGAATCGGGTGAAAATCCCGAACAGTTCCCGCTGCTGTAAGTTCCGCATAATTTAGTTCCGAACATTCACTGCCACTGGTCTTTTTTTTAGTCAGACCGGGAAGGCGTTCGGAATGGAACGAGTCAGAAGACCTGCCTTTGCATATTCATTTTCAACGGCTTTCGGGTAAAGAGCCTGTGATTATTGTTGCCGAAGGTATGCAATTTCGCGTCGTCTCACTCCCGTAGCTTGTAGTATTAATTTTTTAATAGCGAGAGTTATGAGAAGTGCAGAAATTTTTATTACCAAACGAAATGGCGATAGAGCGCCTTTCTCCATCGAAAAAATCAAGAGTGCAATTCGCAAAGCATTTATCTCCGTTGGTGGCTTTGCCACTGAGGACGACCTCGCCGCCATATTAGCCACCTTGGAGGTGAAGAACGGTACGGGCGTCGAGCAGATTCAGAACCAAATAGAGAGAGCACTGATGCGTGAACGCTACTTTGCTGTGGCTAAGTCCTATATGCTCTATCGGCACGAACACGCTCAAGACCGCGAGGTTCGCGATAAACTCACCTTTCTTATCAACTACTGCAATGCCGAAAATGCCGCCACGGGCAGCAAATTCGATGCCAATGCAAATGTAGAACAAAAAAACATAGCAACACTCATCGGCGAAATCCCCAAACAGAGTTTCATCCGCCTCAACCGCCGCCTGCTCACCGACCGTCTGCGCGATATGTACGGCAAGGAGCTATCCGACAAATACTTAGAGCTGCTCAACAGCCATTTCATCTATAAAAATGACGAGACCAGTCTTGCAAACTACTGCGCCAGCATCACGATGTATCCGTGGCTATTGGGGGGCACAGCCTCCATTGGCGGCAACTCGAAAGCACCCACAAACCTCAAATCCTTCTGCGGAGGTTTCGTCAATATGGTATTTATGGTCTCCAGTATGCTCAGTGGAGCGTGTGCAACACCCGAGTTTCTGATGTATATGAACTATTTTATCGGGCTGGAATATGGCGATGATTACTACAATCGGACAGATGAGACTGCCGACCTATCTCTTCGCCGCCGCACACTCGACAAAGTTATTACCGACTGTTTCGAACAGATTGTCTACTCCATAAATCAGCCCACGGGCGCGCGCAACTTCCAAGCCGTATTTTGGAACATTGCCTATTACGACCGCCCATATTTCGAGAGCCTCTTTGGCGAATTCATCTTTCCCGATGGCAGCAGACCCCATTGGGATTCGCTCAACTGGTTGCAAAAGAGATTTATGCGATGGTTCAACGAGGAGAGAACCAAGGCTGTGCTGACCTTCCCCGTGGAGACTATGGCGCTACTCACCAAGGATGGCGACGTGATTGATGGCGAGTGGGGCGATTTTGCGGCTCAGATGTATGCCGATGGGCACTCCTTTTTTACATATATGAGCGACAATGCCGACTCGCTGTCGAGTTGCTGCCGCCTCAGGAACGAGATTCAAGATAACGGTTTCAGCTACACCCTCGGCGCTGGCGGTGTCTCCACCGGTTCCAAGAGCGTACTGACAATCAACCTCAATCGCTGCATCCAGTATGCTGTGGACAATGGCATACCCCATCTCCATTTTCTGGAGAATATCGTAGATTTATGCCACAAGGTGCAGATGGGCTACAACGAAAACTTAAAAATGTTGCTCAACAAGGGGATGTTGCCACTCTTCGATGCGGGATACATCAACATCGGGCGACAATACCTTACCATTGGGGTAAACGGTTTGGTGGAGGCGGCGGAGTTTCTTGGTCTCGAAATCAATGATAATGAAGATTATCAACGCTTTGTGGCTGACGTGCTGGGGTTAATAGAGAGATACAACCACTTGTATCGCTCGGCAGAGGTAATCTTCAACTGCGAGATGATACCGGCTGAGAATGTGGGAGTCAAGCACGCCAAGTGGGACCGCGAGGCGGGATATGTAGTGCCGCGAGACTGCTACAACAGCTACTTCTACATTGTTGAGGATGAATCGTTAAACGTCATCGACAAGTTCCGTCTCCACGGAGAACGCTACATTCGCCACCTCACCGGCGGCTCGGCGCTACACCTCAACCTGGAAGACCACCTGAGCCACTCCCAATACCGCCAACTCCTTCGTGTGGCTGCACAACAGGGATGCAACTATTTTACTTTCAACATCCCTAATACAGTATGCAACGATTGTGGCGCAATCGACAAACGCTACCTGAAGGTGTGTGCAAAGTGCGCAAGCGAGAATGTGGACTACCTCACACGAGTGATAGGCTATATGAAGCGCGTGAGCAACTTCTCGATAGAACGCCAAAAAGAGGCAGCGCGACGGCACTACATTGCTGATAGAGGTGTGGTGTAGGGGGCTTATTATTAACTCGGCTTTGAACAATTTGGGGTGGTGTTGCATCATAACTGAACTCTCTCAACTGAGATTGCGTGAAAGAGTTGTCGAAAATCCAAATTGTTTAATGCCGAGTTAATAAATGGCATTTTTTTTCAATAGTACTAAAATTTAATATTATGAACTGGTTATTTGAACTATTATTTTCGTCGGGAACAGCCCACTCCATCCTCATCATAGCCCTGACCATTGCCGGGGGGATATTGCTGAGTAAGATAAAAATCAAGGGAATATCCCTGGGCATCGCTTGGGTTTTATTTGTAGGTATTGCACTCTCCCACTTTGGAATGAGGCTCGAGGGTGGCGTGGAACACTTTGCCAAAGAGTTTGGATTGATACTTTTTGTCTACTCAATCGGTCTTCAGGTGGGTCCCGGTTTCTTCTCTTCGTTCGGTCGCAGGGGGTTGTCGCTCAATATTATGGCGTGTACAATAGTGCTGTTGGGGTGCGCGGTCACCTATGGAATACACCTGATCACCGGAGAGAGCCTCACCACGATGGTGGGCATACTTTCGGGCGCGGTGACCAACACTCCGGGTCTGGGGGCGGCACAGCAGACACTCATAGATAGTTCACAATCAGACCCAAGTGTACTCGCAATGGGATATGCAGTCGCTTACCCACTCGGGGTTTTGGGTATAATTATGTCGATGGTGGTACTCAAAAATTTCTCTCTAAAACCCCGTAAGGAGCAGCCTGCTCGACAGCAGCAGGAGAGCGAGTTGGTTTGCATCGACATAAAGATTACCAATTCGGGCATCGCAAACCGCAGCGTCAAGGATATATCCGCTCTCATCAATCGCGAATTTATCATCTCACGCATTATCCGCCCCTCGGGCGACACGGGGGTGGCAACCGAAGAGCTCATTGTCCAGCACGGAGAGATAGTGCGAGTTGTTACACGCTCCGAATCTGCCGACTCCATAATAGCTACTCTGGGCGAAAAAGTTGTGGTGGAGGAGCTTAAGGAGAACCTCGTTTCGCGGCGCATTGTGGTAACAAAGGAGAGTGTCAATGGACGCACAGTCGGTGCACTCAACACACGCGCCAACTACGGAGTAAACATCACTCGTGTAAACCGTGCCGGCGTGGAGCTGATAGCAGTGGATGAACTGCGCCTGCAGGTGGGCGACCGTGTTACGGTGGTGGGTAGTCGCGAAAGCATAGGTAAGGTTGCCGATATGATGGGTAACTCGATGAAGAGGCTCGACCATCCAAACCTCCTGCCCATCTTTATAGGTGTATCCATCGGTGTGCTTCTTGGCTCTATACCTTTCGTGCTGCCGGGTATTCCACAGCCCATAAAATTGGGGTTAGCCGGCGGTCCGCTGATTGTTGCCATATTGATTTCACGCTTTGGGCACTACTACAAAATGGTAACCTTCACCACCACAAGCGCCAATATGATGTTACGCGAAATAGGTATCACCATCTTTCTTGCTACGGTAGGATTGGGTGCGGGCGACAAATTTATTGAGACCATCGCCGGCGGAGGCTACCTCTGGATTTTGTATGGTTTTGCCATCACAACCATTCCGCTGCTGATAGTGGGAACTATCGCTCTAAAGTGGCTCAAGCTCGACAGTAGCACTCTAATGGGACTCCTTGCCGGCAGCACCACAGACCCACCCGCATTAGCCTATGCCAACGAAATATCGGCAAACGACAAAGCATCGGTAAGTTACGCCACCGTCTACCCGCTGACAATGTTCCTGCGCGTACTCACGGCACAGTTGTTGATACTGATGGCATTGAGTTAGCAGATGAAATACTATAACTACGACATTGTCTTTGCCGAAATACCCGCTCAGACGACCCTTGCAATCAACCTCGCCGATTGCCCGAATCGCTGCCCCGGCTGCCACAGCCCGTGGTTGCAGCAACAGCAAGGCACAGAGCTTACCACTGATACACTATCGGCGCTCATTGATTACTATCACCGAGCAATCACCTGTGTCTGTTTTATGGGGGGTGATAATGACCACTCGGCGGTTGTCTCACTGGCACGCTTCGTGGCAGAGAAGTATGAGGGATTGAGGAGGGGGTGGTATTCGGGTTGCGATGAACTACCCGCCGATTTCCCAATCGGGCTATTCGACTACATCAAACTCGGACGCTATGTCCAAGAGCTGGGAGACCTCACCCAAACGGGTACAAATCAGCGGTTGTATAACATCTTAGATGGGCAGATGTACCCGATGACCGTGGCAAAGGGGGCGAAATAATTTTTTAGCAACAAAAAATTTAACAACAAAAAATAGTAATTTACATATAGTACATAAATTTTCACCCGAAAATAACTACTTTTGCACAAATTTATTTTTTGCGTAAATGTTAAGATTTAAAGTTGTCGAAGAGGCTATCAGCCGCAAAGCCGTAAAGGTCACGCCACCAATCGGTCGTCCGTCGGAGTATTATGCCGCACGGGTTTTCAATCAGGACAGGATGCGTAAATATCTGCCTAAGGCAGTTTACGAAACCGTTGTCGATACAATGAATAACCACACGCCACTACCACGACAGGTTGCCGAGGCGGTAGCAGGTGGGATGCGTGAATGGGCAATGGAGATGGGTGCAACACACTACACACACTGGTTTCAACCACTCACAGGCGGCACCGCCGAAAAGCACGATGCCTTTGTCGAACACGACGGACACGGAGGATTGATAGAGGAGTTTTCGGGCAAACTGCTCATCCAGCAAGAGGGCGACGCTTCGAGTTTCCCAAATGGAGGCACTCGCTCCACTTTCGAGGCACGCGGATACTCAGCCTGGGACCCAAGCTCACCAGCATTTGTGGTAGGCTCAACACTCTGTATTCCGACAGTGTTTATTTCGTACACGGGTGATGCTCTCGACTTCAAAACGCCACTGCTACGCTCTCTGGAGATTGTCAATAAGGCGGCTGTGGAGGTGTGCCGATATTTCGATAAAGATGTAAAGAAGGTTACCACGTTCCTTGGTTGGGAGCAAGAATATTTTTTGGTGGACGAAGGGCTTTGGGCTGCTCGCCCCGACCTCGTGCTCACAGGTAGAACCCTTATGGGGCACGAAAGCGCCAAGAATCAACAACTCGAAGACCACTACTTTGGCTCGATTCCTTCGCGTGTTACAGCATTTATGGAGGAGTTGGAATATGAGTGTTGGAAATTTGGTATACCCGTAAAAACTCGCCACAATGAGGTAGCGCCAAATCAGTTTGAGTTGGCACCGGTCTACGAGGAGGCAAACCTTGCTAATGACCACAACCTACTGTTAATGAGTCTGATGCCACGTGTCGCAAGTCGTCACTTCTTCAAAGTGTTGCTACACGAAAAACCATTCAAGGGGGTAAACGGCTCGGGTAAACACAACAACTGGTCGCTGGGTACGGACACGGGTGTAAACCTCTTCTCGCCGGGCAAAAGCCCCAAGGATAATTTACAGTTTATAACCTTCCTTGTCAATACGTTGATGGCAGTTTATAAACACAATGGACTGTTGAAGGCGGTTATCAGCAGCGCGACAAATGCTCACCGTTTGGGGGCAAATGAGGCTCCTCCTGCAATTATTTCGGTCTTCCTCGGGCGGCAAATTACCGAAATTTTCAACAAGATTGAGAGCGGAGCTGCAGACGAAAACATTGAGCTTGGCGGCAAAGCCGAATTTTCGATGGGCATTCCGCATATCCCCGAACTATTGATTGATAACACGGATAGAAATCGAACCTCACCATTTGCATTTACGGGCAACCGCTTCGAGTTCCGCGCCGTGGGTTCGTCCGACAACTGCGGTGGAGCACTCACGGTTCTCAATGCAGCGGTGGCACAGCAACTCCAAGAGTTCAAAAAGGAGGTGGATGCGCTCATTAATCAGGGATATGAGTGTGAGAAGGCGATATTTACAGTTGTTCGCAAGCAGATAATAGAGTGCAAAAATATTCGTTTCGATGGCAACGGCTACTCCGATGAGTGGAAAGCGGAGGCTCGCGAGCGTGGCTTAGATTGCGAAAATTCCGTACCTTTGATTTTTGATAATCTACTCGCCGACTCCACCATCTCACTATTCAGCGGGATGGGGGTACTCACAGACCGCGAACTGCACGCTCGCGTGGAGGTGGCTTGGGAGACCTACACCAAGAAGATTCAGATAGAGGCACGAGTGATTGGCGACTTGGCAATGAACCACATCCTGCCGGTTGCGAGCCGCTACGAAGCTCAACTCTTAGACAAAATTTACAAGATTAACGGCATCTTCTCTGCCGAAAAAGCCGAACTGTTGGCAAAGTCGGATATTGCTCTGGTTGAGAAGATTAACGGACACATATCTTGCCTGCACGGCTACATTGAGCAGTTGGTGGAGGCACGCAAGGTGGCAAATAAGATTGTGGGTGAACGCGCCAAGGCGGTTGCCTATCACGATACGGTAGCTCCGCTGATTGCCGAAGTACGCCGCCACATAGACCGTTTGGAGCTGATGGTCGATAACGAAATGTGGCCTCTGCCCAAGTATCGCGAACTACTTTTCCACAGGTAGTTAAACCAAGCAGCAGGCAGCTCCCTTATAGGGGGCTGTCTGCTGCTTTTAGAGAAAAAGTTATGCCCCGCAATCTCCTGAAAAAATATTTTTATCTCTTAACGGAATTCATTGACCATCATTAGTTGCATTTATAAGTTGAACTCACGATAAATTTGACTAAATTTGTGCGATTATCTGCCGCCACATATGTGATATTTCGCGGTAGGTTTACCTATCTCTCCATTTTTCCATACACCAAAATTATGCTTATACTCATAACCAACGACGACGGATACCAATCCAAGGGCATTGCCAAGATTACCGAGATTGCCTGCCGATATGGCGATGTTGTGGTGATTGCACCCGATAAGGGCTACTCCGGTTTTTCGCACGCAATCACAATGCACGAGCCTCTCTTTATAGTACCTGTGGAGGAGCGCGCGGGACTGGTGCGATATAAATGTTCGGGCTCGCCGGTGGACTGCGTTAAACTCGCTCTTGATAAACTTATGGAGCAGCGCAAACCCGACCTGATAATCTCGGGTATAAACCACGGCAGCAACTCAAATATGAGCGTGATTTATAGTGGAACAATGGGTGCGGCATCCGAAGGGCTGCTCTATGGCATCCCCTCGATTGGCTTTTCGCTTACCGACCACGACCCCGATGCCGACTTCGCTGCGTTCGATGACTATGCTCCGCAAATAATAGAGATGGTTTTGGCAATGCCCTCGAAAAAGGGAATTTGTCTCAATGTGAACGTACCCAATATTCCGCAAGAGCAGATACGGGGCATTCGATATTGTCGTCAGACTCAGGGAGTTTGGCGTGAAGATTTTGTTCACCGCACCGACCCTCACGGACGCGACTACTACTGGATGCGCGGGATGTTCTACAACGCCGAACCCCACAGCGAAGAGACCGACGAGTGGGCGTTGGCAAACGGCTATGTGGCGGTTGTTCCCGTGCAGATGGATTTAACTGATTATAAATTATTATCTTACCTTCGCCAACAATGATTACCGACGGTGTTGTGATACTGCGGGCAATGGAGCTCGATGATTTGGAGGTGATGTATCGTTGGGAGAACGACACATCGCTTTGGGCGCTGGGAGACAACACGATGCCATTCTCCAAGAGAACCTTAAAGCAGTTTATCGAGCAGCAGAGCAAAGATTTTTTTGCAACCCGTCAAATGAGGCTCATTGTTGAGGTTGAGAATAGGGCGGTGGGATGCGCAGATTTATTCGATTTCAGTCCGCTCTATCGCCGTGCCGCAGTCGGCATACTCGTATATAATGAGCGGGGCAAGGGGTATGGCGTTCGCGCACTCAGGCTTCTGAGCGATTTTGCCTTTGCCCGCTTCGGCTTGGAACAGCTTTATTCGCACGTACCGTTATCAAATGTAGCTAGTTACAAGATGTGCGCGCGAGTAGGATTTGTCGAGAGCGGCATTTTGCGTCGTTGGTGTGGACAGGAAGATGTGGCTATAATGCAATACTTTGGGTAGTTAGGGGTGCGCAGCCCCTAACTACTTCACATTATTGGGAATATTCCTACGTAGCTCCTCTTGCGATATACCGGCTCGTTGTGCATAGTCGGCAATCTGTTCATCGGAGAGCGTGCCGAGTGTAAAGTATTTTGCATCAGGCGAATACACTATCATAGCACAGGCAGCAGCAGTTGGCTTCATCGCATAGTTTTCCGTGAGCAGCACAATATCTTCCGGTACGTCCAGTAGGTCGAAAATTCGCTTTTTGATTGAGTGTTCCGGTGTTGCGGGGTAGCCAATGGAATATTGAGTACCGCGCGCCGCAAGCTCTGCCGAGTATGCCGACACAAACCTATCGCACAATATTTTAGCCATAAGTTGTTTGTAATCATCCTCGTAATCAACTCTCAACTTTGCACCCACCACAAAAAACGTCAAAATATCCTCCCCCTCATTTATGAAATCTGCAACAGAGATGTAGTTGCCGCTCTGACTCCTCAACATCGGCAACTTGTGCGCGCAGCAATCGCAATCACCGATTATGATATCATCTCCCCGGCGGCGTGCTTTGACGTTGGCAATGACGGCATTAAGCGAAATATCAACCTCCATTAATAATTCTTGAGCGTCGTTGTAGAGCTTTTTCGCCTCTTCGCCCTTGGTCGGATTGTTGAAAATTTCGGGATAGCGTCCTGCCAAACCCCACTCCGAGAAGAAGAAGTTCCAATCTATCTTTTCGATAAGTGGTTTAATATCTATTTCTCTCAATATCTTCTTGCCGACTGTGAGTTCAGGTAGTGGGTGCTCGGCAAAACGAGGCGCACCTTTGCGTGCAGCCGTCAGCGGGGTGATTACCACATCTTTTGCAAAATAGTCGCTGCGCAATTTTTCTTGCTTATCTTTGTTGATCTTTGCGAAGTTGTGATTGTTAATTATCTCATTTATAATCTTTACGCAAGCCGAAGCATCGTTTGAGTGGGTAACCAAACCGCTATATGCCGGCGCAATTTTCACAGAGGTATGGAGTGCGGAGGTAGTCGCTCCGCCAATGCAGATTGGTATCTTAAGTCCCTCAGCCTCAAATGTTGCGGCAACAATTCGCATCTCATCCAGCGACGGTGTAATCAGCCCCGAGAGCAGCACAGCCGAAGGCTGCAACTCCTTTGCCCGTGCTAAAATAGTTTCGGGCGCAACCATTACCCCAAGGTCTTCCACTTGGTAGCCATTACATTGCAGCACTATCGAACATATGTTTTTGCCAATGTCGTGCACATCACCCTTTACCGTGGCGAACAACAACTGCTTACCCCCCTTCTCGCTACTCTTCTCGATAAATGGTTCGAGCACGCCCACCGCCTGCTTCATCACCCGTGCCGACTTAACCACCTGAGGCAGAAACATTTTTCCCGATGCAAACATATCCCCAACGCGTGACATACCCACCATCAACACCTTGTCAATCACCTCCAATGCAGAGCCTTGTTTTTCGTATGCCTCCATCGTGTCAGCCTCGATATTTGCCCCCTGTCCCTTGATAAGTGCCTGAATGATACGCTCTTCCAAAGGTAGTTGTTCGACCGATATTTCCTCTTTCTCCTCAGGAGAGTTGTGGGTGGAGGCATACTCCACCAATGCCGTACCATCTGCTCGATTGAGGACTACGTCTTCTACTAACTGACGCAACTCCGTGGGAATCTCGTCGTATATTTGCAACATCGAGGGATTGACAATCGCCATATCCATACCCGCCTCAATGGCATAGTAGAGGAAGACGGAGTGCATAGCCTCACGGACGGCATTATTGCCACGGAACGAGAAAGAGAGATTACTTACGCCCCCACTTATTTTCGCACCCTTGCAGTGCCGCTTAATCCACCGACACGCCTCAATAAAGTCCACCGCGTAGCTGTTGTGTTCGGCGATACCCGTAGCAATGGCGAGAATATTGGGGTCGAAAATGATATTCTCAGCCTTGAAACTGTTATCAACCAGCAATTTGTATGCTCTTTCTGCTACCTCAATCTTTCGTTCATAGCTATCTGCCTGACCCCGCTCATCAAAGAGCATCACCACGGCAGCCGCGCCGTAGTCGTTGATTAATTGAGCTTTACGAAGAAATTCATTCTCACCCTCTTTCAGTGATATAGAATTTACAATCGCCTTGCCCTGTTGCGTGCGAAGCCCCGCCTCCAACACCTCCCACGACGAGGAGTCAATCATCAACGGCAACCGTGCAATATCTGGTTCGGCAGCGATGAGGTTCAAAAAATCGGTCATCGCCTCCGCCCCCTCAATCAGAGCGGCATCCATACAGACATCAATCACCGATGCGCCCCCTTCCACCTGCTCGGCTGCAACACTCACAGCCTCGGCGTATCTCTTCTCGCGAATAAGCCGTGCAAACTTTGCCGACCCCGCCACATTTGTCCGCTCACCAATGTTGATGAAGCCGACCTCGGGCGCGAGATAGAGAGGTTCTAAACCGGCATAGACAGTAACCTCCTCTTTGGGAGCAAAGACTCTTGCCCGGTATTTATCTCTTATTTTGAAAATTTCGGCGATATGTTCAGGGGTAGTCCCGCAACAGCCGCCAATGATATTAACTAATCCGTTAGCCAGATAATCCTCGATAATGTGTGCCATTTCGGATGCCGACTCATCGTACCCGCCCATAATATTGGGTAACCCCGCGTTTGGGTGTGCCGAAACGGCGCAATCTGCAATAGTCGCCAAACGAGCAATATATGGCTTTAGCTGCCGCGCACCGAATGCACAATTCAGTCCGATGCTCATCGGATTGCCGTGGCGCACACTCTCATAAAATGCCTCGATGGTCTGTCCGCTGAGTGTTCGTCCGCTCTGGTCTGTGATTGTGCCCGAAATCATCAACGGAAAGTCCCTTTGTGCCAGAATGTTACGCAGTGCAAAAATCGCCGCCTTGGCGTTAAGCGTATCAAAAACGGTCTCAACAAGGATAATATCCACCCCGCCATCTATCAATCCGCGCATCTGCTGGGCATAGTCCGCCGCCAATTCTGAAAAAGTCAAAGCTCGAAAACCGGGATTCTCCACCTCGGGCGACATCGAAAGGCTCTTAGAGGTCGGACCAACCGACCCTGCAACACGCACACAACTACCCTCGCAAGCACGCCTTGCTATTTGTGCAGCAGCACGATTTATGGCATACACTTCATTTTGTAGACCGTAATCGGCAAGCGATACACTATTGGCATTAAATGAATTAGTCGAAATAATATCAGCACCCGCCGCAACATATGCACGGTGAATCTCCTCTATAACATCGGGGCGAGTTAGACACAAATAGTCATTGCAACCCTGCTTTGCGCCAAAATCCTCCTCCGTGAGATTGTAGCTCTGGATCAGTGTTCCAAGTCCGCCGTCAAGTATCAAAATTTTTTCCATCAGCTACAAAGGTACAAAAAAGCTCCCTTTTTACCAATAGCTCCAAAAAAACAGTCGTAGGTAGGTTGATGATTAATCTTTTTTACTAACTTTGTAATGCACAACGACTCGCTTATGAGCCGTTTGAATAGATGAGAAGATGAATAAATTTCTAATGGGCAGTGCAATGTTTGCCGCCCTGTCGGCGTCGGCACAAAATCAAAAGCCTAATATAATCATTATCAATGCTGACGACCTAGGTTATGGCGATATAAGTTGCAGTGGAAACTGGAGTACGATTAAGACTCCGAATGTGGACAGAATCGCTAGAGAGGGCATTCGTTTTACCAATTTTCACGCTACCTCCGCTACGAGTACTCCGTCACGCTTTTCACTACTAACCGGTAAGTATGCTTGGCGCGTTCCGGGAACGGGTGTTGCGCCGGGCGATGCAGCGATGATTGTTACCCCGGCAATGAAGACAATGCCCGAAATGCTGCAACGCGCCGGCTACACGACGGCAGCCGTAGGCAAGTGGCATTTAGGTCTTGGCAGTGAGCGAGGCAAACAAAATTGGAATGGGGAAATCACGCCCGCATTGAAAAATTTAGGCTTCGACTATTCGTTCATTATGGCTGCCACGGGCGACCGCGTGCCTTGTGTATATATCGAAAATGCACGTGTTGTAAACCTCGACCCGTCAGACCCAATCCAGGTTAGTTACTCAACGCCTTTTGCGGGCGAGCCCACGGGTAAGAACAATCCCGAATTGCTCAAATTGCACCCCTCTCACGGGCACGACCAAGCGCTAATCAACGGCATCAGCCGTATCGGCTATATGAAAGGGGGCAAAAGCGCGCTTTGGATTGATGAGCAGATTGCGGATCGCATCACCGAAAAGGCTGTTAAATTCATCGAGGACAACTCGCAAAAACCGTTCTTCCTCTACTTCGCCACAAACGATATTCACGTTCCGCGTGCGCCTCACGCCCGATTTGTGGGTAAGAGCGGCATGGGTGCACGTGGCGATGCTATCCTTTCGTTCGACTGGTCGGTGGGCGAGATTTTAGCGACGCTCGAAAAACTGGGAATTGGGGATAATACTCTGATAATCCTTACCTCGGATAATGGTCCCGTTATTGATGACGGATACCGCGACCAAGCTGTCGAGCTACTGGGCAACCACAAGCCTTGGGCGTGGATGCGCGGGGGTAAGTATTCTATTTTTGAGGCTGGTACGCGCGTCCCGACATTGGCGCGTTGGGGCAAAAATATCAGGGCATCTTCCGTGAGCGATGCAGCAATTAGCCAAGTCGATTTGTTTGCAACTCTTGCTGCACTCACCAACCAGAAGTTGGAGAAAGAGGAGGCACCGGATAGTCAAAACCAATTACCGGCACTACTGGGTAAAGATAAAAAAGGGCGCGCGCACATCATTGAACACGCCGGCACACACTCATACACCGAGGGCGAATGGAAGTACATAGTTCCCGCCAACGGTGCGGCTTACAGCAAACTCACCAACACGGAGTATGGTAACAACCCCGAACCTCAGCTCTACAACATCAAGAAGGACAGGGGCGAGAAGCAGAATCTAGCGTCGAAATATCCCGAGAGAGTCAAAGAGCTTGCCGCTCGGATGGAGCACTACATCAAAGAGTACGATAAGTAGAGACCGTGGAACATTCCGACGAACAACCTCAAGATGATGGTTTACAAATCTTTATAAGCCCCCGTATGATAGAACCGAAGGATACTATACAAATGGCATTGGACTACAACAGTTTGATGCAGCAGCGAATCAATAAAATTATGTTGGTTTGCTCTTCGTACGACCAGTTTACCCTTGAAGAGGATGGGCGTTTGGATGCACAAATCAACCGTGAATATATGGATTTGAGCCTCACAAATCCGCCCCGTTTCCGGCGATTCTCATCGGGTGGAGAGGCATTGGCTGAGTTGGAGAGCGGTGCGCACTATGACTTGATTATCACAATGTTCAACATTGGAGATATGACCCCGTTTGAATTCTCGCTGCAAAGCAAGGAGCGTTTTGCCGACATCCCGATTGTATTGCTTACATCCTTTTCTCACGAGGTGAGCCGCCGCATAAAAAATGAAAATTGTACGGCATTGGATTATGTATTTGCTTGGCAGGGGAATGCAGACTTGCTGTTGGCTATAATCAAGATGATGGAGGATAGTGCCAACGCCGAGCAGGATATACTTTGGTTTGGGGCGCAGGCAATTCTGTTGGTCGAGGATGGCATACGTTTTTACTCGGCTTATCTTCCTGATTTATATAGAATTGTACTAAATCAGACCAATGAGTTTGCCAAGGAGTCGCTTAACGAACAGCAACGATATATGCGTAAGCGTGCTCGTCCCAAGATTCTCTTTGCGCGCACCTACAGTGAGGCGGTTGCTATCTACGAAAAATATAGGCGTAATTTGTTGGGGGTTATTTCCGATGTTTCCTATTGGCGCGCAAAGGGTGATAGTGAGCTCTTTGAGCTTGCCGGTGTGGAATTTGCTGCGATGATAAAGCGAGATAATGCTACCTTGCCGGTGTTGTTGCAGTCCTCGGACGAGAAGATGGCACTACGGGCGGCAGAGGTAGGAGCAGATTTTATATGCAAGGGGTCAAAGACCTTGTTGGATGAGCTGCAAAACTTTATAAATGAGAAGATGGCTTTTGGCGACTTTCTCTTCAAGGATGCCACGGGTAAAGTGGTATCTGCGGTACACGACCTCTCTGATATGCAGCAGGCTATTGAGACCATTCCGGACGAGGTGCTGTGGGAGTATTCGGACAAAAATATGTTTTCGAAATGGCTCTATGCGCGTGGGCTTTTTACAATCGCGTCGATGATACGCCACGTCAATAACACAATGTTTGGCGAACCCGAGAAGTTGCGCAACTACCTATTAGGAGTCATCAAGAACTATCGCCGCCAAATGGGTCAGGGTGTTGTCGCTGAGTTCAATTCCACCACTTTCAACTCCTTTATTACATTTGCCCGCAGCGGGACGGGGTCATTAGGGGGCAAGGCGCGTGGATTGGCTTTTATTGGTAATATGTTGGAGGAGTATGATTTATATAAAAATTGGGAGGGTGTGCGTGTTACAATTCCGCGGACATTTGTGGTGGCGACAGACCATTTTGATGAGTTTATCACCTCTAACGGGCTGCACTATGTTATCACAGAAGAGGAGTTGGACGACAGCGAGATACTTAATGAATTTGTGGGTGCGCGCCTGAGCGAAAAACTACTGACGGACATTCGTGCCTTTGTCAAGCAGGTAAAACGCCCGCTCGCGGTGCGAAGTTCATCAAAACTCGAAGATTCGCACTATCAGCCTTTTGCCGGAATCTACTCGACCTATATGGTGCCCCGTACCGACAACATAGAGCGTCAGGTGCGTATGGTTGCCAAGGCTATCAAGTCGGTCTATGCTTCGGTATTTTTCCACGCTTCGCGCAGTTACATAGAGGCTACGAGTAACGTACTTTCGGAGGAGAAGATGGCAGTGGTTATTCAGGAGATTTGTGGTACAGAGCAGGATGGCTACTATTTCCCTACGATTTCCGGCGTGGCGCGCTCTTTGAATTTCTATCCTATTGGCGATGAAAAGCCCGAGGAGGGGGTCTGTAACATTGTCTTGGGTATGGGTAAGATGGTGGTTGAGGGTGGCGTAACTATGCGTTTTTCACCCAAATACCCAAAACACGCGCTGCAACTGAGCACGCCCGAGCTGACCCTGCGGGATACTCAACGTCAATTCTATGCCCTCGACCTGAATCCGGCATCTCTGAAAACCTCAACGGATGATTCGGTGAACCTCGTGAAAATGGATGTAAACAAGAGCACCCATTTCCGTAATATGAAATATGTAGCCTCGACTTGGGATGCTCTCAATCAGAGGATTGCGGATACTTTCAATGAGAAGGGGCGCAAGCTGATAACCTTTGCTCACGTGCTTAAATATGAGACTTTCCCCTTGGCTGAAATTGTGACGGAGCTTCTAAAAATAGGCGAACGAGAGATGCGCTCACCGGTGGAGATAGAGTTTGCCGTCAATTTGGATGTACCATATGGCGAGGATAAGATATTCAATTTCTTGCAGATAAGACCCATTGTTGAGAGCGGACGAAGCGAGAGTCTCGAGTGGGAGAAAGAGGATCTGTCGGATGCCTTGGTCTATGCCGAGTCGGCATTGGGGCTGGGTAGTATCAACGGTTTGTGCGACTTCGTCTATATTCGCCCCGAGAGGTTTAACCCTGCCCGTTCCGAAGAGATGGCTTTGGAGGTGGGTAAGCTAAACGAGAGTATGAAGCAAGAGGGACGCAACTATATTTTGGTCGGACCGGGGCGCTGGGGTTCGTCCGACCCGTGGTTGGGTATACCCGTGAAGTGGGACCAGATTTCCCAGAGCCGCGTAATTGCCGAGTGTGGCTTGGATAATTTCAGAATAGACCCCTCTCAGGGGACGCACTTTTTCCAAAACCTAACCTCGTTTGGAGTTGGTTATCTGACATTGAATCCTTTTATGGGTGACGGAACGTTCGATGTGGCACGATTGGATGCTATGGAAGCAGTGTATGAGAGCGAAAATCTGCGTCATATACGTTTTCCCGAGCCGCTTTATGTATTTGTGGACGGAAAAAATAACAAAGCGATAATTAGGTAGTGCACCGCCTGCCGATGATATTTGCTGCACTGCCTTTCGCGCTGGGAATCCTCTCTCAGCGCGAAAATGTGTGGATTGCGGCAATATTCTCGCTATTGGTTATTGTGTTTAGAAAACACCTTAAGCCACCAGTAACCATATCATTCTTTGTGCTTGGATTTGCAGCAGGTCGGGTGAGTCAAACTTCTGTCGATATTCCTCTAGATAAAAAGACGCAAACTATTGTCCGCGTCACCGGTATGCCTCAGCTTGCGGGGAAATGGCTGCGGAGCGAGGCGCGGATTATCTCCTTTAAGGATAGCACGGGCGAATGGCGAGAGGCGCACGCAAAGCTTCTTCTGAACGTTGATAGTGCCCTTGGGCTGCAACTTGGCGATACGCTTATGATAGAGGCAAAACACTACTCGGTTTTCGATTACTATATTATCAAAGGTATTGTGTCGAGAGTTTATGTGAATGGTTATCAGCGAATAGGAACAGATACCGCGCTTCTCGAAAGGATGATACTCCTGCGAGGCATACTCTCGGACAAGTTCGACAGAATTGAGACTACGAATGAAAATCGCGCCCTGATGCAGGCACTTACCTTGGGTGATAGGAGCGAGATAAATCGCGACCAAAGAGATAGTTACAGCAGGGCGGGAGCGGCTCATCTATTGGCTGTTTCGGGTCTGCACGTGGGTATAATCTTTGCGGTTCTCAGCTTTTTGCTGGGGTGGCTCAGTCTGTTGAGGCGGGGAAGGTATATATGTGGTGTGGTAGTGATTGTGTTGATGTGGGTTTACGCTGCCCTTACCGGTTTTTCGCCTTCGGTGTTGCGGGCGGTGTTGATGTTTTCGCTCTACCAACTCTCGCTGCTTGTTGAACGCGATGCCAATCAACTCAACACTCTGCTCGGCGCAGCCTTCGTTTTGCTGCTAATCAATCCTAACTACATTTTGGATATAGGTTTTCAACTCTCCTTTACGGCTATGTTGGGCATTATTCTGCTCTATCGCCCTATCTTCGCGCTGTGGCGAAGTGGGATTTGGCGAATCGCTGCTGTGACCCTTGCCGCACAAATTGCAGTGGTGCCTCTATCTGTCTACTATTTCGGCACTTTGCCTCTTGTAGGTCTGTTGGTGAATTTGGGACTGTGGCTCACCGTGCCCTCGATAATGGTGCTCTCGCTCCTCTATTTGGTGAGCGGCATTGGGTTTGTGGGCACGACGGCAGCGTGGCTGTGCCGCCTGCAAAACGGCTTTGTATCTTGGTGTGCTTCCCAGAGATGGATTGCAATTACTGACATCGTGATGCCGCTGTGGATGCTGGCTGCAATCTATGGCGGATTGATAATAATTATTATCATTTTAATGAGAAAAAATTTGCTCTAATAAAATTTATTGCTACTTTTGCACTTAATAAAAAACAAATGGCATTTATAAACAATTAAATTCCAACCGATTATGTATTGGACACTTGAACTTGCATCCAAACTGGAAGATGCGCCTTGGCCCGCAACGAAAGACGAACTTATCGACTATGCCATTCGCTCGGGTGCTCCGATGGAGGTGATTGAGAATTTGCAAGAGATTGAGGATGAGGGTGATATATACGAAAGTATAGAGGAGATTTGGCCCGATTACCCAAGCAAGGATGACTTCTTCTTTAACGAAGAAGAATATTAATGGTAGTGGCTGCTTTTCGCTCGAAAGCAGCTTTTTTTTATTTTTAGAACTCCCTTTGGTACGATGAACAGTTTTCGATTGGTAGAGGTGACGCGCCGCAGCCAAGAACGTCTTTTTCTTGATGTTGCGGTGATGATCAATGGTGGCGACCCTAACTGGGTGCAGCCTTTGGATGTGGATATATTGTCGGTTTTTGACCCTGCGAAAAACCATTTATTTATTGATGGGGAGGCTATTAGGTGGGTATTGATGGATGGTGAAAAAGCTGTGGGCAGAATTGCAGCATTCTATAACCGACAGTTAGCAGCCAAAGAGGAGCAACCAACCGGCGGTTGTGGTTTTTTTGAATGTATTGATAACCGGCAGGCTGCTAACGTACTCTTTGATGCGGCACGCGAGTGGTTGCGAGAGCGGGGTATGGAGGCGATGGATGGGTCGGTGAACTTTGGAGACCGTATGTCGTGGTGGGGAGTGCTGGCAGAGGGTTTTCATCAGCCTTTGTATGGGTCTAACTATAATCCTGAATATTACACCGGACTATTCGAGGGGTACGGTTTTCAAAACTACTATAATCAACACATATATCTGCGAAGATTAGAGTCGGATATTTTGCTAAACAGCGCACTTTTAGAGAAGGCAGCGAGGATCTTTGCCAACCCTGAATACACCTTTTGCAACCCCTCACTAAAAAATATCGAAAAATTAGCCGAGGATTTTCGCAAGGTCTACAATAGTGGCTGGGCGAATTTCGAGGGGGTGAAACCGCTTACGCAGGAGCACGCCTTGGAGCTTATCCGCACTATGCGCCCTGTCATAGACCCAGAAGTGATATTTTTTGCCTACCACAATGGCGTGCCTGTCGGCTTCTTTGTGATGATTCCCGACCTCAACCAGATTATCGGCGACTTCGGCGGAAAATTCGGGCTGATTCAAAAGCTCAAACTGCTCTATCGCCTCAAATTCACACGACGAATCAACCGCCTTACCGGCGTTGTCTTTGGTGTGTCGTCTGATTATCAGGGTAAAGGCATCGAATCGGGGATGATACGACAATTTGAAATCTATGCACAGCGCCGTCACGAGACGGGAAAGACTCGCTACCGTAACCTCGAGATGATGTGGATTGGAGACTTCAACCCCGTGATGATGAGAGTGTGCGAGAGCTATGTAAACTCTGTGAAATATAAGAGATTGGTGACGTATCGCTACCTTTTCGACCGCGAAAAACCCTTTAGTCGCGCCCCGCGCTTGGGCAAAAAGAGATAGGAAGGTTTCCGGTAACTCCAAATGAAGCCCACGTAACCTCTACTACTTCCATCTTTTGATATATCGTGCTGACATCTCCTGCTCAGCCTTTGACTCCGAGGGCATCCAAAACTCTTTGTCCTCCAGTCCATCGGGCATAAACTGCTGGCGTACAAAATTTTCGGCATAGTTGTGGCTGTACTTATATCCCGCACCATATCCCTCGTGCTTCATCAACTCGGTGGGAGCATTGCGTAGGTGGAGAGGCACAGGGCGGTAACCATCCTGCTCGATAAATCTCATCGCCTCATTTATAGCCACATACGCCGAATTGCTCTTTGGCGAATTTGCAAGGTAGATTGCAACCTCGGCAAGGGGAATGCGTGCCTCGGGCATACCTATGTTGTGCACCACATCGAAGCAGGCGTTTGCCAACAGTAGTGCATTTGGATTTGCCAATCCTATATCTTCGGCAGCGAGAATCGACATTCGGCGCGCAATAAACCGCGGCTGTTCGCCCCCTGCCAACATCCGTGCCAAGTAGTAGATTGCAGCCTGAGGATCGCTTCCGCGAACACTCTTTATAAATGCCGAGATGGTGTCGTAGTGCTCCTCGCCGCCCTTGTCATACCGCCCGGCAGATTGCTGCATTGAGCGTGTAACGGTTTCATTATTAATAACAACCTCTGACTCCTCTGTGCTGCACAGCGCCTGCACAATGTTGAGCAACTTGCGGGCATCTCCGCCGCTGAGTGCCAAGATTGCATCTGTCTGCTCCACAACGATTTTGGTCTGCACCGCCATATGCTCCACCGCTCGATGCAGCAAGACCAGTAAATCATCATCATCAAGGGGGAGCAACACATAGACGGCGCACCTCGATAGCAGCGGACGAATGACCTCGAAAGAGGGGTTTTCTGTTGTTGCGCCGATAAGCGTTACAACTCCCTGCTCCACAGCTCCGAGTAGTGAATCCTGCTGCGACTTGTTGAAACGGTGAATCTCATCTATAAAAAGTATAGGCGAGGCAGACTCAAAGAAGCGGCTATTGCGTGCCTTCTCCAGTACCTCGCGCACATCCTTAACCCCGGAATTGACAGCCGACAACGTAAAAAACTGTCGTCCGAGCGAATTGGCGAGAATCGTGGCAAGCGTGGTCTTACCCACACCCGGCGGACCCCAAAGTATAAACGAGGGAACAGAGCCTGAAGCAATAAACCGCTTCAGCTGCTCCACCACGCTCTGTTGTCCGACATAATCTTCCAGACGGCGCGGGCGCATCTGTTCTGCTAATGGAATCATTTTTCTAATATAGCTCTACTGTCTCTCTATCTTTTTTCTGCGCCTCTACATCTTCCGTTGCTCTGTCTACCAACTCGAACGGGAAGTCGTCATCATCCTCTGGCTGCATATCGCCCTCTGATTGCAACTGCTCTTGCTCGCCCTCTTCAAAATAATCTTGTTCCGCTTGCTCCGGTATCAACTCTGCGTAATCTTGTATAAATTCTTCGTACTCTTGCTGCGGCGGATGCTCTTCCTCTTTCGGTTCTGCACCCGGTGCTTGGAGTTTTGCGCGCATAGCCTTCTCCTTGTCGTTTTGGCGGCTAACACTTAGCATCATACCAAATGCCACACAGGTAAAGAGCACCGAAGTTCCACCCATACTCAGCAATGGTAACGGTTGTCCCGTAACGGGAAACAGCCCAACGCATACAAAGATATTTAGAAAAGCCTGAATCGTTATCATCAGAGCTAACCCCATTACCAACAGGGCAAGGGTAACGCTCCGACACTGCCTGATAATAATTACGGCTCTCGAAAAAATCCATATATAGATAACCACAACCGCCACCCCGCCTAATAGTCCATACTCCTCAATTATAAGGGCATAGGCGTAGTCCGAGTACGCCAGTGGCAAGTTTGAGCGTTGCAGGCTGTTACCTGCCCCCTTGCCTGCAATTCCGCCGTCGATAATTGCGATTTTGGCATTGTCGGATTGTATCTTCTCTTGTGTTTTCTTTTGCGCAAGGAGCACCGTGTCTATCTTGTCATTTGGCTGGATGAGAATCCTCTCTTTGCCAAACAACGGCGCAACGTAGTTATCCACCCTCGACACCCAAACCTGTGCCCGCCCAACTCCAAAAATATAGAGTGCCGCCACCAGTACCACAATAACCGCCCCCCCCATAGCACTTACCTTCACAACTTGCCACGCCCTCACTCGCGCCACTAAGAAAATTGCCATCGAAATGGCAAAAATAAGTATCGCCCCCGATAGGTTCATCGGCATAATCGCCCCGCAGGCTAACACCACCGGCAAAAGCAGGGCGAGGGTCATATGTTGCCATATGAATGTGTTGCGATTGTGGTCTCGCCAACGCCTCGTGAGCGAGGGTAGCAGAGGCAAATCGTTGATAATGGGGGCAAGCCTGCCCAGTCTGAGTGCTAAGAGTGCCACCAAGGAAATCTTCAACATCTCGATGGTCTGGAAGCTGCCGAAGACGGGTATTGTCAGACTACGCGATGCCTCATTGACATTTTTCCCGAAAAGGGCAGTCATAATAACAAGTATGACAGATATATAGAAAATCAGTGGCAGAAAACGAGCATAAAATTTGAAGTTCACCCAATGGATAATCACCATAGCCACAAATCCCATAATCACGAATCGGAGCTGCCTGAAGAGATAGTATGAGGTATCACCTTTGGCGGCATCGCCCTCGATATAAACCTTTGAGTTTGTAGCAGAGTAGATGACCATTAGGGAGAATATTAACAAAAGGCTCACTAAAATCCATAGTGAACGGTCTCCACGAAGCGGTGCCCATCGTCTGCGTTTTTCCATCAATAATCTATTCTTATAGTCTTCTTTTTAATTACGCCATTTGGGTCGCTTGTCTGGTTGCCTATGAGCGCGTAGTCAAACTGGACGTAACCACCGTAGAAACCGGCACCGTTAAGCACTTGCTTATAAGTGCCTTTCTCTATCTCTTTGGACAGTTTCGCGCAGAGGTTATCGAACATTTCTATCATCTTTGTGTCCATCGTTTCCGAGTAATATTTATTGTTACCAAAGAAACCTCTCTCGCGCATAACCCGAGCAATTAGCTCACGTTCCTCATTTTCGCCCACCCAACTATCTTTAATAGCATCGGTGGCATAGTTGTAATAGGTGCTGTCACCGCCCATACACCCGCTCAGAGTCAGAAGTGCAAATACGGTGGCAATAAATAATAATACTTTCTTCATTTTCTAATAAATATTTTGGTTGTTATGGTAACTCCGACATAGGAGTTGCCGACTGTAAAGTTACACATTTTTTGCGAAGTACGAAGCGACAGGTAAGGGTTAATATATAGGATATTATCCGCAAAATTCTGAGTCGCGAAAATGTAAAAAATCTTTTATTGCCTCGTCAATGGCGCTTTGTCTCATTTGTAATTCATTGACTATCTTCGAGTTGTCGTAATACTCATACTGACAAAGCATCCTCATATTAATGCTCGATAATGCTGTTTTGATGCCCATAACACGCATCAAATCACCAACGTAACCAATGGCGACAAGTATCGGAGAGGCGATGGTTACTACGTGAAATTTCGTGCCGTTAATCGCACCTAATTTTCTGTAAAAATCTTTGAATGAGAGCGATATGCCTGTTGCAAGATAACGCTCGCCAAAACGACCCATTATGAGTGCATTTGCCACCGCTTGAGCTACATCGCAAACATTGACGAAACTCTTACCACCCTTGGGGGCAAAGATAACCTTTCGTCCCACAGTACGCGCAATTATCTCGCCCGATGATGGTTTGGCATCGTAAGCCCCGAGCATAAAACCCGGGTTGATGATAATGGTGCGCGGAAAAATCGACAAAACCACCTCTTCGGCACGTCTTTTACTACGGGCATAAAGTGATTCCGTATATGGTTTTGTCCATTCATTCGATTCATTTGCAGGATTTCGCGGAGTTCCGCTGCCGATAGTATTGGCGCTGCTGATAAAAATCAATCGCTCAATATTTTGCGCCAATGCAACGCGTGCGATTTTTTCGCCGCACTCCCAGTTAAAGGCGTAGTCATCAAATCGCAATAAATCCTGAGAGGTATTAGCCGCGATGTGAATCACCACTGAGCACCCCTCCATAGCTCGCCCAATGTCGGCAATGTCGTTTACATTCCCCCGGAAAACCTCTGTTTTTTCGACAATCGGATTAGCACTCCGTACGAGACTTCTCACGCACATTCCCCTATCCAAAAGTGCAGCAACTACATTTGTTCCCAAAAAGCTGTTTGCACCGGTTACTAATATCATTTTCTTTGATGAATATTCAATAAATTTACTGATGGTATTTACTAACTCGGCTAAACAATGCAAACGAAGATAAGAAACTCTTATCAATCCATCTTAAGCACCGCCAAGAATGCGGATTGCGGAACTTCCACGTTACCAACCTGACGCATACGTTTCTTACCCTTCTTCTGCTTTTCCAACAACTTGCGTTTACGGGTAATGTCACCGCCGTAACATTTTGCCGTAACATCTTTACGCACAGCCTTGACAGTCTCTCGCGCAATGATCTTTGCGCCGATAGCCGCCTGAATGGCAATGTCGAACTGCTGGCGCGGAATCAACTCTTTGAGCTTTTCGCACATCTTGCGCCCGAAGTCATAGGCGTGATCTTTATAAATGAGTGCCGATAGAGCATCCACAGGCTCGCTGTTCAACAAAATATCCAACTTGGCAAGAGCGGAAATTTTGTAGCCTATTTGGTGGTAATCAAAGGAAGCATAGCCACGTGATATGGATTTGAGTTTGTCGTAAAAGTCAAAGACAATCTCAGCCAGCGGCATCTCAAAATTGACCTCCACGCGGTCTGTTGTCAAGAAATTCTGCGATTTTAGCGTTCCGCGCTTCTCCATACAGAGCTTAATGACATTGCCCAAATAGTCGGTCTTGGTGATAATCTGTGCGTGAATATATGGCTCTTCGATGCGGTCTACCAGCGTCGGTTCGGGCAGCCCGGATGGGTTGTGAATCGAAATCATATCGCCCTTAGAGGTGTAGACGTTGTACGAAACGTTTGGTACCGTTGTTATTACGTCCATATCGAACTCGCGGTACAGACGTTCCTGGATAATCTCCATATGGAGTAACCCGAGGAATCCGCAGCGGAAACCAAATCCGAGCGCGAGAGAGCTTTCCGGCTCAAAGGTGAGGGAAGCGTCATTGAGGCGCAATTTTTCGAGCGAAGCGCGAAGCTCCTCATATTCATCATTCTCAACCGGATATACCCCTGCAAAAACCATTGGTTTCACCTCCTCGAACCCCTCGATACCCGTGGTACAGGGATTTGCCACACTCGTAATCGTATCGCCAACCTGCACATCGGCAGAAGATTTTATACCCGAAATAATATAGCCCACATCGCCCGCTCTCACCTCGTTGCGCTGCACCATTTTGAGTTTCAAAACTCCTACCTCATCGGCATCATACTCCTTGCCCGAGTTGAAAAACTTTACCCGTTCACCCTTGCGAATCGTTCCGTTCATAACTCTAAAATAGGCAATCACGCCGCGGAACGAATTGAAAACAGAGTCGAAAATCAGAGCCTGCAACGGCGCATCTTCATCACCTTTTGGGGCGGGACAGCGTGCCACGATAGCCTCCAAAATATCCTCTACGCCCTGACCCGTCTTGCCCGAGGCGGCGATAATCTCGTCTCGGTCACAGCCAATCAAATCCACAATCTGGTCTTTCACCTCGTCCACCATCGCAGCATCCATATCAATTTTGTTGAGCACCGGAATGATTTCCAGGTCGTTGCCCAGCGCCAAATACAGGTTGCTGATTGTCTGAGCCTGAATACCTTGCGTGGCATCCACAATCAAAAGTGCACCCTCGCACGAGGCAATGGCGCGCGAGACTTCGTAAGAGAAATCGACGTGTCCCGGTGTATCAATCAGGTTGAGAACGTATCGCTCACCGTTTTGAGCCGTGTAGTCCATCTGGATGGCGTGAGATTTTATGGTGATTCCCTTTTCACGTTCTAGTTCCATATTGTCAAGAACCTGAGCCTGCTGCTCGCGTTCGGTGATGGTCTTGGTGTACTCCAACAGACGGTCGGCAAGGGTTGATTTACCGTGGTCAATGTGTGCGATTATGCAGAAATTGCGGATATTTTTCATTAAAAATATTTATCTTTGATGGCACAAAATTACAAAAAAATGCGAATAATCCCACCCTCAGAATTAATAATAAACCCCGATGGCTCGGTATTTCATCTTCACCTGCTACCCGAGGAAGTTGCCGACACCATAATTCTTGTGGGAGACCCTGCGCGCGTGGATACCGTCGCCGCTCATTTCTCCGAAATTGAAGTCCGCAAATCGAGCCGCGAGTTCTCAACGGCTACCGGTTATTACAATGGTAAACGACTGAGTGTCATATCCACGGGCATCGGTTGTGATAATTGTGATATTGTGATGACCGAGTTGGATGCGCTCCACAATATCGACTTTCAAACACGTACAGAAAAGACTGATAAAAATCAACTTACCATCGTGAGGCTCGGGACGAGTGGTGCGGTTCAGGATGATATTTCCATCGGAGATTATGTGATGAGCTGTTATTCAATAGGGATAGATGGTCTGCTGAATTTTTATGGCGGCTCGGTCTGCGAAAGTGAAATCGAGAGGGCTTTCATTGAACAGACCGCTTGGGGTGAGCGGTTGGCGCGTCCCTATGTTGTAGCAAATGACCAATCCCTGATAAAGCTGTTTGAAGGCTTTGCTCGTGCGGGCGTAACAATTTCAGCAGGAGGGTTTTATGCGCCGCAGGGTAGGGTCGTGCGACTGCCGCTGTCTCAGAGCAACTATTTAGAAAAAATCGAAAAATTTTCGCACAAAGGTCTGAGAGTGACAAATTTCGAGATGGAGGGTTCGGCAATCGCGGGGCTTGCCAAGTTGATGGGACACAGGGCTTTGACCGTATGCGCCATTATTGCTCAACGAACCAAAGGCGATTCCAATCCCGACTACTCAGACATAGTAAATAAATTAATTGCATTTGCTTTGAAAACTCTGACAAAATAGTTACCTTTGCTTGTTGGAAAATATAAATTGACATTATAATGAAATTCACAATCTCAAGTAGCCTGTTGAGCAGTAATTTACAAACTGTTGGAAAGGTTATCAGCAGCAAAAACACTCTCCCTATTCTCGACTATTTTTTATTTGAATTAGTAGGAAATCAACTTCGTATCACCGCATCGGATATGGAGACTATGCTTGTTGCCACACTCGAAGTGGAGAACGAGGGGGCGGATGGCTCTTTTGCAGTGCCTGCCAAGCGTATCACCGATTCAATCAAGGAGTTTTCGGAGCAGCCACTCACAATCTCCGTAGACGCAGAGTCGTGGGAGGTGCAAATCAGTTGGAAGAGCGGTAAGTTGGCAATCCCCGGCGTGACGGGAATGGGATATCCTGAGGCTCAGAAACTTGATCAAGAGAAGACTGCTCTCGAAATCAAAGCGAGTGTCTTTGCGGACGGCATAACATCTACAATTTTTGCAACCGCCGATGACCAACTACGTCCCGTTATGAACGGTGTAAATATTGCACTCAGCAGCACGGAGATAACCTTTGTTGCCACCGATGCTCACCGTTTGGTTTGCCTGCAAAACAGAGGTGTTACTGTCGACGAGGCGGCATCGTTTATCCTGCCTGCAAAACCCGCCAACCTGCTAAAATCAATCTTGCCAAAGGGCGATGAAGTAATTATTGGCGTTGACTTCGATAGTAAAAATGTAATCTTCACCTTGCCTAAATATTGTCTTGTTTGCCGCTTGATTGAGGGTAGTTATCCCAACTACAATGCGGTTATTCCTAAGAGCAACAACAATATTCTGATAGTAGATCGTGCGGAGTTGATGGCGGCGATTAAGCGTGTTTCGGTATGCGCGAGTCAGGCGAGTGGGTTGCTGAAACTCTCCTTGACAGACAATAACCTCAACGTTTCTGCACAGGACCTAGACTATGCAACCTCGGCAGAAGATAATATTCCGTGCCAATATGAGGGTGCGGAGTTGGAAATAGGATTCAAAGCCGCGTTCCTGATTGATATTCTCACAAACCTTCACTGCACGGAGGTTGAAATCAAATTAGCTGACTCGACACGTCCCGGTCTCTTCATCCCCGTAGAATCATTCTCGGAGCAAGAGTCGCTTCTGATGCTCCTGATGCCTATGATGATAAATTAGGGGGGGCTAATAATTAATTTTTGGAGACTTTTCATTTTTTCACTTTCAGAGTCATTCATTTCTCATTTCTGATTCACTAAATGCCACAACTATCGCAACTCGCGGGCGTACTTCCCGCGTCACCCATACGCAAACTTGTCCCCTATGCCGAAGCAGCAAAACGCAAGGGTACAAAAGTTTATCACCTGAACATCGGTCAGCCCGATATTGAAACACCGGCTGTATCGCTGGAGGCTATTCATAACCTCCCCGATAAAGTGCTGGAGTATACCCACTCGGCAGGAATTGAAAACTATCGTCGTCGCTTGGCAGACTTCTATAATCGCCGTAATCTTGGTGTAGACTATACTAATATTATTGTCACCACTGGCGGGTCTGAGGCTCTGCTTTTTGGCTTCCTTGCCATCTGTAATGCAGGTGACCAAGTGATTGTCCCTGAGCCATTTTATGCAAATTACAATAGCTTTGCGATGGAGGCGGGTGTGGAGATTGTGCCGATAAAGTCTTTTATAGAGAATGGTTTTGCGCTGCCGGCGATTGCTGAGTTTGAGAAGAAAATAACGCCCAAAACTCGCGCCATCCTCATTTGTAACCCCAATAATCCCACCGGATATTTGTATTCCAAGGAGGAGATTGAGCAGTTGAGAGAGCTTGTCATAAAGCACGATTTATACTTGCTTTCGGACGAAGTATACAGCGATTTCTGTTATGACGGACGCGAGCATTACTCGGTTTTGAACCTGAAAGGCGTTGACAACAATGTCATTATGTTCGACTCGGTGAGCAAGCGTTACTCAATGTGCGGTGTCCGTGCCGGAGCTTTGATTTCGCGCAACTGCGGTGTGTTGGATGCAGTTTTGCGAATGGGTCAGGCTCGCTTGTGCGCCCCTTACATTGCTCAGGTGGCGGCAAATGCCGCTATCGACACTCCGCAAAGCTACTTCGACGATGTCAAAAAGGAGTATATTGCGCGCCGCAACTGCGTGGTTGAGGCTTTGCAAAAGATGGACGGCGTTGTATGTCCCTGCCCGGGCGGAGCATTCTACGCAGTTGCGAAACTACCCATCGACAATGCCGATAAATTTGCACAGTGGCTACTCGAAGAGTTTGAATATGAGGGTGAAACCGTGATGGTTGCTCCTGCCACAGGCTTTTATTACAATCCAAAAGATTGCCCACAGGATGAGATTCGGATTGCTTATGTACTCAAAATTGAGGATTTGCAAAAGGCGATGAAAATTCTTGAAATTGCACTAGGGGAGTATAACGCGAAGAGAGGGTAGAGCGGATAATTTAATCAATAATCTGGCCTACCCAACACCTCGCCACTATCTTTTTTGGCTTTCGGTGCCGCTCGGGTACGGGTCAAGATAAGGTTGGCTTCATACTCGGCGATAGACGAGTGATGTGAAATACAAGTTTGTTTGCTTGAGGAAAATCACAAAAAACAATATCTACATCACTTTCCAGTAGTCGCTTATGAAAGCCACATTGCGCGAAAGGCTATCCAATTTTGCACATATGGGTGTAGATTTATGCTGTCTGCATAGTCTCAGCGCTTCCAGAAGGATCTACTTCAAAAGCGGCGAACGTTAAACTGGACACCTTATTAAATTTGTTAGAAAAATACATAGATAATTGACAATAAGCCGTTTAATTGCAATAATTTTTGTAGCTTTGTGGTTGCTAATTCACTGAAGTTTATCAGAGGGTATTCAACTAACCTACCCGACTCTGAGTGGAAGAACGTCATACTCGTTATCTTCGGTACAAAACGTGAGTGACTTCTTTTTCTTAGAACATTATGGAATGCGATCTCGTGTCTGCTCGAAACTGGTTGTCTGTGGCGAATTGGCTGATTCACTCAAACAAAAACACGGATGAGATTACTCAAATTATTGGTCAGGCGTAACAACTGCGTGATGGTGGCTACGCATCAAGCGCCGGTAGTGAAGACTTATATAAGAGGTATTCGCCGCCGTTATCTGCTCCTAGGGCAGGAATATGGCATTGTATTGAGACAGGGTGCGCGTAATTCGCTAAAAATCGAGAAGGATAACTTTGTAGTAACCTTGTCGGAGATGACCAAAGAGAATTTTGAGCGCTTTATTGAGGATTGGTATAGGCGAACGGCACGCAAAATTTTCCTAAAATCCGTTGCGAAATATATTTCAGACAGTCCGCCGCAAATCAAGATTTATAAGATGCGGCGTGCGTGGGGACGTTGTTATTATAGAAAAAATATAATCACCATTAATCTGCATTTGGTCAAATGCCCCGAGGAGTGCATTGACTATATCGTGCTGCACGAGCTATGCCACTTTACTCACAACGACCACTCCAAAGATTTTTACAAGATGGTCACCGAGACAGATTCGCACTGGAAGCAGAAAGATGCCCGCCTCAAAGAGTTTTCGCAGAGCAGAGTAACTCTATTACAAAGGCTACATATATGAACTTAACAATAGGTTCGTCAAAAAGTTAATTAACACCCTGATAATTTCCACAATACCTCATCTTACAGCGGAGTTATATCAACAATAAACACCTGACAATCAACAACAATACCACCAGGCATCAAAGTAAGGGTGTTGTTATATCAGACCTCTTTCGCGATAAATATTTGCGAAGAAATCTGCAAAATCTCCCTTTGCCTCGCGCCACTTTTCCCGCTCAATAGCATAGTAAACCTTTGTCCCCTCTGCTCGTTCGGTAACCAAACCCGACTCTCTGAGGATTTTGAGATGTTGAGATATCGTAGATTTTGCCAAAGGTATATTCAGACAAATTTCGGCAAAGTAGCAGCCCGGAACAGACGCCAAGTATTCTAACACTGCCAAACGCGATGGGTGAGCCATCGCGTTACAAAGTACTGCAAAAGATTCCCTTTTGTGCGGGTGATTCATTGGTTATATCTTTTGTTTTATGCTATTTACACATACACTCCAAATTCCATTAGTTACCAAAGAGCAGCCCGATTTTAATGCCCGCAGTTCCCGCAACCGGGAATGAGGAGGGGGCTAGTGAGTGCATAAAATTATATCCGCCTCCACCGCCGGTGGAGTAGCCATAACCCACACCCACAAAAACATCTACCAGAAACGAATTATTAAAAACCCACTGATTACCAAAGGTAACCAATGCAGCCACCGAGGTATAGTTTACGCGATGTTTTTCGCGCCCATCTATAAAATAGTAGTAATTGTCATAGCCATAGCTTGCGATGGAGAGTTCGGGTTTAATGTAACTTCCTCTTAGTATGTGAGTATAACGTTGTCCGCGTTGGTAGTAGGCGGGCGATTTAATAAACTTATACCCTGCCTTGAATCCAACTCCGCTCACACCTTTCATCACCTGAACACCCATCCCGATTATGCCTAATCCAAACTCGAGACTTGCCCCCGGTTTGAGACTTCTCTCATAGAAAATTGTGGTAACCCCACCCAAAGGCGACAAGAAACCGAGCTTCAGAGCATTCTTTCGTTGCCCCTGATAGTTCTCCTCTCCAAACATCGAGTGCTGAAAAACAAGAATTTTACCATTCTTAAACTCAATCTTTTCCACCTTGTTTTTATCCACCGAGTAGTTAATCTCCTCCACGGTATATCTAATCAAATCCTCACCCACCTCCGTAACCTTGCACTCTATCACCTGACGAGGGTTTAGTCGATAAATTTTGTCCTGTGCCCACGTGTGAGACACTATCGCGATAAATACAAAAGTAATAAGTGTAAACTTCTTCATTATAAATAGATTAAAGTTAATGTTTTCAACCCTTTGGAAAGCTATGTCGTGGGAAAGATTACTCTTGTCACGTAAATTGATTCCGGTAGTAAAGACGGAATATATGACTTTAATGTTAAAAGGTCACTTCAATTTTATTTGTAACTCATCCAACTGAGCCACTGCAATAGGCGAGGGTGAATCTATCATCACATCGCGACCGGCGTTGTTCTTAGGAAAGGCTATGTAATCACGAATGGAGTCGTGTCCGCCGAAGATTGCACACCAGCGGTCGAAACCGAAGGCGATACCACCGTGGGGAGGCGCGCCATATTTGAACGCTCCCAGTAGGAATCCAAACTGTGCCTCTGCCTCCTCTTTCGAGAAACCGAGCACCTCGAACATACGATTCTGCACCTCGCGGTTGTGAATACGTATCGAGCCGCCTCCAATCTCCACACCATTGCAAACAAAGTCATAAGCATCGGCACGAACTTTTCCGGGGTCGGTATAGAACAGCTCAAAATCCTCCTTGATTGGTGAGGTAAAGGGGTGGTGCATAGCAAAAAAGCGAGCAGACTCCTCGTCCCACTCCAAAAGCGGAAAATCGACAACCCACATCGGCGCAAACTTTTGCGGGTCACGTAGTCCGAGTTGATTACCCATCTCCAAACGTAGCTCACACAAGGCTCTCAGAGCTATTTTTTGCGTACCTGCAATTATCAATATCAAATCGCCCGCTTTTGCCTCACAGGCTTTTGCCCACGCCTGTAATTGCTCTTGGGTAAAGAATTTATCGACACTCGATTTCACAGAGCCATCCGCCTCTATACGTGCATAAATCAAGCCGCTTGCCCCTATCTGCGGACGCTTTACAAAATTGGTAAGCTCATCCAACTGCTTTCTTGTGTAGCTTGCCGCCCCCGAAGCACAAATCGCCCCCACGTACTCTGCCGCATCAAAAACAGGAAAGCCGCTACCTTTTAATTCTGGTGAAAACTCCACAAAGCGCATTCCGAAGCGAATGTCGGGCTTATCCGAACCATAATATTTCATAGCATCGGCATAGCTCATCCGTGGGAACTCCCCAAGCTCAATGCCCATAACATCGCGGAACATAGCACGTGCCATACCCTCAAAGGTATTCAGCACATCTTCGCGCTCCACAAAAGCCATTTCGCAGTCTATCTGAGTGAATTCGGGCTGGCGGTCGGCACGTAAATCTTCGTCGCGGAAACAGCGCACAATCTGGAAATAACGGTCATATCCGCTCACCATCAAAATCTGCTTAAAGGTTTGAGGTGATTGTGGAAGTGCATAAAACTCACCCGCATTCATACGCGAGGGGACAACAAAGTCGCGTGCACCCTCGGGCGTAGATTTTATCAGATATGGAGTTTCAATCTCTAGGAAGCCCTGCGCATCCAAGTATTGGCGCACCTTTTGAGCCATTTTATGGCGCAGTATGATGTTACGTTGCAGCGGCGCACGACGCAAATCCAAGTAACGATACTTCATCCGAAGCTCATCCCCGCCGTCCGAAATCTCTTCTATTGTAAATGGTGGAGTTTCAGATTTGCTTAGAACCTTTAT
Source organism: Mucinivorans hirudinis (assembly GCA_000723505.1). Taxonomy (GTDB): domain Bacteria; phylum Bacteroidota; class Bacteroidia; order Bacteroidales; family Rikenellaceae; genus Mucinivorans; species Mucinivorans hirudinis. Next base: position 2,867,131 of record HG934468.1, on the reverse strand, counting down.
TTCGGAAACCTCTATTTCAATATCACCCGTGGGAATTTTGTTGTTCTTTGCCGCGCGTTCGCGAACAGTGCCCGTAGCCTGCACCACAAACTCGCGCCCAAGGTGAGCCGCAACCTCGTGCAACTGAGCCGCTGCATTCTCATCAACAACAAGTTGAGTGATGCCGTATCTATCTCTGATGTCGATAAAAGCCATCGCACCAAGGTTGCGCACCTTCTGCACCCAACCTGCCAAAGTAACCATCTTGCCCGCATCACTCAAACGGAGCGAACCGCAACTATCTGTTCTATACATAATGAATTAATAATTAGGGGTTAAGAATTAACAATTAGGCAATAGAATTAATTATCAATTCTTAACCCCTAATTATTAATTGGAACTCAAAGGTAGTTATTCTCGCCGAAAATTCAAAAAAGAAAAAAAAATTACATTATTAACCGACTAAAATCGGATTTTTGTTAATTATTTCTGCAATCGTTTAGTAATCAGCATGTATTTCCGCATAAATAGTCATTTCAAAATACCTACCCCCCCTCAAAATAGTGCCATTTGTATCGTTGGGGCTCGGCTCGATGAGCAAAAATTAGCCCCTTTTCGCTTGTGATAAGTGCGTTTGCAGTTCTGAATCATCCAAAAAATATCCAGATAACTCGTCAAATGTATCCTCACCAACACCGCAACAGTCGAAAATGCTTTGTCAGTCTGCGTTTTGACTTTCAACACCGTCAAAAGTAGATGAGCAATGAGCGTTATCCATATCTGCGTCTTAATTCCATTCTCGGTCTCAGAGTAGAAAAAGTGTAGTTGAAAATTCTGCTTCAACTTCTTAAACAACAGCTCTATTTGCCAGCGGCACTTGTAGATAAAAGCCACATCCTCTGCACTGATTTGAAAGTTATTGGTGATAAAAACCAATATCCGACCCTTTTCATCACGATAAACAACTTTCCTTAAACAAACCTTCTTCTGCTCCTTATTATCCTTGTAATTCAGATGAATGTGCTCCTCTGATATTACTCCAAACTCTTTGTCGTTCAGCACTTTCTCTGAAATAACCTCCTGTACCTCGTAAACAGCATTGCGTTTCAACCGTCCGACAAACCAAACTCCCTCTTCTGTCCAGCGGGCATATTGCCCATAGTCGTTGTACGCCTTGTCGAAACAAATCATACTCCCTGCTGTGAGGTTGAGCTTGCTCAGAAATTTCTTATCGTGCATTTTTGCCTCGCTTATATTGACGTGCTTGGCACAATCGGCGTGAGCGTCTATCATCATATGCACCTTCAATCCACCCTTCTTCTTACCATCTCCTTTGGGGTTACGACCTACCCCCTTCATTATGTCCGAAAATAGGCGAATAGTGGTAGAATCGAAGATGTAAAACTTCTCAAAATCCACCCCCTTAATTCGGCTGACCGACAAAAGTGGCGAGTAGTGGCTCAATAACTCAAAGTAGTAATCCCTGAACAAAACCTCATCTCTATCTCGCAAAGCATCGCCTATGGTGCTTTTGGCGGGCGATTTATCTAGCCCCAAATAGCTCAACTTGCCTTGCAAGCCCTGCATTGCTGCTGCAATCTCGCCCACAGAATCACACCTGCTAAAGACCCCAAAGAGCAAAGTTATCAACTGCTCCCACGAGCGAAATCGTTTGTAGTACCTATCCGATTTGTGGCGGTGAACTAACAGGTCAAACTTCGCTCTTGGCAGAAAATCTACAACCTGTTTGAAAATCGGCTGACCGACTAAATTTTTATAACTATCTTTGCCCATAGTTGAATCTTGTATTGTTTGCACTTACAAAATTACAACTATCGGGGTAATTCTCTTCAAAGGGGATTACCCCTCTCTTTTTTTCTCAACTTTTTTGTCGGTCAGTAATGAAAAAATTACTATTTTTACTACTCCGATTAAACCTTTCAATGTAAATATACTCTTATATCTATCAACCTGAATTGTATTCAAAAAATATGAAAAAGCGTAAAATCCGCACCATTCTCATTGTTGTTATTCCTCTGCTTTTGGTAGGAGGTTATTTGGTTAATAAATTCCTATTGAATCAGAACGACATTCCCTCCGATGCCCACCCTACCCCCGCCACACAGCAGGGCGGACGCGGTGGCGGAGGTGGGGGACGTGCCATTCCGGTGACGGTGGCAGTTGTCGAACTTGAGCCCATCTATGACGGCATCACGGTGGCGGGGACTATCAAACCCAACGAGGAGGTAGACCTATCGGGCGAGATTGCCGGCAAGATTGTCTCCATCAACTTCCAAGAGGGTAGCAAGGTGAAAAAGGGAGATGTGTTGGTGCAGATCAACGACGATGACTTGCAGGCGCAACTCAAACGCTATGAATTTCAGCAAGAAAACCTGCACCGCAAACTCGAACGACAAAGGGTGCTCTTTGAGCGTGAAGCCATCTCGGGCGAGGCTTTCGACCAAGTACAAACTGAATACAATATGTTGCTCGCAGATATTGACCTACTCAAGGTACGTATCAATCGTTGCAAAATCAAAGCACCCTTCGATGGAGTTGTCGGCTTCCGCTCCGTGAGCGAGGGTAGCTACTTGCAGGCAGGGGCAAAGGTGGCACGGTTGGTGGATAACGACAAACTCAAACTAGAGTTTTCGATTCCCGAGCGATACAAATATCTGCCGTTGGTAGGCTCCACAATATTTTTCACCAACGGTGCTTTCGAGGGTAAACGCTTCTCGGCAAAAATCTACGCTATGGAACCGCGCAATGACGAAAATACTCGCTCGATAGTTCTAAGAGCACTACATAATAATAGTGATAACAAGTTTGTACCGGGAATGTACCTATCGGTAACAATCCCCACGAGCGAAACAGCCTCGGCAATGATGATACCCACGGAGGCGGTCATTTCTGCAATTGATTCCAAAAGCGTATGGGTTGTGCGCTCGGGTCGCCCCGTTCAAACCAACATTGAAACGGGTATGCGCCTGGCAGACAAGATTGAGGTGACCAAGGGTTTACAGGTGGGAGACTCAGTGGTTATCACCGGCTTGATGCAAATGCGCGAGGGTGCACAAATCAAAGTTACAAATTAAAAACTATTTACACTTTTCATTATTCCCACGTTATTCATATCACTATTATACGAACATTACAAGCTGATAGTCAATATAATGCCCTTCATTAAATTACTACGTGATGATGTGCGGGGTCTCAGAGGATATATGATGTGAAAAATGAGCGACGCATAGACTCCGCCTCAAGAGCGCGTGAATAGTTAGAGACTATTGTTATCAATTATCAATTAGCCAATTATGAGCATTTCAACGACAAGTATAAATCGTCCCGTACTTGCAACGGTACTCAATCTTATATTGATTATTGTGGGAGCTATCGGCTTCACCTATCTTGGAGTGAGAGACTACCCGTCGGTGGATAACCCCATTATCACGGTTTCGGCATCTTTTCCCGGCGCCAACTCGGACGTTATCAGCACCCAAATCACCGAACCGTTGGAGGCGGCTGTGAACGGCATTCCCGGCATTCGCTCCATATCGAGCACCAGTCGCGACGGTTCATCGATGATTCGGGTGGAGTTTAACCTCGAGGTAGATTTAGAGACCGCCGCAAACGACGTGCGCAACAAGGTTAGCGGCGCACAACGCCGTCTGCCGCAGGATATGGACCCACCCGTGGTCACGAAAGCTGATGCCGACTCGAACCCTATTTTCTCGGTGATGGTCAGCAGCTCCGACCGCTCGTTGGTGGATTTAAGCCGCTTCGCAGACGTTAATGTACGCGAGAGATTACAGACCATTTCGGGCGTATCCACTGTGGATATGTGGGGGCTGAAACGCTACTCGGTGCGGCTGAAGATGACACCTGAACTTCTTGCCGCATACCGCGTCACACCCGTGGATGTGCGCCAAGCTGTCTCGACTCAAAATGTGGAGCTGCCCGCCGGACGTATCGAAGGCGACAACACGGAGCTGACGGTGAGAACACTCGGACGACTGAAAACCATAGACGATTTTAATAATCTAATTATCAAGCGTGATGGCGAAAAAATAGTGCGCTTTTCGGATATTGGCGAGGCAGTGATTGAGGCAGAAGACCAACGCTCATCCCTGAGTGTGAATGGGCAGGCAATGGTGTCGTGTAATCTGGTTCCGCTACCGGGGGCGAACTATATTAATATTGTAGACCAAGCCTATGCAATGGTCGAGCAGCTGCGCAAGGAGATGCCCAAGGACATCACCTTGGAGCAGGGTATGGATGCCACAATCTTCATTCGCCAATCTATCAACGAAGTGAAGGATACTATTATAATAGCATTCTTCTTGGTTGTGGTCATCATCTTCTTCTTCCTTCGCAACTGGCGCACAACACTCATTCCCGTTCTTGCAATACCAGTTTCACTCGTTGCAGCATTCTTTATAATGTATTTGGCGGGATTCTCAATCAACATTCTAACACTCTTGGCAATAGTGCTCTCCATCGGTCTGGTTGTGGATGATGCCATTGTTGTAATGGAGAATATTTATACGAAAGTCGAGCAGGGAATGTCGCCCAAAGAGGCGGGTATTAAGGGGGCAAATGAGATTTTCTTTGCCGTCATCGCCACTACCATTGCTCTGGTTGCCGTCTTTTTTCCCATTATCTTTTTGCAGGGTATCACCGGCAAACTCTTCCGCGAATTTGCCATAGTTATTGCCGGCGCGGTTTGCGTCTCATCTTTTGTGGCTCTGACCTTTACGCCTATGATTTCCACAAAACTACTCAGCAGGAAATCTACCGACAACCGTTTTTATCGCTGGTCTGAACCATTCTTTACGTGGTTGATAAATTGGTATAAGGGTGGTTTGGAGTCGTTCTTGAAGCATCGTTGGATAGCCGTCGTGATACTTCTTGCTGCCGGCGGCGGTATGGTGTGGCTTTGGGGCGAAATACCCTCGGAGATGGCACCGTTGGAAGACCGCTCACAGTTGTCGATAAGCGCCACGGCTACCGAGGGTACTTCGTTCGACTATATGACCCGCTATATGAGTGAATTGTCGGAGGTTGTGCGCACGAGTGTGCCCGAGGCAACGCAAACTTTCGAGATGGTGGGGCGAGGTGGCACAAACGGCGGTTTTGTAAACCTGATGCTCACCGACCCCGACAAGCGCAACCGCACCCAGCAGGAGATTGCCGACGAGCTCACCACAAAGGTGTCTCAACTCACCGGCGCAAGAGCCTATGTAACGCAGCGTCAAACCTTTGGCGGCGGACGTGGCGGACTTCCTATTCAATATGTGATTCAGGCTCCCACGCTCGAATACCTAAAAGATGTTCTGCCAACCTTTATGTCGGAGGTGGCACAGAGTCCCGTATTTTCGGCTTCAGACCTGAACCTGAAATTTACCAAACCCGAGGTCACAATGACAATCGACCGCGACAAAGCGTCGGTTCTTGGCGTTTCAATTCAAAATATAGCTCAGACACTGCAACTTACGATGAGCGAGCAGCGCGTCGGCTACTTTGTTATGGATGGTAAGCAGTATCAGATTATGAGCCAGTTCGACCGTCAGAACCGCAACAAAACCTCAAACTTGGCAAGTGTCTATGTGCGTAATGACAAGGGCGATTTGATTCAGTTGGACAACCTTGTCAAGCTAAACGAAAGCTCTACACCTCCGCAACTCTATCGTTACGACCGCTTCGTAGCAGCCACAGTATCTGCCGGATTAGCCAAGGGCTACACACTGGGACAGGGTATCGAAGAGATGGATAGAATTAAAGAAAAAGTTTTGGACGAGGAGCGATTCAAGACCACTCTGAGTGGTGCATCGAAGGACTTCGTGGAGAGCACCAGCTCGCTGATGTTTGCCTTTATCTTGGCTTTGATATTGATTTACTTGGTCTTGGCAGCTCAGTTCGAGAGCTTCAAAGACCCCATTATCATTATGCTCACCGTGCCCTTGGCACTCTTTGGTTCGCTACTGGTTTTGTGGGCTTATTCACAGACGCTCAATATATTCTCTCAGATTGGCATCATTATGTTGATTGGTCTGGTTACAAAGAACGGTATTCTGATTGTGGAGTTTGCCAACCAGCGTAAGGAGGCGGGACTCTCTAAACGGGACGCAATACGTGAAGCGTCTGTTTCGCGTTTCCGCCCTATTTTGATGACTTCGCTTTCGACAGTGTTGGGTACTCTGCCGATGGCGTTAGCTACGGGCGCGGGTGCAGAAAGCCGCATTTCGATGGGCATAGCCGTTGTGGGTGGTTTGATTTGCTCCACCCTGCTGACACTCTTCGTGATTCCCGCAATCTACTCATATATCAGTGGCGAACGTAAAGAAAAAACCGAAGATATTTTATAGAAAAGGTATGAAATTGTCATAATCTCAAATTTTGAGCATACCAACAGAGATGAGTATCTTTGCCTATTGATTAACTAACACTATGTTCAATGGAAGAGATACTATTTACCCCCTACATTGGGGTTGGTTGCGGGATTGATGTCCATAAGGATTTGATAGTTGCAACTATTCAGCGAGGCAACGAAGTTGTCGGCACAAAGGAGTTTGACGGTTTTACCGTTTCATTGGAATCGTTGCGAGATTGGTGCAAAGATGAGGGCGTAACTCATATTGCAATGGAGAGCACGGGTGTTTATTGGAAGCCTGTATTCAATATTTTGGAGGATGATTTTGAGGTTCTTTTGGTTAATGCTCGGCACGTAAAGAATGTGCCTGGTCATAAGACCGACAAGAAGGATAGCAAATGGTTGAGCAAATTATTGGTAAGCGGACTACTCAAGGGTAGCTTTATCCCTCCACGCGACATAAGAGATTTACGAGATTTAGTTCGCTACAAGAAGAAGTTAGTAGCTCATAGTGCATCAGAGAAGAATCGTATAATCAAGATATTGGAGGATTGCAATATCAAGTTATCAAGTGTATTGAGTGATGTTGATGGAGCCGTTGGTCGCAATATCATCAGTGCATTGATAGATGGAGAGAGTGATGTAAATCAATTAATGCGGTTTTATCACGGCAAGATAAAGACGCCTCGTAGTGAGTTTGTCAAAGCTTTGCAAGGTAAGGTTAGCTATCATCATCGTTTTATGTTGCAGTTTCATCGAGATGTGATAGCTAATGATGACGCTATGTTAGAGCGGTTGGATGCAGAAATAGCCAAGGCTGTTTCTGATTATGAAGTTGAATTGGAGCTATTAGAGACCATACCGGGTGTTGGGCGAGATAGTGCCATTGGTATTATAAGCGAGATAGGTGTTGATATGGAACGATTTCCTGATGAGAACCATTTAAGTTCTTATTGTGGTGTAAGTCCGGGCAATAATGAGAGTGCCGGTAAAAAAAAAGTACAAAGACCATAAAGGGTAATAGCCATATTACTTCGATATTGGTAGAGTGTGGGTGGGGGGCGACACGTAAGAAGGATTGCTATTTGAAGCGAAAGTATGAGAGTTTGGTAGGCAGACGAGGTAAGAAGCGAGCACTTGTAGCCATTGGGCATAAAATTATTGTAGCCGCATACTTCATTTTGTTGAACAAACAACCATATCGTGAGCCTGAGTTACACGACAAAAATCCTCGCAAGCAGAAGAAGCAGATACGGAACTATTTGAATCGTTTATCGGCATTAGGTGTTGATGTTAGTGTATTTTTATGAAATGGGCTGCATCTCACCAAGCTACATTTTTTATTTCGTTTTAAGCAAGCATTATATTTAAGGCAACAACATAGGTCGCATTTTTTCTGAGACTTCCCTTAGAAGAGCTTGAGTATGAAATTGACCTATGTCCAAAGAGATTTGGGCACAAAATTAAGAACCAACAGGTGTTACCACTGCCTTTATAGGCACGGAGTACGAAGATGAAAATTTAATCTCTTAATTATACCTTAAATAGCTATTATACAAATTAATACAAAAATATACACAGATGAAAAACAAGCTCATTATACTATTGTCAATCATAGTGTTGCCACTGGCATCACAACAACGATTCGCGGTCGAACAACTCGTGGAGCGGCTAGTCGAAAACAACTACTCGAACAAAATATACGCCCGGCGCACTGTGCAGGCTGAGAACAACGTAAACATCTCGCCAATGATGCCATCGCTCTCAGCCACAGCTCGGCAGTCGAGCAACGGTCTATCTGAAACAAACACCATCGGATTGGGCGCAACGCTCAACTGGCGACTCTTTGACGGTCTGGCAATGTTCTCTACCTACGACAAAACCAGAGCCCAGTTAGAGGTTGCCAACCTCAACCAACTTGCCAATCTCGAGTCGTTGGTACAGCAGGTTATCAATCACTACTACCTGATTGTCAGCCTCAATTCGCGCGCCAAAGTTGCGCGTGAGCTTATCGCACTCTCTCAGCGCCGCTATGAGGAAGCTCTACTGCGCTTGGATATTGAGTCCTTTTCACGCTTGGATGTCACCCTCGCCAAAAGCGACCTCAATAGCGACAGCACATACCTCATCCGCCAGTTGGAGTCGCTAAACCTTGCCTACATCTCGCTCAATCAGCTGCTTAACTTCGAGTATCGAATGAATGGCTATGTGAATGATACGATTATCGTAGACAAAACGTTCGGCAAAAACGAACTCGAAGAGTTGATTTTGGCGCAAAACACTCAGATATTACTCTCGAAAAAGGGTATAGATATTGCCGATTTGAATCTGAGACTGAACCAAGCGGCACAATATCCGACCCTCGATTTTTCGGCAGGCTATAACTACAACGCCGTCAATACCCGCCCCGCAACCAACTACTCAACCTCGAATGGTGCAAACTTCGGCTTCACCGTGGGGATGAACCTCTTCAACGGACTTACAACGCGCCGCAATATCGCTAACTCCAAGATAGATAAAGATATAAGCAATATATCGCTTCTCAATACCGAAAATTCGGTATTAACCTCTTTTAATAGCATCTACACAAGCTACCAGAACAATGTCCGCCTTATTGATTTCGAGAGCGAAAATGCTGAGGCTATGAAGTTTAACTTAGAAACTGCCTTTCTGAAATATACACAAGGGAGTATGAGCGGCATCGACCTGCGCAATATCCAGCAACAATATCTCAATGCCGAAGACCGCAAAATCAACGCGCTCTACTTAGCAAAAGTTTCTGAAATTTCGCTCAGGGCATTGGCAGGAGTAATTCTGCGATATTGACACACCCCATATTAACCGGAATCAAAATTGTTTATTGCCGAGTTAATATATGGGTTGATGATGAAAAAAACACAATTTATAGGCGATAAATCGGCAAATTATTGATAAATTTGTGGCTTAAAAGATTTATTAATGATTATCCAACTTCCGCAAAATGTTGCCAACCAGATTGCGGCGGGTGAAGTGGTACAGCGCCCCGCCTCTATTGTCAAGGAACTTTTGGAAAACTCCATTGACGCTGGTGCTATGTCTATAACTTTGAAGGTTTTAGACGGAGGACAGACATTAATTCAGGTTATTGACGATGGAATTGGTATGGATGCGGAGGATGCCGTTAAATCATTCCTCAGACACGCAACATCGAAGATTCGCACAGCCGATGACTTATATAATCTTCACACCTTCGGTTTTCGAGGTGAGGCTTTGGCTTCGATTTCGTCAGTGAGTGAGGTGGAGATGCGCACCCGCCGTGCTGGGGATATGGTTGGTGTTCAGGTTAATATCAATGGGGGTTCAGTACCGCAAGTAACCGAAGTAAGCACTGCCAAAGGGACTAATATAGTCATAAAAAATATCTTTTTCAACACCCCGGCACGCCGAAAATTTTTGAAATCCGTTCAGCAGGAGAACAAACATATTATGTATGAATTTGAGCGTGTGGCACTTGTCAATCCGGACGTTGAATTTCAACTTATTATCGACAATCGTGCACCGCTGAAATATGCTCCGTCGAACCTGCACCAACGAATAGTGATGCTTACTAATAAGACACTTGGAAACAAACTGTTACCCATTGAAGCAAACTCTCCGATAGTTCGAATCAGCGGTTATATTGCCGAGCCATCGGCATCAAAAAAGAAGCTGGGCGAGCAATATTTCTTTGTTAATGGGCGATTTATGCGTAATCCTTACCTCGCAAAGGCTGTGGAGCAGGGTTTCGGTAAATTGCTGCCACAGGAGACCTACCCCTCTTTTTTTATCTATATTGAGGTAGAACCTTCGCGGGTCGATGTCAATATTCACCCCACCAAGAGCGAAGTCAAATTTGAGGAGGAGGCAGCTATATTTCAGATAATCAGTTCGGCAATCAGACAAACCTTGGGAAAGCACAATATACTGCCGGCGATTGATTTCGACAATCCAGTGCCTTTGGATATACCCTCCTATAACACGGCAAGCGGCGATTTCAAGATGCCTAAGGTTGCTCTAAAGTCTGATTACAACCCATTTAAGAGTTACGACACCTCACAGTGGGATAAACCCAATGCTGACCCTGAGCGCATCCCCTTTATGGAAAGTATTCCGGAAAGTCTTATTTTTGATGATGATGCTCAGCCTGTTGTAAAAGCACCGGTTAATCAGGAGTTACCGATGGAGATTGAGCCGTCGTTCAACTCTCTGCAATGGGGTGGACGGTACATTGCCACCACATCGGCGGACGGGATTCTGCTTGTTGACTACCCTCGTGCAATGCAGCGAATTGCCTTTGAAAAGTTACTAAAAAATAGTAACTTTGCGATGGCTTCGCAGAGAGAACTGCATCCGCAGGTAATTGAACTTTCGGCTTGTGAACATTCTCTGCTATTGGACTCGGAAGAGGAGATAGAGGCACTAGGTTTTTCGCTGAGCAATATGGGAGGGAGTACGGTGGCAATCAATGCGATGCCGGCAGAATTAATCGGTAAAGTTTCGGCTGAGGAGGTGATTGAGGCTTTGGTGGAGGGCATCGAAAATCCGCACTATCGCGAAAACCGTCGAGAGAGTTTGGCAAAGTTGCTCACACGTAATATTGCGCGCACAACACCGCGCATTTTGCGCCCGACAGAGATTACGGCACTTCTCAACGACCTGCTCAGCGCGGATGAGCCGAGCTACACGCCGGACGGGCTCGCAGTGATAGAGATAATTAATCCGAAAGATATTTTTAGATGATGCTCTCTGGGGAAACTTTGGGGTAATAATATCCTATTATCATCCCGCGCACTTGTGGCTGTGAGAAAACAATAAAAAACAGATGATGGATGCCACAAAACATTTAACAAAAACAATTAACTTTTATTCGCTATGTTAAACGCACGTTCGGTTGTAAACAATCTTATTATGATGAATGTGGTCATCTTCTTGGCACAATTTCTTTCGCCAAAGTTGGATGCCACACTCACGAGCACTTTTGGGCTGCACGCCCTCCAATCTGTAAACTTTCAAGTGTATCAGCTTGTTACCTATATGTTTTTGCACGGAGGGGTGTCGCACCTTTTTTTCAATATGTTTGCTTTGTGGATGTTTGGGCGTGTGTTGGAGTGGGACTTGGGTAGCAAACGCTTCCTGACCTTCTATATGGTTTCGGGCATTGGTGCGGGAGTGCTGAACTTGTTTGTAAATTATTGGGAAATAAACAGTTTGATTTCGACATACTCTTTGAACGACCTCAATTTACAGGCACATATCAACAGAATGACAACTATTGGGGCTTCGGGTGGAGTCTTTGGCGTATTGCTCGGTTTCGGATTGATACACCCCAACGAGCGTCTGATGCTACTTATTCCACCTATTCCGATTAAGGCTAAGTATTTTGTAATCATATACGGTGTACTGGAGTTAGTGCTTGGTTTTACCCAGAGAACAAGCAATATTGCCCACTTCGCCCATATCGGGGGTATGATTTTCGCATACCTTTTGTTGAGGTATTGGAAGGCAAAGGGGAGGATTTACTATTAGAGGACTTCTAAAAACTCCCAAACAGCCAACGGCTAATTTTCAGAAGTCCCATTAAATCTTTTGTGTTCGACAGTCGGAAATCCGGAATGGTATATGAAAAAAACAATAGCAATTCTATCAATAGCTCTATTATGCTCTTGTGCTACAAGTCTCAAACAGCCTAAGTCACTGAAAGAAGGCGATTTGATTGGCGTCATACACCTCTCGTCGCGCAATAATCCCGAAACGGATACTGCCACAGTACGGGCAAAAATCAAATCAATGGGCTTTAGAGTGCTCTACGGCGAACATCTCTTAGACCAAACCGACCCCTCGTTCGGGGCTAGGGACGAGACGCGTGCGGCGGACTTTATGAAAATGGTTGAAAATCGTGAGGTTAAGGCTATTTTAATGTTTCGCGGCGGATATGGTGCTGTGAGAACGCTCGATTATATCGACTGGCGGAAGGTGCGCCGCAACCCCAAATGGATAGTAGGTTACAGCGACGTTACTATGCTCCATTTAGCGGTGCAAAAAGCCGGACTACAAACCATTCACGGTGATATGCCAATTACATTCGGTGATGATACCGTCTCGATGAGTTCGCTTGCAACAGCGCTAAAGGGCGAGTTGAAATCTATTAATATCGAGCCTAATTTACTGAATCAGAATGGCATCGCGACCGGAAGGCTGACCGGCGGCAATCTTTCGCTGGTTTACGCGGCGGGCGGAACGCCTGAGGATATCAAAGAAGAAGGCAATGTCATTTTCATCGAAGACCTTAGCGAGAAACTATACCATATTGACAGGATGATGCAAAACTTGGAACGCAGCGGCAAGTTGAAAAGGGCAAAGGCAATTCTTGTAGGACAGTTCACTGATATATCTCAGCTAGAACGTTTTGACGTTAAGAGCGCCGAAGAATTGATAAAAAATTACACTAAAAAATATAACATACCTGTAATTTTCGGCTTTCCCGCCGGACACGACCGCCCAAATCTCGCAATCTATCTAGGAAGAAAAGTGCGTGTCACGGTTACGAATGAAATTGCCAACATAGAATTTTTATAAAAAAACAATGAAACGACCCAAACTCCTGAACATTCTCTTTCTGACGCTCGTTGCGTTATCATCTCTTGCACAGCCCATTAAGGTGGCTTGTGTGGGGAATAGCATCACCTTTGGCGCGGGTGTTGCAAATCGCGAAAAAAACTCGTACCCGATGCAGCTAGGCTATGCGCTTGGTGAGGGTTATGAGGTGAAAAACTTCGGCGTAAATAGCGCAACACTTATGACGGCAGGCAATTTTCCTTATGTTAAAACTAATCAATACAAGGAATCGCTGGCGTATAACCCCGACATTGTGATTATTAAACTCGGCACTAATGACTCTAAAACCATCAATCGCGAGCTATTAAAGGAGAATTACAAGAAGGACTATCAAGCACTTATAGACACTTATAGGGCTCTCCCATCCAAACCGCGTATTATTCTGATGAATCCCGTTGTCTGTTATCTGACCGAAGGGCAATTCGAGGGGGCAAACCCGGTTTACGAAAATCAAATAATCCCTGACATTGAGACATTAGCTTACGAAAATGGTTTGGAGGTTATTGATTTATACCACCTTTTCAGCAACGAGTGGCGCGAGCACCTAATGCCCGACAAACTGCACCCATCATCTCTGGGCGCATCAATGATGGCGGAGCGGATTGCGAGCGTTGTGGAGCACCCCACCACCGACTTCAAAATTTCGGTGCCCGCAAATTCACAAAAATTCAATTTTCACGGGTTTCAGGGTCACAAAATGGGCGGTAATCTTGTCGTTGAGCCACGCAAGGCTGCCGTGGGTAACCCTTGGCTGATTCGCGCACGCTTTTGGAATCATCAGCCTCAGACAGACATTGCCCTATTGGAGCAAGGTTTTCATATCGCTTACTGCGATGTGGCAGATTTATATGGTTCACCGATGGCAACAAAGCGTTATGATGCTTTTTATAAGGATATGACAAAACGGGGACTATCAAAAAAAGTTGTTTTAGAGGGTATGAGTCGCGGCGGACTGATAGTTTTCAACTGGGCAGCGCGCAATCCCGACAAAGTTGCGGCAATATATGCGGACGCTCCGGTTCTGGATTTCAAGAGTTGGCCACTTGGACTCGACGAGAGTGACGGCAGCACAGGCGACACCGAAAAACTGTTGAAAGTATATGGTTTCAAGGATATTGACGCTGCAAAAAAATGGAAGAAGAACCCTATCGACCAGTGCGCTAAGCTCAAGAATATCCCTATAATGTTGGTTGTTGGCGATGCGGATGTGGTTGTGCCCGTAGCAGAAAACTCTGCAATTTTCGAGAGAGAGATACCCGGTATCAAGGTTATCCATAAACCCGCCGTCGGACACCATCCCCACTCCCTATTTGCTCCGAAACAAATCGTAGAATTTATCCTAACAAACACGGGACACTACGTTAATCCCTGTACCAAGGCAATTCCCGGTTCGGAGTATCGAAGTGGTGCAGGATGGAACAATGGGGCGGAGTGGCACGCCGTAGCTGACGAAATTAGCACTGTTCTTCAATCAAAACAATTTGAAGTGCTGCTAATCGGGAACTCTATAACTCAGGGATTCGGGAGTGCTAACCGCAAGCTAATCAATGGTAATGCCGGTAAAGATGCTATGGACGCTATCTGCTCTTCGTGGGAACAGGCGGGCATATCCGGTGATAGGACACAGAACGTACTTTGGCGTTTGAAAACAGGTAATTACGAAAAGAGTAACCCTAAAAAGGTATTTATTACTATTGGAGTCAATAACTTAGGCGCAGGTGACAGTGGCAAGAACACTGCTGCCGGCATAATTGCCGTTCTTGAGGAGGCTGCACGGCGATTCCCCGAAGCTGACATCTACACTTTCGGACTCTATCCTGTAAAACTCAATGCGGATGAGCCGATGAGATTGGAACATAATAAGATTCATAGGATTTTGTCTAAAAGCAAATTGCCTGCCAATGTCAAATACATAAATCTCGAAAAAGAGTTCACTAACACGGACGGCACGCTCAAAAAAGAGCTCTACTCAAGCGATAATCTGCACCTTGCACCGGCAGGATACCAGATGCTATCATCCGTCATCAAGGAATTGATTAGATAGCCCAAAAATTATCGGCACGTTTTCATAATCAATACTATAAATAATTAGTGAGAAAGAATTATTGTAATAATTCTTTCTCACTAATTATATTAATACGATATACTCATTAAGGGGCGGATTTATCAATTCACAAAAATCTCATCCGCAAATATCCAGTTCACCGTTCCGGCGCCGGGCAATCCTTTGACTGTCGGCGGATTTACTCCCACAATTTTCACGAATCGTCCCGAGAAGTCACCCTTTACCTCGAACTGGTGGCGAATAGATTGCGTTTTGAACGGGTCGTAGTCGTGCCCCACGCGCCCTACCTCACTCCACCGCTCACCATCGTCCGACACAGACACAACCATCTCTTGTGGCAGGTAAATCCACGAACCGACCGACTGAAAGAACGAACCCACAACGGAGCTTAGTTTCTCCACCGTCCCCAAGTCTATGACCACATCAAAATCCTTGCTATTAAACCCCTGCATACGAGGATCATCCTGGCGGTCGGAGCTGGTCAAACCATCAATAAGAGTTGTTTCACCCGAGCCCGGGTATGCCTCAGACGCTTTGTGGTTGTAGGTGATTTTCTTGCCCACCCCCTTGTGCATACCGATTGTACGCTCGGAAGCCATCTTTGAAATCTGTTTACCACCCTTTGCCACAATCGCACGAATGGTGCTCGTTTGAGTAACCTCAACAGGTTTTTCATATTTCGTAGAGTTGAGAGTGGGCTGGCTGCCATCGGTTGTATAGAAAATATCGCTGCCGTAAATCTCGCCCGTCATCTCCACCAAAAAGAGCTTATTATCAGCATCAAACGACGTCGAGAAATCTATATAGTCAGCACCCTTGTGCGCATTTGCACCCATCGCCTCGTAACGCACCTGCTGCTGCTCGACTCTCCTTGTGAAATCCGCCCAATCACGTTTCTCCTTTGGAGACCACGTAACCTCAGCAAGGGCACTCATTCGCGGCAACACCATATACTCAACCTGAGCAAAGGTAGGAATGAACTCAACCCAAAGGTTCGCCTGTGCACCGAGAATGTGCTTACCCTCCTCCTCGCTAAGCCCCTCGGGGATGGGTTCAAAGCCGTAAACGCGTTTGAGGGGAACAAAACCACCTATTGCTTTGGGCTCAACCTCGGGCGTGTTTTGGTAGTAGTCAAAGTAGAGGTGAGAGTTGGGAGTCATCACCACATCGTGCCCCGCACGTGCGGCAGCAATGCCCCCGCCAATGCCGCGCCAACTCATCACCGTAGCATTGGGTGCGAGTCCTCCCTCGAGAATCTCGTCCCAACCGATAATCGGTTTACCCTTCTCATTGACGTATTTTTCTACACGATGAATAAAATAGCTCTGCAACTCATCAACATTTGCGAGCTTCTCTTTCTGCATCCGCGCCTTACATTTGGGACAACTCCTCCAAAAGCGTTTATCCACCTCGTCGCCGCCAATGTGGATATACGGCGCATCGGGGAATAACTCGATAACCTCATCAAGAATACCCTCTATAAAGGCAAAAACATCCTCATTACCTGCACAGAAGCAGGTAGCCATATCGGCAGGGTAGTATCCGCCGGGGGTAACCTCCTGCTCCGTGCCAAGGCACGAGAGGGCAGGATATGCTGCAAATACCTCTGAGGTGTGCCCCGGAATCTCTATTTCGGGTATAACGGCAACTCCGAGCTTGGCGGCATAGGCTACCAAATCCTTTATCTGTTGCTGAGTATAAAAACCTCCGTAGGTGGGTTGCTCGCCCTTGGCGCGGTCTATTGGTTGGCGGTTGTCCCAATCTACACCGCTTCTATCGACCCTCCACGCTGCCTTTTCCGTCAGCAGCGGATACCTCTTGGACTCCATACGCCACCCTTGGTCATCGACCAAGTGCCAGTGAAAGCGGTTGAGCTTGTGCATTGCCAAATAATCGACATACTTGCGAACTTCGTTTATTGTAAAGAAATGGCGGCTGCAATCCAAGTGCATACCACGCCACCCGAAACGGGGGTAATCTTCGATGGTCAGGCAGGGGATTGTGATTTTTTCAAAATCGGGCTCGCCAAAAGTTTGTACAAAGGCTATGTTTGCGCCCTCCTTCTCAATGCGTTCATAAAGTTCTTTCAATGTCTTCGCAGCCTGTATAACCATATTTTTGTCCTTGGCTGCAATACCTATCTCTTTGTATTTGTGAGTGTAAAAGATAAAAGTGGAATCGACTTTTTTATCCCAATACTGCGAAAGAACAATGGCATTTTGTTTTGGAGTAGTCGAAAGTTTCAGAGGTCTTCTCCCACCCAAAATCTTCGCCACCTCAGGAGCGGCTTCTGCAAGGAATGCTACCGAATCGGGATAACACACATAGTTATAATTAATTTTAGGTGAGTAAACCTCGGCAGGCATCAACTGCAAAAGCGTCTGCATTGCATAAATAGCTCCCGCATAGTCGGCAGCATCAATGGTGATGCCGCTTTTGGTTATTGATAGTTTATAACTCTCGCCTTTGGGTGCATCGTTCCACTTATTGATGGTAACGTCCCCTTTGGAGGCAATCTCCAACTCTGTGCCAAGTTTTTCACCAAGCAGTTCGGCAATAGTCTGTGCAGCACCCTCCATTGCGGCATCCGTAAATGCAACTTTCGTGCTACTATTAATGGTGTAACTTCCACTGCCCACCTCCATTTTTACGGGTTCGGGAATGATGGCTATCTTGGCAGTGGGTTGTTCAGCGCAGGCAATTAATAGAACGCCTATGATGAGTACCAAAAATTTATTCATAGTGAATCGTATAATAAACATATGTGATGACGTGTCGGTTGCGGGTTAAGCCCGCAACCGACACTGACAACATAAGAATGATTAAATAAATGATTTGATATCGGCAATTATCCGTCCCGCAATAGCCTCAGCTGCCGCAGGAGAGTGGCTTTCCGAATAAATTCTAATGATTGGTTCGGTATTTGACTTGCGAAGGTGCACCCACTCGGTAGGGAAGTCAATCTTCACGCCGTCAATATCTGTAACCTTTTCCGCGGAATACTTTTCCTTCATTTTTACTAATAGAGCATCCACATCAATGCCGGCTGTTAGTTCTATTTTGTTTTTAGACATATAGTACGCAGGGAAAGTGGCGCGAAGAGCCGAACAGCTCATACCCGTCTTTGCCAAGTAGGTCAAAAAGAGCGCAACACCCACCAACGCATCGCGCCCGTAGTGAAGTTCGGGATAGATGATGCCGCCGTTACCCTCGCCGCCGATGACCGCACCCGTCTCCTTCATCTTAGCCACAACGTTCACCTCGCCCACGGCTGAGGCAGCATAACTCCCACCGTGTTTAGCCGTCACATCTGCCAAGGCACGCGAAGAGCTGAGGTTCGAGCAAGTGTTACCGCCCACCTTACCCAGTATATAGTCAGCCACAGCAACCAATGTATACTCCTCGCCGAACATTGTACCATCTTCATTTACAATAGCCAAACGGTCTACGTCGGGGTCTACTACGATACCTAAATCCGCCTTCTCCTCAACCACTAATGCTGCTATCTCCCTCAGGTGTTCGGGCAAGGGTTCGGGGTTGTGAGGGAAGTGTCCGTTGGGTGTGCAGTAAAGTTCGACGACCTCAACGCCCATTCGGCGCAACAGTTCGGGAATAACCGTGCCCCCTACGGAATTTACGGCATCCACAACCACCTTGAATCGACGTGCCCTTACGGCTTCAATATCAACAAGTGGTAGTGCCAACACCATATCTATATGTCGCTCGTCGAAAGATTCGCTGATAACGACCTGCCCCAGCTCATCCACCTGAGCAAATCGGTAGCCATCCGTAGCCGCTATTTCAAGGATACGTTTGCCCTCCTTGTCATTGAGGAACTCTCCCTTATTGCCAAGCAACTTGAGTGCGTTCCACTGCTTGGGGTTATGCGAGGCGGTGAGAATGATACCGCCGTCGGCTTTATATTCGGTAACGGCAACCTCTACGGTAGGGGTTGTCGCCAAGCCAATGGAGATAACATCCACACCGCAGCCCATCAACGTGCCGCGAACAATGTTTTCGACCATCTCGCCCGAGATGCGTGCATCGCGCCCGAGCACAACACGTTTTTTGCCTTCGCCCAGACTCTCCGTAAGGAACTTACAGTATGAAGCAGTAAATTTTACAAGGTCAATCGGTGTGAGCGAGTCGCCCGTAGCACCACCGATAGTACCACGGATGCCGGAAATAGATTTAATTAATGCCATATTTTTTTAGAGTTTGTTTTTTTCAAAAAGCAGTGTTCAGTGGCTACCATATATATTTTTTTTGCTATTCTGCCGCTAAGTTAGTAAATTAGCGGCGAATTTGAAAGCCGTGAAATGAAATTTGTTACATTTTTTCGCGAGAACCTTGCGATATCCTTTGCCTCGATAGCCTCTAACAAGCTAAGAACCATACTAACTATGTCCATCATAGCCATCGGTTTGATGGCACTTGTTGGCATCTTTACCGCCATTGACGCAATCAAGGGCAGCATCACCGACTCATTTGCGGCATTGGGTGCTAACGGGCTCGATATAATGTCGCGTCAGCGGGTCAATGTTAATGGTCACAATGTTCGCAACGTCAATTTCGACTATATAACCTACGCTCAGGCTAATGAGTTCAAGGAGCGCTTTTCGATACCTTCGTCCATATCCATATCGCAGAATATTTCCGGCAGTGCCACAATAAAATATCAATCCAACAAGACAAATCCCAACGTGAGGTTACGTGGCGTGGACGAAGATTTCCTCAAAAATCGCGCACTAAACTTAGACAAAGGACGTAATTTCTCAGAGACAGAAATCGAAAATGGACGTGGCGTTGCCATCATTGGAAGCGACGTTGTAAAGGCTCTCTTTGAGAACGAATCGCCACTCGACAAAAACATTTCGATTGCTGGCAAGCCCTATCAGGTGGTCGGAGTTCTCGAAAGCAAGGGGTCGGGTATGGGAATGGGTAATAATCAAGACCTTGTTGTCTTTATCCCAATAACGGCGGCTCGAGCTAATTTTATTACCAATCGTCCGGATGTGCCTATTTCGATTGTGCCAAACGACCCAAAAATGATGGATGCAGCGCAGAGCGAGGCGGAGGGGTTGTTTAGAAACGTGCGAAACCTCAAGCCCACGGACGAGAGCGACTTTGTTGTCGAGAAGAGCGATTGGGTGGCTAATATGCTCATCGACAACCTCTCGATGGTAAGCATTATGGCAACGGCAATAGGCTTGATAACACTGCTTGGCGCAGCAGTTGGGCTGATGAATATTATGCTCGTATCGGTAAATGAGCGCACAAGGGAGATTGGCACGCGCAAAGCACTCGGAGCAAAGCCATCGGCTATACGTCAGCAATTTCTTTTTGAGTCGGTTATCATCAGTCAGATGGGGGGCATATTCGGTATAATTCTAGGTATTGCAATCGGCAACATAATTGGCGTGCTGATAGGTGCACAGTTTTTTATACCGTGGATGTGGATAGGCATTGGGGTGACGCTATGCTTTATTGTGGGCGTGGCATCGGGTTATCTGCCCGCTAGCAAGGCAGCACGGTTAGATCCGGTGGAGGCATTGAGATACGAATAGTTCAGCGTAAATTGAAGCCGGTCTAACAACAATTATTTATTCTTACCTTTACTGCGACAAAACCAGCAGAATTATGAAACGTTACATTCCCAATACAATAACCTGCTGCAACCTGCTGTGCGGTGCGGCGGCAATATACTTTTCGCTGGGAGGCGACTTCGCAACAGCCTTTTGGCTGATTATTGCAGCAGCTATTTTTGACTTCTTGGATGGTTTTGCCGCACGAATGTTAAAGGCATACTCGGCAATGGGTGTTCAGCTGGACTCTCTTGCAGATATGGTAAGTTTCGGAGTTGCGCCTGCAATGGCGGTTTTTGCAACCATTGACCATCCGCAACTACGCTTCTGTGCGCTACTCTTGGCAGCCTTTGCAGCACTCCGTCTTGCAAAGTTCAATATTGACACCCGACAGAGCGAGGAGTTTCGCGGATTACCCACTCCGGCAATGTCACTCTTCTTCTTTTCGTATGTTACACAGGAGGTTGTCCCCCACTCTACCCTACTCTCACTGGGGCTTGTTGCTCTGTTTTGCGCATTGATGGTGTGTGATTTACGGATGTTTTCGTTCAAATTCAAAACCTTTGACTTTGAACAAAATAGCCTCAGATACTTTTTCGCAATTTTCTCCGTTATTATCCTCGCAGTGGCAGGATACGCGGCACCGGCATTGATAATAATGGGATACATAACCATTTCATTTGTAATGCTTTTTTTGAAAAAAAGTTGATTACAAAAAAAATACTTATCTTTGCAACCGGATTTTAGGTTATTCATTATGGTCGAAGGCACTAGTAAGATATTTAGTAGATTGTTGCTTATCTTGGCAGCAACTTTGTTTTGTGGTGCAAATTGGGCGCAGACAATCAAACCTAATGCCGGACAAAATCAGTTGAGCGACAACAAGCAGCCGTCCGACTCGACAGAAAAAAAGCGTAAACCTCGTAAACCACTCGAATCATTCTACTTCAACGACTCACTGCGCCAGCAGCGTATTTTCGGTTGGAACGTATCACTGCTCAATAACGATATTACCACTGTACCGGTAGATACTACTATCCAAGATTTTCGTATCGATTACAGTTTTATGCGCGAGGATGTAGGAAATGCATTTATAGGAAATATTGGCGGTGCAAACATTCCGCTAAACTACTTCCGCCGCCCCCAAGCCAAGAACTTTTCATTTGTTGATGCCTGGAGTAGTTATATATTAAAACCGGAAGATGTGATTTTTTACAACACTAAACTCCCCTTCTCGCAGCTCAATTATCAAATGTCGGGAGCAGTGCAGGAGGAGGAAAGTCTCTTTAAGTTTGTATTGGCACATAACATTTCACCCTCCACAAGTCTGGGGGTAACCTACAACGGAGATGGTACAAAAGGGCTATACAATCGCCAAAATGCCTTGGCAAGATATGTGGAGGTACACTTGGCTCACACAGGAAAAAGATATGCCCTACACGCGGGATATATATACAACCACGGCAGGGTGGACGAAAACGGAGGGATAGAAAACGACAAAGATGTGACGGATACCATCATAGATTTACCTCGCAATATCAAGGTCAATCTGCAAAATGCGAACAATACATACCGTGGTAATACGTTCTATATCACCCAATCGTACGGAATGCCCCTTCGCAAACAGCGCGAAGAGGAACTGACCATACAAAAGATACCGACAATATATTTGGGTGCAAGCGGCGAACTATCCACATTCGGACGTAGATATTCGGCAAAGGGAGATGCATCTTTCTACAAGACAAACTACCTGAGCGAAGAATACACCTCAGACACAATCTCCCAAACTATTGTCGATTTGAAGGCTTTCACCCAACTTCAACCCTACAACCGCGACGGCGTACTCGGGTTAATAACCGGGGGGATAGGCACAACGTTCGAGAACTATTATATCGAGGCGATTCCACAGAAGTACCAAAGTCAATTTGGCGTGGGTGGAAAAGTCTCAAAAACTTCCACATATCTCTATGGGGCGGCAGAGGGTGCTTTGAAGAAGTATCTTCGCTGGCAGGCAACCCTGAGGATGAATATGCTAGGCTATCGTGCGGGCGACACGGACTTTCGTGGTTCAATCTCCTCCACAGCCTTTATCAAGGGGCATCCCTTAACTTTTGATGCCTCGCTGCGTTTGACACTATTCGAGCCCGACTACTGGACCGGGCACTACTTCAGCAACCACTTTGCGTGGGCTAACTCTTTTGAAAAAGAGAGTGCTACAACATTTACTGCTCGATTGACGTATCCGGCTTGGTCTTTGGAACTGGCGGGTAATTATCAAATTGTTCAAAAGAAGGTATACTATAACGACAAATCGTTACCCGAACAATTTGGTGGCGCAATGAGCATAATGGGAGTTTATCTACAAAAAGATTTTCGCCTCGGCGTCTTTCGATTCAACCACAGGGTATTGATGCAATGGAGTACCAATCAGGAAGTTGTTCCCGTCCCCTTGCTGTCTGCATACCTCTCCTACTTCATTGACTTGGATGTTGTTAAAAATGTATTGCGTTTGCAATTAGGCGTTGATGGACGCTTCAATACAGAGTACTATGCAATGGGTTACAACCCGGCCATAGCACAATTTTACAACCAACGAGAAAAGAAACTGGGGAACTACCCATATTTGGATGCCTTCGCGGCAGCAAAGTGGAAACGTATGCGAATACGTCTTAAACTTCAACACTTTAACGCTAACTTACTGGAAAACAAGAACTACTTTCCTGTTCTACACTATCCGGCAAATCGTTTGATGTTTAAGATAGGGGTATCGTGGGCATTCTATGAGTAAACGGTGCTTATTTGCAAGCGCGACTCACCCGCAACCAAAACAAAAATGACAACTAAAAAAATTCTTTTAGTTACTGTACTATTAATTCTATCGGAAGCTCTTTTCTTCAACCTAAAAAATGCGGCGGCAACGACACGCAAAGAGATTGTTATTACCCCACAAATCTCTGAATTTGATTATATTATGCGTCGTGTCGCGGCTGAAAACCAACTTGATTGGCGTTTGCTGGCTGCAATAGGCTATCACGAGTCGCGTTTTCGTAGAGACTTGGTATCCTCCGCCGGGGCACGCGGAGTGATGCAGGTGATGCCGGGTGTTGCAAAATCATTTGGAATTGACAAAGAGGAGCTTGCTTGTCCCGAAACCAATATCGGAGCGGCTGCAAAGTTAATCAAGAGAATCGAGGGTATGATGAAATTGCCCAAGAGTACTACCGAAGAGGATCGGATGAAGATTATCTTGGCGAGCTATAATGGTGGCATTGGACACGTCTCTGATGCACGACGCTTGGCGACAAAGTTGGGCGAAAATAACAACAAATGGGACACGCTCGAAAAGTTCATCAAGCTCAAAGGACAGCCTGAATACATTGAAGATGAGAGCATTCGCTACGGCAAATTTGACGGCAGCGAGACAGTGCAGTTCGTTGAGAAGGTAATGAAAAAATATGACGATTACTGCAAGAACTATCCAATTTAGTGAATGTACCTAGCCCTTATTAGAGGGAATAATCCCTCTGATAAGGGTAATATTTAAACAAAAACATCAGAACTCCATAAAATATTTGCTGAAGAGCAAAAAAGTCATACCTTTGCAGCAAATGGATACGCTAGCGTACATATCAAGTTTTCATAATTGCCTACTTATTCTCTTGGGCAGTGGTGTATCTCGTTCGTTCAGACGAATGTGCTGCTTGCAGCACTAATATTCCCCTAAGATACCTTTTCGGCTATCTCTTTTTGTGATGAAAGGAGAGTTGTTTTTTCGTGTTATTTTTTAATAATCAATATTATGAGCACTTTAAGTTTCGATACCCTGCAAATCCACGCCGCACAAGAGGCCGACAAAACGACCAAGGCACGTGCCGTGCCAATATACCTAACCACCTCCTATCTCTTTGATAATGCACAGGAGGGGGCAGACCTTTTTGCACTTAAAAAATTCGGCAACATATACACTCGTCTGATGAACCCGACAACAGACGTTTTCGAGAGACGAATCGCCGCACTCGAGGGTGGAGTTTCAGCCCTTGCTACCTCTTCGGGTCAGTCGGCACAATTTATTGCACTCAACAATATACTCTCAGTGGGTGACAACTTCGTCTCCACATCCCATCTCTACGGCGGAACATACAACCAATTTAAGAGTCAGTTTCGGCGACTCGGAGTCGAGGTGCGATTCACTGCCGATGATAATGCTGCCTCCTTCGAGGCTCTTGTGGACGACAAAACCAAGGCACTCTACGTGGAGACAATCGGAAACCCGGGATTGAATATACCAGACTTTGATGCCGTAGCAGAGGTGGCGCGCAAGTATGACATTCCTCTGATTGTAGACAATACCTTCGGCACAGGCGGATATCTCTTTCGCCCGTTGGAACACGGGGCGTCAGTGGTCGTGGAGAGTGCCACCAAATGGATTGGCGGACACGGCACGGCACTAGGCGGAGTCATAGTAGACAGTGGGACGTTCAACTGGGGGAATGGCAAATTTCCCGAATTTACCTCCCCCTCGGAGAGTTATCACGGGCTCATCTTTTGGGATGCCTTCGGCTTCGACTCTCCGGTAGGCAACATTGCCTTTACGATTCGCGCACGGGTCGAGGGGCTCAGAGATTGGGGAAATACGATAAGCCCCTTCAACTCCTTCATCCTGCTTCAAGGTCTCGAGACACTATCACTGCGCGTAGAGAGGCACGTGAACAATGCCCTGACCATTGCTCGCTGG
Source organism: Mucinivorans hirudinis (assembly GCA_000723505.1). Classification (GTDB taxonomy): domain Bacteria; phylum Bacteroidota; class Bacteroidia; order Bacteroidales; family Rikenellaceae; genus Mucinivorans; species Mucinivorans hirudinis. The sequence goes on along the minus strand of HG934468.1, from coordinate 2,841,764 downwards.
CTCGAACAACATCCTGCTGTCGAGTATGTCAATTACCCGGGGCTCGAAAGTAGTCCTTACCACTCTCTTGCAAATAAATATCTAAAGAGGGGCTACGGTGCAGTTCTCACATTCAAAATGAAGGGCGATGCCTCGCAAGCAGACCTTTTTATTGATAAACTACAGTTATTTAGCCACTTAGCCAACGTAGGAGATGCTAAATCTCTGATTATCCACCCCGCGGCAACCACACACGAGCAGCTCAACGAACAAGAAAAGATTGCTGCCGGAGTCTACCCCGGATTGCTACGACTCTCCATTGGTATCGAGGGGGTTGATGACCTGATTGCCGATTTGGAGCAGGCATTCCAATCGTTACGGCAAAAGTCGTAATCTACTCTCTATTATAATTTCCAAAGGAAGAGGGCGCAACTAAGTTGCGCCCTCTTCCTTTGGAAATTATTTTCTATTAGTTCCGTGTTTTTTGTAACGGCTCATAAACTTATCAACGCGACCAGCGGTATCTACGAGCGTCTGCTTACCTGTGTAGAACGGGTGAGAGGTGTTCGAGATTTCCATCTTGAAGACAGGATAGGTTTCGCCATTCACTTCGAGTGTCTCTTTTGTCTGAACAGCGGACCGACACAAAAACACAGTATCGTTGGACATATCCTTGAATGCCACAACGCGATAATTTTCAGGGTGGATACCTTGTTTCATCTTTGTTATTACTGTTTTTTGGTTACTATATCGGCGGCAAAGGTATGAAATTTTTTCAAAAGAAAAAATAATAATCTACAAAAAGGGCTAAAATATCAGTTGCCTGCATAAAATTGAACTTTAGGGTTGGTCTGGGTCAGCTTTATTGCAGATACCAATTGTATAATTTCTCCACTCCCTCCTCAATTTCGATGCTGTGATGCCAACCGAGAGAGTGTATTTTAGAGGGGTCTGTCAATTTGCGCATCGTGCCGTCCGGTTTGTCGGTATTAAAAAACAGCTCACCTTTGTAGCCGATTCTCGCGGCAACCAATCGCGCCAAATCGCCTGTCGAAACCTCTCTGCCCGTGCCTATATTGATATGACAATTCCGCTTTTCGGCTTTTGCTGCCGACAAATCAACCCAATCTACCCGCTCCATTACATAGACACAAGCGTCTGCCATATCCTCACTCCAAAGAAACTCACGCATCGGCTTGCCGGTTCCCCAAAGTTCTACCCGGCTTGGGGTGATGCCATATTTTCCCAGCTTTTCGAGAATTGCTGCGCGGTTATTGCCATCAACGCCATCAACGGGGCGCTTGGCAAAATCTGTTGCAAGAGTCGCCCAATCGCCCTCGTTCAATGCCTTCGCCAAATGTATCTTGCGAATCATTGCAGGCAGGACGTGACTTTTTTCTAAGTCGAAATTATCATTCGGCCCGTATAGATTCGTGGGCATAACGGCGATAAAATTGGTTCCATACTGTATATTATAACTCTCGCAGAGCTTTATTCCGGCAATCTTTGCTATCGCGTAAGGTTCATTCGTATATTCGAGCGGCGAGGTAAGCAGACAATCCTCCGGCATTGGTTGGGGTGCATTGCGGGGATAGATGCAGGTAGAACCCAAAAATAGTAACTTTTTGACCCTATGACGATACGCGGCATCAATGATATTATTTTGGATAGAGAGATTATCAAAGATAAACTCACCGCGATAGGTGTTATTAGCCGCAATTCCGCCAACTTTTGCCGCCGCCAAAAAAACATACTCAGGTTGTTCCAAAGCAAAAAATTCATCTACCGCCGCTCTATCCTTCAAATCAAGCTCGCCAATGGAACGACCGATAACATTGGTGTAACCCCTCTCGCGAAGACTTTTTGAGATTGCCGAACCAACCAATCCGAGGTGCCCGGCGACATATATTTTTGATGTTTTGTGCATTTTTTTAGAAGTTGTCCTTAACTTAGCATACCAGTGGTACAAAGGGGGGCTTTTCACTCAAAGTAGTTCATAACCAGATATCCGCCCTCTTTGAGGTAAGACTCGCGTTTCATCAACTTGACATCACTCATCATCATATCCTCGCATAGCATCGCCAAATCATACTTAGGACTCCAACCGAGTTTGTTTTTTGCCTTTGTCGCATCACCAATTAAAAGCTCCACTTCCGTGGGACGGAAATATTTTTCATCGACCGCCACCAACGTCTTGCCTACATTTTGTTGGAAATCATTGAAATATTCTTCCCCTACATTTTTTATAAATAGTTCTTGGTCAATGCTCTCTAAAACACCAACCTCATTGACTCCTTCGCCCTCAAACCTCAACTTTGCACCAATATACCCAAAACTCATCGCCACAAAGTCACGTACCATTGTGGTTACTCCCGTTGCAATAACGTAGTCATCCGGCACATCCTGCTGTAAAACAAGCCACATAGCCCTTACGTAATCTTTGGCGTGTCCCCAGTCGCGCTTTGCATCCAAGTTCCCAAGGTATAACTTATCTTGCAGACCCATAGATATTTTTGCAGCAGCTCGAGTAATTTTGCGAGTGACGAACGTTTCGCCGCGCAGCGGTGATTCGTGATTAAACAAAATGCCGTTGTTTGCGTGCATACCATAAGCCTCTCGGTAATTGACCGTAATCCAATATCCATAGAGTTTTGCCACTGCATACGGCGAGCGAGGATAGAAGGGCGTTGTCTCACTTTGGGGCACTTGCTGTACCATCCCGTACAACTCCGAGGTGGATGCTTGATAAATACGCGTTTTTTCAGCCAAACCCAATAGTCTTACCGCTTCCAGTATCCTCAATGTTCCCAAACCATCGACATCGGCAGCATACTCGGGTATATCGAACGACACCTTCACGTGACTCATCGCACCGAGGTTGTAAATCTCATCGGGACGAATATCGCCGATTATTCGAGTGATGTTCAGCGAATCCGACAAGTCACCGTAGTGGAGAATCAGGTTACGATTCTCGATATGAGGGTCTTGATAGATGTGGTCGATTCGTTCGGTATTGAAGAGCGATGAGCGCCTCTTGATACCGTGTACCACATAGCCCTTTTTCAAAAGAAATTCGGCGAGATATGCTCCGTCCTGACCGGTAATGCCGGTAATAAGTGCCACTTTATTGTTCATCTCTCTTTCCTATACATAAATATTTAATACCGACCAAATCTTGCGACGAATAGACATTTCGCCCATCAATCAAAAGTGGAATGTTCACCACTTTCTTAATTATTTCCCAATTAGGAAAACGAAACTCCTTCCACTCGGTAACGTGGAAAATGGCATCGGCATCCAGAACACAATCGTAAATATCATCCGCATAATCAACTCTATTACCTAAGATTCTCTCAGCCTCTTTCATTGCCACGGGGTCGTAGACCCTAACGGAGCAACCTGCCTCCAACAACGATTCTATCAATGTCAGCGAAGGCGCTTCTCGCATATCATCTGTTCCGGGTTTGAAGGATAATCCCCAAACGGCAACCTTTCTACCTTGTATTTCCCCCTTGTAGTGGTCACTAAATTTCTCAAAGAGAACATTCTTTTGCCTCTCATTGACCATATTGACCGCCTCAATAACACTCATTGAGTATCCATACTGCCCGGCAGTTTGAGCCAACGCCCTCACATCCTTGGGGAAACAAGAGCCTCCGTAACCACATCCTGCATACAAAAACTTATTGCCAATTCGACTGTCACTGCCGATTCCTCGTCGCACCATAGCCACATCAGCCCCCACCAACTCGCAGAGGTTGGCAATATCGTTCATAAAGCTAATTCTTGTTGCCAACATTGCATTGGCGGCATACTTTGTCATCTCTGCCGAGAGAATATCCATAAATATTACTCGAAAATTGCTCAATAAAATAGGTTTATACAGTTTGGTCATCAACTCGGTGGCTCTGTCACTATCAACCCCCACCACCACTCTGTCAGGTTTCATAAAATCGTCGATGGCATCTCCCTCCTTCAAAAATTCGGGATTAGATGCCACATCAAACTCAATATCCAAGCCCCGTTCCGCGAGTTCCCCTGCGATAATCTCTTTGATTTTAGCTGCCGTACCCACAGGCACGGTACTTTTGGTGACCACCAAAACATATCTGTTCAAGCTCGAACCGATGGCTCTTGCCACCTGATACACATAGCTCAAATCGGCACTTCCGTCCTTCTTGGGCGGAGTACCAACAGCGTTGAAAACTATTTCGACATCATCTAAACATTCGGCAATATCGGTGGTAAATTTCAACCGCCCAGACCGTATGTTTTTTGTGATGAGAACATCCAGATTAGGTTCGTATATAGGAATAACACCCTCTTTGAGACCCTCAATTTTCGCTCTATCAACATCAACACAAGTAACATCCACGCCCAACTCGGCAAAGCAAGCACCGCTTACTAAACCTACATATCCGCTACCGACAACAGCAATTTTCATCTGCTTTCTATGATTGTTCGTTACAAAGCGCCCAAATGACGGCGCTGCTATTGGACTTTACACAAAGTCCAATGGAGCGTGAAGTTAATACAAAATTTCGAGAAACAGAAATGGTTTTTTTAAGCTAACAAACTAATGAGCATATTTTCAGGCTACTTAACAAAACAATGACATCATTATCAAAACGAGATTTACATTTATGGTTGTCATTGTCTATAAGAATTTTAACACCAAAGTCAGGTATTTATATGCCTCCCGACTCTCTTGCTCACTCCTCTCCCAATGATTGAATTCGAGGGCAAAAAACGGTTTAATTTTACATTTTGATTTTATTCATTGCACAATGTTTCGCATCATCACCCCGAGAAAGCATATAATTTTTCTAAAAGATTATAGTTTGGCACGGAAATTGCCGTCAGTGTGCTTAAATCTTAAACTAAATTAAGTTATGAGCATTAATCAACTATTTGACCTCACCGGCAAAGTTGCTATAGTAACCGGTGGTGGCGATGGAATCGGAAAAGGGAGCTGCGAAATCTTGGCTCAAGCCGGGGCAAGTGTAGTGGTTAGCGACCTGACAATCGACAAGGCACAAGCCGTAGCCGATGAACTCAATGCAAATGGCGGTAAGGCAATCGCCGTTGAGTGCAATGTACTGAAAGATGAAGACCTTGTAAGGCTTGTTGATGAGGCTGTAAAGGCGTTCGGCACAGTCAATATTCTTATCAACAATGCCGGTGGCGGCGGCGGTGGAAGAGAGAACCCCTTCAAGGTAGACCTCGCCTATTTCGAGCGGATCTTCAATTTCAACGTATTCAGTGCGTGGCGTTTGTGCCAGCTTACAGTGCCACATATGGCTAAGTCTGGCTATGGTAGTATTGTGAACATTACCTCGATGGGCAGTATCAACAAAAGTCCCAATATGAGTGCTTATGCCTCCTCGAAAGCCGCGCTGAACCATATGGCGGCAAATCTCGCTTATGACTTCGGTCCGATGGGAGTTCGCATCAACAATGTCGGACCCGGCGCAACCGTTACACACGCCCTCAAAACAGTCCTTACGCCTGAAATTGAGGCAAAGATGTTGCAACACACGCCAATCAAACGCCTTGGCGAAGTGCCCGATATTACCGGAGCGGTGCTATATTTTGCAGCCCCCGTTTCTGAGTGGGTAAGCGGACAGGTGCTATTTGTGAATGGCGGTGGAGTACAAACCTTAGACTAAAAACCTAAGTAGTGGAAAATAATTACTGCAATGTTTTTCCCTACCTTAAAAAAAAACTAGACAATGAAAACAGTAAACGAATTATTCGATTTTTCGGGTAAAGTTATTATTATTACCGGTGGAGCCGGTGCTATTGGTAGCGCAGCTGCTCGCCGTTTCGCATCACTTGGTGCAAATGTGGTAATCTCGGACATCAATCAAGAGAAGCTGGATGAATTGGCTGCGGATATCGAAAAGGAGTCAGCACACGCAACCCTTGGTTTCAAGGCTGACTCAACTGTTGAGGCAGAATTGCAGGCTCTGGTTGATGCCACAATCGGTAAATTTGGTAAAATATCGGGTCTGATTAACAACGTAGGTTGGGGCGCTGCAACTCCACTATGGGAGTCCGACACCGACAAAATGGTGAAATCTTACCTTCTCAATACCGTTGGTGCATACAACCTCACAAAGATGTGTATGCCTTACCTGAAAAAAGAGCTTAACGCCTCGGTTGTCTTCTCGGGTTCGATGGTGGGTGTGACCCCTTCACCTGAGTTTATCGAGTACAGTACGGCAAAGGCAGGTCTTTTGAATATGGTGCACAGTATGGCTGTAATGTCAGGTCCTGAGGTTCGGTTCAACTCTCTAATTATCGGTTCGGTTGATAATGGTGCTGCTACATTGGCGGCAGGTTACGACCCCGCAATGTTGCAACGCTTGTCAGATGCTATGGTGCTCAAACGCCGTGGCGAACCCGAAGATATCGCCAATGCCTTTATGTTCCTGATGAGTGGAGCTGCCTCGTGGATTACGGGCATCGACCTCAAAGTAGATGGCGGCGGTATGTATACAAGCAAAATGCCCAAGAAATAGGGGTTATATAAATTCAATATGGGGGCAGTCGTTTCTGCCCCTATTGCATTCAAAGGTGATGAAAAGATTCATATTACTTTATATATTCTGTGTGATTGCTTTGAGTGGAGCTGCTCAAAGGCAGTCCAATCTCATTGGAGGTGAGTATCTTCCCATTAAGATTGACCCACAGAATAGCGATGGATTGCCCATTCGCTCGGTGATACTAATGATTCATAACGGAGCGAAAACTTATGTTGCCGACAGCACACAGATGCAAACCTTCTATCAGGGAGCAAACATCTTTCCCGGCTCAACATTCAATCAAAACATCGCAAATATGGCACTTCGCCGTATCATCAGTGACGACCGTGTAAAGAGTGCCAATTATGAGCTATACAGCAGTAACTTCGGCTCACCGGTGATTATGGTTTATAACATCAACCTCCTTGCCCAAGGAGAGATGAAGAGCTATGACGGCAAAAAAGGTATCGCAGTCTCGGGTAAGGGAGCTGATTTTCCAATGATTATCGAGACCAACAAAGCAGAATTGACGTTTATTCTCAACGGTGGCGCAGGTTTATTTAACGAAAACAATGCCTTCTTCGGACACGGCACAGAATTTACTCAGGGTAATCCCGTGGCTACAGACCCGGCAAATATGGGGGTACGGTTTTGGGGTGAAGCATATGTTGAACCCGGCATTGCGGGTATCATTGAGTTGGGCAACTCCAATATTTATGCCTATGGTGCTCTCTCAGGTCTATTTAGCGGGCGCAACACCTCGGACATATATTCACACGGGGCGACAGCTTTTGCCGATTTCGAGAAGCTCTATGCGGGGCTATTGTTTACAAAAATGGGCAAACAGAAGAATAAAACTCTCTCTCTCTCTTATGGTCGTCAGACATTTCAACTCAATGATGGTTTTTTAATCTCAAAATACTCAGGTTCAGCCAATGCAGGTGATAGGGGTAGTGTATATCTGAATTCTCGAACGGCGTTCAACGGAGCTGGATTGCTCAAATTCAACACGCGTCGTTGGTCTGTGCAGGGATTCTACCTCGAGCCGGAAGGATTGTTTATGAAGCCGAGTAATAATACCTCATATCTGGGTGGTTACGCAGGCTATAATGACAACAAGCACTTCGATGTGGGAGTGGCATATATAAATCGCATCGCAGGGGCAGGAAATTACTATACCCCCGACGGTTCGATACCCCAAAAGGGGTTGTATGTGATAAATCCAAAACTTTGGATCACCAACATCGCAGGTACGGGTCTTTTCTTCAAAAGCGAGTACGCATATGAGGGGCATTCAAACGCCAATATGGGTGCAAACGGTTGGTATGCAGGAATAGGAATGGAGTTCAAAAAGTTGAAAACACGTCCAACGCTCTATTATCGCTATGCTTTTATGCAGGGCGACAACCCCGACACTGAGCGCTACACCCGTTATGACCCTCTGCTCACGGGGGGGCTTGGTGATTGGGTTCAGGGAATAGATATGAGAAAGGTTGTTGGAAATGGCAATATCATTACCCACCGTGTTCAGGCGAAAATATTCCCCTCGAAATCACTCGAACTGTCGTTAGACTACTTCCACCTCAGGGCAGACACATATTCAAATATAGGCTCTCTGGCTCCACTGCGAGAATTGAAATCAAAACAATTGGGCGATGAAATAACCCTCACTTCTCGCTGGTTTGTCAGCCGCCACTTTATGCTTCTGGGTATAGCCTCTTACGGCATACCGGGAAATGGAATCCGTGATGCACTTGCGCAACCGGTCAAGGACTGGGCATCGGTGCAGTTAGCAATGTTTATGTTCTTCTAAAAAATTAAAAACGATGAAACGAAACGACATCATTAAGGGAGCTCTCGCCAGCGGTGTGTTGAATGCCGTAATCAATGGCATAATCAATTGGTTTATGGTTCGAGACACAGCCGAGATATTGCTTGCCCAAGACCTTATCTCGTCTCACGACAAAACCATTTTTGCAGGCATTGTGCCGCTTGCCACCTCCTTGGCGTTTATTCTGACAACGGTTTCATATTTCACAATCAAGATGAAAGACAAACCGAAATATTTCCCAAAAGTGTTCCTATGGGCACTCCGCAACACAATATTTGCCTTCGGACTTATAGTAGCCATTGCCATTTTGGTTCAGCGAGTTGCCTCGGACGTAACCGCAACACCGCTTGTGAGTGCCATTCTTGCCGGTATTACGGCAGGAGTCGTGGGAGCTATTGTTGATTATATGACAAAATCACAAATTGCGGACGAGAAACAAATTCATAATAATTGATTTGAGCCATTGACTCGGCATACTTGGTCTCTATTACCAATAAATTCACTTAATTATCTAATGCCGAGTTAATAATTAGCACAAAAAGAGCAGGGAGTTCCCTGCTCTTTTTGTGTGTGCTATCCTTTTGTCATCTTTCGATAATCGCGAGGGCATATCCCCATAATTTGGGTAAAGAGTCGAGAAAAGTATAGGGAATCTTCAATTCCAAGCATAGCGCTAATTTGCATAATATTCATACTTGTATTATCGAGCAAAGTACAAGCGTGTTGAATTTTAAGGTGATTAAAATAGCTCAAAACAGCATAACCTGTTTTGTCCTTAAATTTTTGAGATAATTGAGCCGGAGTGACCCCAAGTTTACCCGCAAGCTCTTTAATTTCAATCTTTTTATCAATATTGGATTTCATATACAGTATCGCATTCTGCGATAGGTCTATTTCCGCGTCGCTCTCCAATGGAATCTCTCTGCTGGTGCTCATATATGACAACGAACCCAAGAAATAGTATAATGAAGAGAGAGCAAATCGCATATTATCCATCGAGTAGCCCTGACGCAGTGTTAAAAAAATCTGCTCAAAAGTACCAATTACATTTACTACGGTATTATTAAAATACGGATATATTTTGGTTGGTCTCAAATAATCTTTTGCAAAATCCCGGGCAAACGAGCCTTGGAAGTGCACCCAATAGATTGACCAATGGTTGAATTTATTTGCGCCATAGCTATGTGCAACATTTGGAGGGAGCACGAAAAATTCATCTGCCGATACATCATATCGTTCGCCTTCTATTTCATACCAACCCTTTCCACCACGACAAAAAATCAAAATGTACTGATTACAGCCATTTTCGCGATTGCAGTAGTGATTTTCGGCATTTGGAAAGAATCCAATATCAGTCAAATGTAAATTTGACGCAAAAGTATCTTTTGCGAATTCATCGACAACAAAACGAGGCAAAACCAAAATTTGCTGCCCTTTGAACCCCTCTAATACATTCATATTGTTTCAATTTTCTACAAATATAGAAAAAATACATATAATCACTATTGCTAATCCATTTTTTTTACAACTAATAATAACTTACTTTGCATAAATAAATAAATACCTAACTCAAAATATGAAAAAAGTTATCACAATCATCATCGCATTGTGTTTTGGAACGGTTACGGCTCAAAACATTACTAATCAGGGTGCTATATGGAACATCACCACCGACAACTCACTCTATCAGCTCAGGGTTGACAAAGGAGGAGTCTATCCCGTGTTTTGGGGTAACAAGAGTGGCGCATCAATGGAGCACGAGCAGGGGCGGAGTCGCCATAATGGACCTTTCGCATTAGACGAGATACCTGTCAGAGGCTCTTTTGCTGACAAAACGCCAATAATCGAGGTTGTATTTTATGACGGTGTTCGTGACATTGAACTTGACACCCCAAAAATTTCAATTGAAACAATAGATGGAAATGAAACATTAGTAATAGAACAGAAAGATAAACATTATCCATTACTGGTTACTCAGTACATTTCTACGATTGCCAATTGTGATATGATGGAAAAATGGTTGGAGATAAAGAATATTTCGACTAACAAGAAAGAGAGAATCACAGTTGAGAATATCTTGAGTGGTTCGCTCTTTATGCCTGCAAACAGATATTTTTTAACACAACATTCGGGACAGTGGTTGCGGGAGTTTGCCCTGAAAAAAAGCGAGCTCACCACTGGCATTAAGACGCTTCAATCTCGTGATTTTATGAGCTTTGGCAACACTCCTTGGGCGATGATAACAACCCCTACGCAGACGGGAGCGTGGTATGTGCAGGTTCAATATAGCGGTAATTGGCGAATTGATATTGAGCAACTACACAGTAGCCACCTTCAGATTGTGGGGGGTATCAACTTCTGGGACAGTTCGCTCGACTTAGAAGCGGGCAAGAGCTTTACCACACCTAAGATTAACTTTGGTTACACGCCAAAGGGCGAACAAGCTGCTATGCAACTCACTCACTCCTATGTAAAGAATGAGGTTATGAGTGCGACAACAGTCAATACAATTCGCCCTGTGCTTTACAATAGTTGGTATGCAACAACCTTTAGCGTGGAGGAGAATCAGCAGTTTGATTTTGCCAAGGTAGCAAAGGAGGTTGGCGTTGAGCTTTTTGTGATAGATGATGGTTGGTTCAAGGGGCGCAAAACCGACAATGCCGGTTTGGGAGATTGGGAGGTAGATATTGAGAAGTTTCCCAATGGGCTATCACCAATGATAAAGAAAATTACTGACCTTGGATTAGATTTTGGCATTTGGGTTGAGCCGGAGATGATTAATCCAAATTCCGACCTTTATCGTAAGCATCCGGATTGGGTTTTAGAATTCCCCAATCGCACCAAAGATGAGTGGAGATACCAATTGACTCTTAACTTAGCGCGTGAAGATGTCTACCAATATCTATATAATTCGATGCGTAAATTACTAAAAGAGAACAACATAAAATTCATCAAATGGGATAGAAACAGGGGATTATCACAACCGGGATGGAGCAGTGTACCACGTGAAAAACAGCGTGAGGTAAGGATAAAATATATGGAAAACCTATATCGTATGGTACGAGCACTGAAATCAGAATTTCCTGAGGTGATTTTCGAGAATTGTTCGAGCGGTGGTGGGCGTTCCGACCTTGGTATGTTAGCTCTTATGGAGCAGACCTGGACGAGCGACCAAACAGACCCAATCGACAGACTTTTTATTCAATACGGCTACCTGAGCACATACCCCGCAAATACGATGGTGTGCTGGACTAACAACTATGATGCCCATCGTGCCGGTGTGTCACTCGAATTTGTATTTGATGTTGCAATGCAAGGGGTATTGGGTATTGGTCAGAATATTTCAAGGTGGAACCCCGAGCAGAAAGATATTGCAAAGCGTAAGATTAACCAATATAAATCCATTCGTCACCTGATTCAACAAGGTGTAGTCTCTCGACTAAAATCGCCATTTGAAGGAAACAAGGTAGCATTACAATACACTGCCAAAGATGGCTCTGAGGCAGTTCTGTTACTCTACAATTTGGGTGAGGTTACAGAGGGAGCAACCTCTGAATCTCAATTGGACAGCTCAATTAGATTAGAAAATCTACAAAGTGAATCAACCTATATGGTAGAAGGGAAAAGCTACAGGGGCGACTACCTGATGTCTATTGGATTGCCTTGGAATCTCTCGGGGGTGTACAAGAGCAAGGTGATTAACGTTAAAATTAAGAATTAGTTGCCGTGATTAATGTTAGAAAGATTAATCTCGAAACTCCTGAAGACCTGCTTTGTGTCGAGATTACCAATACAAATGGAGCGAAGGTTGAACTTCTCAATCTGGGTGCAACTATTATGTCTCTATATGTTCCCGACCGAAATGGGTTGTTGCGCAATGTCGTCCTTAGCTATAATGATATTTCTGAATATCGTGCCAACCAATTCTATTTTGGCTCGACAATTGGCAGATATGCCAATCGAATATCAAATGGTTGTTTCCGACTAGCAGACAAAACATACAAATTACAAATCAACGACTTTCCGAATACCAATCACGGAGGATATGATGGGTTGCACTCTAAGTTTTTCAAGATTAGGTTATTGGATGAAAGTGTGGAGATGAGTTATCTCAGTGCTGATGGTGAGGCAGGTTTTCCGGGGGAGGTTTTTGTTGTGGTTATCTATAAATTGACAGAGGATAATGAGTTAATCATAGAGTATAGAGCGACTTCAGACCAAGATACCCCATTAAATTTGACAAACCACTGCTACTTTAACCTATCGGGCGATCCTGCATTGTTGGCAACCGACGCCCTACTCTGCATAGATGCAGAAAAATATATGGAAAATGATTCACACTTTATCCCTACCGGTAGGGTCTTGAACGTTGATTCTACAAAGTACGATTTCAGAGAGATAAAACAGATCAGCTCTGCTATTTCTCAATATAATTGCAAGTCATTCAATGGATTTAACGAGTACTTTCTCCTTCGCAACGAGCAATCAACGTGTGTGCTTTACGACCAACGCAGCGGAATAAAAATGACGCTCAGGAGCAATTATCCGGGGATACAGTTCTACACGGGTGACTTTTTGAGAAACCCACGCAGCGGTATTTGCTTAGAAAGCCAGCTCTATCCGGATGCCCCTAATCGACCGGAATTAGGAGATTTAATACTTAAACCGGGTTGTATGTACAACTATACAATAAAATACAAATTTCAAATTCAATGAAACGAATCACCTGCATACTTATTTCGACACTCGCTACACTTGGAGTAACGGCTCAAAATTCGACAAAGGTCAACCAATTTATTGGTACTCGCTCAATGGGTCACGTTTTTCCGGGTGCTGTCGCTCCACACGGACTTATCGCATTGAGCCCCGACACAGATACAATCCCACACAATGTAGCCGGGGTCTATCAGAAAGATTCATATAGATATTGCGCCGGCTATCAATATGATGACAAAACAATCGTGGGTTTTTCCCACACCCATTTTAGCGGAACCGGACACTCCGACTTGGGCGACCTGCTCATAATGCCAACCAATGGAAAACGTCTGCTGACCCCTTCGACATCGGATAATCCCGAAAATGGTTATCGTTCCCGCTTTTCACACTCCACGGAGAGGGCTCATCCGGGCTACTATGCAGTTAGATTGGATGACTATCAAATTGATGTAGAACTTACCGCAACAGAGCGCGTAGGATTACACCGCTACCACTACCCCACTGCGGATGCACGTTTTATACTCGACCTTGTGCACAGCATATATAATTATGATGGTAAGGTACTATGGAGTTCGATTCGTGTTGAAAATCCACAACTAATAACCGGATACCGAGTTACGAATGGCTGGGCTCGTGAAAATTATCAATACTTTGCCATTTCGCTCTCGCAACCAATCTCTAACTATGGGTACGAAGAGTTCGAAAAGGTTAACTATGGAGGCGGCTGGCGTAAGTTTAATCTGAAAGAGAATTTTCCCGAAATCGCAGGACGTAAAATCAGAGCCTACTTTGAGTTTAAACTCGACTCAAAGCGGGAGTTAGAGGTTCGCTTGGCATTTTCGGCAGTGAGCACACAGGGGGCAATAAGGAATCTCGAGGCTGAAGCTCCACAAGGAGCTGCTTTTGAGCAGATTGCCAATCAAGTCTCAGCCAAGTGGGACAGGGAACTTGATGTTATCGAAGCACAAGGCTCAAAGGATCAATTGGCAATGTTATACACATCGCTCTATCACTGCAAAATAAACCCCTCCATTTATCAAGATGTCGATGGTCAATATCGCGGATTAGATGGAAATACTCATAAAGCATCAGGTTTTGATAACTATACCGTTTTTTCGCTTTGGGACACCTATCGAGCTTTGCATCCGTTGATGAACATCATTGACAGGAAGCGAAGTGCTGACTTTGCAAAGTCGATGTTGGCTCACCGCGAGCAGAGTGTGCACAAAATTCTACCAATGTGGTCTCATATGGCTTCCGAAAATTGGTGTATGATTGGTTATCACGGAGTCTCGGTTTTGGCTGATGCCTTGGCAAAGGGTATAGAGCTGGACAACAACAAGGCTTTAGAGGCTATGTATTCGAGCTCAAACTTACCGTATTTCGACAGAACGGACAAATACAAGGAGTATGGGTATGTCCCATTTGAGGATAGCCCCTATGGAACTTCGCTCACATTGGAGTATGCCTACGACGATTGGTGTATCTATATGAGTGCATTGCGTGCAGGAGATATTAACAAGGCAAATATCTATCGCAGAAGAGCAATGAGTTACCGTAATGTTTTTGATGAGTCAATAGGATACACAAGAGCAAGACTCAGAGATGGTAGTTGGAAGAAAACTTTCTCTCTCCTGAACACTCACGGCGAAGGCTACATAGAGGGTAATTCTCTCAATTACAGCTTCTATGTACCACACGACCCATTGGCAATGATTGAATTAATGGGTGGTGACAGGGTGTTTGTCGGCAAACTTGACTCGCTTTTTGCAATGTACCTTCCCGATGAATTCTTTGCTCATACAGAAGATGTGACAAGAGAAGGACTCCTCGGCGGGTATGTGCACGGCAACGAACCATCGCACCATATTCCATACCTATATAACTATACGAGTGAGCCATACAAGACACAATACTGGGTCAGAGAGATACTCAATAAAATGTATCGTAATGAGATTGATGGTCTGTGCGGAAATGACGATTGCGGGCAAATGTCGGCGTGGTACGTTTACTCTGTTATGGGTTTTTATCCCGTTCTGCCCGGTAGCAACGAGTTAGTTCTGGGAGCTCCATACCTGCCATATATTAAACTAAACTTAGGGGAGGGCAAGAGTTTTGAAATCAAAGCTCCGGCAGTGAGTGACAAGAACAGATATGTGCAGAGCGTAAAGCTAAACGGCAAACCGTATACAAAGGGATATATTCTCAACGATGATATTCTCAATGGAGGGGTTATGGAATTTGAAATGGGGAGCAAACCGAATAAAAAACGCCTTTTCAAGGGTGATGATATGCCCTACTCTCTTTCAAAACCCACTCAATGGAGCAGTTTCGACGTGGGTGAAGTGCTGTTTTTGGATAAATCACCCGAGACAGCAGGTTCTAAGGTATACCATCGTTTGGTTACAAATCCGCAACAGAAGATTACGCAAAAAGCACGCGAGGTGTTGGCTTTGCTATATTTTTCGCCTAGGGATTCCATACCCGCAATCAAACAAATCAACTATACACTCAAGGATTATGATGGAGTGTCCAACAAGCAGGGGGCGCCTCCAACGGTGAGTATTGAATTTTCAACCCGACAGATGGAGAAAAAACTATCCAACACCGAACTGCTATATCAGAATGATGGCGTATTGGTTCACGAATTAACTCACGCCTATCAATTAGAGCCACAAGGGATTGGAAATTACTCAAATAGTCGTGTTTTTCGCGCAATGATTGAGGGCGTGGCTGATGCAATTCGCTTTTTGAGTGGCTATTTCGAGCAGAGCGATTGCCCCTCCGGTGGTGATATATTGGACGGATACCGCACCACCGGTTTCTTTTTGGTATGGCTCACTCAGAATAAAGATGCAGATTTTCTGAGAAAATTTAATGCCTCGACACTCTATGTCGTGCCTTGGTCATTTGACGGCGCAATAAAGTACGCCTTAGGGGACTCGTACTCTGCGGACAAGCTATGGCAGGAATACCAAGTTTATAGAGCCAAAATAACCAACGGCTAATTTTGGAAGCCCCCTAAATAAAAATCCATATTTTTATATTTTACGCTCCATTTTTATCACTAAATATAAGAGATAATTTTGTACTGAATAATACCTAACTTAAACTATAAATAATCAAATCACTAACTATGAAATTAATCTACCTCCAATCAAAACAATGTCGCAGCAACCTTTTGCTTTGGTTGTTAGGGGTGATTGTCTTTCTCTCCACAGGTGGCGAACCTGTGCGAGCAGTAGAGTCTCTCCAACAGCAAACCAAAACTATCATTGGTAAGGTTATTGACGAAAAAGGGAATCCGATACCCGGAGCAACAATCACCATCGAAGGTACCACTCGGGGTGTGATGGCTGATGTTGATGGTGTCTTCGAAATTGATAAGGTGCCCACCAATTCAAATCTTGTTATCTCTTTTGTAGGACAAGAGAGTGCTACAATGTCGGTTGCTAACACAAGCGATTGGACAGTTGTGCTCAAAAACAAAGTAAATGAATTGGATGCCGTAACAGTTGTTGCTTTTGGACGACAAAAGAAAGAGAGTGTTCTCTCGTCAATCACAACAATTAAACCGGCAGAGTTGAAGATGCCAAGTAGTAACTTTACCGCCGGATTGGCGGGTAAGGTTGCCGGATTAATTTCATATCAGTCTAGCGGAGAACCAGGTAGTGACAATGCGAGCTTCTTCATACGTGGTATAACCACTTTTGGCTCAGATGCCAAAAAAGACCCTTTGATACTCATCGATGGTATCGAACTATCGGCAAGCGACCTCTCTCGTTTGAATACCGATGACATTGCGAGCTTCTCAATAATGAAAGATGCCGCTGCCACATCGCTCTACGGAGCTCGCGGAGCAAACGGAGTGATTTTGGTCACAACAAAAGAGGGGCGCGAGGGTAAAGCAGTGCTAAACGTTCGCTACGAAACTTCACTTTCATCACCCACTCATTCCATATCGTTGGCTGACCCGGTGACATATATGAAGATGCATAACGAAGCCGTGCGTACTCGTAATCCATTGGGACAGTTGCCGTATAGTCAACAAAAAATTACATTATTAACCGACTAAAATCGGATTTTTGTTAATTATTTCTGCAATCGTTTAGTAATCAGCATGTATTTCCGCATAAATAGTCATTTCAAAATACCTACCCCCCTCAAAATAGTGCCATTTGTATCGTTGGGGCTCGGCTCGATGAGCAAAAATTAGCCCCTTTTCGCTTGTGATAAGTGCGTTTGCAGTTCTGAATCATCCAAAAAATATCCAGATAACTCGTCAAATGTATCCTCACCAACACCGCAACAGTCGAAAATGCTTTGTCAGTCTGCGTTTTGACTTTCAACACCGTCAAAAGTAGATGAGCAATGAGCGTTATCCATATCTGCGTCTTAATTCCATTCTCGGTCTCAGAGTAGAAAAAGTGTAGTTGAAAATTCTGCTTCAACTTCTTAAACAACAGCTCTATTTGCCAGCGGCACTTGTAGATAAAAGCCACATCCTCTGCACTGATTTGAAAGTTATTGGTGATAAAAACCAATATCCGACCCTTTTCATCACGATAAACAACTTTCCTTAAACAAACCTTCTTCTGCTCCTTATTATCCTTATAATTCAGATGAATGTGCTCCTCTGATATTACTCCAAACTCTTTGTCGTTCAGCACTTTCTCTGAAATAACCTCCTGTACCTCGTAAACAGCATTGCGTTTCAACCGTCCGACAAACCAAACTCCCTCTTCTGTCCAGCGGGCATATTGCCCATAGTCGTTGTACGCCTTGTCGAAACAAATCATACTCCCTGCTGTGAGGTTGAGCTTGCTCAGAAATTTCTTATCGTGCATTTTTGCCTCGCTTATATTGACGTGCTTGGCACAATCGGCGTGAGCGTCTATCATCATATGCACCTTCAATCCACCCTTCTTCTTACCATCTCCTTTGGGGTTACGACCTACCCCCTTCATTATGTCCGAAAATAGGCGAATAGTGGTAGAATCGAAGATGTAAAACTTCTCAAAATCCACCCCCTTAATTCGGCTGACCGACAAAAGTGGCGAGTAGTGGCTCAATAACTCAAAGTAGTAATCCCTGAACAAAACCTCATCTCTATCTCGCAAAGCATCGCCTATGGTGCTTTTGGCGGGCGATTTATCTAGCCCCAAATAGCTCAACTTGCCTTGCAAGCCCTGCATTGCTGCTGCAATCTCGCCCACAGAATCACACCTGCTAAAGACCCCAAAGAGCAAAGTTATCAACTGCTCCCACGAGCGAAATCGTTTGTAGTACCTATCCGATTTGTGACGGTGAACTAACAGGTCAAACTTCGCTCTTGGCAGAAAATCTACAATCTGTTTGAAAATCGGCTGACCGACTAAATTTTTATAACTATCTTTGCCCATAGTTGAATCTTGTATTGTTTGCACTTACAAAATTACAACTATCGGGGTAATTCTCTTCAAAGGGGATTACCCCTCTCTTTTTTTCTCAACTTTTTTGTCGGTCAGTAATGAAAAAATTATTATGACAGAAAGAGGGCTACACCCAAATATGTATCCTACAACAGACTGGTATTCAACTCTTTTCAACAGTATGTCTATAAATCAGCGCGCCAATTTCAGCATTAGTGGCGGTGGAACGGTCGCGCGATACTACGTTGCGGCTTCATACTCCAATGATAGCGGCAATCTGAAACAGAATAGCAGAAACAATCTCAACTCAAACGTAAATTTAGACAAGTACAACATTCGTTCTAATGTCAATGTGAACATTACTCCCACTACCGAAGCGGTGATTCGCCTCAACACAACCTTTGATGATTACAGTGGTCCTGTGGGTGGCGGTTCGCGAATATATCAACTGACAATGCAGGCTAATCCGGTGCTTTTCAAACCATACTATGAACCCGATGCAAATTATGCAACAGCCAAGCATATACTTTTTGGTAATTATGGCGATGCAAAATATGTGAACCCATACGCAGAGATGTCGAAGGGTTATCAGAAATGGAGCAAGAACCTTATGCTCGCACAATTTGAGCTCAAACAAGACTTGAAGTTCCTTACCGAAGGGCTTAAATTTCGAGCTATGTTCAACGTCAATCGCTATTCCGAATATAGCGTTCAACGCTTCTATAAACCATTCTATTACAACATCAACACATTTGACCCCCAAAGCGAGCAATATACATTGAGCAGATTGAATCCTACGGAAGGTACGGAGTATCTAAACTACGAAGAGGGTGCTAAATATATCAGTACTATGATGTACATAGACGCTGCGGTTGAGTATAATAAAGTTATCGCAGATAAACACTCACTTAGCGGTATGTTGGTTTTTGTTACTCGTCAAGAGGAGGTTGCAAATGCAGGCACTTTGCAACAATCATTACCAAGTAGAAATCAGGGTTTATCGGGTCGTTTCACCTATAGCTATGACAGTCGCTACTTTTTGGAAGCCAACTTTGGATACAATGGCTCTGAACGTTTCTCCAAGAAAGAGCGATGGGGATTCTTCCCTTCTGTTGGTGCTGCTTGGGTGGTGTCCAATGAAAAGTTTTTCGCCCCACTCACACCCGTTATCAATCAGCTCAAAATTCGTGGAACATACGGTTTGGTCGGAAATGATGCTATCGGAAGTCAAAGCGAAAGATTCTTCTATTTATCACAAGTAAATATGAATTCATCCAATCGTGCTACACGTTGGGGTGAGCGCCTGGATAATGTGATTAACGGTGTTGAGGTTTCTCGGTATGAAAATGATAAGATTACGTGGGAGATTTCAAAAAAATTAAACGTAGGATTAGAACTTTCGTTGTTCAATAGACTCTCTATCATTGCAGAGTATTTCAACGAACAGCGCTCCAATATATTAGTGAATAGGATTATTCCTTCCGCTATGGGTGTCTTGCCTGCCGTGAAGTCAAATTTGGGAGAAGCAGAGGGTGGTGGTTTCGATTTGGAGATGAATTATAATTTCACAGCCCCCGGTAGCAATTTTTTTGCATCAGCACGCGGCTCATTCACCTATGCCACCTCAAAAATAACAAAGTGGGAGGAGCCTGATTATAGTAAAACTCCGTGGCTCTCCGCCGTTGGTCGTCCTATTAGTCAATGGACGGGACTTATTGCAGACAGACTTTTTATTGACGAATACGAGGTGAAAAATTCACCTAAACAATTTGGAGAGTATGGCGCGGGAGACATAAAATATCACGACATTAATGGTGATGGGGTAATCTCCGATTTAGATAAAGTTGCGATGGGACACCCTGTTGAGCCCGAGATAAATTACGGATTTGGAGCCTCCTTTGGATGGAAGGGTATTGACTTCTCGTTTTTCTTTCAAGGTGCAGCTCGTCAGTCATTTTGGCTGAACACTAGCGCAACAGCTCCATTTGTTAACGCAAATACAGAAGGTCTAATTGGTAACAATGCACTCCTCTCTTTCTATGCTAATGACTATTGGTCGGAGGCAAATCCAAATTCTTATGCAAAGTGGCCACGACTCTCAAATTATCTGGTGGACAATAACCAGCGTTTGAGTACTTGGTTTATGCAAGATGCGGCATACATAAGACTCAAATCGTTAGAACTTGGATACTCTCTGCCTAAGCAGTGGATAAGTAAGATTAGAATGGAAAATCTAAGACTTTATTGCAGTGCAAGTAATCTTGTTACGTGGTCAGCTTTCAAGGAGTGGGACCCCGAGATGGCGGGTAATGGGCTTGCATATCCAATTCAACGAGTATTTAATTTGGGGGTAAACATAACATTCTAAACAACAATGAAAAAGATATATAAATTTTTGATAGCCCTCACGGCTTTATTATGGGTAAACGTATCGTGCAACTATCTTGATGTTGTACCGGACGACGTGCCAACAATAGACAACGCCTTTTCGGATAGATATACGGCTCTTCAGTTTCTTGGAACTTGCTATTGGCATCTACCTCGCCTTGCCGGCTGGAGCGAAAATCCGGCTATCGGAGGAGCATTGGAGGTTTGGTTTCCAAGTGAAGGACCTCACTTTGCAAACAGTATTAATATTGGTCGCGGTTTTCAGAATACCTCAAACCCTCTGACGAACTATTGGAGTGGTACGGGCGGCGGAAAGAATCTATATGCAGGTATTCGCGATTGTAATATTTTCTTAGAGAACATCGATAAGGTCAAAGATCTGAGTGTACAAGAGAGGCAACGATGGATATCTGAGATAAAGTTTCTTAAAGCGTACTATCACTTCTATTTGATTAGAATGTATGGTCCGATTCACGTGGTGAGGGAGAATCTTCCGGTTCACGCGGATACTGAAAAAATCAGATGGGAACGGCAGAAAGTTGATGAATGTTATGCCTATGTTTTTGAGCTACTCAATGAGGCTTTAATGGGAGATTATCTTCCGTTAAACAATGAGGTTAGTGCTGAATTCGGAAGAGTAACGCGTCCGGTTGTACAATCATTCAAAGCCGAAGTGGCAGTCTATTTCGCGAGCCCATTATTTAACGGTAACACAGAGATGGTTGCATTTGTGGATCACGATGGTAAACCATTCTTTAACCAAACTTTTGATGCCAATAGATGGAAGGAGGCAGTGAAACAATGTGAAGAGGCGATTCAAATATGCCATTCAGCAGGGATTTCCCTGTATCAACCATCAGACTATCAGACACAGTATCAAATTTCCGATATTACTCGTCTAAATGTAGCACTGCGAAATTCGGTGAGTGACCGTTGGAATAAAGAGACCATCTGGGGATTATCTACGCACGTTATGGATTGGGGATTTCAGCAGGCTTGCCAACCTCGTTTCGAGGCTTCGGAGATGAAACCTGCAAAGAGCTACTATGGCATCACAATGAACGTAGCCGAACTTTTTTATACTGAAAATGGGGTCCCTCTGAACGAAGATACAGACTCAAAATACAGTCGCGATAATCTTTATACAACACGTACTGCCGGCGAGAAAGACAAATACTACTTTTCGGTAGGTGAGCAGAGTGCTACCCTGAATTTCGACCGCGAACCACGCTTTTATTCGACCCTCTCCTTTGATCGTGGTAAGTGGTATGGGGCAGGAAGATTGTCGGACGATGTAAATACTTGGGTTGTAAAGGCACGTTACGGGGAGGTGTCATCGGTGGCTAATCCGGGGGAATACTCTGCTACGGGATACTGGCCCAAAAAATTGGTCAATGTCAAAAGTGAGTTCAAAGACCCAAACACATATACAGCCGAGACCTATCCGTTCCCTGCAATGCGACTTGCGGCACTCTATCTGTATTATGCCGAAGCCCTTTTAGAGTCTGACGCACCACTTGCAGATGTGCAGATGTGGGTTGATAAGATTCGCAGCCGAGCCGGATTGAAAGGCGTTGTTGAGAGCTGGCAGAACCATAGTACCAATCCTGCACTGCCGACAATGAAGAGTGGTATGCGGCGTATTGTTCACCGCGAAAGGAATATTGAGCTCTCTTGTGAGGGGTACTATTATTGGGATGTGCGTAGATGGAAGAGTGCTCCCGAGGAGCTCAATCGACCAATCAAAGGCTGGAATGTATTGACAACTGCATTGGCGGATTACTATTCTGTTAAAACTCTTCACAACCAAACATTTTATCCGAGAGACTACTTCTCACCCATTCCCGAAAAAGAGATTATAAACAATCCGAAGTTGATTCAAAATCCGGGTTGGTAAAATTAATATTTGCAACAAAAAATCATGAAAAACATAATTTCAATAATAACGCTACTCTTTCTCGTGATTTGCTGTAAAGAGAAGACGTTGGAGCCAATAACTCCCAGCAAAGGAAAACCGGAGATTGTTACAGAAGTTGCTGTGCAGAATTTGCCGGGTGCTGCTCTTATAAAATATAAAATTCCGCAATCTGAAGATTTGATAGCAGTCAGAGCAGTGTACAAACTTGATGATGGCGTGGAAAGACGTACCGAAGCATCATTTTACAACAATGAAATTAAAATTGAGGGATTTAACCAAACCAAGGAGTATCAAGTGGTGCTTTACAGCGTCAATCGAGCCGAGCAGGTTTCTGACCCCGTTGTCGTTAAAATTAGTCCGAGCGAGTCGCCACTGAGCAAAGTCGCAAAGAGTATGAATATAGTTGCAGACTTCGGTGGAGCACGATTTTTGTGGGAGAATAGAGATAGAGCTCCGTTGGTCATTGAGCTGCTTTCTCAGAACGACAAAGGGTCAATGCAGGCTATTCAAACAGTCTATAGTTCAACCATTAACGGTCTTACAACCCTCCGTGGATTTGATGCAAAAGCTCGCAAATTTGGTGCGATTGTTCGCGACAAATGGAATAATTCATCGGACACCATCTGGGCTGTGGGCAATCCGATTACACCGATATTCGAGCAGAAGGCAGCCAAAAATCTATTCAAAGTGTTACGACTGGCTAACGATATAGGTTGGAATGGATATGGTTATAAAGATTATATGCTGTTTGATGAGGATTACTCGGTCAATAATTTCGCGCACTCTGAGTCGGTTACTTCACAATTACCGTGGCCTGTTTCAATCACAATAGACTTGGGTCAAAAAATCAAACTATCGCGAATGAGAATTTGGCAAAGACCGGATAATCCATCTGCTTCAATTAAAGATTACTTATATAAACGTGGTAACCCACGCTTTTTTACGGTGTATGGTTTGGCGGAATTACCGGAGAATAATCCTCAGGATTGGTCTCATTGGACGCAATCTCTTAACTGCGAGGTTATCAAGCCATCAGGTTCAGGCACTATTGTAACAAATGAAGATATCGAGGCAGCCACGGCAGGGCATGAGTTTGAATTTCCGCTTTCCGACAAAGAGGTACGATACATCAGAATTAAATTTACAGAGACTTGGGAGCGTCAAACTTATTGCCATCCAACGGAATTGACATTCTGGGGTCAAATTATTAAATAAGTCATAGAAACAGATGAAAAGATTATTATTCAAGATATCATTATACACTTTAACAGTGTTGGGATTATGCAGTTCGTGTAATAATTATGATGATTACCATCAGGATTACATAAAAAATGGCGAGATAATATACGCTCCCAAAGTTGATTCGGTAAGTTGTCGCTCAGGTAAGGAGAGGGTGCAGGTAGATTTTTGGCTCAATAAATCTCCCAATGTAACCAAGGTACATATATATTGGAACTCCGGCAAAGATTCACTGGTGGTTAATGTTTCGCCGTCAAACAATCGAGATAGCATAGGTGTTATCCTGCCCATTAAAGTGGAACAGGCATATACTTTCGACTTAATAACATATGATAAGTATGGAAATAAATCGCTAAAAAATAGCGGTTACGCCTCTGTCTATGGAGCTAACTATGAAGCAGGACTAATCCAACGTGCAATCAGTTCTAATGAAATCAAAAAAGGGATAGGTTATATTAATTGGTATGGCTCTGATGAGACCCTCCAATTTGTTGAGGTAGAATATACGACCAACAGCAACGAGGTTGTGGTGGTTAAAACATTAAACACTCAAAATCAGACCATTTGTCCGTCGATTAAATATCCGTATCAATATAGGGTTCGCTCAGTCTATAAGCCTAATGCAGCCTCGATTGACAACTTCGCTACTCAATGGAGTGATTACAAACAGATTCCACCACCCATTCCAACTAGGGTTGATAGAGGCGAGTGGACTGTTATTGATTGTTCATCTTTTGCTTATTGGCAATATGGCGAACCTTGGTATTCTCAGTATAATCCAAAGAATGTGATTGATGGCGACCTGGGGACGTTTTGGCATAACGATTGGAACGACTCCTCGAAAGTGCCGCCACACCATATTGTCATTGATATGAAAGATGTCTACCAAGTCAATGGATTTGAACTCCATAAGCGTTCGGGCAATAATGACACAAAGACGGTAGAACTTTATATTAGCGGGGATAAGGTTAATTGGGAGAAAATTGCATCAACAATTTATGAGTCGGGCGATACCCAGATGAAGAGTATTAATATTGGGGAGCCGAAGTTTGGACGCTACCTCAAAATGCTACAGCCTGATAGTCGTAACCCTAACGGTGCAAATAGTTTTGCCGAAATTTATGTTATTGGTCTGTTGAACTGAGGGGAGTTCTAAAAAAAATGTGCGTAGAAGGAGACGGCAAAATGTATAAATAATTCTTTTTCACCACTTACTGACCTGAGTTCGGGATAAGTTTTGTAACGCAGCAATATATTCCACAATAGATTTGATTAGTACAGAATTTTGATGTAAAGGGGTATTTGACATACCTCAAACTCCAAAATTCGAGTACAATCGAAGATATAAAGGGAGATTTTGACACAGTAAAAACTTACCTCTGAACTCAGGTTATTATTCCGATATACAAGTATCGGGTAAATGTATCATTTTTGTTTCAATAAAATCCCCTATACGAATTATGAAAGTAAAAATTTGGACAGAGAGTGTGGTTATACCCACCTATTCCATTGGTAAGCAGGAACGTAATCCGATGTTCCTCGAAAAGCGCGTTTATCAGGGCAGTTCGGGCGTTGTTTATCCCTACCCCGTTATCGAGAAGATTGAGGATGAAAAGCAGGACAAGAGCTATACTGCTTGTTTTGTAGAGAATGAGTATATCAAAATAATGGTTCTGCCCGAACTTGGCGGCAGGATTCAGATGGCTTATGACAAAATCAAGCAGCGACACTTCATCTACTATAACAACGTAATTAAGCCCGCCTTGGTAGGATTGACCGGCCCGTGGATTTCCGGCGGTATCGAGTTCAACTGGCCCCAACACCACCGCCCCAGCACATTTCTGCCCGTGGATTGGAAGATTCAGGAGAATGCCGATGGTTCGGCAACGGTGTGGGTGAGTGAGCAGGAGCGTATGTTCCACCAAAAGGGGTCGGCTAAATTTACTCTTCACCCCGGCAGGGCTTATATCGAAATCGAGGGTTCGGCTCAAAATCCCACCCCCTTTCCACAGACTTTCCTCTGGTGGGCAAACCCTGCCGTATATGTTGGCGATGAGTATCAGTCGGTATTTCCGCCGGATGTGAATGCGGTATTCGACCACGGCAAACGGGACGTTTCTACCTTCCCCATCGCCACGGGAACGTACTATAAAGTAGATTACTCGTCGGGCGTAGATATTTCACGTTATCGCAACATCCCCGTACCAACCTCGTATATGGCAATCGAATCGAAGTATGATTTTGTCGGTGGTTACGAGAATGACACACAGGCGGGCGTGTTGCACGTTGCCAATCATCACGTCTCGCCGGGCAAAAAGCAGTGGACGTGGGGCAATGGCGACTTTGGCGTAGCGTGGGACAGAAACCTAACGGACGAAGATGGACCATACATCGAGCTAATGACGGGTATGTTTACCGATAATCAACCCGACTTCACTTGGTTGCAACCCTTGGAGAGCAAGAGCTTCAAGCAGTACTTTATGCCATATCGTGAATTGGGCGTGGTGAAGAATGCCACCAAGGATATAATGCTCACCGAGAGCAAGATATTTGCCACGTCGAAAATTGAGGGTGTGACCGTGAGTGTCGATGGGCAGCAGTTTGTGACAGACCTCTCACCCGAGGAGGTTGTTGATATTCCGTTCAGAGGTAAGAAAATCACCATATCAAAAGATGGCAAGATGCTCTTGGAGTGGGACTCAACAGCGGATGCAAATCGTGAAGTTCCCGCTGCGGCTCAGGCTGCACTACTGCCCGAACAGATTGATACCACCGAACAACTCTTCCTCACAGGACAACACCTAGAGCAGTATCGACACGCACGATATAATCCCGAGGATTACTACCGTGAGGCTCTCAGACGAGATGCAACGGACATTCGCAACAACAATGCGATGGGTCTGTTGCTCATTCGCAAAGGGCGGTTCGACAAGGCTGAACCCTATCTACGTCAAGCAATCCAGACGCAACTCAAACGCAATCCGAACCCCTATGATGGCGAACCTCACTATAATCTGGGGCAGGCACTCAAATTCCAAGGGCGATTGGACGAGGCATACAAAGCTCTCTATAAATCGTGCTGGAACTCAGCGTGGCAAGATGCAGGATATTACGCCTTAGCTCAGATTTCGTCCCTCAAAGGCAATTACACTGAAGCGTTGGAGGAGAGCGCAAAGTCGCTCAATCGCAACTGGAACTCAGACCGCACCCGTGCTTTACGCTCGGCACTGCTTGCACGTACAGCGGGAGAGAGAGAGGCGTTGCACTTTATTGAAGAGTCCTTGGAGTTGGATAGCTTCAATTTCGGGGCATTGGTTGTAAGGATGATTCTTGGCAAGGCTACCGCAGAACAGGTTGTGGCGTTAATGCGCGAGGATAGCCACAACTATCGTGAAACGGCACTCGACTTTATGGGTGCCGGGCTGTGGAGTGAGGCTATCGCTACGCTCAAATTAGCACCTAAGCCCAATCCGATGGTCTACTACTATATGGCATACTGCACCGAGCAGATGGGCGAAACTCCCCGTGAGCTATTAGAGCGGGCGGCTGCAGCAGACAGCTACTGCTGCTTCCCAAACCGTCTGGAGGATATCGCAATCCTGCGTTGGGCGATGAGGCTTAATCCAAAGGATGCAAGGGCGAGGTACTATCTGGGTAATTTGTACTATGATAAACGTCAGTATGAGTTGGCGATGGAGCTGTGGGAGCAGTCGGCTGCAATCGAAGAGAACTTTGCGACCGTGTGGCGAAACTTGGCATTGGGTTACTTCAATAAATTTGACCAACGTGAGCGTGCCGTTGCTTCGCTCGAAAAGGCATTTTCGCTCGACACCGCCGATGCCCGCGTGTTGATGGAGCTTGACCAACTCTACAAAAAAATCAACCGTCCGCACGCCGAGCGTTTGGCACTGCTAAGCAGCCACTTCGAGTTGGTAGCCCAGCGAGACGACCTCTATTTGGAGTATGCAACTCTGCTCAATAACATTGGTGAGTGGCAGAAGGCGCGTGAGATGATAGACTCTCGAAAATTCCACCCTTGGGAGGGTGGCGAGGGCAAAGTCCCCTCGCAATATCAGTTTGCTCGCCTTCAACTTGCCAAACAAGCAATCGGCGAGGGTAATCCCGGGCAGGCAATCGAGTTGCTGAGCGAGTGTTATGACTATCCTCACAATTTGGGCGAGGGTAAGCTCACGGGTGCGGCTGAGAATGATTTTGACTACTATATGGCTCTTGCCTTGGAGGCAATGGGCGAAGTAGAGCAGGCGCAAGAGTACTTAGAGCGTGCAACAAAGGGACAGAGCACCCCGGCGGCAGCAATATACTACAACGACCAAAAACCCGATAAGATATATTATCAGGGGTTGGCACTGCTCAAATTAGGCAGAAACGAGGAGGCTGTAAGCCGTTTTGATGCTTTGATAACATACGGGAAGGAGCATATTGACCAAAGCGTTGTTTTGGATTACTTTGCCGTATCGCTGCCCGATTTGTTGATTTGGGAGGAGTCCTTAGACCATCAATCTCGTATCCACTGCCTCTATATGATGGGTCTTGGATATTTGGGCAAGGGTGAAAAAGAGAGGGCGGCAGAATGTTTCGCCCGGGCATCGTCAATGGACACAAACCATCAGGGGTTGATTTCTCACAAATAAAAAAACGAACTAACCTAAACTTCAATGAAAACAAATAACAGATACCTGCTATTCATAGCACTTGTATCGGCACTCGGTGGCTTTCTTTTTGGTTATGACTGGGTTGTGATTGGGGGTGCAAAGCCGTTTTACGAACAATTTTTCGGCATCTCATCTCTGCCCGCTATGCAGGGGTGGGCTATGAGCAGTGCGTTGGTTGGTTGTATTGTGGGGGTGATGATTGCCGGTTCGCTCAGTGATAGGCTTGGCAGGAGACCGATGCTTGCGGTGGCAGCACTGCTCTTTATTGCCTCGGCAGTGGGAACGGGCTATTGCGATAACTTTACACCATTTATCTTCTATCGTATTTTGGGTGGACTGGGCATTGGAATTGCCTCGAACCTTTCGCCGATGTATATTGCCGAAATTTCGCCTGCCCAGAGTCGTGGACGTTTCGTATCGCTCAATCAGCTAACCATAGTGCTGGGTATCCTTGCCGCACAAATTACCAATCTGCTCATCAGCGATTCGGTTACCCCGGGAGAGGATATTGCAGCCTCGTGGAATGGTCAGATGGGTTGGCGGGTGATGTTTTGGGCAGAGGCTATCCCTGCTACAGCATTTTTGTTGCTATGTTTTGTAATCCCCGAAAGCCCTCGTTGGTTAATCTCAAAGTCGAGAAATGAGCAGGGCGAACGTGTGCTTGCTAAAATAGTGGGCAGCGAAAAAGCTAAGGCGGAGACGGCGGAAATTAGAAAATCCCTGCTTTCGGACAAAGGAGGGAGTCGTGGAGTGGGAACTGAAATTCTCAAACGTTCTAATATTGCACTGCTCGCCATTGGCATCGTGTTGGCTGTTTTTCAGCAGTGGTGCGGTATTAATGTGATTTTCAACTATGCTCAGGAGGTCTTCTCGGCAGCGGGATTTGGCGTGTCCGACGTGCTCTTCAATATTGTTATCACGGGTGTTACTAACGTTCTCTTTACCTTTGTTGCTATCGCGTTGGTCGATAGATTGGGGCGTAGAATGTTGTTAATTTTTGGTTCGGCAGGCTTGGCAGTGATATATGGTGCACTGGGCGGAGCTTTCTATATGGGCTTAACAGGTTTCGTGCCTGTGGTGTTGGTGATGGCTGCCATTGCCATTTATGCTATGACCCTTTCGGCTGTTATGTGGGTGGTGATTTCCGAGATTTTCCCCACTCGCATCCGTGCGGCAGCAATGGCAATTTCGACCTTTGCACTGTGGAGTGCCTGCTTCTTACTGACCTATACCTTTCCTATACTTAACACCGAGTTGGGAACTCACGGTACATTTTGGCTCTACGGATTAATCTGTCTATTAGGCTTACTCTTCATCCTACGCTATGTGCGCGAAACAAAAGGGTTGTCGCTCGAAGAGATTGAGCGAAAATTTAAGGAGAATCAATAAGAAACCATTTGAATTTTGCATTTATTATTAACTCGGCTTTGAAAATTAGGATAATTTTCAAAGCCGAGTTGTTTTCGCGCCGAAAATGTAAGTTTACCTGAAGGTAAATGACCACTTTCGAGGATGAAAATCTGACGTGAAAGGCACATAGTGAAATCAAAATTGAAAATTAAAGTAGGGAAAAAGAATTATAATTTTTTTTTCTAAAAAATCTTTTTACCTTTGTGCTGTAATTCTTGCACTTTTTCTTGCCTCATCGGCATTCAACCATCCTTATATTACACATACCCCATCTCTTATATGTACAATGAAGAGAATCTTGCTGCGAAGACTCTACCCGAGTTACGCACAATAGCCGCTGAGCTCGGATTTAGGCTTGGCAGTGGCTACATCAAAAAAAATGACCTTATTGCGCAAATTCTTCAACGCAACGCCCAAGGCGATAAAACTGAGGAAGGAAACGTTAAACGCGATAAGCGTCATAGAATCACAAAAAATATTAAGGTAGAGCAGAGGGAAAAGCCCGAAAACACACTCTATCCACAACAATCGAAGCAGACCTGGACAAAAGAGTCTGCAGCTCCGCAGGAGCCGAACAACGAACAGAAACAGGCTATTGCGCAACAAGTTAAACTGGAGCAAACGCAAGAGACTGCGCTGCATCGCGGTAGACGTTCGCACAGCAAAAAAGGTCTGCTCCAAGAGACCACGCAGCAAGAACCAAAGCAGCGCGAGCAGAATTCGGAAGCAAAACCCAAACACAACAACAACAACAGACAGCAGCAGCAACGCCACGTTAAACAAGATTTTGGCAACGATTTCCTTGGCGCAATCGAGAGCGGCGGCTCGCTGGAGTTGATGCCGGACGGTTACGGTTTTTTGCGTTCGGCAGATTACAACTACCTCAACTCGCCCGATGATATATACATATCACAGCAGCAGGTGAAAAATTACGGGCTCAAACAGGGCGACACAGTGGAGGGAATAATAAAACCGCCACGCGAGGGAGAGAAATTTTTTCCGATGAGCCGAATCGTGAAAATCAACGGCTTGAACCCTGACCAAACTCGCGACCGTATATCCTTCGAATACCTTACACCCCTCTTCCCCGAGGAAAAATTCACCTTGGCAACCATAGGTAGGAGCAACAATCTCAGCAACAGAGTTGTAGACCTTTTCGCCCCCATCGGCAAAGGTCAGCGAGCACTGATAGTGGCTCAGCCCAAGACGGGTAAGACAATGTTATTGAAGTCGATAGCCAACGCCATCGCAGACAACCATCCCGAGGCATACCTTATCGTTCTGCTCATTGATGAGCGTCCGGAAGAGGTTACGGATATGGCTCGTTCGGTCAATGCCGAAGTTATCGCCTCCACTTTCGACGAGCAGGCTACTCGCCACGTCAAGGTAGCAGAAATGGTGCTCGAGAAGGCAAAGCGTATGGTTGAGTGCGGTCACGATGTGGTAATACTTCTCGACTCAATAACTCGCTTGGCAAGAGCATATAACACTGTTCAGCCAGCCTCCGGCAAGATACTTTCAGGTGGTGTGGACGCCAATGCTCTGCATAAACCCAAGCGCTTTTTCGGTGCAGCACGTAATACCGAAGAGAAGGGCTCTCTCACCATCATTGCAACGGCACTCATAGACACGGGCTCGAAAATGGACGAGGTAATCTTCGAGGAGTTCAAGGGTACGGGCAATATGGAGTTGCAACTCGACCGCCGACTGAGCAACAAACGCATCTATCCGGCTGTTGATATTACGGCAAGCAGCACTCGTCGCGACGACCTGCTTCTGAGCAAAGATACTCTCCAAAAGCTATGGATTCTACGCCGTCATCTCACTGATATGAACGCAGTTGAGGCTATGACTTTTGTCAAAGACCAGATGGAGGAGACCCGTACCAACGACGAGTTCTTGATGATGATGAACAAGTAGAGACCATTGTATTAACTCGGCACTAAACAATTTGGATAATGCCGAGTTAATAATAATCTACCGTACTGATTCGACAAAGAGCAGCGAGCTGTCGCCGTAACTTAGGAAGCGATATCCGTTTGCCATAGCGTGCTCGTAAATGCGATGCCAATCATCGCCCACCACTGCCGAAATTAACAGCAAAAGGGTACTTTTAGGTTGGTGGAAATTTGTGATGAGTCCGGCGACTACACGGAATCGATAGCCGGGTGTAATCATAATTTGGGTGGAACAGTGCAAATTAGGAATCTGATTTTTAACCATATATTGGTGGAGTGCTCCCAAAGCGTCAGCAGCGGGAGCACTCTGTTTTTCTTCTCCGTAAGCCTCCCACTGCCCGACAGTCTGTTGCTCTCTGGGGTTGCCACCGGTTAAAACTCTCTCACCGAGTACAACCAAAGATTCGAGCGTTCGCACCGTTGTTGTCCCGACTGCGATAATACGCCCTGCCGAACGAACCAACTTTTCAAGTTCCGCGACCTCTATCGAAAAATGCTCGGTGTGCATCGCGTGCTCCACCGCATTTTCCGTTTTGACAGGTAGAAACGTACCTGCTCCCACGTGAAGAGTAACCTCTGCCTGCACGGGAAATTGTGCGAGAATATCTTTTGTAAAGTGCAATCCCGCGGTGGGTGCAGCAACCGAACCCTCAATTTTGCAATAAGTTGTCTGGTAACGGCTGTTGTCTATCTCTGCCGAATCACGCTCCAAGTACGGCGGAATCGGAATTTTCCCCAATATTGCTAGCAATTCTCCAAAGGTATGAGTGGTATTCCACGAAAATTTCACTTGGTTGTCCGAAATTTTTGCGGCGGAAAGTGTAATTTCATTGTGAGTAATTTTCACATCTCCCTCTTTCCACTTCTTTGCGTTGCCCACTATGCACTTCCAACTGCATTGCCCCACAGCGGCAAATGCCCGCTCGTAGTCCAAAACCGGCTCCAAACAAAAAATCTCGATTCTCGCTCCGCTATCCTTGCGAAAAATCAACCTCGCACGCACTACTTTGGTATTATTAAATGCCAAAAGGTAGTCGGAGGGAATCTCACCACGAATATTTAGAAATTGTGAATCCGCAATAATATTATGCTTATATACCAGAAGTTTAGACTCTTCACGTCTATCCAAGGGAAACTTTGCAATGCGCTCGACAGGCAAATGGTAATCAAATTCGGAAATATTTATGACTTTATCCATTTATTTTTGTAAATTTGTGCAAAATTAGTAAAAGTTTTTGGAGGACAAAGAGGACTTTTGGAACTAAAAATCGCATATCACAAATGATTCAAGTCGGTAGCCGCATAAAGTTTTTGCACAGCACGGGAATTGGAATAGTACGTTCCATTAAAAATAATATTGCAAATGTAGATGTGGACGGGTTTGAGATTCCCGCCCTGTTGTCCGACATAGTCGAAGTACCTATTGATGAGGAGAATGCGGCTATAGTAAAGATTGGTCCGTCGCAGGACAAACCGCGAGGTGGCGGAGTGTCTCAGGCAAGGGTCAATCAAGGACAGCAATATGGACGCATAACTATTGCGGAGGATTATGAGGACGATGAGGTTGTTGATGTTAATCGCCTAAAAAGTCAGTATGCAAAGCGAGTAGAAAGCAATATTATTACCAATCAACCAATACTAAAGCCTGTCATCGAAAAAGCACCTTATGAGTATAAGGATTATAACGTTAAGTTGGCATTTGTACCGCATTGTGGCGGAAAACCCGAAGCTGCAGACCTGGATATGTACTTGATAAATGACAGTAGCTATGAGCTATATTTCGCTGTGGCACAGTGGAAAAATGGCTATGTGGAGACAATTTCTCACGGCAGGCTCGAGGCTGATACGCGCGAAATGCTAAGGAGTTTTCCGCGTACATTCTTCTCTCAGATTCAAAATTTGCATATCTCATTACTACCTTTCAAACCAATAAATTACACTCCTCAAGTTGTCGAAAACTTTGATTTGGAACTACATCCGCTGAAATTTATCCGCTCGGGCAACTATGCCGAGAATGACTATTTTGACGAGCGGTCTTTCATTTTTTCGCTTTCCGGAGATGACATCCTTGCACCACAAGAGGTTAGGGCTGTCCCAGAGTCCAAAAAAGAGAAAACACAGCCGCAAAAGCACGAGGGGACACAGGTGGAGGATTTACATATAGAGGAGCTGACGGAAAGGTGGCAGGAGTTGTCCGGCGGAGAGATTTTAGCAACACAATTAGCTCGTTTTAACATTGTTATGGAGTCTGCCATTCGTAGCAGACAGAGAGGGAAGATTGTTTTTATCCACGGCGTGGGCAAAGGCAAACTCAAATATGAGCTCAAAAAAGTTTTGGATAAGCAATACTCAAAATTTCGCTATCAGGATGCCTCTTTCAAGGAGTATGGTTACGGGGCAATAATGGTCTACTTGTAGAGTGAAAAGTGAATAATAATTTTCACTACACCGATTTTTCATTTCTTATTTTTCATTTAACAAATGAGACGCTACGTAGCAATTATAGTGTTCCTACTAATATTTTCGGCTTCACTTGCCCAGCTCAACAAACCTTACTTCTACCAACGTGGACGTGAGCTGATTATTGACGGCAAGTTTCGCCAAGCCATCGAAGCACTCAACATCCTGCTTCGCAATCAACCAACTGATTACGAGGGATTCTTTCTGCGCGGAGTTTCCAAGTATAACTTGGACGACCTTGCGGGAGCTTACTCGGACTTCACCGCTGCAATCGATATAAACGAAAACTATACGTCAGCTTACCAATACCGTGCCATCACCAACTCGCGAATGGGGCTCTACGCAGCCGCCTTGGACGATTTCGCCCGTGCCCTGGCTATCCGCCCGACAATGGCAGGACTATACTACTCACGGGGGGTAACCTTCTTCCTCAATCAACAATTCGAACAGTCTATCAAGGACTTCGACCAATTCGTGCGCCTCGAACCGCGCGAACCAAGCGGCTACATCAACCGCGGAACGAGTTATCTCTACCTGAAAGATACCGTAAAAGCCGTCGCAAACTACGAGCGTGCAATCGAAGTAAACCCCTATAATCCGGACGGATATATGCGTCGCGGTCTGGTCTCTATGATGCAGGGCAAGTATATAAGTGCCATTCCGTATTTGGACAAGACCATAGAACTATCACCCGAAGCCGCATACCCATATTTCTACCGCGCAATGGCATTCTCCAATTTGGAGAAGATTATGCTCGCCCTAGAGGATTTCGACAGCTCGATTGCACGAGACTCAACCAACTCCGTAGCATTCTTCAACCGAGCCATACTTCGCACCCAAATTGGCGACTACAATCGTGCTATTGAGGATTATACACGTGTTGCTGTAAACAACCCCGGCAATGTCCTTGTATTCTATAACCGCGCGCACGTAAATTCGCAAATAGGTGATTACAAGGCTGCTATAGATGATTATTCGAGCGCCATCGAGCTATATCCCGATTTTGCAAATGCCTACCTATTCCGTGCCAACCTAAGACGTAACCTAGGCGATATAAAGGGCAGCCAGAGCGATACGCGCATTGCACAGGCTAAGATTGCAGAGTATCGCAGTAAACTCAACGACAGTACTTTCTCGAAATATGCCGACACGAGCAAACGATTCAACAAGATGATGTCGTTCGATGCAGACTTTGGTAACGAGGATTTTACGAGACTTACGGGCGATGTTAAGCAGGATGTTAAACTGCTGCCGATGTATCGCTTCCAATTCGTAAAAGAGCGCAGAGATACACGCTACGACCCCACAAAATATCGCAACCAGCGTCTCGATGCATTTTTGTCTGCCTTCCGCATTGCCCCAGTGGAACTGACAAACTCGGAGTCTACGGTTAGTCGCGACTCTTTGCAACTGTTGGACACACGCATCACCGACTCCATCTCGATGTGGAATATGGTCTTTGCCAAAGGTATAACCCAAAGTGCTATGTCGCAATATAACTCGTCGCTAAATTTCTATAATTACGCCATCGACGAACGTCCCGCAGATCCCTTTGCCTATATCAACCGTGGCGTTACCCAAGCGGCAATGATTGAGTTTATTGCATCGTTAGATGGTGATTATCAGAATGTAACGATAGATATGGACCCTGCTGCAAGATTGAAGCGCACCGAAAAACGCAACTACGATTACACGGCAGCCATTGCCGACCTCAAAAAAGCGGCAGAGTTGATGCCCGAACTGCCCCAGATACAATATAACCTTGGTAATATGATGGCAATGAGTGGAGATATGCCGGCAGCAATTAAATATTACACCAAGGCGATTGAGCTCTTCCCTTACTTTGGCGAGGCATATTTCAATCGCGGCTTGGCGCAAATTTATCTAAAAGAGAATAAAACCGGGTGCTTCGATATGAGCAAGGCAGGCGAACTCGGTGTAGCAGAGGCATACGAAGTCCTCAAAAAATATTGCATCACTAAGTAGTGAAAAATGCAGTGCGATTTTTTACAACTTCATTTTTCACTATTCATTATAAAAAAAAACAATGGTTCAAAAAATCAGCGACTCGGTCGCAGCGCGCTGGACGGTACTTATCGCGGTATCGCTCACGATGATGTGCGGTTATTTTATGTGCGATGTTATGTCACCACTCAAAACGCTCCTTCAGGAGATAATGGGCTGGGACAGTGTCGAATACGGGGTATTTTCGAGCAGTTACGGCTGGTTGAATGTTATATTGCTGATGTTGATTGTCGGCGGCGTTATTCTCGACAAAAAGGGAGCTCGTTTTACCGGTGTCTTCGCCACGGGTGTGATGCTCATAGGCGCTGTGCTGAAATATTACGGCATCGAATTCATCGACCCCACCATCCGCACTACCCTACCCTTTTTTGGCGAAATGCGCCTGCAACTGCTTGTAACCTCGCTTGGTTACGCTATTTTCGCATTTGGCTATGAGACTATGGGTATCACAGCTACAAAGATTATCGTGCGTTGGTTCAAGGGTAAGGAGATGGCTTTGGCGCTCGGAATGCAGGTGGCGTTTGCACGGTTGGGCACAATGTTGGCAATGGTTGCTCCCATACCTATATATAATATGTTCGGCAAACTGTCCACCCCCATTCTTTTCTGTACGGTATTACTTCTTTTTGGTTTTGCCATATTTATGGTATTTGTGGTGATGGATAGAAAGTTAGATAAAGAGCGGGCACAAGAGGCTTTGGCTGATGACGAGAAATTTCGCTTCTCGGATATTTTGCTTATTTTCCGCAATCGCGGCTTTTGGTATATCGCAATGCTCTGCCTGCTATTCTATGCTGCGGTCTTTCCTTTCTTGAAATTTGCCACAGAGTTTATGATAATTAAGTTTAACGTAAACCCCGAATATGCAGGTATAATTCCCGGCTTGCTGCCGCTTGGAACGCTGTTCTTGACCCCTCTCTTCGGCGGAATCTATGACAAAAAGGGTAAGGGTGCGACTATTATGTTGATTGGTACATTGATGCTGGTCGGGGTCTATATCACCTTCTCGATTACTGGATTAAACCATTGGTTGGTTGCCGTGGCGATGATGATTGTGTTGGGCATTGCATTTTCGCTCGTACCATCTGCAATGTGGCCCTCGGTTGCTAAGATTATTCCTATGGAACGTTTGGGTAGCGCCTATGCACTGATCTTCTGGGTACAAAATATCGGTTTGGCAGGCGTTCCCCTTGTGGTTGGCATTGTGCTCGATAAATATGGCAAGGTAGGTGATAGTTACGACTATACTTACCCCGTCTATATTTTCTTAGCTCTCTGTTTGACTTCGGTAATTTTCGCGCTACTGCTAAAACGAGAGGACAGAGTCAAAGGCTACGGCTTGGAAAAACCTAATATTAAAAAATAGCCTCAAAATATATTCAATGACCAAGACTGAGATACAACAGATTCGCGCACTCCACTCCAAAGAGGGGCGTGCTGAGCAGGGCTTGTTTATAGCCGAGGGCAAAAAACTTGTCGGCGATTTGTTGCAGTCTAATCTGAAAATAGCAAGAATATATCGAACCGGGCAAATCGAAGCAAGCGAAATGTCGCGCATTTCAGCACTAAAAACTCCGACAGATACGTTAGCATTGGTAGAAATTCCACAATGGCAGCCGGTAAGCAAGGGATTGCGCTTGGTTTTAGATGGGGTTCAAGACCCCGGAAACCTAGGCACGATAATACGTATTGCCGACTGGTTCGGAATTGGTGATGTTTTTTGCTCTTTGGGCTCTGCCGACTGCTTCAATCCAAAAGTAGTGCAGGCAACAATGGGTGCAATAGCAAGAGTGAGAGTTCATTATGTTGATTTGACAGAGTTATTGCAAGGAGTAGAATTGCCCATTTACGGTACTTTTTTAGAGGGCGAGAATATTTACGACACTCCATTAGAGGGGCAAGGTTTCGTAGTGATGGGTAGCGAAGGACGCGGCATAAGTGAAGATATTGAAAAGCTGATTACTAAAAAGTTGTATATACCAAACTTTGCAGCAGGCGTAGCTGTCGAGTCGCTGAATGTAGCAGTGGCGACAGCAATTACCTGCTCAGAGTTCAAAAGAAGGAGACTATGAGAAAAATAATTTTATTATTCGTGATTGCAATAATTGGCACATCAACGATTTACGCACAAAGTGAGCGTTATATTGAGGTCAATGGCAACGCTTCCGCTATGGTTGAACCAAATAAAGCAGAGATTTTAATTTCGCTAAGCGAGGCAGACAGCAAGGGCAAAACTACGATGGCTACGCTCGAGAGCCAACTTGCCAAGGCTTTGCAGCAGGCGGGGATAGATGTAAAAAAGCAACTTGTCATCACCGGTCAATCTTCTGCTGCTCAGAAGAAAAGCAAATCTTACTTATTCAAAAACTACAGATTGACAGTATCATCGGCCGAGGAGGCTGAAACGGTCTTTAATGCTCTCGGCGAAAATAGCATTCAAAATGCTACACTGAATCGTGTGTGGAACGACAAGCTCAAAGATATAAATGATTCATTGAAAGTCGAGGCTTTCAACGCTGCAAAGGCAAACGCCCAACTATTAGCAAAAACAGCAGGACAACCTCTGGGAGGGGTACTGATGATAAATTGCTACTCTTATGACAATGATTTTTCGGCAGTTGTGAATGACAGGATGCTATCGACAAAATCAGTCTCCGAAGGAGGCGATATGGAGCTGGGGTCGGTGGGCTTCCAGAAAATCAAGGTGCAACAGAATATTACTGTTCGTTTTGAGCTTCTTATCAACAAGGAGTAAATCGTGCATTTTCGCGAACGAAACGATTTCGGCGGATTCCATTGCAGAAATTGAAATCAATATTGACAAATTTGTTCGCGTAAATTTTGGAAGTTAGATAAAAATAGTTACCTTTGTGCTGCATTTAAGGAGGGATGGGTGAGTGGCTGAAACCACCAGTTTGCTAAACTGACGTACGGGATTACTGTACCGGGGGTTCGAATCCCCCTTCCTCCGCAATAAACGCTGAAAATCAGTAAGTTGTATGGGTTACGCCAAAATCTACACCAAAAAGTGGATTTTGGTGTTTTCTTTTTATCTACTTGGCTTAAAATTCAAGCGTCAGCCCAACTTCAACGTAATATGTATGCAAATCCTCTGTTCTTTAAGCCTTATCTGTTTTTGACTTTCTGCGTGGGTACTACAGATTTTTCAATTCGGAGGTGGTGGTGCAGTTTTGATTGTGTGTCGTCTAAATGGTATGGGGTTGTATCCGAGGATTCGATATAGTTCCGAGGCGGCATCTGTGGGGTCCGAACAGATGCGTAGTTCTATTTGTTCTCCGAGTGCGTTTTCTGCTTTGGTGGTGATAGCCTTTTGGGTGGATAGAATGCGCTTTAATTCAGTCCAGTAATGAGTTATGCCTTGTAACTTTAGTTTGTGTCGAACTGTGTTTACAATCCAGTATGATAGGAGTCCGAAGAATAGATGGGCGTCGGAGTTGTCATCTGTCTGATGGTAGATGGGGCGCAATTCCATGTCTGTTTTGAGTTGCCGGTTTGATGTTATAATACTCCCCCAAAATAGGACAGCAGTTTAAGCTATAATTTGGTTATCTTTGGTCTCATAAAAAAGGAGACAAACGATGAGGAAAAAGATTTCGGCAGAGACCAAAGCGGCAGTAGCCTTGGAAGCTATCAAGGGCTTGAAGACGGTCAATGAGATTGCTTCGATTTATGAAGTTCATCCGACGCAGGTTGGGGTATGGAAGAAGCAGTTCAAGGAGGGAGCGACCGCCATTTTCTCGACTGACAAGGAGCGTAAAGTCAAGTCTGATGAGCAGGTAGAGAACAATCTTTATCGCAAGATTGGTCAGCTTGAGATAGAGAACGAGTTCTTAAAAAAAAAGTGGGAGCTACTCAAATCTCGTTAGCCGAGCGTAGAGAGATGGTAGAAAAGAATCATCCTCGGCTGAGTTTAGTTCAGCAGTGCATATTGCTAA
Source organism: Mucinivorans hirudinis (assembly GCA_000723505.1). Classification (GTDB taxonomy): domain Bacteria; phylum Bacteroidota; class Bacteroidia; order Bacteroidales; family Rikenellaceae; genus Mucinivorans; species Mucinivorans hirudinis. The sequence goes on along the minus strand of HG934468.1, from coordinate 2,801,273 downwards.
ACATTTGCCGCAGTGGCATATACTATGCGAGCAAAGGAAGAGCAAGTGCAGATGAGCTTGCTGTTAAAGCAGAGATAGACCGCACCTATACCAAAATGCCTTTCTATGGTGTCGAGCGGATGACTGAACACTTGCGAAAGAAAGGTTTTACGATAAGCCCTAAGCGAGTGCGTCGTTACTTTCGGGATATGTGCATCAGTGCTATCTACCCCAAGCCTAACACCACGTGGCATAATAAGGAGCATAAGATATACCCCTATCTATTGCGAGGATTAACTATTGACAGGGTAAATCAGGTTTGGAGTACCGACATCACCTATATCCCAATGAATGGAGGTTATATGTACCTGTGCGCCATCATTGATTGGCATTCACGCTTTGTGTTGGCTTGGGGGATAAGCAATACCCACGATAGCGAGTTCTGCCAAGAGTTGCTCAAAGAGGCTATTGCCAGATACGGCAAGCCGGAGATATTCAACACCGACCAAGGGAGTGAGTTCACGGCCAAGGAGTTCGTTAAGATACTTGAAGAAAATGAGATACAGATAAGTATGGACGGTAAAGGTAGGGCTTTGGATAATATTTTTGTCGAAAGGTTGTGGCGCAGCGTAAAATATGAGTATATTTACCTGTCGAACCCCGGCAGCGGCAAAGAGTTATATGATGGCTTGACTGACTATTTTCGTCTTTACAACACCGAAAGGCTACATCAATCGCTTGAATACAAGACTCCGAGTGAGGTCTATATGACGGCGGCATAGAAAAAGTTTGTTTCATTTCGTTGCCCTTAAGGGCAACGAAATGAAACAAACACTAAAACAACAACTAACAATAACCCGAGAGCAAAGAAACAAATACTATCTTAAGCAGATACAAAAACTGTCCGAAGAGAGGGAAGTATTATAAGTAATGCAAGGGCAGAGAGGTTAAACAGCTCTATCGAAGAGATAAAAAGAATAGGCAGAGGATACCGTAAATTTGAAAACTTCAGAACCGCAATACTATTCTTCAATGCAAACCTCAAACTTTACCCACACGAAAACCAGTAGAACCAAATGATTTGGATGATTTTGACAAGATACTCTGTGCCGAATCGGTGTAGAACTGAAACAACGAGCTATTTCTATCTCAACTTCTCCGTGTCGAGTTTGAAAATTTCGAGCCCTTTGTCCGTAAGCGGGTGTTTCAACAAATCCAAAATCGGCTGCAAGGGACACGTTGCCACATCTGCTCCGACCTCCAAACAACCAACAATGTGTGCTGCATTGCGGATAGAAGCCGCAAGCACCTGAGTGGGATAGCCATATCTAGCAAACACTTCCACTATCTGCCCAACGAGCTCTACACCGTCCGCCCCCACATCATCCAACCGACCAACAAACGGAGAAACATAACTCGCCCCTGCCTTGGCGGCAAGCAATGCCTGACCGACGGAGAAAATCAGAGTACAGTTTGTTTTTATGCCTCTGCTCGCCAATGTTTTTATAGCACGAATACCATCCGCCGTACAAGGTATTTTCACAACAATATTAGGATGGAGCTCCGACAGGGAGACTCCCTCGACAACCATACCTTCGTAGTCGGTGGCGAGTACTTCGGCGGAAATATCTCCATCAACCAGCGAACAGATAGCAATGTAATGATTACGAATTACCTCCCGCCCACTCACCCCCTCCTTTGCCATCAGAGATGGGTTGGTGGTTACCCCGTCAATTACTCCCAATGAAGCGGCTTGGCTAATCTGAGCCAAATTTGCCGTGTCCAAAAAAAATTTCATAGCTCTTAAGTTTTCATTATTAACCCTTTTCCATCAATCCGCTATTTGCCAACCAAAGCCCTTTTTTATAAATCGACGTCTATCCGTATGTGGCTTGCCTTCAACAAAGCCAAGATACTCACCAAAAAGGGTAACATCATCTTCTACAATAGTATAGCAAACCTCGACCTCTTTATTTTCTCTGATAACTATGAGCGAATCTATTGCTAGAGGCTTTGCCCGACAAACGCGAACACATAGAGACTCCTCACCACTACGATTTCGCTCAACAAATTCCTCACCTTTAGATGTTAGTTTAATAATCAAAGATTTACGCCACGAGTTCCCATCCTCGACTGTGGCTGTAATAAGTCCCGCATCAATCAACTTCCCATAATTAGTACGAATATAGTTTTCCGGATTTTTATAGTTTTCGCCGGTAAGATTCTCAGCTCCGGTATTAAAAGGGGCGTAGAATGGAACATTAAATTCTTGACAATCTTCGATTTTACGCATTGCAATTTCTGTAGTCAACTCTCCTGCGCAGCCACACAAGAGCACAGTGGCAAATAAAAGAACTGCTTTTTTCATTCGATGTTTATTTTCAATAATGGTTCATTATGTTTCTAGATTGTCATTCGACGGCACAGTGGGATTGTTTTCACCAAGAGGGCTTCTAAAAAGTAATCATTGGTTATTTTAGAATTTTTAGAAGTTCTCGGATTTCACAATCTCGAAAAACATCAGAGGGGATGCACCGAACAGTTTCGGAACAAGATGCGCCACTAATTTCCATTAATCCATTGTTTACAAATGTTTTAAACAAACTTACTTACAGAGCCCCGTCTTGGTTTACACCGGATTTTACGTGGAAAATTGTATTACAGCACCAATTTTCAAGAACCACCTTGGTTGTCCGCCACGATGAAACAACACCAAAACGCTCAATACATACCGCAAATGTACGCTTTTTTTCACAAGTAATAAAACCGTTTATACTCTTTTTCGCTTGAGAAATTCCAAAAAACGCTGTCCTTTACCCAAAAAGTGTTACCTTTGCGATTGTAAAACTGAGAGACCGGCTTATCGCCGACAAAGCCTCAAAAGGTTGTGTCATAATAGATTTGTCGGATTCCAAATTTAAAAAGTAATGTACAACTTATTAAAAGGAAAAAAAGGCATCATATTCGGTGCATTGAACGAAAAGTCCATCGCCTGGCAAGTGGCGCAACGCGCTGTGGAGGAAGGAGCGCAAATCGTCCTTACCAACACTGCAATGGCAGCACGTATGGGAGAGACCCAAGAGCTGGCAGACAAACTGGGTACTATATTCGTTCCGGCTGATGCCACTTCAGTCGAGGATTTGGAACTGCTCATAGATAGGGCTATGGAACATTTCGGCGGAAAATTCGACTTCATTCTCCACTCAATAGGTATGTCTCCTAACGTGAGAAAGGGGCGTAAATACGATGATTTGGACTATGGCTTATTGCAAAAAACTCTTGACATTTCCGCAATATCTTTTCACAAAGTGATGCAGGTTGCACGTAAAAAGGATGCTATCAACGAGTGGGGCTCCATTGTGGCGCTTTCCTATATTGCTGCTCAGCGAACACTATACGGATACAACGATATGGCGGATGCAAAGGCACTTTTGGAGAGTATTGCGCGCAGCTTCGGTTACATCTATGGACGAGAAAAGAGAATCCGCGTAAACACCATATCACAATCACCAACACCGACGACAGCGGGTAGTGGAGTGATGGGGTTGGACGGATTGATGGATTTTTCTAACCGTATGTCTCCGCTAGGCAATGCAACAGCTTTGGATTGTGCCGATTACGTGCTTACACTCTTTTCTGACCTCACACGCAAGGTCACGATGCAGAATCTATTCCACGATGGCGGATTCTCGTCTATGGGTATGAGCCGTCGTGCGATGAAGATTTACAGCCAGCAACTTGCCGAGATGGCTGCTGCGGAAGAGGCAAATATTATCTTCCAAGATGTTAGTCGAAGATAGGTCATTTACCTCATTTTTTTTCGATAGCCCCCCTTAACAAAGAATACCCTATGCCGTCTTACGGGGCATAGGGTATTATAAAATCTATATGTGACTGTTACGCCAAGAAGCCTAGCAGGATACCGGCGGCAACAGCCGAGCCGATTACGCCTGCCACGTTGGGACCCATAGCATGCATCAACAGGTAGTTGGTCTTGTCGTAGTGGTGTCCCACCTCCTGAGAAACGCGCGCCGAGTCGGGCACTGCCGACACACCCGAGTTTCCGATAAGCGGGTTAATCTTGTTACCATCCTTGAGGAAGAGGTTGAAGAATTTAACAAACAAGATACCGGAAGTTGTCGCAACAATAAACGAACAAGCACCCAAGAAGAAGATAAATATTGACTTCTCCGTGAGGAATGTTTGCGCCTGAGTCGAAGCACCTACGGTTAGACCAAGTAGAATTGTTACGATGTCAATCAACTGATTGGAAGCAGTATTAGCCAAACGACGCGTCACGCCTGATTCCTTCAATAGATTGCCAAAGAACAACATACCCAATAGCGGAAGACCGGAAGGCACGAGGAATGTGGTCAGTAACATACCGATTATGGGAAAAAGAATCTTCTCGCGTTCGGACACCTGACGAGGAGGTTTCATACGCATAACTCTCTCCTTTGAGGTTGTCAGCAGTTTCATAATCGGGGGCTGAATCACGGGCACGAGAGCCATATAGGAGTATGCCGAAATAGCGATGGCACCCATAAGGTCGGGAGCGAGTTTAGAGGATAGGAAGATAGCAGTAGGACCGTCCGCACCACCGATGATGCCGATAGCTCCCGCTTCGGCTGCCGAAAATCCGAGTGCCAACGAACCCATATATGCACCAAAGATACCGAACTGTGCTGCAGCACCAATCAACATCAATTTCGGGTTCGAAATCAAGGCGGAAAAGTCCGTCATCGCGCCAATACCAAGGAAGATAAGAGGAGGATAAATCCCCTTCATTACTCCGAAGTAGAGGTAGTTAAGCACCGAACCGTCTTCGTAGATGCCGATTTGGTAACCCGGAGCAAACGGAATATTACCCACTAGAATGCCGAAACCTATGGGAACAAGCAACATCGGCTCAAACTTTTTGGCAATACCGAGGTATAGGAATATCAAGCCGACAACAATCATTATGATATTACCAACGGTAGCATTTGCAAAGCCGGTGAAGCCTATAAATGTCTGTAAGTTTTCTAAAATGAAATCCATCTTTTTTCTTATTAATTAAGAATTAAGAGTCAAGAATTAAGAATTTTGAATCTCATATAAAGTATGATAATACATAACTCTTAGTTTCTTAATTCTCAATTTATCCAATAGTTATCAAAACGTCTCCTTCGAGTACAGAGTCGCCCTTGCGCACTTTGATAGCGATAACTTTACCGTCACGATCGGCGTCTATATTATTCTCCATCTTCATAGCTTCGAGCAGCATCAAACGCTGTCCTATTTTGACTACATCACCCTCGCGAACCATCACATCTAGGATGGTGCCGGGTAGCGGCGACTTAATATTGCCGCCCACAACAGATGCAGTAGCAGCAGGAGAGCTCATTTCGGCAGTAACCTTGGCAGTGGAGCCGCTCGGAGCTGTCGATGCCGGAACGATCTTTGGTGTCTTCACAACTCTTGGAGCTTGAACACCTTCAACATCAACCTTGTATAGCGATCCGTTTACCTCTACTTCGGCAACGTTGTCCTCCATATTTTTTATTGTAACGGCATAGTCATTGCCGTTTATCTTCATTTTATATTCTTTCATTGTTTTGTTGTGATTTGTGATTTATAGTTGGTGATTTGTGATTTATGATTTGTGATGTTCATCAATTATTTATTAAAGCTCATCACAAATCACAAATCACAAAATCACATTATCACAAAATTATTTACGATTAGGCATTTGACGCATTGAGTAGATTTTGGAGCTCCAAGGAGAGTAAACCTTTGCTACTTTATTTATAGTCAGAATGGTATTCTCAATATCGTGGAGATTATCCTCGTATCTTAAAAGAGCCATAGCTATTGCAGCAACTGTCTCACCGTCTATATCTTCGTCTATAGGTATGGCAGCAACCGCAACTTTGGCAGCAGGCGTAGGAGCGGCAGCAATAAGCTCTCTTTCAGCTTTCTTGCGAGCAGTGCTTTGCATCAGCTTACCTACATTTTTGAAAATCAGGTACAACAACAGTAACGCCGAGAACACAACCGACATTGCCACGATAGCCATTGAGATTCCTGAAGGGTCCTCCTTAAAGAAAAGCTCAGACTTAGGGATGCGCTCGTGGGTTTCGTTGGATTGCATTGGAGTAACGGTCGCGAGTTCTGCAAGGACAAGTTCGCCTTCATCGTTTAACACGCGTCCGTAGGAGTTGTCAACCGTCTGGGTGGTAACATCATATTCAATGCAGTCAATTACGTTTTTGCCACTTTGGTCGAGTAGTTGGAGCACCATTTTACCGCCATTGGCAGCAATTTGTGCCGAGTCGGCGTCCAAACGGAAGTTAGTGTGGAAAGTTCCTTTGTCGGCTACACCGTCACAGAAGAACACCAAGTAGCCCTGAGGTGCCATATTTGTGCGGGTGTCGCCCTTGGGAATACGATAGGTTACCGTGTCGTTTCCGTAGATGTGACGAAAGTAGGCAGCAGAAATATTAACTTGAGAGTATCCCGAGTTAAAGAGTTCTATCCAACCGACTTTGTGTGCGTAGGCATCTGCATAGCTATCTTCGTTCAAAACAAGTATCTCATTGATTCTTATATCTTTGATACCCTGTGCCGAGACAGCAAAGCAACCTAATGACAACGCTATTATTAATAGTATCTTTTTCATTAACATATCTTTTTGTGATGTTGCGATGTTGTGATTTGTGATTTACACCAACTTTTCATTAGACGAAATTCACAAATCACAAATCACAAATCACAATTACAATGGAATATTAGAGTGCTTTTTAGGCGGGTTTGTAACCTTCTTAGTTGTCAATGACTGGAAGGCGCGGATTACGCGGAAGCGGGTATTGCGTGGTTCGATAACATCATCAATATAGCCATATTTAGCTGCCTGATAGGGGTTAGCGAATTTTTCACGATAATCTTCCTCGTATTCAAACTGCTTCTTAGCACGTGCCTCTGCATCCTCGATTGTTGCCAAATCCTTAGCCATCAACACCTCAACAGCACCACTCGCGCCCATAACCGCAATTTCGCCGGTGGGCCAAGAGTAGTTGATGTCGCCACGAAGGTGTTTAGAACTCATCACACAGTAAGCACCACCATAAGCCTTTCTTAATATCACAGTTACCTTTGGCACAGTCGCCTCGCCATAAGCGAACAACAACTTAGCACCGTGGTTGATAATACCGCCATACTCCTGTGCAGTACCCGGCAAGAAGCCAGGAACGTCCACCAAAGTGAGAATAGGAATATTGAAAGCATCGCAAAAACGAACAAAACGAGCCGCCTTGCACGAAGCCTTAATATCCAACACACCCGCCAAATACTTAGGCTGATTTGCGATGATACCCACCGACATACCGTTGAAACGGGCAAAACCGGTCACAATATTTTGAGCATAAGCACGTTGCGACTCAAGGAACTCGCCATCGTCCACAATGGCGTGGATTACGTCAAGTACGTTGTAGGGTTTATTAGGATTGTCGGGAATAATCTCATTAAGAGTATCTTCCAGACGGTCGATAGCATCCGTGCAAGCCACAAGAGGAGCCTCCTCCAAGTTGTTTGAAGGTACAAAGCTGATGAGTTTACGAACCATCTGCAGACCCTCCTCTTCGGTTTCGCTCACAAAGTGTGCCACGCCCGACTTGGTAGAATGAATCGATGCACCGCCAAGTTGCTCCTGTGTAACATCCTCGCCCGTAACTGTTTTCACAACCTTAGGTCCTGTTACGAACATATATGAGATGCCTTTATTCATAAGAATAAAGTCCGTCAGTGCAGGTGAATATACCGCACCACCGGCGCAAGGACCTGAAATCACAGAGATTTGAGGAATAACACCTGATGCCAAAATATTGCGTTGGAAAATTTCGGTATAACCGCTCAAAGCATTCACAGCCTCCTGTATACGAGCACCGCCCGAGTCGTTAATGCCGATGCAGGGCGCGCCATTTTTCATAGCTGCGTCCATAACCTTGCAGATTTTCGACGCAAAAGATTCAGAGAGCGAACCGCCGAATACAGTGAAATCCTGCGAGAAGACATATACCAAACGTCCGTCGATAGTGCCGTAACCGGTCACCACGCCATCGCCATAGTAGGTCTCGTTCTCCAAACCGAAGTTGTGGCAACGGTGCGTAACAAACATATCAAACTCCTCGAAGGAGCCCTCGTCCAACAATAGGTCGATACGTTCGCGAGCCGTTAGCTTGCCTTTTTTGTGCTGACCGTCGATACGTTTCTGACCGCCGCCCAATTTAGCCTTTTCGCGCAGTGCGATAAGCTGTTTGATTTTATCTGAATTTGTACTCATTTTTTTAGTCAGGAATCGGGGATCGGCTTATGCCACCCCCAGCTGTTTTCGGGAACAGAACTTCAACGGAATCGACACCATTCCCGATTCATCTATTAAAATTTATTCGCAGCAAAGTTCCGTTAACACACCACCGGTCGATTTGGGGTGAATGAAGGCAATATTGAGCCCTTCCGCGCCTTTGCGAGGTTTTGCGTCGATAAGGCGGATGCCGCCCTCTGCCAATTCGTCCAAACTGCCTTGAAGATTATCAACCGCAAAGGCTATGTGCTGAACCCCCTCTCCGCGCGCCTCGATATGTTTTGCGATTGCACTCTCGGGCGAGGTAGCCTCCAAAAGCTCAATTTTGCTGTTTCCCACCTTAAAAAAGGCGGTACGCACCCTCTGCTCGGCAACCTCCTCAATGTTGTAGCACTTTGTGCCCAACATCTGTTCCCAAACAGGTATTGCAGCCTCTAATGATTTGACTGCAATACCAATGTGTTCAATGTGTGTTACTTCCATCGTATATGAAATTTTAGATAATTTTTCGATTCAACAAAGGTAATATTTTCATTCTTTCAATCCAAAATAAATTTTTACTTTTTGCCCCTTTTTTAATGATTATTAACGTGGTCGGTGATAATTTTGCGAACGGCACTCCTCGGATTGTCAATTGCAATTTTTCGCCGCATAGCCCTTTCCAAATAAGGTCACCCTCGCTGCGAATGCCCTGCGCCTATGCCCCAGCCGCCTTGCCCAACAAGGTTTGCCATACGCGCAGCCGTTTAAGGGGTGGCGACTCTCATCTAAATGTAAAGAAACGTTGCATCAAGTAGCTGAACACTATAGTTATGGAGTAAATAAGCGCGTAGGAGGGTGTGGGATAGAAGTGGCAGACATCAACAAAGAGCTTCAACCCTAAATAGTTGATCACTAAATTAATGCAGACTACAGCAAAATATCTTAACAGCTGTGTGCGCGTACGTAACTCCGAGGCTCTGAACGCTATGGTTTTAGTAAGCCAAAAACCCGAGAAAAGAGTAATTACAAACGTGATAAGATAGGCAAGTACGGGTGCGGAGACCACGACTATTCCAAAATCTGTATCCGCTTTTGCAAGCACGATATGAAAACAAAAGGCATAGATGAAGAGGCTAAAAACCATATTTATTCCACCTACGGCTGCATAGCGAAACGTATTCAACGGAATAAAACGCAGAGGTTTAACATAAAAAAAATCTACCAATTTGGTTATCTGTCCAACCATAAAGAATATTACTTTTTACAAGTTTTCAATAGTTCATTATATTTTTGCTGTCGCCCTTGGTTTGCCACGTGGGCTCACCTATTATGAATCTTTCTTTGCGAGTTTCTGAGCCCGTACAAGTGAATTATCAACTGGGCATTATACATCTATCAGCTTTCAAAATTTAAGGCATACAGGTTTGGTCACAACAAACTCACTGCGATATGTGAGAGCTCCACTTTGAGTATCTATTTCAAAAGTGACAATGTTATTTGAGTCTCGATTTGCAACCAGTAGATATTTGTCGCCCGGCGCTATCACAAAATTGCGCGGGTGTAAACCGCCGCAAGGGTACTTCTCTACAAATTGCAGATAGCCCTGCCCATCCACCTTGTAGACAACTATTGCATTTTCCGCCCCTCGATAAGTAGCATACAGGAAACGCCCGTCACCTGTCAGATGAACATCTGCACTGCCGACATTATCAGCCAAGTTGCCCTCGCGCGCAACCTGCAACTGCTCACCGTTGCGTGAGTAGACATATATCGAGCCCGACACCTCACAGAGCAGGTAGACCACCGGAAGTGTGGGGTGGAAATCAAAATGGCGCGGACCACTTCCCACATCCGTACTCATATCTCTCAACAACTTACCTTGACAATCATAGACATATAGTTTATCTCTACCCAAGTCGGCAACCCAAAGTTCATCGCCCAAAAAACGGGTGCAGTGGACGTTTGCTCCGGTGAGCGAATCGCCGTGCGAAACATTTGCTACCGGCTCATCGCCACTGTATATCACAAAATTACCACTACCATAGTTACCCACAGCCATAAATTGCCCTTTTACATCTACATAGCAGGGCGAATTGCCGTAACTGGTCAGCTCCCATAATTTTCGCAAATCTTTTTTGGTCAGAGCAACAACACTTCCGCAACCACCGGCTTCACTAACGGCATAGATGACACTATCGGCAAGAGCCAAATAGGATGGATTGGCAATCCCCACATAGTGATCATATGGTGTTATCGCGCCCGTATGCTCATCAAAGCTGAGAAGGTGGATAGTGTCGGTGTAGGTGCCAACATACAGCAGAGTCTGCCTGTTTGGTGGGACTGGCGCACACCCCACCAAACAGGCAACTGCCAACACAATCAGGTTCTTCATTATTTTCCGTAGATGAAAGTAACCGTCTGCTTCAAATCGGGGTGAAGCGAATTTGCCACCGGACACTCCTTGGCTGCCGCCTCGATTATTCGTTTGTGCTTATCTTCATAATTGTTAGGGAATTGCATCTCTAAAATCACCTCCACAACGCGCCTCGGATTAGTGCCCATAACCTTGGTTGTGGTCACCCGTGTGCCGTCAATGTCGAAGCCGTGGGTGCGTGCCGCAATACCCATAATGGTAAGCATACAACTACCCAATGATGTGGCTAACAGGTCGGTAGGCGAGAAAGCCTCGCCCTTGCCTTGGTTGTCCGTAGGGGCATCGGTTATGATTTTTGTACCCGATTGAAGGTGCTCAGCTTGAGTGCGAAGCTCGCCAAGATAGACGGTTTTAATAGTTGCCATATTTTTTTTGAATTAAAAGTGTTATATTTGTGTAATTAATGCTCTGTTATCATTCTCAGGACATTGCCACCCACAAAAAGGCATACCAACATCCAAACCAGTGAATATAAGATAATTACTTCCACCGAAACCTTGCATCAAGCGCAGGGTAATAATGAAAGTTAATGCACTAAATATTAGCGTATTATAATCTTATCTACAGAGTGTCGTACTAACAAAGGTAAAAAAATATTATGAATATCGAAGAATTACGCAACTATTGCCTCTCACTGCCCGATACGTTCGACTGCTTCCCCTTCGACGAGGATGCTATGGTCTTCAAGGTGCGACTGACCAACGGCAGCGAAAAGATGTTTGGACTAATCAGCCTGAGCAAGCCCGACTTTATTGCCCTCAAATGCGACCCAGAATGGGCACTGGAGCTTCGCGAACGACACCCCGAAATTACTCCTGCCTATCACTTCAACAAAAAGCATTGGAACGGAGTACGGGTAGATGGTGTACTGTCGCGCTCGTTGATTTGTGAGTTAATTGACCACTCGTATAAGTTGGTTCGTGGACGCAAATAGTGAAAACATACGAAGATGAAATTTTTGATAATCCATAATGTTTATAGCAGAAGCGGAGGAGAAGAGGGTGTTGTCCGGATGCAGCAACACGTTCTCGAATCTCACGGGCATACGGTTCTGCGATATGAGCGCCGCCACGGCGAGGTTTCCAAAATAGCCTCCTTTTTCACGGCAATATATAACCCGCGGTCAGTGAGAGACATACGCCGTATTTGCCTGAGCGAAAAACCCGATGCCGCAATAATACACAACCTCTTTCCTGTGATTTCGGCAGCAGTAATTGCAGAGCTTAAGCTCCATAATATCAAAGTATCAATGACCCTGCACAACTATCGTTTAATATGTCCCAACGGACTTTTTTATACTAACGGACAAGTTTGCGAGCAGTGCGGCGCGAGCAAAAGTGTAATTCCATGCATAAAAAAACGGTGTGAGGGTAGCCTTGCGGGAAGTGTTGCGTGGGCTATGCGTAGTTTTTTTGCAAAAAAATATTTCAAAAAAGTTGATACGTTTTTGGCACTAACTGATTTCCAAAGGGGCAAATTACTAGAATACACCGATATAGCGGCTGAAAGAATAGCAATAATTCCAAATTGCATTGAGCTTGGTGATTGTCACAAATCACAAATCACAACCGACGACAATTTGCGAGATACTAAGGAGGAAAACCAACTATGTTGGTTAAATCACAACTATATCGGTTTTGTCGGCAGACTCAGCCCGGAGAAGGGCATAAAATTGTTGTTCCAGATAGCACGACTACTTCCCCAGAAGCAATTTAAGGTTGCGGGCGAAAAGGCTGATAATTTCTCTATGAGAGATATGCCCGAAAATATAGAGCTGCTTGGTTTTCTCAATAAAGAGGAGCTTGCAAAGTTTTATGCACGGGCGGACAAAATCGTCAGCACGAGCAGCTGTTACGAAACCTTTCCGCTTGCCGTTATCGAGGCTATGTACCACAATGCGACGGTTGTAGTTCCCCAGTGGGCTGCGTTTCCGGCAATTGTGGGTGATTGCGGAGTGCTATATAAACCGAATTGCACGACTGACCTAGCCGCAAAATTAATGCAAAAATATGACTTTCAAGATAAACCACACAGAAGAGTGGTAGAAAATTATAATACGGAGCAATACTACACCAACATTATGCGTTCGATTGAATAGTTTTTTGTACCTTTGCAGAAACAAATAATTAACATACTATGAGTTATCTTTATACGTCCGAATCGGTCTCCGAGGGACATCCTGACAAAGTATCAGACCAAATTTCAGACGCAATTCTTGATGAATTTTTGAAGCAAGACCCACAATCGAAAGTTGCCTGTGAAACACTATGTACAACCGGATTGGTTGTTGTAAGCGGCGAAGTTAAATCGGATGCCTATGTAGATATTCAAGGTACGGTGCGTGAGGTCATCGAAAAGATAGGTTACAACAATGCCGACCTGATGTTCGAGAGTAAATCGTGCGGTGTACTTTCGGCTATTCACGAGCAATCACCGGATATAAATCAAGGAGTTGAGCGCGCCACCGAAGAGGAGCAAGGAGCGGGCGACCAGGGTATGATGTTCGGTTATGCAACAAACGAAACCGCAGCACTGATGCCTGCAACAGCAATGCTCTCGCACATTATCCTGCAAGAGTTATCAAAAATTCGCCGCCAGGGCAAGGTTATGACCTACCTCCGCCCCGATGCCAAATCACAAGTGACCATCGAATATGATGACAACAATAAACCGCAACGGGTTCATACGATTGTTGTTTCTACACAACACGCTGATTGCGTGGAGGTTTCGCAAATAAAAACAGACATTCAGAATATCCTGATGCCGCGTGTGAAGAGTCGCCTGGCAGATGCCGGTGACCACCTATTGGAGTTGATTAAGGACGACTATATTCTATATGTAAACCCGACCGGCAAATTCGTAATCGGAGGACCGGCAGGGGATACCGGTTTGACCGGGCGCAAAATCATCGTGGATACCTATGGCGGACGCAGCGGACACGGTGGCGGTGCATTCTCGGGCAAGGACAGCAGCAAGGTAGATCGCTCCGCAGCGTATGCTATGCGCTACATTGCCAAGAATTTAGTGGCAGCAGGTGTGGCAGAACAGGTGCAGGTGCAGGTGGCATACGCTATCGGCGTGGCAGAGCCTGTGAGCCTCTACGTTAATACCTTCGGCACGTCTAAGGTGGCAATGAAAGATGGCGAGATTGCAGCGAAGCTCAAAGGGTTGTTCGACTTGCGCCCTGCGAAAATCGTATCCAAGTTCGGCTTAAAAAAGCCAATCTTCTATCCTACCGCATCCTACGGGCACTTTGGGCGTGAACCATATGTGGAGAACGGAGTGCAGTTTTTTGGTTGGGAGCTGCTCGATTCTGTAGATATGCTTCGCAAAGAGTTTGGAATTTAATGCTTTACCGACTCTCACAAATAGCACTTATCACAGGCGGTCGGCTCTTTGGAGCAGACCGCTCTGTGGATAGTGTGGCTACTGATTCGAGAAATGCGGTCGCATCGAGCGCCATATTTGTGGCTATAAGCGGATTGCGCAATGACGGGCACAATCACATCGATGAGCTGTCTCAGAGGGGTGTTTGCTGTTTTATAGTTGAGCGCCTGCCTGATAGCGCACCGGAGGGCTGTAGTTTGGTGGTCGTAGAAAATTCTTTGGAGGCATTGCAGAGATGGGCGGCATATCATCGTTCCAAGTATGAAGGAAGTGTTATTGCAATCACCGGGAGCAATGGTAAAACAGTCGTAAAAGAGTGGTTTGCACAACTTTGGGACAGTCAGAAAAACGGCAAGTTGTTCCGTAGTCCACGAAGTTACAATTCGCAACTTGGTGTGGCGCTGTCGCTTTTGATGATTGAGGGAGACGAACGTGTGGCATTTATTGAGGCGGGGATTTCTCAGCCGGGCGAGATGGAACGGCTGCGACAGATGATTCGTCCGAATGTGGGGGTGCTCACAAATATTGGTGATGCTCATCTTCAAAATTTTTCGTCGACGGCGGAGTTGGAGTCGGAAAAAATGTTGTTATTTGCAGATTGTCCGCTGTTGATAAAGGCAGATTGCACGATTCAGGATATTAACTCTCAAAATCTTGACCTAGTTCTGAGTATTTATCGCAAACTTGGCTTGCACCATAAACCGCAGCAAGAGATCGAGTCACTTGCAATGAGGCTCGAAATAAAAGAGGGGATTAACAACAGTACAATTATTAATGATAGCTATATCAATGATTTAGCATCGCTAACTATTGCTCTCGACTACCAAAACCGGTTGCCGAAACAGAGGCGTGTATTGATATTTTCGGAACTTGAAGGTGGGGACTACGCGCAGGCGGCTGCAATAATTGCGCGCAACAACTTAGATTTGTTCGTCGGCATCGGTGAAGGTGTGTTTGAAAATAGAGCGCTCTTTCCTACTCAATCATATTTTTATAAAACGACAGGCGATTTTTTTAATTTATTTGATAATAAACTAATTAGCGACAGCACTATTTTATTGAAGGGCAGTCGCAAATTCGCTTTTGAAAAAATATCTGCCCACCTTTCTGCCAAGAGCCACACGACCTTTATGGAGGTGGATTTGGAGCAGATGGCAGAGAATTTGAACCGTCATCGTGCACTACTTGCCAAAGATTGCAGGACAATGGCAATGGTTAAAGCCAACTCTTATGGCAGCGGAAGTGTGGAGGTCGCCGCGATGCTAGAGAGGCAAAAAGTTGATTATTTGGCAGTTGCATACACTGACGAGGGAGTTACACTGAGAAATGGAGGCATAAAAACACCTATCGTGGTGCTCAATGCCGACCCCGCAAGCTATGATGCTATGGTGGAGGCAAACCTCGAACCTGAAATATATTCGCTGTCCTCTCTGCTAAGTTTCATCTCTACGACTCGGAGATATGGACTATCATCGTATCCGGTACATATTAAGTTGGATACGGGAATGCACCGCCTCGGTTTCTTGGAGAATGAAATCGGCGAATTGCACAAAATTATTAGTAATCAATCATATATAAAAGTCGCCTCCATTTTTTCTCACTTGGCAGCGGCGGACGACCCGGCTCAGGATGAGTTTACTGAAGGGCAGATAGCTAAATTCCGCACAATGGCATCCGAGCTGCCCGCGGCATTGTGGCACATTTGCAACAGTGCGGGGATTGAACGTTTTCCGCAGGCGCATTTTGATATGGTACGACTCGGAATTGGTCTCTATAAAGATGCCATTTCACTGAAAACTCGCATTGTTCAAATAAAAAATATCGCTAAAGATGAGACTATTGGTTACGGAAGGTGGGGAGTAGCTCACAAGGGGATGCGCCTTGCAATTTTGCCAATAGGATATGCGGACGGCTTGAATCGCAGGCTGGGTAGAGGTGTTGGAAAAGTCAATGTTAATGGTGCGCTCTGCCCTATTGTCGGCAATGTATGTATGGATACTGTGATGGTGGATGTTAGCAAGGTTGATTGCATAGAGGGAGACGAGGCTGTCATTTTTGGAAATAGCCCTGCAGTGGAGCAAGTTGCAGCGTGGCTCGACACTATTTCCTACGAGGTGCTTACTTCGGTGAGCTCGCGCATTAAACGTGTCTATATAAACTAAGCCGTCGATGAGGAGATTTTTTTTGATTGCAACCGGATATCTATGTATTGTGCTGGCAGTTGTGGGAATATTCCTACCACTGCTCCCCACGACACCATTTCTGCTGGCTGCTATGGTTCTCTTTGCAAAATCCTCTCCCGAGAGGGCGAAAAAGCTGGAAAACAATCGATTCCTTGGTGAGTACATCAAATGTTACACTCAGGGAACGGGGATGAATTTGAGATATAAGATTCAGACTATCATCCTATTATGGGCTTCGATATCTCTATCTGCTCTATATCTTATCGACACCCTATGGGTTCGTGTTCTACTCTTTATCATTGCCGTAGCCGTAACAATCCACGTTATCCTCATTCGTCCATCTCGCCCAAAAGGGAGCGAATAACAATCGATGCTGCTGCACATCCAAAGACCGCAGGCATATAAGAGATAGTTCCCACGTTCGACTTTTTGTTCTGCTCCTCGCAGAGTATCATCGCACCCTCTCGCACCTGCTCTGCCGAAAATACCGCCTTGAATCCCTTGCGAATGCCCATTTTGTGCAACCTCTTGCGCAACATATGCGCCAGTGGACAATGGTGAGTTTTGGATATATCTTTGATTTCCACCCGCGTAGGGTCAGTCTTTGCACCCGCCCCCATTGAACTGACTAATGGAAAGCCACGCCGCAGAGCACCCTCAATCAGAGCAGCCTTGGGCGCAAGTGTGTCGATAGCATCTACAACAAAATCAAATCGTTCCCTATCCAATAGCTCATCAGTGAGTTCGTCCTTAACATAGATTTTGAGAGATGTGAGTTCCAAATCGGGGTTTATATCTCTCAGACGCGCCGCCAAAATATCTGCCTTTGCTGCACCCACAGTAGATTGTAAAGCTACGAGTTGGCGATTAATATTGGTTGGCGAAACCACATCGCCGTCCACTATTGTCATCCTGCCCACACCGGCACGGGCAACCATCTCGGCAGCATACGCCCCAACCCCGCCAAGCCCAACAACCAACACATTTGCGCTACGCAACAACTCAATTTTATCACTGAGCAGCAACTCAGTTCTCTCTTGCCAACTGTTTTTCATTCAAGTATTGTTCTACAATATCGCTAAGCGACATAAAGTTCTAATAATATAGAATCCGCTCTAAAATCTAAAAGAAGCTCGCCGAAAATGTATTATTTCTAGAAACCCCCTAAAGACTATTTCACGGACATCTTCCCCTGTCTGCTCTATGCCACTATTAACCTCCTAGGAAAACCGCTACCACTACAAAGGTATAGATTTTCTGTCAATAATCAATGGGGACTTCCAATAGCAATAACTCTTTTGCACTACCTAGAAGCTGTTTAAGTCTTAATTTATGTAACATAAATAACCTATTGGCTTCTGCCTCTAAAAAATATTTTCTATAAATGCAAAATTTTGGTAATTTTGCAGGGCTTTATAACTGCCATTAGAATATGTTAAAAAAGATATTACTAGCTTTTTGCCTTGTGATGGCAACAGCTTGCACAATAAAATTCACCTTCTCGGGTGCTTCGATTGACCCCAATATGAAGACCATCTCCGTATACTATTTTCAGAACCAAGCGATAACGGTTTCTGCGCTGCTTGCGCCCACTTTCAACGATGCGCTGAATCAGAAAATACAGCGCGAAACGCGCCTGCAAATTATTCCGGAGGGGGGGGATGCCATCTTCGAGGGTGATATTACCGACTACAAGAGTGAGCCGGTGGCAATCTCGGGCGATGAATACGCGACCAAAAACCGATTGACTATCACGGTCAAAGTTAAATACACCGACAATCTCAACCCCAAGAATAGCTATGAGCGAACCTTTACGAACTATGCCGACTACGACAGTCAGCAAATGTTGGCAAATGCCGAGGGGACGCTTATACCCGAGATTGTCGAAAAACTTGTGCAGGACATCTTCAATGCTGCATTCTCAAACTGGTAGAAACGATGAATGATATTTTAACTTGCGAATATAAAAAACTCGAAACCGGAGAGCAAGCGCAATATCTTGCGAACATTGTGTCGGAGTATCCCTACTTTTCGCTTGCACGCTATGCGGCAATGCGTAGTAGCGGCACACAAGGTGATGCGGCGACATTGGCAAGGCTGCAAATCAACCCCTACCCCACCCTTTTGGCAGAAGATTCTCCAAAAATAAGCGCACCCCTCAGACGAAATATTGATGGCTTCCTTGACTATCTGGGCAGACTACCTATCGACCGCTCCATACGGCTTCAACAGGATGATTCACAGGATGATATAGCCGAGGAATACACCCAGTTCGATGGCGAAGTAGCCACCGAAACCCTTGCCCAAATATACCTTGCGCAGGGGCACACAGAACGAGCCATAGAAATTTATTTGAAATTATGTTTGAAAAATCCCGAAAAAAGTAGTTACTTTGCAGAATTAATAAGCAAAATTTCAAATCGAGGTTGAATAGTTGAATTCGGCTTTATTAATTCAACCACTCGACATCAAATAAAAACAATTAAGCTATGTATATTTTATTCATTGTACTTATTCTGATTGCAAGTTTTCTAATCATTCTTGCAGTGTTGGCACAGAACCCCAAGAGCGGTATGGCTGCCAACTTCGGTGCATCTAACGCTGTAATGGGCGTGCGCCAAACTGCCGACTTCCTCGAAAAATTTACGTGGGGTTTAGCAGTCGCCATTGTCGTTCTAAGCCTTTGCGCTACAATGACTATGCCTGCTGAGGATGTTGCCAGAAGTAACGACGAACTTTTGAAAGAGATTCAAAACACTCAACAGCAGTCGAGTGGGGTTACTCCTTTCGAGATGCCGGCAACCACTATTGAGCAAGATAGCACAAAATAAGTGTTTAGTGATTGGTTACGAAACTAACCACTAAGCACTAGCAGGCTACAATAAATATGGCAAAGCAGAGTTTTAAGGAGGTATCAAGCGAGGCGGGAGCGATTATGACTGCCCTGAGGAGTGGAAATATCTCGCCTGTCTATCTGCTTATGGGGGAGGATAGTTACTACATAGACCTTATCTCCTCTTACATTGCCGGCAATGTGCTTACACCTGATGAACGCGAGTTCAATCAGGTTGTTTTGTATGGTAAGGACACAACGGCGGCAGAGGCTATCTCCCAAGCGCGCCGCTATCCCATTATGGCTGCTCGCTCGGTTGTGATTGTACGCGAAGCTCAATTTATGACCGATTTCGAGCTCTTTTCGCACTATTTTCCCAACCCCACGCCTACGACCGTTTTGGTGATTTGTTACAAGGGCAAAAGCATTGACAAGAGGTCATCGCTATATAAATCAGCTGCCAAAATTGCCAAGGTATTGGATACGGTTGCTCCGCGAGATTATGAAATTTCGGGGTGGATTGTGGAATTGCTGCGAGGAAAGGGGGTGGCAATCGAACCAAAGGCGGTGCAGATGGTGGCAGACCATATCGGAGCAGACTTGGCGAAGATTGCAAACGAAATGGACAAGCTCCTAACGCTGCTACCCATCGGCACTCAAACCATTACAGCAAACCATATCGAAGATAATATCGGCATCAGCAAAGATTATAATAACTTTGAACTTACTAAGGCTCTATCTATGAGAGATTTCCGCAAGGCGCTGGTTATTGCCGACTACTTCGCAGCCAACCCGAAGGATAATCCTATTCAGGTGACTCTATCATTGTTGTTCACTCATTTTCAGCGGATTGTAACATACAATATTTATAAGTGGGATTGCGGCAAACGTGGTGTGCCAACGGGCTCAGAGTACGATATTGCGAAGATGCTGAAGTTGCAGAGTGCATTTTTCGTGGGCGAGTATATCACGGCGGCTGGGAACTACCCCGGCGGCAAGGCTTCGGCAATAATTTCCCTAATCCGCGAATGGGATATGAAGAGCAAGGGAATGAACGCAGGTTCTTCCGATGATGATTTACTCAAAGAGCTGATACTCAGAATTAGTGCGGTATAGAACAAGGCGTTAGTCTCTACTTCTCTAAAAAGTGAGAACCACTTCAAAGCATCCGACTTAGCATTTTTGTATATTAAGCTGGACTTAAACAATTTGGATAATTTTGAAAAAATTCTGCGTCGTTCGGCAATTCAAACAAGCTTGATTGCTCTTAAAGTATTCACAGGGAACGACTAACAACCTCCCTCGCCACCAGCTCCACAATCCTTGCTGCAACCTCATCCTTACTCATCAGCGGCAACTGCTCCTCAAGCTCCCGCGAAATCACCGTAACCTTATTCGTATCCGTTCCAAAGCCTGCTCCGCTGTCTCTCAGCGAATTGAGCACAACAAAATCCGCATTTTTCTTGCACATCTTGCGTCTGGCATTCTCCAGCTCATTCTCTGTCTCGAGTGCAAAACATACTGTCAGTTGCCCCGGTTGCTTGCGCGCCCCCATATGTGCCGCGATATCTTTGGTGGCTCTGAGGTTTAGAACCAACTCCTCGTGTCCTTCGTGTTTTATCTTATTTTCCGCCATCTCAGAGGGGGTATAATCTGCCACTGCAGCGCAAAATAGCGTTATGTCCGCTTCATCAAATCTCTGCGAGACAGCATCATACATCTGCTCTGCACTCAGCACCGAAATTTTCTCAACACCCTCACAACGCAGCTTCGCACTCGCCGCCCCACTCACCAAGACCACCTGCGCTCCAACTTCAGCAAAAGCATCAGCTAGTGCATAGCCCATCTTTCCGGTGGAGTGGTTCGAGATAAAGCGTACAGGGTCAATCTGCTCAACCGTAGCACCAGCCGTAATCAGAACCTTTTTCCCATCTAACAGTCTGTTGGCGGAAAGAGCATCAACCACAAACTCCACAATCTGCTCCGGCTCACTCATCCGCCCCTTACCGACAAGACCGCTCGCCAAAAAACCCGCCTCCGGCTCAATAACCCTCACACCTATGCCTCTCAAATATTCAATATTCTGTTGCGTGGTACTGTGCGCATACATATCCAAATCCATTGCCGGAGCAATCGCCACCGGGCAACGCACCGAAAGGTAGGTGCATAGAAGAAGATTGTCGGCAATGCCGCCTCTCATCTTGGCTATAGTGTTGGCTGTAGCAGGGGCAATCAGGTAATAATCAGCCCATTCCCCAAGGGAAATATGAGAGTTCCACGAACCGTTGCTAGGGTCGAAACCTTCAATAAAAACAGGATTTCTACTTAGGGTTGCCATTGTCAGGGGCGTGATAAAATCCTTTGCCGCCTCACTCATCAACACCCTCACCTGCGCACCCTCACTCACCAATAAGCGAACAAGCATAGCAGCCTTATATGCCGCTATGCTTCCCGTGATACCTATCAATATTTTTTTATTGCTGAGCCTCAACTGTTGTGGGCAGCACCTCTTCATATTTTTTGAATCCATAGTTCAATTCATCTGCCATAAACTCCTCCGTGGCAACGATAACAGGCTTGGGCATACGCTCATAGTAGCGCGAAACCTCAATCTGTTCACGATTCTCGAAAGTCTCCTCCAGTGTGTCGGAAGTGTGTTGAAACTCCTGCATACGATGCTGAATTTCCACCTTGCGCTCGGCAGTTATTTGGTTGGCACGACGCGAAATGATTGCAACAGATTCATATATATTGCCAGTCTTGGCATCCATCTGGCGCAAAGTCCGCGTTACAGTGTTGCTTGGTATCGACTTAATATCCATTGTTATAATGTTGGTTTATTAATAATTAATCTCTTAAATCTCTCGGCTCTACTACTCGCCGCCGCTAACCTCTCCAATTTTCTCCAAATTGGATTTTTGTTTCGTTTGGAGCTTTATCTCTCTCTTATTTTCGCGAATTGCTGCACGGTCTTTTTTGATGGACTCTTGTTCAAATTTTATCTCCTCGGTTATCTTTTTACGTTCCTCTTTTGTCGCGGCATAGAAACGCTTATCTTTGAGTTCAGCAATTCTGTTGTAGCGTTCCTGTATATTGATTTTTGTCTTCTCGATAGTGCGGCTAGCGAAGCCGTTTTCGTCTGTAAAGGATTTAGCCTTTTCAAACATATCATCCAAATCTTTGAGCCTCTTTACATTATTCGGATAGTCACTCTTATAACTATAGTAGGCATCCATCATTTTGAGATAACGGTCCAGCTGACGGCTCTCTATACTTTTCTCCGCATACTCGAACCACGATTTACAGATTAGAAACATAATTTCCTCTCGCTGAGGAATTTCAGGATAATTCTTCATAACAGACCTCATTGCTGTAATCGCAGAATTATATTTACCCAATTTGTAGTAGAGGGCTGCATTATTGAAGTGTTTGAGGTAGATACGCTCCTGCAACTCATCTATTATGGCATAAATATCGTCCTTCTTGATGCTCTCGGGATAGCGGTTCAAATACTCGGTAAATGCCTGAATGGCACGATGGGACGCGGATTGGTCTCGTTCGTAAGTGCCCGACTCGTTGTAGAAACACATCGCGTAAATATACTCAGCCTCCTCCGTGAAGGGCGAACGCGAAAACTTGTAGCGGAACGAGTTCATCATCTCAGATGCTTGCTCAAAATCGCGCATATTGTAAAGCGCCTTCGACGTATAGAAGGTGATGGTATCCTCACGCATTGAGCCCATATATTCGCCCGCAACTGAGCCAAAGAGCGTAACAGCCCTAGTATACTCCTTGTTATAGAAGTACTTGACAGCCTCTTCATATTTCTTTTGCGAGTTGTCGCTCTTGAGCAATTTCTGATAAGAACCGCAGGAGGTGAATATTATCAGCAACGCAAGTGATAATATTATTCGTGTAAACTTCATATTTTTACCAATAATTTGCAAAGATAGAGAATAATTTCACGCCGTGCAAAATTATTCTCACACAACTAACGCATTTTTTGGTATAAAATTGCAAAAACACAAAAAATGAAAATAGGCGGCAACAAATATGGGTGCTGACTCGTTTTTACGGGTATGATTACCAAAAAGCTCAGACCCATTATGTTCGTGGGCACGGGTTCGGATGTGGGGAAGTCGGTCATTAATGCCGCTTTCTGTCGCATCTTCAAGCAGGACGGATATAATCCCGCCCCATTCAAGGCGCAAAATATGTCCCTAAACAGCTACCCCACCAAGGATGGATTGGAGATAGGAAGGGCACAAGCAGCACAAGCCGGGGCGTGTGGCATAGAGTGCTCCGTGGATATGAACCCCATCCTACTCAAACCCAACAACAACATCACGGCTCAACTCGTTCTCAACGGCAGGGCGGTAGCCAACAAAAGTGCTGCCGAATATTTCGACAAGTCCACCCACGGAAACCTATTCAAATATGCAACCGAGGCTTTCGACCGACTCAACTCTCTGCACAACCCAATAGTTATGGAGGGTGCAGGCAGCATCTCGGAGGTGAACCTCTGGGACAGAGACATTGTCAATATGAGAATGGCACTCTATGCCGATGCCGCTGTCTACCTTATCGCCGACATAGACCGTGGCGGTGTCTTCGGAAGCCTCTACGGCACAATAATGCTGCTGCCACCGGAACAGAGAAATAGCATAAAAGGTATTATTATCAACAAGTTCCGCGGAGATATTAATCTATTTGAGCAGGGGCGCAAGATGGTGGAGGAACTCACGGGCATCCCCCTTGTGGCGGTAGTGCCCTACTTGGATGATATATTCATCGAGCAGGAAGACTCCCTCTCTCACCAAAGACACACGAGCGAAAACAACCAAAGGCGAGTAGTGGTAGCCGTGGTTCTACTCAAACACCTATCCAATTTCACCGATTTCAATATGCTCGAACGCCACCCGGCCGTGCAGTTGATATATGCCTGCACGGCTGCGGATTTGGCGGATGCTGACATCGTGATTATCCCCGGCTCTAAAAACACGATTTCCGATATGGGTTACCTGCGCCGGAGCGGCTTGGCAAAAGCCATATTGGAGCACCACGCCCAGGGTAAACCCCTATACGGCATCTGCGGCGGCTTTCAGATGATGGGCGAGATGATATACGACCCACACCATATCGAAGGAGAGACAGAGGCTATGCCGGCTCTCTCCATCCTACCAATCTCCACCACCCTACTCCCCGAAAAGACCACTCGTCAATGCACCTTCCACACCACAGAGTTCGATGCCTCGGGCAACGGTTATGAGATTCACGTGGGCGTGACAGCATCACACAGACCATTTGCCATCCTAGACAACGGACAAAAGGATGGTTTCTATCTCAATGCCAAATGTTGGGGAACATACATACACGGAGTATTTGACAACCCCTCGGTGGTGGCAAGCATACTCAATCAAATAAGCGCCGATGTGCCGTGCGCGCCCGACTACGAAACAATAAAAGAGCAGGGCTACGACCGTCTGGCGGACTGGGTCAGACAGTGCACCGATATGGAATATATTTATAGGACGATGAAGTATGATTGAGGGTCACGGCAACAACATTTACGACTATTCGGAGGCGATTGGTTACGACTTCAGCTCCAATGTAGCCTTTAACGGTAACAGCGACGAAATAGTGAACTTTTTGAAGGGGAATTTAGATTGCATAAAAAACTATCCTGACCCCTGCGCACGGCGGCTGAGCAGCAAGATTGCTCAACACTGCTCCGAAAAGAGCGCCTCAATTTTGGTCACCGGCGGAGCGGCAGAGGCATTTTACCTGCTCGCACAGCTACTTGGCGGAGCACGCAGCGCGATAATGACACCCTCGTTTGCCGAATACGAGGATGCCTGCAGGCTGCACAAACACCATTGCACCTATATAGACATCTCTCAATTCAGCAAGAGTGACTTCTCTCCCTACCGTAGCGTGTGGTTGGGCAACCCCAACAATCCCGACGCGACGCTCATCCCTGCAACAGAAATTCTGAGCCGTTGCCACGCGTATCCCGATACCCTCTTTATAGTAGACTACGCCTACCAAGAGCTGACACAAGAAAAGCAACTAATAGAAATATCGGGCAAGCGAGCCAAAAACCTTATCCTCACTCACTCGCTCACCAAATCATTTGCCATTCCCGGAATACGTCTGGGTTATATTGTTGCCTCGGCAGAGATTATCGCTGCCCTGAGCCGGGGACGCGCGCCGTGGAGCGTCAATTCGCTGGCGCTGGAGGCGGGATGCTTCATAATGGATAACTACAACCGACTGCTCCCCAACATCGAAGAGTTGATGGGCGAATCCCTCTTTTTGCAACGAGAGCTAAGGCAAAATCCGAACCTTGAATCCCTCTCCTCTCGATGCAATTTCTTCCTCTCGCGCCTCAAAAATGGTAGTGCGGCGGAGCTCAAGGAGAGATTGGTGCGAGAGTTTGGCATCCTTATTCGCGATGCATCCAACTTTCGCGGTCTGGACGAGAGTTATTTTCGTCTCGGAGCACAATCCCGCACAGCGAACATAAAACTCATTGAGGCAATAAACAAAATCTGCAAATGACAGAAATAGCAATCATACTAATTGGTTTCACAGCAGATACGCTCCTTGGCGACCCACGCTTACTACCCCACCCCATCAGGCTTTTCGGACGGGCTATATCTCTAATGGAACAGAGTTTGAACAGGGGTGAGAGCAGGAGGCTCAAGGGGGCGACTATGTGGTTTGTATTGGTGGTATCGACACTATTACTCTTCGCCTTTGCCGAGCGGTTAGCAGCACCGCACCCTACCGCATACATCCTCTTTAGCTCCCTATTCTTCTTCTACGGATTGGCTAACAGTTCCTTGATTCGCGAGGTATGGAGGGTGGAAACAATAGTACGACGGGGCGACATTACTCGCTCACGACTCCAACTTGCCACCATCGTGGGGCGCGACACCCAACATCTGAGCACCACCCAGATACGCACCGCCCTTGTTGAGACCTTGGCTGAAAATTTGAGCGATGGCGTCATTGCACCGCTCTTCTTCTACGGCTTGGGGGGCATTCCAGCTATGATGGCATACAAGATGGTAAATACACTCGATTCGATGGTAGGATACAAGAGCGACCGCTTTAGAGAGTTCGGATATTTCTCGGCTAGGATGGACGACGTTGCCAACTTTATTCCGGCGCGACTGACTGCCGTACTGATGGCTGCCGTTGCTCTGAGTGGGCGAGCCCTGACCTTTATATTCAAATACGGCAACTCGCACAGCAGCCCCAATGCCGGATACCCCGAAGCGGCGATTGCCGGAATCCTCAACTGCCGACTGGGGGGAGACAATCTCTATGGCGGAGTCGAAGTTCACAAACCCTTCATAGGAGAGCGGGCACGCGAAATCCTACACAAAGATATTATCACTGCCGCAGCGGTAAATATGGCGGTGGCAACCGTTGCTGTGGCTATCCTCGTTCTGAGCAAAGTGTGGTTTGGGTAATGGGGTACGTTTTACTGTATCAAAAAAAACATAGGCAAAAAAAGAGTAAGCTCCGAGGTAAAATCTCGGAGCTTACTCTTTTTATCAACTACAAAGAGGTCTATTCAAATTCCAAGAGGACTAAACCCTTGGCAACCGCATCACCCTCTTTGACATTTATAACCTTAATCTTGCCGCCCATCGGTGAACGCATCGTGTTATTCATCTTCATAGCATTGAACATCAGCAATGTATCCCCCTCTTCGACGCTTTGACCTTCACTTACTGCCACCGAAATAATCGTGCCCGGAATATAGGACAAAACCTGCTTGGGATTGGCTGGTTGCCACGGCTTCCGCTGCTCATACTTTTTGGTGAAAGTGGTGGTATATGTGCCGTTTTCTGTGAAAAGTTCTTTCATTGTGTAAATAATTAGTGAGAGAAGTGAGACATTCAGGAGAGACTCTGCGAGTGGGGTTAGCACCACAATTACTCCCGATTCTCAATTAAAATGGAGGAATGCCGTGTTTCTTCTTAGGATTTTCCGCCACCTTGCCTTTGGTAAGTTTCAGGGCGTGAATCAAATACTCGCGCGTCTGCTCAGGCGTAATCACTGCATCCACATATCCCTTAGCCGCTGCCACATAAGGATTTGCAAACTTTTCCTTATACAGTTCGATTTTAGCTTGACGCTCAGCCGCAGGGTCTGCCGCCTCGGTAATCTCCTTGCGGAAAATGATATTTGCCGCACCCTCTGGTCCCATAACCGCAATCTCGGCACGCGGGTAAGCCAACACAAGGTCTGCTCCCAAGTGGCGCGAGTTCATCGCTATATAACCACCGCCGTATGCTTTGCGCAAAATGACGGTGAATTTGGGAACAGTAGCCTCGCTATAAGCATAGAGTACCTTTGCACCGTGGCGAATCACGCCGGCGTGCTCTTGGTCTACCCCCGGCAGGTAACCCGGTAGGTCTTCCAGCGTTACCATCGGAATGTTGAAAGCATCGCAATAGCGGATAAAGCGTGCCGCCTTGTCCGAGCTGTCGCAATCCAAAACACCCGCCATAACCAATGGTTGGTTTGCGATGAAACCCACAGTCTGACCATCAATGCGACCAAAACCGGTTACGATATTTGCCGCAAAAAGCTCCTGCACCTCAAAGAAATCGCTCTCGTCAGTGATAGCACGGATAACCTCGCGAACGTCATAAGGCTGCTTGGGGTCAATGGGAACAATATTATTAATATCAAACTTGCGAGACGGGTTTTTAGCCTCTGTCTTCTCTGCGCCACACTCATTATTATGAGGCACAAGGGAGAGAAGTTTGCGGATTTGCGAAAAACACTCCTGCTCGGTTTCAGCATAGAAGTGAGCATTGCCGGTCTTCTCGCAGTGAACACGAGCCCCGCCAAGCTCCTCCATAGAAATCTCCTCACCAAGCACAGTCTTGATGACCTCGGGTCCCGTGATAAACATCTTGCTCACACCCTCAACCATAAACACATAGTCGGTCAGAGCGGGTGAGTAGACCGCACCACCGGCACAAGGTCCCAATATAACAGAGAGTTGCGGAATAACACCACTCGCCTGAGTGTTTCTCAAGAATATCTCGCCATAGCCCGCAAGAGCGCTCACACCCTCTTGGATGCGCGCACCTCCCGAATCGTTGATACCAATGCAAGGTATACGCATCGCCAAGGCATAGTCTTGAATTTTAGTGATTTTACGTGCGTGCATCAAGCCCAGTGAGCCGCCGGCAACAGTAAAATCCTGCGCAAAAATGGCAACCATACGTGAATCGATAGTGCCCGTTCCGATAACAACCCCGTCGGCTGCCAAATCCTTATCCTGCATTCCGAACTCCGTGCCGGAATGTTTTATGAACATATCATACTCGTGGAACGACCCTTCGTCGAGTATGGCATCAATACGCTGACGGGCAGTTAGTTTGCCGCTTGCGTTCTGTTTTTCGATTGCCTTGACACCGCCACCCAAAGCAACTTTTGCTTTGCGCTCGATTAGTTCGGCAATTTTAATGTCTGCTGCCATTTATTATCAATTTTAAAGAAACTTGTTACGGGCAAAGGTATAAAAAAAATATTAATCAAAAAATTCCGACTCTCGTTCGCTCCGTCTGCTCTCTGTGGGAGCGCCCTCTTCGCAGTCATACCTCACCACACCTATGGGCGGCAGGAACTTATCTTCAGGCGTTATTCCCAGCGACTTATCAGCATATATTTTTTGCAGAAACTTACCGACAATAGGTAGTGCAACCGCGCTACCCTCGCCACGATTAATGATATGTGTTGCTCTATCCTCTCCACCGACCCACGCGCCGGCTGCAATCTTGGGTGCAACAGCAATAAACCAAGCATCTGCATTGTTATTTGTCGTGCCCGTCTTACCCCCAATCTCGCTACGGATGCCGAAACGCGAACGCAAGCCCCCTCCCGTGCCGGCATTGATATTGTTTTGCATCATACCAAGCATCGTAAAGGCTGTCTGTTCCGATATTACGTCGTTGCTCGTTGGCGAAAATGTTGCCAAAACATTACCCTGTCTATCCTCGATTCGGGTGATAAAAAAGGGGTCGATATGCACTCCGCGGTTGGCAAAGGTGGCGAAGGCACTCACCATCTCCAAGACCGTAACCTCGGGCGTACCCACGCAAACCGCAACAACGGGGTCTATCCAACCCGAAATTCCGAATTTATGTATAAGGTCTGTAACTGCCTGCGGCGAACTCTGCTTCATAATCCACGCCGAGTAGTTATTACGAGACATTGCCAACCCCCACTTCAAGGGGTGCAACTCTCCGTCATACTCCACCTTGCCCGCCTCGCGGGGTGACCACGGCTCGCCGCTGCCCGTGTCGATGGTGACCTCGAGGTTGGGCACAAGCGTGCAGGGGTTATATCCCAAATGGTCGATGGCAAAGGTATATATAAAAGGTTTGACTGTCGAACCCACCTGCCGGCGTCCCTGACTCGCCATATCATACTTAAAGTGTTTGAACGACGTACCCCCCACATATGCCAACACATAACCCGTGGCAGGGTCTATGGCGGTGAAACCGGAGCGGAGAATTGCCTTGTAATGAATAATCGAGTCGCGCGGGGTCATCGTCGTGTCGCGCTCACCCTTATAGGTGAAGACGGTCATACGTTCGGGTTTGTTGAATGCCGCGATAATATCCTCGCGAGAGACCCCCTCGGCGCGCATTTTGCGTCCGCGCTCACTCTGCATCATTGCCGAATTGATGATTGCCTGCTGCTCGTCAGTTTTAATGTTGAAAAATATATTTTTATACCCTTTTCGCTGATTGTCGAACTGGGGCTGGATGTTGTCCTTCATCTGCTCCCACATAGCCTCCTCGGCATAGCGTTGCATCTTGGCATTGACAGTTACGGTAATCTTGAGCCCATCCTTGTAGAGGTTATATTTCTCGCCGTCAGCCTTCGTATTTTTGTTACA
This sequence comes from Mucinivorans hirudinis, assembly GCA_000723505.1. Classification (GTDB taxonomy): domain Bacteria; phylum Bacteroidota; class Bacteroidia; order Bacteroidales; family Rikenellaceae; genus Mucinivorans; species Mucinivorans hirudinis. Next base: position 2,771,198 of record HG934468.1, on the reverse strand, counting down.
CCAACCGTAACGAGGGTCATTTTTCCACTTATCCACAGCCACCTGATAGTCCCAATCATTGGAAAAACTGCGTCTCTCGGGCTCTTTTGCCGTCATCAGCTGGCGAATCATCTCGCGGAAATATGTACCCGTTCCGGCATTGTGCGAAATGGGGCGATAGTCCAACTCGATGGGCTTGCTTTTACTCTCCTTAGCTCGCTCATTATCAATCGTTCCCGCCTGATACATACGCTCTATGACAGTATTACGACGCTCCAGTGCATATTGCGGATTGAGTTTGGGGTTATAGCGGGTCGGTTTATTGACCATACCCACCAACATAGCCGACTCCTCTAAGGTCAGTTCCGAGGGATATTTATTAAAGAAGGTACGGGCGGCAGATTTTACACCAAAAGCATTCGCGCCAAACTCCACCGTATTGAGGTACATAGCAATTATCTCCTCCTTGGTGTAGTTATATTCGAGCATAGTAGCAGTAATCCACTCCTTAAACTTTGCTATAAAGAGCCTACCCACCTTTGCCACTCCACGGCTAACGACCGTGTCGCGAGGGTAGAGGTTTTTGGCAAGCTGCTGACTGATTGTAGAACCTCCTCCCTGTCCCTTGTCACCCATAAGAACAGTCTTGAAACCAACGCGTGCCAACCCCAAAAAGTCTATACCCGAGTGAGAGTAGAAGCGTGAATCCTCCGTTGCGACAAGAGCCTGAACCAGATAGGGCGAGAGGTCGCCATAATCTATATAAGAACGGTTCTCGACAAAGAAATTGCCGATAACCTCTCCGTCCGAAGAGATGATTTCTGTTGCTATGTTGCTACGCGGATTTTCCAACTCCTCGAATGTGGGCAACTTACCGAAAGCTCCCGCAATAATCAACACTATAATTACCGCCACAACCGCAAAGGGAGCAAGCACTAAACTCCAGAATATTTTCGATGCCCTGCTCTCACGACGCGGGTTTCGCATTCTCTCTCTTATATTTCCCATATTGGCAAAAACGTAAATCCGACCACAATTATTTTTGGAAGAACCAAGTGAGAAGTTAGACACAAGAATTGCTACCCATCTCTAACTTCACACTTCTCTCAATTTCGGCTCTCTCAGTCGCAGTATTGCAGTACGATTGCCGAACGAGACACACAATATATTTTTATAAAATGGTATTGATGACCCTCGGGCGATGTTTCGGTGAAAGAGAAGAACTCACTATCCTTATCAACCCGCCCAAATCCGCCAAATTTGGCATCATCCGTATTGAGGATGATTTTATACTTGCCTGCCATCGGCACAGGCATCCTGTAATCGGGAATCGAAGCCTCGCCGTGCCAGTTGAAAACATAGACCAACCCCGCCTGCTCGAATACCATAACCTTATTGTCATTGTCATTGAGAAGGTTATATCCATAACCGCTCTTGAGCACGTGGTAGTTGCGAGTGAGATGGACCATCGCGGCATCGAAGCGGTCTAAGTCGATATAGCGCAAATAATCAGCCTCTGCCAATGACCATTGACGCTGAGCGTGCTTATAGCTCCAATGGTTGCCCTCGCGCGGGAAATCTATCCACTCGGGGTGTCCAAACTCATTACCCATAAAGTTGAGGTAGGCATCACCACCGAGAGTTATCGTCAGAAGGCGTATCATCTTGTGCAGGGCTATGCCGCGGTCGATGGCGAGATTTTTAGAATCGCGCTCCATTGCGAAGTACATCTCTTTGTCCATCAGGCGGAAAGCAATGGTCTTATCGCCCACCAACGCCTGGTCGTGCGACTCGCAATAGGCAATGGTTTTGACATTGGGAAGACGGTTGCTCAAAATGTTCCACATCTCCCATATATTCCACTCCTCATCGGGCACATCCTTAAGGTATTTAATCCAGAAGTCGGGCACTGCCATTGCCAAACGGTAGTCGAACCCGATGCCGCCGTCCGCAATGGAGACAGCCATACCGGGCATTCCGCTCACATCCTCAGCTATGGTCACTGCCGAGGGCTTGACCTCCTTTACCAATTTATTTGCAAGTGTCAGATAAAGAATGGCATCGCGATTGACCGTGTCGTTAAAGAATGCCTCACGCGAGGTGAAATCTGAATAACCGTGGTGGTGATAAATCATCGAACTGACGCCATCGAAGCGATAACCGTCGAAATGGAACTCATCGAGCCAATATTTTACATTCGAGAGCAAGAAGTGTTGCACCTCTTGTTTACCATAATTGAATAGTTTGCTACCCCAGTGCGGATGTTCGCCGATTATTGGTGAGTAGAGGTCGTCCGTGCCATCCAAACGGTTGATTCCCTCGCAAGTATTTTTAACATAGTGGCTATGAACGACATCCATAATCACTGCTATACCCATAGAGTGAGCTGTTTTAATCAGCGACTTCAACTCTTCGGGCGTACCAAAACGCGAGGAAGGTGCGAAAAAACTGCTCACGTGGTAGCCAAAAGAGCCGTAATATGGGTGCTCGGCAACAGCCATAAGCTGAATTGCATTATAACCCAACTTTTTAACTCGTGGTAGAACCACCTCCTCAAACTCCTTGTATGTACCAACCCCCTCTTTCTCCTGCGCCATACCTACGTGTGCTTCGTAGATGAGTAGGCTTTCGATGGAGGCGAGGTCGAAATGGTCGTCGCTCCAGTCAAATTTCTCTGCAGGATGCCACACCTGCCCCACAAAGTCCTTAGTAACCTCATCCTGCACTGCACGGCGGATATATGCCGGAATGCGGTCGAGATATTGCCCGTCTGCCCCGCGCACGTGCATCTTCACCAAGCTACCGTGAGCGAGCCGTCCACCCGTCTGCTCATCGGAGATAAAGACAGACCAACTACCCCACTGGTCTCTCTGCAAAGGATATTGGAAACGTTCCCAATCGTTGAAATCGCCAAAGAGATAAACCTCCCACGCCGCAGGCAACCAGTCGCGAAACCACCACCCCTTAGCATAGCTGTCGTAGTGGAAACCGTAATAGAGGTGAGCATTTGCGTAGTCGAATAGAGAGCCTACATTATGCTCTATATCATTGAGGCGTTGCAAGTAACGGTGATAACGATAGTTTATCTCTCCCTCAGCGGGACGCAACCATTCGTCAGAGCAGATTATGGGTAGGGTTTTCTCCATCACAGCAAAAAATTTGGGACAAAGTTAATTGTTTTTCAATTATCACACAATTATTTTTGCATTTTTGAAAAAATAGTCCTATATTGTAACAATTTCCTATTTAGTTATCCTTGTTACTATTAACCCACACTCCCTTCAAGGGAAATTGCAAGTAGCTTTTGAGCCTCCACTGCAAACTCCATCGGCAACTGTTGCAACACATCGCGTGCATAACCATTAACAATAAGTCCAACAGCCTCTTCGCTCGGGATGCCGCGTTGGTTACAATAAAACAGTTGCTCCTCACCTATTTTGCCCGTGGTGGCTTCGTGCTCCACAATGCTCGAAGTGTTGTTACACTCAATATATGGAAAAGTGTGCGCTCCGCATTGGTCTCCAATCAATAGAGAGTCGCACTGGGAGTAGTTGCGACAATTCTCCGCCTTGGCAGCCACGCGCACCAAACCGCGATAGGAGTTTTGAGACCTACCCGCCGAAATACCCTTGCTCACAATACGAGAACGAGAGCCACGCCCAAGGTGAATCATCTTTGTGCCCGTGTCCGCCTGCTGATAGCCCTTGGTGAGTGCCACGGAGTAAAACTCGCCATAACTCTCCTCACCGGCGAGGATGCACGAGGGGTATTTCCACGTGATTGCCGAACCGGTCTCCACCTGAGTCCACGACACCTTGGCGCGGTCACCACGACACAATGCACGCTTGGTCACAAAATTAAAGACACCGCCAACACCATTCTTATCACCCGGATACCAATTCTGAACCGTAGAGTACTTAACCTCGGCATCCGTCTCGGCAATAATCTCTACGATGGCAGCGTGAAGTTGGTTTTCATCACGTTGCGGAGCAGTGCAACCCTCCAGATAGCTCACATACGCCTGCTCTTCGGCAACAATGAGCGTTCGCTCGAACTGTCCCGTACCTTTGGCATTGATACGGAAATAGGTGGATAGCTCCATCGGGCAGCGCACCCCCCTGGGGATATAGCAAAATGAACCGTCGGAAAATACCGCCGAGTTTAGGCAGGCATAGAAGTTGTCGGTGTAGGGGACAACCGTGCCGAGATATTTACGAACCAATTCAGGATGCTCCCTGACCGCCTCACTGAAAGAGCAAAATATTATGCCCTTTTCGGCAAGTGTCGATTGAAAAGTAGTCTTTACGGATACCGAGTCAATTACAGCGTCCACAGCATAGCCTGCCAACGACTTCTGCTCGTTGAGCGGAATGCCCAGCTTATCGAATGTGGCTTGCAGTTCGGGGTCTATCTCGTCCCCCTGCTGCCACTCCTTGCGCGGCTTGGGCGCGGCATAGTAGATAAGATCCTGAAAGTCTATTTCGGGTATGGTGAGGTGCGCCCAACGCGGATGCTTCAACGTGAGCCAATGACGAAATGCCCGTAATCTAAATTCCAACAACCACTCAGGCTCCTCTTTCTTTGCGGAAATCAACCGCACAGTCTCTTCGCTAAGCCCTTTTGCTATGGTTTCAGTCTCTATATTCGATGTAAAGCCATACTCATATTCGGCTTCGGCTTCGGTTCTGCTCTTTATAATATCTTCTTGCATTGTTCTCTATAATTATCGTTCTTTGGCAAAAAAGTAATCTTTCTGTCTCTGTTTCTGCTCGCGGGTGCGCGCTGTATATATTTTTTCGCCCGTGTATGGGTTAATTCCTGTGTAGTAAATCGTGGTGGAGAGGGTCATTGGTGTGGGGGTGAAATCCTGTACCTGCTCCGTGCTTACTCCTTTTGTGCGCGCCGCTAATAGGCGCATATCTTGTTCATTACAAGCCGGATGGCTCGAAATAAAGTAGGGCACAATTTGATATGGCAGATTCTCTTTTTCACAAATCTTTCGGAAATTGCGCCGTAAATCCTCGAACAAATCATAGGATGGCTTGCGCATCACTCTGAGCACATTATCCTCGGTATGCTCGGGAGCAACCTTGAAACGTCCACTGGTGTGGTGCTTCAAAACAACCTCCAGATATTCGCCCCCTTGGAACATATCATAACGGATTCCACTACCTATAAATGCCTTTTTGATACCCTTAACCGCTCTAATTCTACCATATAACTCCAACAATGGAGTGTGGTCGGAGTGTAAATTTAGACATTTTTTCGGAAACAGGCACGATGCACGACTACATTTTCTGCACCTGTGCACATCTACCCCTCCCATTCGCCACATATTTGCCGATGCCCCGCCAATATCTGAAAGATATCCGCGAAAATCCTCCATAGCAGTAATTTTCTCTATCTCACCCAAAATTGAGCGTTCGCTACGGCTCGAGATAAATTTACCCTGGTGTGCCGATATAGCGCAGAAACTACACCCCCCAAAACATCCGCGATGAAGACAAACCGAGTGCTTAATCATCTGATAGGCAGAAATCTGCTTGCCTCTATATCGGGGATGCGGCAGACGGGTGTATGGCAAATCGAAAGAGGCATCAATCTCATCCTCACTCAGAAAGGGATAGGGGGGATTGACCACAACATACTCCTGACCAACCCGCTCCACAATCGTACGCGCCTCTAATCGGTTGGATTCGGTCTCGAACTTTACGAAATTTTCACCATACTTACTCTTGTCCGCCAAACACTCCTCGAAGGAGTGTAGGTGGAGAACCTCTTCGCCGCAGACTGCCGCATTTTTGCTCAGGTATGCAATTTGGGGTGTATTGCGCGGGCTTCTGCCCTGAGCCATCGCCTGTGCCAACTCCACGACAACCTTTTCGCCCATCCCATAGACCAAATAGTCGGCGCCGCTCTCCACCAAAAACGAAGGACGCAACCTATCCTGCCAATAGTCATAGTGGGTCAATCGCCTGAGTGACGCCTCGATTCCACCCAAAACCACCGGGGTGTCGGGGTATATATCCTTGAGAATTTTGGTATAGACCACGCTCGGGTAGTCGGGGCGCATATCGGCACGGTTGTCAGGGGTGTAGGCATCGTCGGAACGTAGACGCTTGGTTGCGGTGTAGCGATTGACCATCGAATCCATAGCACCGGCAGTGACGCCAAAAAAGAGACGCGGCTTGCCCAACTTGCGAAAATCTCGCAAGTCGTCCCTCCAATTGGGTTGAGGCACAATAGCCACCCGATAACCCGCCGCCTCCAACACACGTCCGATGACGGCTGCTCCAAATGCCGGATGGTCTACATAGGCATCACCCGTGAAGAGAATCACATCCACCCACTCCCAACCCCGTGCCGCAAGCTCCTTGGCAGAGGTGGGCAGGAACACATTATTATTAACACTCACGATGGTTGTTTAATTAATTATGGAGGATTCCCAAAATTAACAGTCGGTTATTTCGGAAGCCTCCTTGATTACTTGACAATCGTTCCAAACCCAAACACAAGCGCAGGAACTACAATTCTCAATGCGGCAAAAAAAAGAGTTAGAGGTTACGAACCACTAACTCAACCGAAAACTAATTTGTGATTCCAACAGGATTCGAACCTGTGACCGACAGATTAGAAATCTGTTGCTCTATCCAGCTGAGCTATGGAACCAACATCTATGCGCACAACTGCTGTCTATTTGGCGAAGCAAAGGTAAAACATTTATCCCTATTTTCCAAATTTTTTGTATATCTATACGGGGGCTTCTAAAAACTCCAAGATAACCAGCGGCTAATTTTTAGAAGCCCCCTATATAGTATTACAAGTATTTGTCCAGCGACTCCGCACAGCAACACACCAAGTTGCGGTCACCATAACCGGCATCAATCTTGCTAACATAGGGGAAGAACTTATTCTCCACAACCCAAGGCAGCGGGAAGGCTGCCTTCTCGCGCGAATATGGGTGCGCCCAGTTATCGCCAATAAGCTCTGCAGCCGTGTGGGGCGCATTCTTCAATACATTATCCTCCTTGTCTGCCTCGCCATTTTTGATGGCTTCGCAGTCGGATTTGATTTGGAGCAGGGTTTGTATAAAGCGGTCAAGCTCAGCCTTACTTTCGCTCTCGGTAGGCTCAACCATCAGCGTATCGTGAACCGGAAAACTCAGCGTGGGAGCGTGGAAGCCGTAGTCCATTAGACGGCGCGCAATATCACCACACTCAACGCCATAATCCTGACGGTAGCGACGATAGTCCAAAATCATCTCGTGTCCCACGCGTCCTGTCTCGCCCGAGTAGACGGTATCAATTTGACCCTTCAAGGCGCAAGCCATATAGTTGGCATTGACAATAGCAATTTCAGTAGAACGTTTGAGACCGCTCGCACCCAACATTTTTATATAGGCGTAAGTAATAAGCAACACCAAAGCGCTGCCGAATGGAGCAGCGGCAACTGCCGTTATGCCCTCCTCTGCACCACAGCTCACCAATGGGTGAGACGGAAGGAACGGAGTGAGGTGAGCAGCCACGCCGATAGCACCCACGCCCGGACCACCACCGCCGTGAGGGATAGCAAATGTTTTGTGTAGATTCAGGTGGCAAACGTCAGCACCGATATAACCGGGGCTCGAAAGACCCACAACCGCATTCATATTCGCACCGTCGTAATAGACCTGACCGCCATATTGGTGGATAACATCAATCAACTCTTTGATTCGGCTCTCAAAAACGCCGTGAGTTGATGGGTAGGTTATCATACAGCAGCTCAAATCTTTGGCATACTCTGCTGCCTTTGCCTTCCAATCTTCAAGGTCGATATTTCCATTTTCATCGCATTTGGTAACCACAATCTTCATCCCTGCCATAGCAGCCGAAGCAGGGTTAGTCCCGTGAGCCGAAGCAGGAATCAACACCACATTACGATGGTTCTCCCCCCGCGAAGCGTGATAAGCACGGATAACCATCAAGCCGGCATACTCTCCATTGGCTCCCGAGTTTGGCTGGAACGACATTTTGTCGAAACCGGTAATGATGGATAAATCTTTATCCAATTCATCGATTAATTCAAGATAACCCTCCGCCTGCCACAAAGGCACAAACGGGTGGATATTACCAAATTCCGACAACGACAGAGGCATCATCGAAACCGCCGAGTTGAGTTTCATTGTGCACGAGCCAAGCGAAATCATAGAGTTTGCCAACGAAATATCGCGACGCTCCAACTTTTTGATATATCGCATCAACTCAGTCTCGGAATGATACTTGTTGAACACGGGCTCTTGCAGAAATGGAGTTTGGCGCGCCAACTCCGGCGCAAAGAATGTATTCTCTTGGTCAATAGACTCAATCACGAATGGCTCTTTACCTGCCGCCTCTGCAAAGATTGCGACCAAAGCGTTGAGCTCGTCCAAGTTCGAGAGTTCGTCGAAGTTCATATGAACTATGTTTTCTGCCGGGTAGAAGAGATTAAGTGCAACTTCCGAGGCAAGCTCCATAATAGTATCTGCATCTGCCTCTACCTCGATGGTATCAAAAAAGTTTTCGCTAAGAACCGAATATCCCAACTCCTCCAAAGCCGCTGCCATAGCCGTTGCGTGGCAGTGAGCATTCAAAGCGATACGTTTAATTCCCTCAGCTCCGTGATAGACGGCGAACATACCTGCCATTGAAGCCAAAAGCGCTTGAGCTGTACAGATATTAGATGTTGCCTTGTCGCGTTTGATGTGTTGCTCGCGCGTTTGCAGAGACATACGCAACGCCTTATTGCCAAGTCTATCCACAGAAATGCCAATGATGCGCCCCGGCATATTACGTTTGTACTCCTCCTTGGTTGCCAAGTAGCCCGCGTGAGGACCGCCAAAGCCCATCGGGATACCGAAACGTTGAGTAGAGCCCACCGCTATATCAGCCCCCCACTCTGCTGGCGATTTAATAAGTGCGAGTGCAAGAATATCAACAACGGCAGTAACTAAAACCTCTTTTGAGTGGCAAATCTCTGCAAATTTAGAGTAGTCACAAACCTCACCCGTAGCGGCAGGATACTGAAGGATTGCGCCAAATTCGCGACCTGTAAATTCATACTCCGCAAAACTATCGACAAAAAGCTCAATCCCAAGTGGTTCTGAACGAGTTAGCAACAAATCAAGCGTTTGCGGGAAAATGTTTTCATCCACAAAAAGCACATTACGCCCCTCCTTAACGGCTGCGCGTGAGCGGCTCGAGAACATCATTCCCATAGCCTCCGCCGCCGAGGTAGCCTCGTCCAGCAAAGAGCAATTACTCAACTCCATACCCGTAAGCGAGCATACCATAGTTTGGAAATTCAACAACGCCTCCAAACGACCCTGAGAAATTTCAGCCTGATAAGGGGTATATGAAGTGTACCACGCCGGATTCTCAAAAATGTTGCGAACAATCGCCGCCGGAGTTGCCGTGCCGTAGTAGCCCATACCAATCATCGTGCGCACCACTGTGTTCTTCGCCGCAATTTCGCGAATGTGGTTTGCAAACTCCCATTCGCTCATACCCTCCTGCAAGGGAAGTGGTTCGTGGAGGTGAATTTGTGGCGGAACTACTTGGTTGATAAGATCCTCTACCGACTTAACGCCGATAACCTTCAACATTTCCGCGAGGTCAGCATCATTCACGCCTATGTGGCGTGATGTAAAATTATCTTGTGCCATTTATTAGATATTTAATATTTTTTCCGAGTTTAACACACAAAGATAGCAATTTGTAATTAAAATAAAAACCCTACCGGCATATTGTAAGAAAAAACAAGTGGGTATCTAAATCAACGGTTCGTTAAAAAGTTCACTATCTTGTCAGTATAATACTGCAAATAAATATATTTAGCAACTTTTTGACGAACTATTGCGATGTATGATTAAACGGTACAATGAACGGCTAAAGAGCGCACACAAAGATTTATTTTGCATTTCTCTCAAAGGTTCATTATCTTTGTGTCACGAGGGGGTTCCTGAAAATTAGTCGTCGATTATTTTAGAATTTTCAGTCACCCCCTAATTGCAACGATGCGCTGCAAGAGGCAATAAACACTTATTATTATGCATAATATTTTACACACGATGCGCATAAATCTATCTCTGCTACTCTCTCTTATAACGTTCGGTTGCGGCTCGTCCGCACCCAAAAATACACCTGTAGCAACTCAGGCAGCCGTCTCGCAGCCTGAACTGATAACAGCTCTCAAACCATCTTACCGCGAAACTTTCCGAAAGGGAGATAGAGTTAAAATAGAATTCACAGAGCTACAATCGCTTGATTCGATTATTATTACAATCAACGGCGTACTCGCGCCAGATGGGGTATTTACGGTTACGGGCGACAAAGTGGGGCGGGTGGCGTACTCGGTGAAAGCTCTCAAGGGAGAGCAGGAGCAGACTCTAGGCGGAGAGTTTTGGGTGGTGGCGGCAAAACCTCCACTTCAAGAAAGCATTGCCATTGTAAAGCGCTATCCGCACGACAAAAAATCCTATACCCAAGGGTTACTCTTCCACAACGGTCTACTCTACGAGAGTGTGGGACAGCGCGGGCGCTCGGCAATCCAAGCGGTCGAAATTGAGAGCGGTAAAATTGTAAAAAAGAAGGAATTAGACAAAAAATATTTCGGCGAAGGAGTCACACTCTTAGGCGGAAAACTCTACCAACTAACCTGGGAAGAGGGGGTTGTTTTTGTCTACGATGTCGAGGATTTCGACAAGGTAAGCCAATACCCTCTCGCGGGCGAGGGGTGGGGCATAACCACTGACGGCACGTGGCTCTACCTCTCGGATGGCTCTCACAAAATATACAAATACGACCCGGACGGCTTCAAAAAAATTTCACAGATTGAGGTTGCAACAGACAGTGGCAAGGTGGATTATATTAATGAGTTGGAATGGATAGACGGTAAGATTTGGGCAAATATCTACCTGAGCAACAACATTGTGGTAATCGACCCTCAAAGTGGTATGGTAGAGAGAGTTATAGATTGCTCTATATTGGAACGAAATATCGGCAATCGCTCGCGAGCCGATGTGCTCAACGGGATTGCTTATAATCCTGCCACCAAGCAACTTTGGCTCACAGGCAAAGATTGGGACACATTGTTTGAGGTGAAAGTTGTGCGTTAGCGGATTTTTTACTAACTTTGCGGACGCATTTCGCGGCTTCGTAGTTCAAAGGATAGAATGACGGTTTCCGGTACCGTTGATGTGGGTTCGATTCCCGCCGAGGCTACAAAAAGCCAACCTCCTATTAATAGGCGGTTGGCTTTTTTTATATTGACAACTCCGGAGTCAATAAATTATTTTAGAAACTGTCTCCCCGCAGCAACTCTGGGCTAATAATGGGGATTAATAGATTATTAAATAAAGTATTTACGAAGCGGTGATAGGAATATCCCACAGAAATGAAAAGCCTACTTCTATCCTTAGCGGTTTACTGAAACGTTATCTAGCCAATCTTCTTTTCACCTCGCCCCAAAGTAAAACAACGGAGGTTGCGGCAATGATTATCACCCAATCAATCAGCAATATAGGCGTTACTCGGAAAACGTCGCCACCGAACGATACAATCAATATCTGTCCCACCAGAATCAATAGGGCAACAAGAAGAAAACCGCTGCAACTTCCGATTTTGTGGAATGCCGAATGCCCGCTAATGAACGCCTTAGCATTGAACAAGTTCCAGAATTGAAGCATCACGAAAATAGTAAAGAACATCGAGAGGTCGTAGCGCGTCAAGCCCTCCGCATCGTGCGAAAACCAAAATAGTATTCCGAGCAATGCCGCTACAAAGAGGAACCCGGTCGCGAGAATTGAACCGCGCATTTTCGAGGTAATAATGAACTCATTAACTCCTCGCGGTTTCTTCGCCATAACCTTCTTATCGGGCGGAAGAGATGCCAAAGCTCCGGCAGCAAAGGTGTCCATAATTAGATTGACCCACAGCATCTGAGTAACGGTCAGTGGCAGTTCAAAGCCGAGTAACGAGCCGAAGAATACTATAGTGAGTGCTACAACGTTGATTGTTAGTTGAAAAAGAACAAATCGCTGTATATTGAGGTAGACCGAACGCCCCCACATAACGGCAGTTGCTATGCTTGCAAAAGAGTCGTCCATCAGGGTTATATCGCTCGCCTCCTTTGCCACGGAAGTGCCTGTTCCCATTGACAATCCGACATTTGCAAAATTCAACGCCGGCGCATCATTCGTGCCATCGCCCGTAACAGCTACCACCTCACCACGCTTTTGCAACATCTGCACCAAACGCTGCTTATCTGTGGGTCTCGCACGGGACATAATTTTCAGGTAATAAGCACGTTCATAAGCCTCTTCGTCCGTGAGTGCCTCCCACTCCAGCCCCGTTATTTCGTTGATTACGCTATCCTCCGGTTGCCATAGACCGATTTGTCGACCAATTTCGCGCGCCGTAGCAGGAGTATCTCCCGTAACTATCTTAATAGCTATACCCGCATTTTGGCAGTCGCGCACCGCAGCCGGCACATCCTCGCGCACGGGGTCGGAAATTGCCGCAATAGCCTGTAACTTCAAACCGCTCAAATCGTTAGTATCGCCACCAATTTTATAGGCAAATGCCAGTGTGCGCATTGCACGATTTTGATAATCAAGCAGTTTGGCATCAACTTGCGTGCGATTTTCAACCTCGCATTTTGCCAAAACATATTCGGGTGCACCCTTTATAAAGATGTAATCACCCACGCGGGTAATCATCATCTTCGCCTTACTCGAAAAGGGTATCTGCTCTTTAATAGCCGTCCTCAACACCTTATAATCGACATTTTGATTTTCAAGCCAAAGCAGTAAGGCACCCTCGGTCGGATTGCCGAGTGGTTTTCTCGAAGCATCAAGATTCGCGGTCGTATTCACTGATATGGCTCTGTACAAAAGCTCTTTATCATCATCGTAGAGTACAAAATCATTGACCGACATTTGGTTTTTGGTGAGTGTGCCCGTCTTGTCCGTGCAAATCACCGTGGTTGCGCCCATCGTTTCACAGGCGTGCATTTTGCGCACAAGATTGTTGTTTTTGAGCATCTTACGCATACTCAGTGCCAACGAAAGGGTGACGCTCATCGGCAGACCCTCGGGCACGGCAACTACAATCAGGGTGACGGCAATCATAAAGTAGCTAAGGATATGCCCTGCCTCGTCAATGGAAATCCAATGTTCAGCCTCGAACATATTCACACCAAAGGGAAAGCCAAGAAATGCGATGGCAATGAACGACATAACGCCAAGCAAGAACCAGTGCATCCACCCACGTTTTGCGAAAGCATCGGGTATCTTTTTATCTCTCCCGGCAAGGGCTAGACCATCATAAACTATTGGTATCCAAATTTTTGCCAAACTAATAAAAACACCGAAAATTACTGCAGACGCTAATCCTACTTGCCCCAAATTACCGAGACGTCCCAAAATTATGTCTTTGACGAAGAGTGCCGAAAATGTGAGTGCCGCTAACGTAAATCCCACCACACTAATGAGTTTAGCTAGCCTCTCCAACTGCTTCGTGAGCGGGGTCTGCTCCTCATTTTTAGCAGTCGCCTGCTGCGCAACCTTTCCGAACTCCGTAGCATCTCCTACTCTAACAACCTCTGCCAGAGCATTTCCTTCGATAATCGTAGTGCCTCTGAGCAACACATTGCTTGGATATGTGGCATCCTCTTTGAAATCCTCTTTGATGTGGGTTTTACGAATTGACGGCTCGCCTGTCAAGCACGACTCGTTGGCTGAAAGTTGCACTGATTCAATTAATTGGCAGTCGGCAGGAATCTCCTCGCCCGTCTCTAAAATAATCACATCTCCAACGACCAACTCTTTTTTGCCCACTTCTGTGAGTGCGCCGTCGCGGTAAACTTTTACGGAGTTGTCGTCGTTTATTTTATTGAGAATGTCAAACTTACGATTAGCATCAACCTCGAACCAGAATCCCACACCGGTTGCCAAGAAAATCGCAAAAAATATGCCAATAGTCTCGTAAAACTCATTATGAACAAATGATATACCCAGAGACAGAAATGCCGCAATCAAAAGGATTTTGATTACGGGGTCACTAAATTTTTCAAAAAAAAGTTTGAGTAACGACTCTCTCTTGGGTGGTGTTAATGAGTTGTCGCCGTGTTTTTCGCGGCTCTCTTCTACCTGATTTGATGTTAAACCTCTCATAATTAAAAAATTGACCTGCCAAATAGGAAGTTTGGCAGGTCAAAGATAATATTTTTATTACGAACTATTTAGCTTTATTTACACATTTTTCGTAAGCACCGCGCAACGTAACCGTTATCCATCCCATAATCAAACCCAAGATGCAGTAAGTCAATTCTGTACCTGCCGCATTCCAAAAAGTTGTATTTTCCGCAGCCGGACGGAAGGTCATAATTGCAAAGAATGCACCCGCTCCAACGAAGAGTGCCGGAATCATAACTTTCACACGCTCGAGGCAAATCACCGGAATCACAAGCACCAACAGCGAAAAAGGCACAGCCCAAAATCCGGGAACACCAACCGAGGCGAGCCATCCGCCAAAGACCATAATAAGAATCGACCCGACAATACCGAGCACATACGCCACAAATGCCTGAACACCACCCTTTACGGTGCATCCGGCAAAGAAATAGACTGCCCACGCTTGGAAAGTTAGCCAACCGAAACCGCTGTCAGCCAAGAATATAGCCGAACTGCCGCAGCCCTGCAAAAGTTGGTCTACGATTTGAACAATAGCAGCCAAAGCCGCAATCATCACTGGGATGACAATGAACTTACTGAATTTCATAATTAGTTTAGAGTTAATTGGTTTACTCCACTAAGTTAGAAATTTATTTTCGTAACTCCAAATCACAAGGATAATAAATACCATTTTGATTGCGAATTTCATCCATCATTTTAGCGGCTATAAGCGTGTTTTTGTGCGAGTTAATACTAGAATCAGATGAATGATTTTCTACCAAAGAAATAAATTCTTCCGCCTCGTAATACATATTATCACTGATTGTCTCGCGAGAAATATCCTCTACCATACCGTCGCGATAATGAATTTTTACACTCTCAAAAGTGTTTATGCGTTCGATAACTATTGAACCGTTCTCGCCCTGAATCTCAGAAGGCAAGTAGGAATTGGCAATTTTAGAGAACATCACTATGCCATCAAACCCGTCATAACGAAAAATAGCTGACCCCTGTCCATCAACTCTCGTGTGCAGAATCATCTGCTCACCTATCCAATTGGCTGGTTCTCCGAATAGTACAACCATTGGATAGATGCAATAAATCCCTAAATCATAGAGCGCTCCACCCGCCATTTGCGCATTAAAGGCATTGAGAACCATCCCCGCTTTGAACGCTTCATACCTTCCAGAATATTGACAATATTGGGCAAAATAGCGGCGAATAGTACCTATTTTATGAATATTATCTTTAATTGACAGAAAATTGGGCAGTAGCGTAGTTTTCACAGCCTCCATCAGAACAACACCGTTCTCGCGTGCTGCTCCAACCATTAACTCGCACTCCCTCAACGAAGTCGCCATAGGTTTTTCGCAAAGAACGTGCTTGCCGTGACGCATCAGCAAAATAGCCTGCTCTCGATGGAAAACATTGGGCGAAGCAAGGTAAACGGCATCGTAACAATCGGATGCAGCAAATTTTTCAAGAGAGGTGAAAATCTCTATATCACCTATTTTACTGCCGTAAAGCGAACGACATTTATTCCCATAAGAGAGTGCCGTCTCCTCTACTCGCGAGTAAATAGCCGTGAGAGTGAAGCGCGGATCATTAATGGCACCGGCTATAAACCAGTCGGTTACGTAATTTGTTCCTATAATTGCAAAACGAGTCATATTTTAGGGTAGGCGGGAATCTAAGTACTAAAAACTTTTCACCAACCTCATTCAAAAGTGTTTGCACTAAATTATCATCCCTGCACCGACCGTTTCATTTGTCGTTTCATCTATGAAAACAACGCTACCCGTGGTGCGGTTATCTACGTATTTGTCGCAGACCAAAGGTTTGGCGGTGCGGATTGTAATTTGTGCTATATCGTTCATTTTAAGCGATGATTCACCTTCTATTTTCTCTAAAGTGTTAATATCAACCCGATAATCAATAGATTTTACAATGCCTTTTACTGAGGCTGTAGTATGCCTCAGTAAAAATTTGCCGCTAACACGCATTTCGCGCGGGTTGAGCCAGCAAACCATCACCGTAATATCTTGTCCCACATATGGTTGCTTGCCATCAGCGGAGACAATCATATCGCCGCGGCTGACATCTATATCATCCGCAAGGGTTATGGTCAGCGACAGTGGCGTTAAAGCCTCGTCAAATTGCTCCTCACAAAGGCTAATAGATTCTATACTAGAAGTCTGCCCCGAGGGCAATGCTATAATTTGCTCACCTTTGCGGAAAATTCCGCCCGCCATTCTCCCGGCATATCCGCGGAAGTCGTGGAACTTGTCGCTAATTGGGCGCACCACCCACTGTACGGGAAAGCGTGCATCCGAAGAGTTGATTTTGTGGTCGATAGGCGTACTCTCCAAAACCTCCATCAATGGCACACCCACATACCAAGGCATATTCACAGACCGTTCCACAACGTTGTCGCCCAACTTTGCAGAAATTGGAATAAAACTAACATTCTCTAATTCAAGTCTATCTGCCAAAGCATTATATTTGCCGACAATATCATCGAAAACCTCCCTGCTAAAATTAACCAAATCCATCTTATTGACACATACCACTATATAGGGGATCTGTAGTAGCTTGGCGATATAGCTATGACGAATGGTCTGTTCGAGGATACCGTTACGAGCATCGACAAGGATTATTGCCAAATCCGCAGTAGAAGCACCCGTAACCATATTGCGCGTATACTGGATGTGCCCCGGGGTGTCTGCAATGATGAATTTGCGGCGTGGTGTTGCGAAATACCTGTAAGCCACGTCAATGGTAATGCCTTGCTCGCGCTCGGCACGTAATCCGTCGGTGAGCAAGGCGAGGTTTACCTCCTCGTTGCCGCGAACGACCGACGCCTGCTTGATAGCCTCCATTTGGTCTTCAAAAATAGACTTACTGTCGTATAACAGCCTGCCTATAAGCGTACTTTTGCCATCATCCACCGACCCGGCAGTCGTGAAACGCAAAAGTTCCATATCTAAATATCCTATCATAATAATTTGTTTATCATTTCTTTACCTAAATTACTTTTTGTCTCTATATGTTTCAACACACTGACCACAAATTGATTTTGCTCGAAAGAGCCACGCACCTGCTCAAAATCACACACGCGTCTGTGATGCGCGCCATCCACTCCGAAACCCACCTGAGAAACCATAGAAAACTCCTTGTGAGCATCCTCGTATAGTAGTCTGTCAAGCGAAACCACTGCGTCCATCCAACGCTTTATGATGTTTACCAACTCCTCTTTGGTAACCTTACTAAAGTCTACTCCATACCATCCCTGCATCGCCGAAGCTGCCCACTGCCACTCCATCTCATAGTAGTGATTGTGCAACTCCTCGAACTGCTTGTGAATGTCGGTAATATCCTCAAAACCATCATTTTCAATACGCGAAATCAAGTGAGATATCTCTGATTTGGGGACAATCAGTCCAGATATATCCAGCCACTCACCCTCCCCCTTGCCGCATTGGGTTGTCAAATGCGCACGAATAGCACCAATACTATAATTATCAGCCTTTTGCAGATGAGATATTAGTGAATTACCAAAGAACTTATCTATTGCCTTGTTATAGTATTGAATGCCTTTTTTCAGAGCCGAGTTGCGGATATGGGTGCTTTGGTAGGCATACTCAGCGGAGGTCTCACCGGAGAGGTCTTGTAAATTTTTCAACAATTCAACTCCGCGCATCATTCGCGAAACCGTGTAGGGGCTAAGTAAGTTGAAATTAATGAAGTCCAATTTTTCGTCATCTGTTCTCTTGTCGCGTTTTGGCCACTTTTGACTGTCACGAATTGTACCGACGCTGCGCAGATTGACACCCGGCACAAGGTATGTTTCATCCTTATTCTCAATCAAATAAGAAAATGGGAGTTCCGAAGTGTCCGGATGATTCACGTGTCGCCCCATAACCAATGAAAAAGCACCGATACGGGCGGGCCACAAAATATAGGAATCAGAGGTCGTCTTAGAGCCGCGCTCCACAATACCTTGGTGTATAGGACCCAACTTATACATATGGTTGCTTTGATTACTGCCGCTACCGGCATTCAGAAAGCTGAACATACAGGCAATCAAAAGACTAGATTTGTGCATCGAAACTGTATATGCTCCCGCAAAAATAGCGCACGCTTCACCGTTTTCGCCTTGACAGTTGGCAAAAAAAAGTGAGTCGTGCGCCGAAAATAGATGTCCCAAATGGCAAGCCTGTCCTACAAAAGTACGCACCAGAACAGCTCCATCCGTGATGTGAGCACCGGAGCAAACAATAAAATCTGAGGCAATAACATTATGCCCTATATGGATGGGAGCCTGCATATTGGAACTTAGCGTGCCATTCTCCAATCTGGAAGCACCATCTATGATTGCGCCATCGCCAATAATGAGATTGCGAATAGTGCCCGTATTGATTATCTTAACATTGCGGCCTATCGATCCCGTGAATGACGAGTGCTTGCGTGAATACTTTTCTATGAGCATCTGCAACTTTTCGATGAGCAGAGGGCGATGACGATAGAGCGCAATCAAATATGCAAGATGAGCCGACAACTTATTGAAGATGGGCACTTCGCGCCCACCGGTTTCATTGAGCACCGACACCTGTACCCCATTCCCGAAGCAGGTCTCACCGTCAACGACTATCAGATTGACATTCTGGATGAAACAATCTTCGCCAATGTTGTAGTTCGATATATGGTTGGGGACATTCTCTATCAGAGTATTGTCGCCAACCGAACAATTATGCAGGGTGACGTGGCGCAGACCCGAATGTTTTCTCAATCCGCCCTCCAACTCAAAAACTTTCTCGAAAACCCCAAGACGTATTTCACCGGAAAAGCGTGTGTGAAAAATATGATTAACTGCAAAACTCTCTTTAACAAGCACTTTACCCCAATCATCACTCAGGCAACTTTGTTGCTCGAGCTGCCGAATCTCTTCGATTGTCAGTTTTCTGTAATCCATCACTATTCTATTAAAAGGGTGTTATACAATCAATATTTCTTTAAAATGTTTTTAATACATTGATATTGGGCGTAATACCTTGTATTGTCACCCCGCGCCCCGCTGCTGGGTGAAAGGAATTGAAAACTTTTAACGAACTATTGTTACTTGGTGCCGAATTAAAAATATCCCTCTTTTTTGCGGTCTTCCATTGCCGATTCCGAGCGTTTGTCGTCAGCGCGGCTACCCCTTTCAGTAACACGCGTTGCGGCAATTTCGTCTATTATCTCCCTGAGCGAGTTGGCTTCGGACAGTGCTAATCCCGTACAACTTATGTCACCTATTGTACGACAACGGACCCGCCTGGTCTCAACTATTTCCGTAGGCTTCAACTTCATACAAGACTCCGCCGCCAACCACTGTCCGTCTCGGAAGAAGACCTCCCGCGAGTGGGTAAAATAGATGGATGGCATAGGTATATTTTCCAGTAGAATATATTGCCAAACATCCATCTCCGTCCAGTTCGATATTGGAAAGACTCTGAAATGTTCGCCAAGGTGCTTCATTCCGTTAAAGATATTCCAAAGCTCGGGGCGTTGGTTCTTTGGGTCCCACTGCCCGAACTCATCGCGGTGAGAGAAAAATCGCTCCTTGGCACGCGCTTTCTCCTCGTCGCGGCGCGCCCCACCCATTGCCGCATCAAACTTATGCCTTTCAAGAGTGTCCAGCAGCGTGGTGGTTTGCAACTTGTTACGCGACGCGTTATAACCTGTCTCCTCCATAACGCGCCCTGAATCAATAGACTCTTGCACAGAGCCCACAATCAGGGTTGCTCCCAACCGCTCCACGAGCTCATCACGATATTGAATAGTCTCAATAAAATTGTGCCCAGTGTCAATATGGAGTAGTGGAAATGGAATTTTTGCGGGATAAAAAGCCTTATAGGCAAGGTGGGTCATCACAATTGAGTCCTTGCCGCCCGAGAACAGCAGCACCGGTTTAGAGAACTGTGCCGCCACCTCGCGCAGAACATAAATGGACTCCGCCTCAAGCTCCTTTAAGTGTGTTAAATTGTACATATTACGAAAATGCTCCTGTTAAATATTTCTTTGTCAGTTCGTGTTTGGGGTTATCAAAAAACTCTGCCGCATCGGCTGCCTCTATAACTTCTCCCATATACATAAATACTACGTAATCCGCAATTCGTCGTGCTTGACGAAGCGTATGCGTCACCATTATGATGCCATATTCCGACCGCAATTTTACAAAAAGATTTTCAATAATCCCACTCGAAATAGGGTCAAGTGCAGAGGTTGCCTCATCTGCCAATATAAAATCGGGCTCCACAGCCAATCCGCGAGCCAGGCAGAGACGTTGCTGCTGCCCAACAGACATTCGTGAGGCGGGGGTGTTGAGCCGCTCTTTGACCTCGTCCCACAGACCCACCTCGCGCAGATAGTGCTCAACTATTGTTTTGAGCTTCTTACGGTTACGTATTCCGTGGATGCGGCAACCGAAAGTTATGTTATCAAAAATGGACATTGGTAATGGGCAGGGGCGTTGCGAGAGCAGCCCCATTTTGCGGCGGATATGGGTAATTTCGGAGTGAGGTGCGTAAATATTTTCACCATCAACCAACACACGTCCCGTTATTTTTACATTCTCCGTGTTCTCCAATAATCGGTTAAAACTCTTCAAAAGCGTGGACTTTCCGCAACCTGAAGGTCCTATAATACAGGTAATTTTCCGATTGGGAATTGTGAGATTAACGTTTTTAAGTATATGATTTTTATCAATATAGACGTTCAAGTCTCCTATTTCTATGCTCTTTTCCATCATTTGATTCTGTTCTTTGAAAAGCGGTTAGTAATTAATCGACCCACTATGCTCAATACCAGCACAATAATAGTAAGTATCAGTGCCGCTCCATAGGCTCTTTGTTGCACCTCTTCTATTGGTGAACTTAGCTGAAAAAAGACTGCAAGGGGCAGCGTGGCAGCAGGTTGGCTTAGCGATGTGGGTATGCTGTCGGTATAACCGGCAGTGAATAACACTGCCGCCGCATCGCCGATGGCACGACCAATAGAAAGCAGCGTTGCAGTTGCAATACCGGGAGCAATCTGGCGCACTACAACCTTGATACTCTCCCACTTGGTTGCGCCCAATGAGAAGGTTGCATCGAGAATCTCGCGTGGCATCGTACGGGCAATTTCGTCCATCGAGCGTATAAATATAGGTATAATCAGGAGCGTTATCACGATGATACCGCCAAGGAGTGATGTTTTCAGACCGAGATAAATCATTATCGTGAAGGCAAATGCGCCATAAACGATTGAGGGTATGCCAAAGAGGACATCGAAAGATAGGCGGGCAGCGTAGGCGATTTTCGATTTTTTACTCAGGTAGACATTCATATAGAAGACCACGGGGATGCTAATGAGCAGCCCGAGAATGGTGGATGCTCCCACAATGTAGAGCGAGCCGACAATGGCATTGAGAATCCCCCCATCACCACCAATATAGAACCCCCCCTGCGGCAGCTGAGAAATCATCTCCCACGTCAGGCTGCTCCATCCTTTGGAAACTATTGTGTACAGTATGCTTGCGACAAAGAAAAAGAGGGTCAAGGTGGTAATAAACATCACCGCCTTAGCGACTTTCTCTTCTATAAATTTCAACTTCATCTTCTAATTCCTCTTATGAAAGTTTTTTGTCTCTTTTATTCACAAAAGAGAC
Source organism: Mucinivorans hirudinis (assembly GCA_000723505.1). Lineage (GTDB taxonomy): Bacteria > Bacteroidota > Bacteroidia > Bacteroidales > Rikenellaceae > Mucinivorans > Mucinivorans hirudinis. The sequence goes on along the minus strand of HG934468.1, from coordinate 2,749,344 downwards.
ATTATTTCCGGACAATAACCGCGCTATGCCATTCTATTCTCTATCCTACGCAATATCACCCGCGAAACAATATTAAAGACAAAAACCACAACAAACAATATCAGTGCCGCCATCATCAAAGCCGACTCATAGAGGGGCACGCTGAGCATCTCGCCATAGTTATTGGCAATCAATGCCGGCAGCGGATAGCATCCATCCAATAACGAATCAGGCAACTGCACAATATTTCCACATACCATCAGAACGGCAATAGTCTCGCCCATAGCCCTCGAAATCGCCAATATCACCGATGCCACAATCCCAGGTGCTGATTTTCTGATAATCACAGACTTAGTTGTCTGCCACCGCGTTGCCCCGAGTGACAGCGACGCATCACGAAGCTCCTGAGGAACAGTCGAAAACATCTCTACGAAAAGCGAAATCATCAACGGCAAAATCATTACCCCAAGCACCACCGATGCAGCCAACACGGTGTACCCCGTGGAGTACTCCACAAAATTTGGAGCTAACCAATCCGAAATCCACGGCACAACAACCAACACTCCCCATACCCCATATACCACCGAGGGCAACCCCGCCAAAATATCCAATACCGGAAATACAATCTTGCGGGTAAAGCGCGGTGAATGCTCCGTCAGAAATATTGCCGTAAATAAAGACACGGGAAAAGTCCACAAAATTGCCGTAAAGGTAACCCACAAAGTACCAAGTATGAATGGAAGAAAGCCAAAATCTCCGCGCATCGGCTTCCACTTTGCACCAAGTAGCAGGTCACCCAGAGACTTCTCCTGGAGAATGGGCATCGACTTCACAACCAAACCAACGCCGATGGCAACCACCAGCAAGAATGCCAGCACAGTAAATGTCAGCATCATTGCGCCGGCAACGCGTTCTTTAATGATTCTTGGGGAGGGCATTTTTTTTGGGGGGGGGCTATTGTGACTTTTGAAACTTTGGGGACTTTTAGGTCGGGGGAAGAGGGGGCTACAATATTTTGTCTAGCTCCTCTTCTAATCTCTGTGGCGAGAGAGGTACATATCCCGATTCCGCAGTCCATTGCTGCCCTTTGGTGAGGATAAAAACTAAAAATTCAAGTATCACATCATCCTGCGGTTTGCCGCGACATACTAAATATAGCTCCCGCGCGGGTGGCGAAGGGTAGTGCCCGCCGGCAATCGCCTCGCAAAGTTCCTCTAGTGTATCATAAAAATCCTCTTCGGGGTCGATTCTTCCGCTGCCATTCAAGTCCAAGGGCATAACTGCAATATTGCGGTGGGGCTTTTTTGTCTTCACGTTATAGGCATACGCTATGTTGTTGAAGCCAATTCCGATTTTGTCGCGCTGAATGACAGAAGCTATCCCCGGGTCTCCGAAAACGGCAGTACCCTCCAAATCCTCCTGTTTGATACCGAGATATGCGCCCCAAGTGTCGGCAGCACCGCACGCATCGGAGCGAGTGTAAGTGTGCACAGGAATGGTACTAGGCGTACCCAAGACATCACCCCACGTATGGGCAGTTTGAGTTTTCCATAAGGCTACAGCCGCAGAACGAGTAAGCCCGCGCGTACGTATAATATTAATGAGTGGATTATTAGAATTGACGGTAACAACAACAGCATCTTTGGCAACAGCAATGGCAAATGCACCCTTCTCCACCTCGGCGGGGTGAATCTCGCGCGAGACCATTCCGAAATCGACCACTCCGGCTAAAGCATCCGTTATACCCTTGCCCGCACCACCTGCCGAAATATCTATCTTCACCCGCGGGTATAGCTTACGAAACTCCTCCGCCCAACGCACCACCATCGGATAGAGCGCAAAAGCACCCGAAAGCTGAATCTCACCCTGCAACTGCCTATTACGTGCCTGGCGCCTCTCGAATCGCTCCAACTTTCGATTCCTCTTTTGTTCCTGTGAGTGAGTAGTTTGCCCGCAAAGCAACAGGACTAATATATATAGAAAAATTCTCTTGCCCATTCAGTAAAAATTATGGTGCAAATTTCACCAAATTTTACGAACCGGACAATGGAGTTTTGTTTGTAAATCGAATGAGTATTTATACGAATCGTGAGAACCTCTCAAACTCAACGCAAAAGGAGAGGAGTGCAAAGTCTTTTTGCACACACCCCCCTTTGGTCTCCTTCCACCTCTTTGGAGCATAGCCCCAAATCCGCGACCTATGCAGACAGCCTGCACCTACTTCAAATTATTCCAGTACCATTCAACTGCTTCTCGCAGACCGTCTCTCATCGAAAACCCGGGAGCATAGCCCAAAAGGTTGCGAGCCTTATCCACATTAGCCAAGGAGTGAGGTATATCTCCTGCTCTATTTGGTCCGTGAAGAACCTCCACTTTTGCTATTTGCGGGTCAAATTCACTCAAAAACTCCTTGATGTAACCCACCAACTGATTCAAAGTCGTCCGTTCGCCAAAAGCGGTATTGTAAACCTGATTAACAGCCTCTTTATTATCTGTTGTGATTGCCAAAAGATTCATCTGCACGACATTGTCCACATATGTAAAGTCGCGGGAATACTCCCCGTCACCGTTGATAACCGGAGATTCGTGATTGATAAACTTCTTGACAAACAACGGAATTACAGCAGCATAAGCACCATTGGGGTCTTGACGGCGACCAAACACATTGAAATAGCGCAAACCGATACACTCCATCCCGTACGTACGTGAAAAAACATCGGCATACAACTCATTCACATATTTGGTAATTGCGTATGGCGACAGTGGTCTTCCAATAACCTCTTCGACCTTTGGCAGCGACTTACTGTCACCATAAGTTGATGAACTTGCCGCATACACAAATCTCTTAACACCGGCATCTCTTGCCGCGACAAGCATATTGAGAAATCCACCAACATTGACATCATTAGAGGTAATAGGGTCTTTTATCGAACGTGGAACAGAGCCGAGCGCCGCCTCGTGCAAAACATAATCTACTCCGGCAACTGCGTTACTACAAGTTTCCAAATCGCGAATATCGCCTTCGATAAGAGTAAAATTGGGATTCAACAAAAACTGCTCCACATTATAGCGGTGACCGGTCGAAAAATTATCGAGGCAAACCACACCAAATCCTTTACCCAAAAGAGTTTCACACAGGTTAGAGCCGATAAATCCCGCTCCGCCCGTAACCAATACTTTTACTGTTTGCATATCTATATATTTATGTCACAAAGGTAGTGACTTTTTTGTCAATCATAAAAAATTATTACAATTTATCCGTCGTTAATTTGCACTAACTACACAAATAACTAACATCTTATTTCAAAAGCCAGCAGCCCATTGCCGTGGCGAATATAGAGGATGCCTTTGTGGATGACTGGATGCGCCCAGTGGTATCCATCACCCCCCTTAAGACGAAACTCGCTCACAACCTCCCACTTTTGGGGATTTGGCTTTACTAATGCTACCCACCCTTGGCGGTCTTCGTAGCAGTAGAACATCCCATCGGCATAAATCATAGAACCCTTGTTACGCCACTCGGTGTTATAGAGTGTCTCGCCCGTGTTCCAATCCACTGCCGTCCAGTTGCCCTTCGAGTTGTTTATCCAGCTGGGGGCGTACACTACATTGTCTATGAGTATCGCACCTCCCATCTGAGAACTTTGGTCATCATTGCGCCAAAGCAGTTTAACATCACTACTTTCTGGGTTTATTTCAAACATTTGCGAACCCTGCCCGTGCCCGCTTGTGAGGTATATTTTGCCGTTGTGGTAGATTGGTGTATTCGTAAAAGCCGTGTCGGCGCGCTTGCCGTCGGGATAGTAGCGTTTCTCCTGGGGCAGGGGCATAATTTTCCAAAGCACTTTGCCGGATTGAGGGTCGAGGCTTATTAAATAATCGCCCGTGCAGGTTACAATCTGGCGCTTGCCGTTATGAGTAATAAGAACCGGATTTACATAACTATTTTCCTGATTATGAATAGCCTCCGTTTTCCACACTTCAGCACCCGTTAGGGCATTGAGTGCAACGATGGTTGTTTTCTCGCCACCGGGGGTGTAGATAACTTTATCGTCGAAAACGAGCGGCGATTCCGACTCGCCATACAGAGCAAGATTAGAGCCATACTCCACACCCGCCTCCCGCTGCCACACAATCTCACCCGTGGCGGCATCTATGCAGGCAACGTCGCCCACCCCCGAAATAACATAAAGCCTCCCTTTGTAGAGCGTTGGCGTTGTACGCGCATCGGGGAATGATTTGCCCCACATCCTGCCGTAGGCTCTCTCCCACAACTTCTTACCCTCTATTGTGAAGGCAACCACCTGCTCACCCTGCTCATCTTCGGTGAGTGATGTGAGGTAGATTCTGTCGCCATAGATGGTTGGACTCGAGTAGCCCTTGCCGCAATTTTCCACCGCCCACAGCAACTTAGGTCCCTCCGCGCCCCACTCCTTGAGCAGCCCCGATTCATTGTAGATCCCTTGTCGCTCCTCGCCACGCCAGCCGATGGCTGGGTTTTGTGCCGAGGCTAATTGGAGCAATAGGAGGGAAATGATAACAAAAAATATACGTTTCATATTCCAATTTTTATTACATTTGTATGTTATTCAAATATACAATAAATATTATTAACTACAAAATATTATTGAGAAATGATAAGGGTATTACACTGCATAGGTGGATTAAATAACGGCGGAATGGGTACGATGTTAATGGCATACCTGAGAGCACTAAATCGTCAGGAGGTCATTTTTGATTTTTTAGTAACTACTGAGAATGGTTTTTTCGACCAGGAGGTTAGAACGCTTGGAGGCAAGGTATTTTGTTTAACCGCAAGGAGAAAGAATCCAATAAAACATTACCGAGAAGTAGATAAATTTTTTGACGAGCACCCCGAATACCAAATTGTCCATTTTCATCAATGTGTATCATACTGGTACAATTTGCAATCCGCATACAGACACGGAGTGAAAAATAGGATTATTCATAATCACGGAATAGGAATAGATTTGCGCACTAAATTTCCATACAATATATTTACAAAGTACTATGCAAAAAAAAGAATTTGTTTTTTGGCTAGTGATTACATTACCTGTGCCGATGCAAAAGCGAAGGAATTGTTTACAAAAGATATTGTAAAAAAACGCGAGTATTTGATAATGCCCAATGCCATTGATGCCAACAAATATAGGTTTAACGAACAAACGAGAAAAACAATTAGGAATAAATATGACATTAAAGACTCAACCCTGGTTGTGGGGCATGTGGGAAATTATTTATATCCAAAGAATCATAAATTTATAGTTGACATTTTCAGTGAATTAATAAAAATAGAGGATGACTGCGTGCTGATGTTAGTTGGGGATGGCGAGCTGAGAAAGGAAATAGAAAATAGAATATCAAAATTGGGAATTTCCGCCAAAGTGTTATTAATGGGTGCCGCGAATAATGTCAATGAGTTTTTACAAGCAATGGATGTATTCTTATTCCCATCAATATTTGAAGGATTGCCACTTGCTTTGATTGAAGCTCAAACCTCTGGTGTTAAATCAATAATTTCTGATGTAATTCCACTAGAGGTTTCTGTCGTTCAAGATTGCATCGAGACATTACCCCTCACCGATGGTGCACAAATATGGGCAGAGAAAATTATTCTATCTGTTAAGAATCACCATAGAGAAGATAATTATGATAAAATTGTCAAAGGCGGCTTTGATATTCACGATAATGCCCTGAGGCTGGAAAATTATTATAAATCTAGGGTAACATAACGCAAAATGGTTCCAATATTAGTTTTGTAATTCCTATTTACAACGTCTCAGAGTATATTGAGAGATGCATAAGGAGCATTGAAAGTCAAAAAATAGACTGTTTTGAAATTATCTGCGTAGATGATGGCTCGCCTGATGATTCCGTGCATAAACTCGAACTATTGAAAGAGGAATTTAATAACATTAAAATTCACAGGCAATCTAATCAAGGGGTGTCTACATCAAGAAATATTGTAATAAAACACTCTTGAGGTGAATTTATTATGTTTGTTGATGCGGATGATTTTTTGAGTGAGAACTCAATCAATGAGGATGTCATTAACAATTTGTTAGATTCCGATATTGACATTGCATACTTCGAGGCAACGATGATTACCCACAGAATAGCGGAAGATAGGAGACACATACGAAATTTCGGCAATAAGTTCTCTGAACTCAATCTTGACGAGGCAACTATGTATTTTCACACTCCCACTATTCGGTTTCGACGACACCAACAACGGTCTCTTTATGGGCGTGAATCTGGATAAAATCGGCGTGCGAAAAGTTGACCACATAGCTATATCTGGTAGCTGCATCACTAACAATAGTCACATCTGAGAACAGAGTCGGAATAATCAGAAAACGGTAGTGTTGCGAATTAGCTGAATTATGTTTATCTTTGAGGTATAAAACTCGGAGAAAATGAGACACGTAAAAGTAGTTAGCTGCCCATTTTGCGGTAGCGAAGATTTACAGAAGAATGGACATAGCCCCAATGGCACTCAAAGGTGGAAATGTAAGACTTGCGGGAAGTTTTTTCAGCTATCTTTTAAGAACAAAGGGCGGCTGCCAGACGTAAAAAGGACGATAATCACAATGATCACCAATGGGAGTGGAATACGTGATACAGCAAGAGTTTTAGGGATAAGTCCTCACACGGTAATAGGTGAGGTTAAAAAAAACTCCAAGCGAAATTAACCCCTATTTATTCGACAAGGTTGAGGCAGGCTTACTCAGGGAGCTTGATGTTGAAATAGCTTATAATGTTGAAATGGACGAATTTTGGAGTTTTGTAGGCAACAAGAAAAATCGTCGTTGGACTTGGTACGCCATCGACCGCAGCAGCGGATTAGTAGTAGCTTGGCAGAACGGCAAGCGTGATAACGAAACCTGTAAAAAGTTGCTTGATAAAATGAAATGTTTCCCAATAAATAGGTATTTTACTGATGATTGGGCGTCTTATTCAAGTCTGTTACCTGCGGACAAACACGTTATCAGTAAGGCTTACACTTGGAAAATTGAGCGATTGAATTTAACATTTAGAACGCACCTGAAAAGGCTCTGCCGAAAGACAATTTGTTTCTCAAAAAGCGAGCAAGTGCACGACAAACTGATAGGAATATACATTGAAAAAAACCTCTACCAAAGAACACCATAAATATACCAAATCAGCTATTTTGAAACATTACCTCAGAAAACCACCGGCATTGTCTTTCACTCCGGCAAGCAACACGCCTTTATGGATAAACGACCCTGTGCTGGCAGTCTCCTTAATAGAACTCCCCATTAGGTTGTATTTCGGAGTCAATCCACCTTTTATCATACTCATAAATGAGTATGATAGGGGCAGGTTTATATAAGATTTGATATAGCTTTCCTTTCATCAGTGGATCCCTGTATCCATACGTGTAAGCTATCGTAGTTATGATCATTGCTGCAAATAAGAGCTTGAACATAAACATCTTGTATCTGCTCAATTCGAAGGTGGATATTGCACTAATCATCATCAATATCACTGCGGTCAAGGTGAGGCGATTAAATATAACTATAAAAGGTTGGGTAAGACCTATTAAAATCACTATCGCAAAATATAGAGAGGTGTATACATACCTTTTTTTTTCTGTAAAAAGTAATACTATCAGCAATGGCAGAGAGGCTCGCTCCATAATGGTGGCGATAAGACCAAATAGTGAACGGGCATCATTAAATTCTTCCGTGTTCTTTATGTATACATACCCGACACGCTTGAGGTCTTCGTCAAAGGTCAGCAAGTCGTAAAACATTAACATCAAGGAACTTGAAAATAAAAATAGAACGATGGTAGTAGTGATTGTCCACTTTTTACCAAATTTTATAAAGGGAAATAATTTGAAAATTATCATAAAAAGAACTATCATCAAAACCCCAAAGTGGGTACAACAAGCAATTACAATCCAGAGCCATCCTATCTTTTTATTCTTGAAAAAAAGCAAATACACGCCCAATGCCACAAACATTGTTGCCATCATATAGCGCAATCCGGTAACTATCCATATAAAAGGTACTGCTAAAAAGGCACAAATGAAGGCTATGAAGAAATATTTTTGACTCTGCTGTAGAAAAACATTGTTTTTTACTATATCTCTAAAAACCCAAAAAATAATCTGGTACGACAAGAAAGCGAACAAGAATCTGATTAACTCGAAATGAATACCGGTAAGAGCAAAAATCTTGCTTATGAAGTATAGAATGAAGTCAAAGTTTTTTTGGTTGGAGAAGAGAATATTTAAATCTCCTGTTGCAAAATGGTAGTAGTCCAATTGATGTCTATATAGGTCGGCAAAGGGTGGGAAAAGAATTGCACACAATCCCATAAAAAGAGAAAGCAGAGTATAGGCGTATTTTTTTCGATTATATATCTCAACCAAAATTAAAGGTAAAGAGGCTAAGGGGTATATGATGAAAATCAATATAACCAATAGCTCGTTTCTAGTGACATATTTACCCGATAATATGGACATACTATTTTAAGATACGGAAATAATAACATTGAAACAACCGCACCAAAGTCTTGGCTACGGTTACGGGGCTTCTCCACAACAGAGGTAATCTCAATAGAGATTTGTAGTAGATTGAAAGCCCCCTGGGGTTACTTCTCAATAGTGCTATGAAATTTGAGGTCAATCCATCTTCAAGATAATCACAAAGATATATCCCCTTATTCACGCACCTTAGTAGTGCGCGATTGGAAAGAGCAATTTTATTCCAAACATATGCCTCCGTAAAAAAAAGTTCGCCCTCAATTTCAGGAAAAGGATATTTTCGCAAGTGCTCAGTAACAAATACCTCTGCCTTGTCTTGAGTAATTTTCCATTTATAAGCTATTGTTAGCGAGGTAGCTTCCCTGGGATATGCAGGGAAATTATTGCCTAACATCTTGGTGGTGGCGTAATTTATTTTACGAAAACATAAGCCGGCAAATTCCTCACTATTACCAATAATCGCCCATTCATTGATAATGCTTTCGACAGCATCCGTTGTCAAATAATCATCACTGTCAACTATAAAAAAGAGATAACCTCTCGCTTTAGACAATCCGCAGTTGATCGCACGGTGCTTCCCTCCATTTGATTTCCTAATAAATTGAATACTAATCTCTCCATCTTCAATCCATTTGGAAATTAGTTCGGCAGTATTATCTGTGCTACCGTCATCAACCACTATCCACTCGAAATTACTATTGGTCTGCATCCTGAGGCTCTCGTAAAGTTTCGGCAAAATATAAGCTCTATTATACGTCGGTGTGAAAATAGTTACCATCATTTTATAATAATTCTAATTATCTTATTAATAACTTTATGAGGCAGTGCGCCAAAGAATAGGAGGTAGAAAAAGAACTTACTCCTATTGGAGTTAATATCGACTTGGTCTATTTCCCGTTGGCATATTCTATAAAATGGATTGTAAATTATATATTTACTTTGGTATAACAGAAAAGTTATCAGGAACCTTCTACCCGTAGATTGAATGCTGCTGTCATTCGCACGATACCGGACTAGTGGATTACTGCCCACAATCTTGAGTGTGTAACCATTTTTAGTGGCATTCAGCCAAAATGGCAAATCTTCCATAAAAAGTATATCTTCATCAAAACCTTTTAAACTATGTAACACTGCAACATTTATGAAGTTTGAAACAGCGGGCACAAAATTGCCTTTCGATGATAAATATTTGTACTGCTCTTTTGCATTCGGCAACGCTCGAAATACTCTTTCTTTATCCGCCCAAAGTGTTGTCCATCCATCTCTTAGAACACCATCTCCGAAAATCTCTATAGGTGAAAAGAGCAACCTATCCTCTGGATGCTCCCTCGCATATTCGATATAGGTTTGCACCATATGCGGCAACATAATATCGTCCGCCGCAATCATTTTTATCCACTCGCCACTCGCTGCGCGCCAAGCACGGTTGCAGTTTGGGGTAATGCCCGTGTTCTTTTGAGCCGTAACTATCTTAATATCCGTGAATCTCCCGCGATTATTCGCCACCCATCGTTCAATAATAAGAAGTGTATCGTCCCGCGAACCATCGTCCGAAACCACCAACTCAATATTCCGATATGTTTGCGCAGCAGCACTATCCAACGTCTCGACAATCGTTGCCGCGGAGTTGTAGCTTATCACACATATGGAAACTAACGGACACTTCTGCATAACTCAAATATAAAATTTTTCAACAGGCTCTTTGAAGGCAATATCACAAGGATTACTACGGGCAACCATATCCATTATTTTGTTTGCCACAAAAATATCGTGCAACGCTTGACCTATATTATATACCAAAATGCGCTGATTGTCACTGTCCCGTCCCAAGATTTTACCTTGAACAACCTTTGCAAACTCATCAAAATATCGGAATTTATCGAAGTGTCCGAAATGGCAAATCTGCTCTGTTACATCACCGAAAACTTTATCGAAAAACAGGTCGCAATTTTGGAAACCGCGCGTGTGGACAGGAACAAGCAAAACCCCTTCTCCAAACCACTCATCTCTGCCGATTAGACCCGAAGCCGAAGTTATACACGAAATGATAACCTCTGCTCCTACAATCAAATCTTCCGCACTATCCACAATGGTAAACTTGACGTTCTCATAAGCAGCAAAACGCTCTGCAAACAACTCAGCCTGCTCCTTGTAGCGTAGTAATTTGACATCGAAAAACGCCTCCGGCATCGACTCCAAAAGGCACATCATCGTAGCACGTGCCGTTACGCCAAGCCCCATCATTGAGACTTTATTTGCGCTCCTTGTATTTTTTAGGTACTTAACCGAGGTCGCCGCAACCGCGCCGGTTCTCATTGCCGTTATCAACGTGCCGTCCATCAATGCTCGCAGTTCACCGTCCACTGAATTGTAAAGCATAATCGTACCATCAATAGACGGCGAATTGTGTTTGTAGCGATTCACAACCTTTACACCCATCGCTCTCTCGGAGGGTATCAGGCAGGGCATCGTATTAAAAAAACCATCATCGGTCAGGTGCACGCTTATCTTGGCGGGTACTTGGCATTCGTACTGAATCATTAGGGCTTGCTCCACCCACTCAACATATTGCAGCGCAGGGATTTTTAATGCCTCAATATCGGAATGTTTTATTATTTTCATTTCTCGTAACTTTTTAATGCTTCCGTCAAACGCCTGTTATCAACTCTGTCTCGCACCGCAAGACGAATATATTGCCTACCCCCAAAGGCATCCTTGCCCGAGCAATCTTTTATCAACACATCAAAATCTTTCAAAAGTCTAATTGCCAACTCCCTAGATTTCATCCCACAGGTAAGCTCACAAAGAAAATAGTTTGCTTGTGATTCAAACACTTTCAGGAACTTAATCTCAGAGAGTTCTTGTCGAAAAATATTACGTTCTTCAATGAATAGTTTACACCCCCTGTGATAGTCACCCTCATACTTACCGAAAATCTGCATATAGAACTCCCCAAAAGAGTTGATATTCCAGATTGCAACCTCTTTTTTGAGTCTTGCTATCATCTGCGTGTCTCCACTTGCCAGAACTCCAAGTCTCAAACCTGGTACACCATAAGATTTCGAGATACTCTTTATGACCATCAAGTGAGGATTGTCACAAAGTATAACATTGTCCATCAATGAGAATTGCCCCTCGACATCCGCAAAATCCACAAACGACTCATCGACAATCAGCCTCTTACCGTTCTGCTTTGTCCACTCAATAAGTCTCAGTAAATCATCGAACGGAATATAATTGCCTGATGGATTGTCGGGATTGATTATCAATAAAGTATCTACATCCTTACTTTCAAAATGTGAAATATACTCCTCTACCGTATAGTGAAAATCGCTGCTTTCGGGCACAAAACGTTCGATTCTATCGACGGGCAGGCGGTTAGGATACTCCTCGAAAGTGGGGAAGGTAACTCCAAGCCTTCCGACATATTTTTCTACATATGCCTTAATCAGCTCGGCAGCACCATTGCCCACCACGATCTTCTCCCCGTGCACTCCGAAATACTTCGCCGCCAACAAGCTATTGACTCCCATACCCGAGGGGTACTCCCTCAGAAGTACATCGAAACTCGCCTTCATCTCGTTGACCATAGTCTCAGGCGGGAAATAGGGGTTCACCAAATAGCAGAAATCCAACATCTTCGGATAACGCCAATAACCACCATAACGAAATGTATAGGCGCGCCACTGTTCGTCGTCCGTTGCAGCAAACATACTCTCGGCAATATCTAAATCCTGAATATCGTCAATCTCATACCACTTCTCTCCATCCAGCGGCAGTGCCTTTATGGCTGTATTATCCATCAGTGCAATCACCCTGAGCACCTGCTCGTAATACTCATTATTACCCAGCGCGGTGCAGTAAGCCTGCAACATCGGGATATAGTGCGAAACCGAAAATTCGCGACTGAACTTATATATATTCACAGTCTTATAGTAATGAGGAATATCTGCCCAATTAAAATACTTTTTTGAAACAAAGTTTTTTATGTAGTTATCCTTGTCAATTGTGACGACTGTTCCATCCATCCAACTCTCGTATTTATCTACCAAGGCAAGATTTGCCTCCCCGTTTTCGAGAAGTTTGCGTACCACATTTTCATCGAAAATCAAATCCGATTCCAAGAGAATCGTATCATCCTCTGCCAAAAAATCTTTTGCAAGGTAGAGTGAATAGATATTGTTGGTTTTGTCATAAACCCTGTTTTCCACATACTCGACACAAACTCCGTTATATTGCGCGCCAATATAGTTACGAACGTTATCGGCTTTATATCCCACAACGAGTACTATTTTGTTCAGGGGCAGTTTTGTAAGGTGTGTCAGAGCACGGTCAATCAGGCGTATACCATTGACTTCGAGCATACATTTTGTGTTTCCGCCCGTTAGCTCGCCAAGGCGGCGCCCCATTCCTGCGGCAAGTATTATTGCTTGCATTTTTCCTGCGATAATGTTCTTTTCAAGTAATCAACTATATTTCGCGATGCCGAAACCGAGTGTGGTGGCAACAGATACTTACGGTAGTACTCACTTTTCGCACCCGCCAAATCGTCATCCACTCCATCGACAACGCCCTCCACAAACCGCTCTATTTCACCCATTTTCCGCCCCTGTTTATGACAAGCCAATGCCGCAAGTCCAAACTCGTTCAACTGCTCGGCAATGGAGTCATTCATAACAAAAAACGACGGTTTGCGAGTATAAAGATACTCATTTATAAATGAAACGCTATCAAAAATCATAGCATCCGAAGTGGCAAACAAATCTATATATTCACCATTCTCGAACTGACTATTTTCGTTACTACTCCAAAAGTCATAATACTCGTCCGTCCTTGCCTTGCCCCACTCTCGTTCTAATTTCCCGCGAAGCAGCGGGTGGGGTTTGAAGGCAAACTGTACTTTATTTGAATATTTCAATGCCAAATCCCTCATCGGCTCGGCAATCTCCAAAAAGTTTGAGAAAGTAATCCACGCCTCGCTCCCCCGTTCTATTGTGTGATGTGGAGCCCAAATAATCTTTTTCAGGTTCTCATTTTTCCACACTTTGGCAGGCGCGTAGCTCTCATCCAAAAAAATATCCAGCGGCGGAAAACCACTCACATAACAATTCTCGCCCTTTGTGGGCATCTGTTCTCGTGCTATCTTCATCACCAATTCATTTTCGATAAACATTCGCCAGACCATATTTTGGAGCGGTTTGTCGAACTGAACCTTGATGTTGCATATCATTGACGAGTAGGGCACATAACAATTCAACACCCTCGGGAAGTTTTTTATATAGTACTCACCCCGTGTCAATCCCTCGTGCGGATTGGTGTAGAATATTACATCGGGTTTCACAACTTTCTTTATATCCACCCAACCACTGTCGTATGTGGAGGTATACGGATAACCTTTACTCCTCACAAAATCCTCCGCCTGAGCCATATCACGCCACATTATCTGCTCACCCATAACTATGTACGGACAAATCACCACCACCGGGTCGAATCGTTCATCCGCGAGCATTAACCTAAATAACTCGTCATACTTCCACACCGAGGAGTGAACTAAAAAAAAGGCAACTCTAATTTTCTTTTTCTTTTTTAATTTATCAATAACACAGTAATAGCTCCTATGAAAATAATAAACCTCCAGTTTGCTCATAACAAGTTTACAATATCCTACAAAAGATGCAGGCATTATTTTCTTTATTACCCGTTTCATCTACTCAATATTAATTATCTGTGTTATGGAAACTCCCCCCTGATTTTCGACCTTTGCATAGACATACCCCTCCGTGCCATCAATGGTATAAGATGAAGCGTTGCTGCGTTCCACTCTCTTCAAAATTACGGTTTCAGACAAATGCCGCTCATCAAAGCCCTTGCCGAGAAAGGTAATAGTGGAGGGGTATTCGGACATTATTCTAAGTATACCATCGCTGCATTCCACATCCATCCTCGTATCTCCCTTGGTCGCATAGAACGAGCCGCCGAGCAGATGAGTCCAAATATCAGTCCTTGTCTTACGGTCGCAATATACCTCGACCCACGATTTACGAAAATACATATCGGGGTCTTTCCATCCCGCATTGTAATGATAATCATCTGCACCAATACCGTAAACTCGCCCATCAAAGCGGTTGTTTAGAATATTGAAAGCCCTCTCCGAACCACTTTCAGCCGAGTTGAGAACCTCAACAAAATCAACTCGTGAGATGGACGTCAGTTTGTTATAGGGCATCTGCTGTAAACGCCAGTCGGGGTGGTTGAGTATAACCACAGCTTGACATCCGTTTTTGTAGAAATCAATCAGTGTATTGGCATCTTCGCTCCTATTAATATCTCCCACATTAAGAGGTAGATTGATAACTCCTAAATGTTGTCCTTCTTTGGTGTCCTCCACGGCAAACCCCATATTTATTATGCCCCTAACTTTAGGGTCGGGGGTGAAGAAGTTGTGGTCTGTGATGGCATAGAAGTCAAACTTGCCAACATCGCGAAACTTCGTCACAACACTCGAAACCTCTCCCGACCCGTAACCGTCCACCCCTGCCGAGTTATCTGTATGGTTGTGAAGTGTGCCGCTCAACTTAATGGCCCCCTTGTTTTTGTATGGATTATGTAGAACCACCAATTCGTCAGCGTCGAGGCGCACAGTGTCATAGTTGTCAATCTGCGCCGCAATCTTGGTTGTGCTAACGCTCTCTACATAATAAGGAAGCTCATCTGCACCCGGCTCCTGCTCCTGCTGCCGAGTAACATCCTGACGACAAGAGCTGAAAAAAAGAATTGCACCAAGCAATAGAGTATATCTATTCATCGTTTGACCACTTTTTTTATTATCAGTAAAACTTCTCGCAACTCCGCAATCTTCAACACCCAAGCCGCCCCCACGAAGGACAACAACCCGACAACTATACCAACGACGAGTTTAACAATATTGTTATCGACAAAGGAACATACCAAGATAAGCGTCACCGCCATAATCAATGTCGAGAGTATTGTCTTGGCAAAAATTTTGGTCTGCGCCACTATTCCAAATCCAAACATCTTGCCCGGCAGATAAGCATTAATAAAATAACATACAAAGGTAACAATAAAATTACCAATCACCACCGCATCAATAGATATTGGCAGAGTAATTGCCATCGCCACCAAGGTGAGTGGCAGTTTCAATAGGTCCACCTTCATAAAAAGGTCAGACCTGCCAACAGCATTCAAAATATTCATATTTAGCGAGCTGATAGGTGTGAACATTCGCGCCATACAAAGCCACTGAATTATAGGCACCGCCGGCAACCACTTCTCGGTCAATACCGAAATAACAAAAGGCTCGGCAAGCAACATAGCAAGGGTCATAACTGGGAAAATTATAAAAGCTGTCATTGCCAACATACGACTATAAACATCTATCAATCTGCCCCTATCTTCCTTTATCGCACTTAGCAACGGAAAAGTTACGGAGTTGATAATGTCGTTTATTGTCGATGATATATTCTCCGACAACTGCCTACCATTCTGATAATATCCC
This sequence comes from Mucinivorans hirudinis, assembly GCA_000723505.1. Classification (GTDB taxonomy): domain Bacteria; phylum Bacteroidota; class Bacteroidia; order Bacteroidales; family Rikenellaceae; genus Mucinivorans; species Mucinivorans hirudinis. Next base: position 2,733,313 of record HG934468.1, on the reverse strand, counting down.
AACTCCTGTTTGTGGTATAGCTTACCTATTATCAAGTTATAAAGATTGTTCACCACAGTTGCCAGAAATCCCGCAGCCAAAAGTTTTGAACCGAATTTGAATAAAGTCCTGAAGGAATCTTTGGAGAAGACAATACTTGGCATCCATCCTCCGGTAACCCAATACATCACCATCGTAACCACTCCCGTAACAACTGCCTGCACCGCCAAAGCCCAAACACCCCAGCCGTTATACGCAGCCACAAGAGCCGAAGTACTGCCCATTGTTACCGAACAAACATTGATGAGGGCTAATCGTCTAAAATCAATATTGACCAACAACTTAGCGCGCTGAACAACAGTCAAAGAATTGGTAACCAAAGATATGCTCATTACCCTGAGAAGTAATATCAACGAGGGTGCTTCATAAAAATCTGCGATAAAGGGTGCGGCAAAAAAAAGTAACAAATAGCATCCCACACCCACAAATATGTTGAAGAAAAAGGCTGTCGAATAGTCCGTTTGAGTGGGATTGTGTCGTTGAACTAAGGCTTGCGAAAAACCGCTGTCTATCAGCAATTGGGACACCGCCAAAAAGATAGTGAGCATACCAACCAACCCATAATCCTCGGGCAGAAGCACACGCGCCAAGAGCAGACCGATAATGGCAAAAAACAACTTAGAGAAGATTTTATCCACTCCACTCCAAAATACCCCTCTCAGAGCAGAACTTTTAAGAGACCGCCGTTGCTCCATCAGAAATTATTTATCGCCTCAATGACCTTTATAACCTCCTCATTGGTAAGAACCGCACTTATAGGCAGACTCAACGCCTCGCCGTGAATTTTCTCGGTAATGGGTAGCCTTAAATGGTTATACTCGCTGTAACACTGCTGTTTATGCGGCGGAATCGGGTAGTGTATCAAAGTCTGTATCCCGTTTTCTGCCAAATATTGCTGCAACTCATCCCTGCTATCCGAGCGCACAACAAAGAGGTGGTAGACGTGCTCCAACGGATTCAAGGCTTTAGCGGGCAACGTTATCCGCGGATTGGTTATATTGTTGCAATAGTAGTCAGCAATCTCCCTACGCCGCTGGTTTTCAGCCTCCAAGAACTTGATTTTCACACCCAAAAATGCCGCCTGCATCTCGTCCATACGGCTATTCATCCCAGAATATTCGCTGTGATATTTAACCTTGGAACCATAATTGCCCAACGCCCTGACAATTCGTGCCAACTCACCATCATTGGTGGCAACCGCACCACTATCGCCCAAAGCCCCGAGATTCTTGCCCGGGTAGAACGAAAATCCCGCCGCATCGCCCAAATTACCGGTTCTTACACCATTATACTCAGCACCAATAGCTTGCGCATTATCCTCAATAATTTTCAATCCATACCTCTTGGCAATAGTTTCGAGTTGCTCGCTCCACACTGTGCGTCCGTAGAGGTGAACCACCATTATCGCCTTGGTCTGCGGAGTAATTGCCGCCTCGATTCTATCAATATCAATGTTGTAGGTCTCCAATTCCGGTTCAACAAAAACCGGCTTTAACCCATTGTCCGTTATTGCCAATACGCTGGCAATAAAAGTGTTGGCAGGTACGATAACCTCATCGCCCGCCTTGATAACTCCCATCTCTATGTACGCCCTGAGAATGAGCCTGAGCGCGTCCAAGCCATTAGCAAGATTGACAATATGCTCTGCTCCGATTAATTCTCTCATTTGCCCCTCAAACGCCTCATTCTCTCTACCTTGCAGAAACCAGCCGTGGTCGATAACCCGCGAAGCCACCGCCTTCAATTCATCGGCATATTGGGCGTTAATTTTTTGTAGGTCAAGAAATTTTATCATCGTACTTATTAACTCCTTTTCTAATTCTTATCTTAATGTCCTCTCAATCAACATCAACGTACATTATCGGCAACCCAAAATTGTATTTTATATCGTAAACCTCTCCCATTATAACGCCTTTATCAAACAACCACCCCAGGATAACCCAACTCCAAAGCCGGCTAAGATAATATTGCCCGATAATCTACCCTCTTTTTGTGCATTATACAGCGCAATCGGTATAGTCGAAGAGACAGTGTTACCATAGTCCTCAATAGATATATAAAACTTGTCTTCGGGAATGGCTATTTTCTTTCTTATGAAATTTAGCATATATCTATTAGCCTGATGAAAAACAAACAAATCAATGTCTTGGAAATTTACACCGTTCTTCGCCACAACCTCCTTTACTAAAACAGGCACCGCAGCAGCAGTAAAATTAAAAATCTCTTTGCCATTCATATACAAGAAGTTGTCATTGCGTTCATATGTACCATCCTCCTGCAAAACATCGGCGGCATCTTTCCGTGGATTTTTCGTTCCTCCGTTGCGAATTATCAGGTGCTCCGCTCCCGAACCATCCGTTCCGAATATGAATTCTTCGATGCAGGCGATTCCTTTTTCATTGCTAATGAGGGTAGCGGTTGCCGCGTCTCCGAAGATTGTCTTGTTGCTCTTGTCTGCAAAGTTGATGTGTTTGGTGTAAGCCTCAGAGGTAATGAGCAGAACATTTTTTGCTATACCCGATGCAACGAGTCCTTTCGCCAACGACAATCCGTACACATACCCCGAACAGCCCAAGTTAAAATCAAGCGCACCCGCACTTGTGGGTAACCCCAACTTATCTTGAACCAAACAGGCGGTGGTGGGCAAAAAATAGTCGGGGCTCTGGGTACAAAAAAGTATAAAATCAATCTTTGAACGGTCAATACCCCATTCCAAAAATAACCCTTCTGCTGCCTTTATCCCCATATCTGCCGTGGTCTCACTGCCGGACAAGTGGCGACGATATATCCCTGTTTTAGCAGAAATTTTATCAACACTCCACTCCGGAAAATCTCTGTTAATATCATCGTTCGATAGCACATCGGGTGGAAGATAATAACTTATTGAATTTATATATACCTTTCTCATTACTCTTTATGATACTTTTTAGCGAGATTATATATATCTCCCACTGTCTTTGCCTCAACAAACTTACCATCAGGAATTGACGCATTGAAATCATCGCTGATCATTATCTGAACAGCTACTCCCGTTAGAGAATCCCACACGTCAATTTGCCTAAATTCACTATCCATAGTCAGCGGTTCACCTTGGTAACCCTCTAACTGTTCTACAAATTTATTTATAAAAAGTTGCTCGTTCATTTTTGAAAAATTTTAATAAGTTTGGTTTTATGAATATCGAATTTGGTTTTTGTAAGTGTAAAATAATAGTTGAGTTCATCTTCACCAATAATCGTAGGCTGGTAACCCTTATGGTATTTAACTACCGACAAATTCTGCTTTCTTACCTCAAACCTGCATTTGTCGAAACCAAATTTATCGAAAGCAAATTCGCGGGCAATAATATCTGCCAATACGGATACTCCGGATGGAGTATGTGGGGTAAAGAGCCAACTGCCAACCTCAAAACAATCATCCTCAATATTATATATTCTTGTAGTACCATAAACTTTACCTTGATACTCGCAAATAAAATAAAATTCTCTGTCTTCCGCTTCTCGCATCTCATATCCTCTTATCCACTCTTTCTGTTTTTCTATGTCCGGCGAAGTATGAGATAAAAAACGTCCCAAACTCTCATCGGTACGAAGTTTGACAATAAATGCCGCATCTTCCTCGGTTACACCTCTGAGCACGATGCCGTAGCGTTCAATTCTTTCCATCCCTTCTGTAATATATAAATCGTTCATAGTCACGGATATAATCCGCCTCGTCATACTCCATCGAAGCCAGCACCAAGCAGACCGAACCACTCGAGAAATTCTCGAGTTCGCGCCACAACCCCGGCACTATCAAAAGCCCTTGATATGGTCTATTCAGCGTAAAGGTACGCTTAACCTTACCATCGTCCACCACCACATCGAAACTACCGCTCGCCGCCACAATCAACTGCCGGAGCTTGTAGTGAGCGTGCCCGCCGCGGCTCTCTCCCCCCGGAACATCATAGAGGTAGTAGACCCGCCGAACATCAAAGGGTACGTCCACACCATTCTCAATCACGGTGATATTTCCCTTGGGATGGTGGTGCTTGTCAAGCTCTATTATCGTGCAGTCATATACGCTGTTCATCGCGGAATTGATTGAAATCTCTGATATAATCTTCTGTATCATAAGCTGTTGATGAGAGCACTAATGCTAATGAGTTTGTCGAAAAGTTCTCCATCACTCGCCACATCATCTTTGGAATATAGACACCTTGATAAGAGCGATTCAGGTGAAATCGCTGCTCGCTCACGCCATCCGATAGCACCACATCGAAGCTGCCACTTAGAGCAACAACAAACTCCTCATTTTCGCGATAGGCGTGCCCACCGCGTACCTCGCCTCCCGGCACATCATATATCCAGTATGTTCGCTCTATCTTGAAGGGAATGTGTGCATTACCCTCAATAAAGCTAAGGTTTCCCCTGCCGTCCAATATCTTGGGTAACTCAACTATTTTCGCCTTCATTGCTCGTTTTCAGAAATTTAATTATCGAAAAAATAACTGCAGATAGTCCGCCGATAAAGAGGAATATGGCGATAATTACAGGCTTATTCGGACTTTTGGCAGCCATCGGAGTAACAGCCGGTTCGACAATGGTAACAACCGGCGTATCCTCCTGCACCTTCAATCGGGCACTCTCCAAGCGTGTTGCTGCCTGCTGATAGACGGAAAAGGCAATATTTTTCTCCGCCTCGAGCCTATCCAACTTTATCTGCGAGGAGCTCCTGCTCAATCCAGTGTTGCGGTCGGCTGCGGCAGCATAGCTCGAGTCTACTTCATAATATTTCCTACGCGCCTGCTCAAGTATCTTCTCAGTCACAGCAACATCCCTGCGCGCCTTGGATGTCTTATAATCAACAATATAACGATTGAATTTCGCCACCATAGAGTCAGCGACAATTGCCGAAATTTTAGCCTCCTGCATCAACACCTTTATCTCGATTAATCGCTTGGTCTTAGCATCTATCTGTGCCGAAGTGAGCCGTTTCATTACTCCGACAAACGCCAAGTGCCTACCGGTAAGCTCCACGAACTCAACGGGCATCGCCTGCTCATCGTCTTTGCCATCAACACCGGCACCTCCCAGAATAGCTTTAGTCCAACCCAGCGCCTTGTTCGGGAAAGAAAAAATGTAGCTCCACCACGTTTTTTTTTGCTCGTTGATAATGTAATCGAACATTGTGATGGTGTCACCCCGAAATGGGACGCGAATATCTGCAAATTCCAGCAAAAACGGTCTGCTGCCAATGACCTCAGGATAGAGTGTCGCACTTATACCATCGGCAGAAGCCGTGCGAGAACCAAATCCACCGCTCACCATATCCATCAATCCACCAACCGAAGAGCTCATACCCTGCGAACCGGCACCCTCGGGGGCAACCTTGACAACCGTTTCCCACTCTCGAGGAATCGAAAAGGCAACTATCGAACCCACCAATGCGCTGACAAGAGTACATATAATGATTTTTTTACGATTTGCCCAAACATATCTTACCAACTCGAGTATATCAATCTCACTGTTATTTTTCATCTGTGTATATTTTAATAATTAATTTAATATCAGTAGTTTACCACATTAGTTGCTGAGCCGATTTTCTGCGAAAATCGGGCAGACCGCCGCCGCCCCACGCGGCGGGCTGCATTCTGCATCCCACCGCCGGCGACGGTCTGAGGGCGCACAATGGGCAGGTACTCATCCCTGTTGGTATGCTCAAAAGGAGATTATGACAATTTCATAATTATTGATGTGATTTTATGTGAAGCACAAAGTTAGCTATTTTTAATTACTTTTGCAATTACAAAATATAACATAAAGATGAGGCTCTATCTTATTCCAACCCCGATTTCCGACAACAGAGAGATGTGTACGATAAGCTACAATATCGAGATTGTCCGCGGACTCGATTTTTTTATTGTAGAAAATCTGCGTACCGCGCGCCGCTTCATTGCCGGTCTGAAAATCGAAAAGGTCATCGACGACATTCACTTCGAGGAGCTCAGCGAGCAGACCACCCAAGAGATGGTCGAGGATATAATCAAGGTGATTATTGCACGCGGGAGTGATTGCGGTCTGCTTTCGGAGGCGGGACTTCCTTGTGTTGCCGACCCCGGTGGGGCGTTGGTACGAGCGGCACACAGACACGGAATCGAGGTGGTGCCGTTGGTGGGTGCATCTTCGCTGATGTTGGCACTGATGGCATCCGGTGCAAACGGACAAAAATTTGCCTTCAACGGCTATCTCCCCATCAAGCAACCGGCACGCGACAAGGCTATTGCAAACTTCCAAAAACGTTTGGCTACCGAGGGACAGACACAGATTTTCATCGAAACACCATATAGGAACGATGCCCTACTCAGAGATTTCGTAAGAATACTGCCCAACGAAACTTTTATGACAGTTGCCGTGGGACTAAACTCGACGGAACAGAAGGTATTGAGTCGCCCCATCTCACAGTGGAAAAGAGAGCTGCCAACCATTGGTAAGACACCTGCCATATTCATTTTGGGGTGACACTGAAATCCGAAGTCGGCGACCGCGAACCCCGTCTCCGGTTGCCGTTATTGCAAAAGTGGGGCGGGGGAACTTAATATTAACTCGGCATTAACGGGTTTTGTTTTCACAGTTGATTGTATTGTCTTGCAAAAACTACATTAGGACAGGCATAGTTATCACAAAAGTAGTACCACTGCCAAGGCTACTTTCTACCGATATTGTTCCAGAAAAGTTACTAATAATCTGTTTTGCTATTGACAATCCCAGCCCTGTTCCGCTCGATTTTGTGGTAAAATGCGGTTCGAAAATTCTATCAATATACTCATCCGCTATTCCGGAGCCATTGTCCTTCACTCTTACGGTTACCGATCTGCCCTGTTCTACTGCCACAGATATGGTAACGATGGAGGCATTTGCCTGTATCGCATTTTTAACCAAGTTAATAAAAACACGCTGAAGTTGATGGTAATCTGCCATTATTATCAATTCGCTCTCTCCTTGGTTTAGCTCTACTTCAACCTCTTCCGAGTTGTCAAAAAGCTCTTTTATATGATTGAGCATACCGGTTAGACTAACCTGTTCACGTTTTGTTTCAGACATACGCGAGAAATCTGAAAATTCGGTTGCAATCTTCGAGAGCAAATCAATCTGTTCCAGTAGTAGCACCAATGTTGAGTCTATTCTTTGGTCTAAATCAGATAGTCCTCTATCCTTCGCTCTTTGTAACATTTGGATTTTGAGCTTCATTGGCGTAAGAGGATTCTTAATCTCGTGCGCCACCTGAAGCGCCATATCACGCCACGCCCCCTCGCGTTCGGAGCGGGCAAGTTTTTCATAACTCTCCTCCAAATAGTCCAACATCTTGTTGTATTGATTGATAAGCACAGATATTTCGTCATTTTCCCGTATAGGTTCAATTCTCTTGAGGGCGGCAATATTGCCGATGCCCTCCGAAAGGGAGTTCACTCCGCGGGTGAGGTTTTTGTAGAGAACAACTGACAGAATAACGGCTATGAGGATTACTATGGTAAGAATATTGAGCAGATTTGCCAGCACGTTCATAAATGGGTCTGAGGAGACATCACCATCTCCCACCGGCTGAACTATATTGAGGTAACCTATCCGCTCACCGTCACGGTTACAGGGTATGTACGAGGAGTTGTACTTGGTTTTATCGAAGATAAACTCATAGTAGTAGAAAGGTATCTGCTTTCCGTTGAGCTCGGCAAAGGCATTATCATTCATCTTGAAGGATGAGATGCCCGCTGGGAGTGAGGAGATAAGGAAGTTGCCATCTTTATCATAAATATTTATCATTTTACCATAGCTCACATCACTGCTGTTGAACCAGCTGATGAGCAGGCTATCTTTATCTGCCGTATATTTCTTATTGTAGTTGTTGTAACTCTCCATCGCCGAACGCATCAAGTTGTTAATTACCTGACGACGGGATGTGTCGAAGGTGGCAAAGGTGTTTATAACCATCACCACGATGACGAGCAACATAGTGAGCACGACAATACCAACGATGCTAAATCTTATTTTATCCGCAAAGCGGCTACGTAATCGCCCCTGCCACTTAAATCCGACAAGACGCAAAATCACCTCCACACTAAAGTATAGAAAGAAAAATAGATAAGCAAAATATGCGATGAGGTCTATGAGTGATGTGCGACGATAGCTGACCACAACGACTCCTTCGTCCTTTTGGTGAAAAATAAAGTGACGAAAACCATCCTGCAAAAGGGAAGTATCTCTTTTGTACTCGATGACTCTGTTGAGTTGCAGGGGGTCAAAGCTGTTATTTTCGTTTACATCGAAATTATATTGGGTTACTATATAGTACGAGAATTTACGAAAACTCGGACTAGTATTACCTTCTTTCCTAGATAGTTGCCCCGCATACTCCGCCGCATTGCGCCGTGCTACGTTGTCGGACTCGACAATGGAGAAGAGCATAATGTATATAGCAAAAACACTGACATTGATAATAAAAGCCTTATTATAGGGAATGCGGAACGAAGAGACTATTAGAAATGTGGTGTGAAAACAAAGTAGAATGTAGCCGGTGTTTCGGATGCTCTCCTCGACAGGAATAATCATTAGAGCCAAGATTATGGTACTCACAATGATGGTCACAGCAATATTTATATCCGAATACACCTCTCGCACAAATCGGTTGAACAAAATGCGCGTCGCACCAAAAAGCGCGCAAATGCCGTAGAAAATAAATGTGTTAAACTCCCAGTTTGTGATTATATATAGTTCGATATTGGTATTGCTTTCATATATGAAATTCACCATCGCATAGTGAAAAAATAACACTACTGAATTGACGAACAAGACAGTAAGCACTAGAGCAACGTACTGCAGGTAGACGCCACGAAGACGCTTAACTGCATACTTTATCTTGTGTCGAACATTGAAAAGATATGCGGCATAGATTAGCGCAAAGGAGAAGATAATAACTAAATTATTGAGATTTAGAGTCAGATTGTCTGTCGATAGACATTTTTGCACAGACCAGCCATTAGCTGCCTCATTATACGAGAAGATGCATATAAAAAGCATCGTAAAAGTGGTGAGAGCAACCAGAAAGAGTGCAGTGAGCAGGAAAACATTTCGTTTTGAGGTTATTCGAAGCAACCATCCGCACAGCAAAATTATCAAAATAACGACGGCAACCCAACCACATAGGCTTACCCACAGCGGTGTGCGAGTTAGAACCTTCGGACAAATAAATATAGAGTCACTCAGCGCAAAAAGAGCACTGTCGGCATTTTGCATTGCTTCGCTCCTACCAAGCACAGATATGTTTTCTGTGCCGTCGAATATGAAATCGTTAAGATGGTTGTGGTAGAAGGAGAGATTGATTGCTATCAGTGCAGATTTTTCACCCTCCACAAATTTACGAAAAACGTATATTCCGCTCTTGTCCTGCAATTCGTCTCTTAGGGTGAGTGTGCGTATATTAATTCTGTCGGTAAAGTGATAATTAGACCAATACAGCATCGAGTCACCTCTGAAGAGCATAAACGAAACCTCGCGTTCGTCCCATTCGGGTGGCACTCCTACGCGCCAAAGATTTTGCAAAAATGTCTCCTCGTGCTCCGTTTTCAGCCACTCTTTAGCCAACATATCACTCTGCATAAAGCAATATTCAATCTTTCCTGCGATGGATTGAACGTCTGCCTGTTGCTGCTTATTGAGGTAAAACAACCTGTAAAATATATTGAAGCATAACAGTATAACCCCAATACTAAAGAATATTTTTGCTGTTTTCGACATCCGTAAAGCCATTAGCCAAAGCGCGAATGTATAAAAAAATTATTGAAACTACAAAGCGCATTCTTTCACCCTGTTTAATTTCTCAGCCAAGTTGACAAGGCGGTTTCTATACAACCGACACATCAATGCCGAGCGCCTGCACACGAGCAGCAATCTGCAAAAGCTCCTCGTGCGAGACTCTCTCGAGACCAGTGGCAGGGGTATCACGGTCGATGGAGTACAGCATCACTTGGCGCGGACGAATTGCCGCAATAGCGCCGAGCCACGCAGTTACCTCCTCTTGTGTAGTATTGTCCACCTCCCCGCCCCTGAGGAACATTGTCTGTATAATCTGCTTTCCATCAAACTGTTTCAGCAGTTCAATGGTCTGGTCTACCGTTCTATTGCCGTTGGGGCGGTTCATTGCCTTTACCGTCTTCTCGATTGCCGAATCAAATTTGAGAATGTTGTTATCTACCCTCTCCAATGCGCGACACACATCTTCTCGCCCAATTAGTGTTGCATTACTAAGCACCGAAATCTTGCAATGGGGTGCAATTCGGTTGCGAATTTCAATTGTCCGGTCGATAATCTCCTCAAAATTAGGATGCATCGTAGGTTCGCCATTACCCGCAAAAGTTATAACATTGGGTAAAGCGCCCTCCATCTCAGTTAATTTTGCCTCCAATGCTCCCGTAATCTGGTCGAGAGTATTAAATTTTCCGTGTGGGTTCTCACTGTTCCAGCCACATTCGCAATAGATACAGTCGAAATTGCAGAGTTTGGCAGCAGGGTTCATAACATTCACACCCAGTGAAACGCCAAGACGCCGACTCTGAACGGGTCCAAAAATTATTTTATCAAAAAGAAAAGTCGCCATTGTCGTTATTTATTAAATATTACAATAATTCTTCCCTGCTTAACTTTCAGGGCTTCTAGACGATAGCTCCTCAAAAATTTCTAGCTGCTGCACCTGGGCAAGCACGGGGCAATAACCGAAAAATATACCAAGCACATCGCTTCAAAAACCTGAATCAATCAACAGTCGGTACGTTTGCTCTAGTTCATCATAGTATTTTTCCGAGAAGCGGCGTATGAGTGGTTCACGCAGAGTTCTAAAAAGAGGTTCACCCTTCTTGGCACCTGCTATTTCGGCGGCACGACAAATGCTCCAACGGTGGTACTGCAACCCGTAAGTTCCGTTCGAGAAGCGGGCTACTCGTATGGGGTAGAGGTGGCAGGAAATGGGTTTGCGAAATGAGCACTCCCCTCTGCTCCACGCCTTCTCTATTGCGCACCAAGTGGTTCCATCCTCTATGATGGAGTATGCACACTCGGCATTGTCGATGAGGGGTGTTGTCAAGTCACCGTCCGCATCAATCACCGCTACACCCTGCTGCCGTATAGCTTCTACACCCTCACTCTTCATATAGGGTTTAAAAAATTCGTAACACCCCTCTATCTCAACTATTTCATCGAGCTCTAAGGGTGCACCTGCGTTTCCCTCAACGCAACACTCGCCGCGACAACTACTCAAATCGCAACAAAAATGTGCAGTGAAGATGTCGGCACTAACTATTGTATTGTCAATTTCTACCATTTTTTGCTATCTTTGCACTGGATAAGTAAAATTCACGTATCTACCTGAATGACAGAGATGAATAGAGAAGTAGAGTGTTTTTGGTAACGATTTAGCGACAATGTAACTTCTGTGATGCTCTGTGCCTTGCGTACTTCAAATAACACTACGCAAATGTAGTATTTGGATTGCAAAGATAATATAAAAAAGCGAGACTGAGAAAAGCAAAGTAATAGAATTGAGAAACAGACAGTTTCGGGTTTGGTGCAAAAACGAGTGAAGCCAACGAGAACTGTTAAAATGCCAACTCAAACCGGAGCGGCGTTTCCAATCGGTAACCTATGCTTGGTTACGAGTTGGAACGAATGGCAAAAAGAGATGAGCGATTTTCAAGCGGAGCGACGACCAAGTTACGAAGAAATATCGTATTTTTAAGTTGAGTTGCTGAAAAAAGTTTGATTTGCCGTTTTTATTCTGTGATGCTCAGTGTTTTGCGTATCAACAAATGACTCTACACAAATTAATTTTGAACCCAAAAAGTAGAGTTATGAAGAGTACATTTTCAACCATCTTTTACCTGAAAAGACAGACGGTAAAAGCAGACGGCACATCACCAATTATAAGTCGTATCACTATCGACGGCACACAAACGCAGTTTAGCTGCAAGCTAACCGTTGATGCAAAAATCTGGGATGCCAAGACAGGTCGTGCCACAGGTCGCAGCACGGTGGCATTAGAGACCAACCGTATGTTGGATAAGATACGGGTAAAAATCAACAGTCATTATCACGAGATAATGGATAGGGACAACTACGTTACCGCCGAGAAGGTAAAGAATGCCTTTCTGGGGTTGGAGCACCGCCAATACACCCTACTCAAAGTTTTCGAGCGGTATAACGAAGATTACGAAAAACTGTACAACGCAGGTATGAAAGCCAAGTCCAGTTATAGCAAATACCTGACTGTGTATAAACATCTGAAAGAGTTTATTCAACAACGCTATCGTATGAGCGACATTGCGTTGAAAGAGCTTACCCCTGCATTTATCACAGACTTCGATATGTTTCTGCGTGTGGATAAGCGTTGTTGCAATAACACGGTTTGGATTTACACCTGTCCGCTACGGACGATGGTGACTATCGCAATGAACAATGGCTGGCTCACTCGCGACCCATTTTGCGACTATGAGATTCAGAAAGAGGATACCGAGCGAGGTTTTCTCACCCGTGAAGAAATCAACCTGCTAATCAACGGTAAACTAAAAAATGCCAAGCAGGAATTAGTGCGTGATTTGTTTCTATTTTGCTGCTTTACCGGACTCAGTTTCACGGATATGCGTAATTTGAAAGAGGAGAACTTACGCACCTATTTTGATGACCACCTTTGGATTTATATGCACCGTCAGAAGACAGGTGTTCAATCCAATATCCGACTGCTGGATATTCCGTTGCAAATTATTGAGAAGTATCGCGGGTTGGGCAAAGAGGGAAAAGTTTTACCCGTTCCGAGTTATATGAATTGCCTCTACGGCATCAATGCCGTAGCCAAAAGATGCTCTATAAATAAGCGACTTACGTGGCATCAAAGCCGCCATACGATGGCGACCGAGATATGCCTGACCAATAATGTGCCCATCGAAACGGTGAGTTCAATTTTGGGTCATAAGAGCATTAAGACCACTCAAATCTACGCTAAAATCACCAAAAAGAAACTGGTAGTGTTTCAAATTAGCTGAATTGGTATATTTATGGTGTTCTTTGGTAGAGGTTGTTTTCGATGTATATTCCTATCAGTTTGTCGTGCACTTGCTCGCTTTTTGAGAAACAAATTGTCTTTCGGCAAAGCCTTTTCAGGTGCGTTCTAAATGTTAAATTCAATCGCTCAATTTTCCAAGTGTAAGCCTTACTGATAACGTGTTTGCCCGCAGGTAACAGACTTGAATAAGACTCCCAATCATCAGTAAAATACCTATTTATTGGGAAACATTTCATTTTATCAAGCAACTTTTTACAGGTTTCGTTATCACGCTTGCCGTTCTGCCAAGCTACTACTAATCCGCTGCTGCGGTCGATGGCGTACCAAGTCCAACGACGATTTTTCTTGTTGCCTACAAAACTCCAAAATTCGTCCATTTCAACATTATAAGCTATTTCAACATCAAGCTCCCTGAGTAAGCCTGCCTCAACCTTGTCTAATAAATAGGGGTTAATTTCGCTTGGAGTTTTTTTTAACCTCACCTATTACCGTGTGAGGACTTATCCCTAAAACTCTTGCTGTATCACGTATTCCACTCCCATTGGTGATCATTGTGATTATCGTCCTTTTTACGTCTGGCAGGCGCCCTTTGTTCTTAAAAGATAGCTGAAAAAACTTCCCGCAAGTCTTACATTTCCACCTTTGAGTGCCATTGGGGCTATGTCCATTCTTCTGTAAATCTTCGCTACCGCAAAATGGGCAGCTAACTACTTTTACGTGTCTCATTTTCTCCGAGTTTTATACCTCAAAGATAAACATAATTCAGCTAATTCGCAACACTACCAGTACTCATTCTCCATTAGGCGTTTTTCCTGCATAAAGCTCTCGTTTTCGTTGTTGAACACGTCGTCCATAAGGTTGTTTTTCAGCAAACGGCTCATATATAGTCCCGACATCAGCAGGCAGATATAGCCAACTGTCATTGAGAAAATGTATAGCCCTGTGCTGGCTTCGATGGGTAGCGGTAGCGACAATATCCACCAATTGAGAAAGAAAAAGACGAAGCCCACGCCCATAAAAGTCCAGACCTTGGTCCACGTTATTTTCTCATCTTTTACTCCTTTTGTGCCGAGGCACGAGAGTGCCAACAGTAGCAAGGCGAATAGTTTGGTGTAGATAATACTACCAAACAGCCCTGCCGTGCGGTGGAAATTCATCAGGATTTTAGAGACTGTAATCTGAACTCTGTCCAAAAACACTTACCTTTGTATTATGGATAGGAGAAGTCAGGAGTATCAAATAATGCGTGATAAGGCATTATCTCAGCTTCGGAGTGGGGAGTCACTCACGGGCAAAGATGGGGCATTTGCTCCACTGTTGAAAGAATTTTTAGAAGCCGCTTTGGATGGCGAAATGGCAGCTCATCTGGACGAGGCGGAACGCCAGCAAGGCAACAAGCGTAACGGTCGAGGAAGCAAACGAGTCAAAACGATGGCGGGTGAGATTGAAATAGAGACACCTCAGGATCGTCATAGCAGTTTTACACCCGAGATTCTCAGGAAACGGGAGACCATTTTGGCGGATAATATGTCCTCCAATATCATCAGTTTGTATGGTATGGGTATGAGCCTGAGGGATATATCTGCTCATATCGAAGAGATGTATGACGTTGAGATATCGCACAATACGTTGAGTGAAATCATCGAACGTATAGTTCCCAAGGTCAAGGAGTGGCAAAGTCGTCCTTTGGAGTCGATGTACACTATCGTTTGGCTCGATGCGATGCACTACAAGGTCAAAGATGGTGGACGTACCGAGAGTCGAGCCGTTTATAATGTACTGGCAGTCAATAAGGATGGTCGCAAAGAGTTAATCGGGATGTATGTATCTGAGAGTGAAGGTGCGAACTTCTGGTTGAGTGTATTGACCGATTTGAAAGCACGCGGGATGAAAGATATTTTGATTGCTTGCATTGACAACCTTACGGGCTTTGCCGAGGCAATAGCCACCATTTTCCCGCAAGTAATCATTCAGAGCTGCATCGTTCACCAAATCCGCAATTCATTGAAATACATTGCCTCCAAAGATCAAAAGGAGTTTATGGGTGATTTGAAGACGGTCTATCAAGCTCCCACTCTGGATTTAGCCGAACTGAATCTTGATAAATTGGAGGATAAATGGGGGCAGAAATACCCTGTTGTTATAGGCTCGTGGCGACGAAATTGGGATAAGCTTAGTGCCTATTTTGCTTATGATGAGCATATTCGCAGACTTATTTACACAACTAATGCTGTTGAAGGATTTCATCGTCAGGCACGGAAAGTGACCAAGGCAAAGGGAGTATTCCCTAATGATATGGCATTGATGAAGTTACTCTACCTGGCGGTGCTCAACATCTCCAAGAAATGGACTCAACCCCTTCCGAATTGGGCGTTAACAGCAGGTCAATTGCGGATAAAGTTTGGCGAAAGGATGCCAATGGAGCTATAGCCCTTGTTTGTTCTTCTCGGTTTTCCAAACGCAAAGAAAAGGCAGTTTTCGGATGTGTGCAAGGGTATATAAACGGCTCGTGCCTCGCCGCCCTTGCACACATCCAAAAACCGCCTTGAAAAAGCATTTGTAAAGCCGAAAAGAAAAAATTATATTTGTAGAAATTTAACACGAAATATTTACCAGACAGAGTTTATATTACACTCCCGATAGTTTTGCAGATAGAGTCCGTAATAGGAGAACTCCGTTGGCTTATTTTTATGATTCATTTTAATATGGATTTTAGTGTGTTGATATATATGCGAAAGGTGCTCCGGGTTCCCACCCGAAGCACCACCACTAAAATCCACATTAAAACAGAATAAACCATTTACAACTGCGATTTCAGTGGCAAAGTTAATCATTATTTCCTTTTTCGCTTCGAGTTTTTATCGCTTTTTGTCTCCGGAAAAACGAACACGGTATTGAAGTCGGCATCGAAAGTGACTGATGCACTGAACGCCTTGCCAGCTTTGCTGTTAAACCCCTTGATTACGCTCGTCTCCCCCTTGTTCAAAAGGTCTCTTATATCTCCGTTGGACAATGTTTTACCCGCCTTTTGGCGAAAGATGGGCAGAGCACAATCGGGATTGGAGCATCGAACAACCTTTTCATAGAACTGCATCGCCCCTTTTTGGCATTTGGGACAATGGCTTCAATGTTGTTGGTCAGGCGGTCGATGCTGATATACGAGGGGATAAGCTCCCCTGTGTGTTTATCCACCAAATCGACCACACGCCCCATATTGCCCGACTGCTTGAGTGCCGCCTTATCCTCATCGGTAAAAGTGTGCCCCATAAACTCCTCGTTGAGCTTCGGCTCTTTACGCATCGTGTGGGGTACGATACCGATACTGCCGTCGGGCATCTCCTTTAATGAGAGTCGGGCTTCCATCTCGTAACGCTCGCCATTGAATTGCGGAGCGACGCTCACCAACTCCGATTTCCCGTAACCCAGCATCTTTTTCAAATCGCCCGATGCTTCGAGGGATGCCGTACACATCTTTCATCGCCTGCCAGTCAATACGGCTCTCGTCAATAGGTTTGTAGGGCTGTTTCTCCTCCTTGGGTTCGACAACCTCCTGTTCGGCTTTCTCGCTGGATGGTGCAACCTCCTCGGCGGTTTTGATTTGCTCGGTTTGTTGATACTGCTGTGTATCTATCTTGTGTGGTTCGAGCATCGCTTTGTTCGCCTCGGGGTCTTTGAGCAGCTCCTTGAACACATCTAACAACTGCTCCACATTTTCTGTCGCCACACGGTAGAAGCCAAAGCGGTGTGGTTCTTTTGTTTGGCGGTAGAAGTTGGAAAAGAAGCTCTCCAACATATTGTCCTGCTTGTTGAATTGCAGAAAGTCGCCTTTGTTCTCCGCCTTGGGTGGGCTTAGTTTCGGGTTGCCATCCTTGCCCAGCCCGGCAACGACACCGATTTCTCCCGTCTTCTCGTCTCGGACGATAAGCACATCTTTTTGACTCTTTTTTTGTTCCATTCCTTTTTAGTTTTTTAATGAATAAATAGTGATTGCCCACGAAAGTAAGGGCTTTGATATAGAGCACAATGGGTTGTGAGGCGTGTGGCAGCTTGTGGCTTCTGAATGGTAGCTTGTGGCTCTATCGTTTGGTTTTTGCCACCTGCTTTTTCTGATTAAACTCCTCGAAGTGGCTCTCTAAAAACTTCTGAACATCCGACTCCTTATAGTAGACCTTGTGCCAAAGCATCTGATACTTGAGCGTACC
Source organism: Mucinivorans hirudinis (assembly GCA_000723505.1). Lineage (GTDB taxonomy): Bacteria > Bacteroidota > Bacteroidia > Bacteroidales > Rikenellaceae > Mucinivorans > Mucinivorans hirudinis. The sequence continues at coordinate 2,715,989 of HG934468.1, read as the reverse complement.
CGAACTGCGGTAACGCTGAATGGAGCGTTTGCTCGTGTTAAGGAGTTCGCACAAGTCCTGATTATCCAATAGCCGCTCCCCGTCGAGGTACTTCACCTCCTTATACTCCTTGCCCGTGAGTGAGGCGATTAGCTGCTCGTTTCTGTCGAAACGCTCCATAATCTTCTGCATCCACCTCTCGAAAGTCTCTAATTCCAGCATACTCATCTCCTTTTCTTCCCCCTTGTTCGTAATCCGTAGTTTCGCTTGAACTCCTCCAGCGTGGTCGGGTCGCAGGTGTAGAGGCTCTCCGCAATGAGCCGCTCCACCTCGGAGATATGGTAGCGGCAAGCTCCACGAAAAATGGCGTAATTAATACTGTTATTATCTCTCATTCGCTGAAGCGTGCGGGGGCTGACTCCCAGAAGTGCGGTCAGCTCCTTGCCGCTTAACCACATATCAGCCTTCGCCTTTTTCTTTATCATAGCCTTGCTGATATACCCGGCTATGAGGTCGAGTTTTGCTGTCAATTCTTTGTAGGCAGCACTTTCAATTGTGATAACTTCCATACACGTAACTTTTTGATTTCGTGGCAAAGTTCACGCAATCGGACGGGGGCATTCCACAGGTCTATGCCTACCTGTGGATGATTTTTTTCTCGGCAAGGGAGAGTGAAAAGGACAGTTGCTTCCATCCCAACGCCACAAGCTGCCACAGAGCTAAAATCGGCACTAAGCAGAGGTCTGCCGACTACCTTTGCATCAAAAAAAGCATAACCGATATGGAAGTTGTAATTATTGAGAAGAGGACTTTTGAAGCGTTGCTCACGAGCGTAGCTACGCTCACCGAGAAAGTAAACGCACTGCATCACCGATGCAACGACAAGAAGATGAGCCGCTGGCTCGATGGGCAGGATGTGTGCCGACTGCTGCATATCAGCCAGAGGACATTGCAGACGCTCCGAGATAATCGCTTGATAGGATTTTCGCAAATCAACCGAAAATTCTATTACAAACTCGATGAGGTGGAACGCTTCTTACCCGTGATAGATATGTTCCGAACGGAGCGGGATACGCCGTAGTGATTCACTAAAAAACCACAAAATTCTTAGGAGCGAATGCAAATGAGCTTGCTCAATTTGCTGAGGGACGACAGAATTTATGCAAAAATCCACAATAAAATGAATGAGAAAGTATTAACCGCAGAAGATGAGCGTATCGCAACTGCCCTGCAAGCTCTGCACAAAGGGGCAAAGGAGGTAAGCCAATTAGCACAGAACTACCACCCGCCACTCAATGGGGAGCGGTATCTGACCGACAAGGAGGTAGCCGAGCGGCTAAAGGTCAGCCGCCGCACCTTACAAGAGTACAGAAACGACCGAAAACTGCCCTTTATCCTTTTCGGAGGAAAGGTACTCTACCGTGAGACCGATATTCAACAGATGCTCGACGAGAACTACAAAAAGGCGATGCGTTAAAACGAGAACAGGCAAACCGTGTGATGGTTTGCCTGTTCTCGTTTAGCATAGAAAGCTATCACGCCCCACCTGAAGAATGATGGGCGGGGTGGCGGTTGCCGCTCTTTTTATCAACCACTCCCGAAAGGTTGATGCCGGGAGGCTGTTGAGCCTGAAAGCAAGAGCGGTTATCATCTCCAAATTATAGACATCCGCTCGGTTGCCGTTCTCCAAACGGATATAACGGCTGACGGAGTACTCTTTCAATACGCCTGTTTTGAAGATAGATTTGATATTGCTACTAACCGCCGCAAGCGTTACCCCGAACAGTTCTGCGATTTCAAAATCGGACATCCACACGTTACCATTCACCGTAACGCTATTTCTGTGGATGGTTATCGTTCCTCTTTTCATAGTGGTCGTAAATTAAATGGCAACATTACTGTACTCTTGAATATTGTCCAACTGTGCCGATAGATTTTCCATATCACGGTTGAGTTTCTTGGTAGTGTTTCAAATTAGCTGAATTGGTATATTTATGGTGTTCTTTGGTAGAGGTTGTTTTCGATGTATATTCCTATCAGTTTGTCGTGCACTTGCTCGCTTTTTGAGAAACAAATTGTCTTTCGGCAAAGCCTTTTCAGGTGCGTTCTAAATGTTAAATTCAATCGCTCAATTTTCCAAGTGTAAGCCTTACTGATAACGTGTTTGCCCGCAGGTAACAGACTTGAATAAGACTCCCAATCATCAGTAAAATACCTATTTATTGGGAAACATTTCATTTTATCAAGCAACTTTTTACAGGTTTCGTTATCACGCTTGCCGTTCTGCCAAGCTACTACTAATCCGCTGCTGCGGTCGATGGCGTACCAAGTCCAACGACGATTTTTCTTGTTGCCTACAAAACTCCAAAATTCGTCCATTTCAACATTATAAGCTATTTCAACATCAAGCTCCCTGAGTAAGCCTGCCTCAACCTTGTCTAATAAATAGGGGTTAATTTCGCTTGGAGTTTTTTTTAACCTCACCTATTACCGTGTGAGGACTTATCCCTAAAACTCTTGCTGTATCACGTATTCCACTCCCATTGGTGATCATTGTGATTATCGTCCTTTTTACGTCTGGCAGGCGCCCTTTGTTCTTAAAAGATAGCTGAAAAAACTTCCCGCAAGTCTTACATTTCCACCTTTGAGTGCCATTGGGGCTATGTCCATTCTTCTGTAAATCTTCGCTACCGCAAAATGGGCAGCTAACTACTTTTACGTGTCTCATTTTCTCCGAGTTTTATACCTCAAAGATAAACATAATTCAGCTAATTCGCAACACTACCCTCGTTCTCTATCTCAAGCTGACCAATCTTGCGATAAAGATTGTTCTCTACCTGCTCATCAGACTTGACTTTACGCTCCTTGTCAGTCGAGAAAATGGCGGTCGCTCCCTCCTTGAACTGCTTCTTCCATACCCCAACCTGCGTCGGATGAACTTCATAAATCGAAGCAATCTCATTGACTGTCTTCAAGCCCTTGATAGCTTCCAAGGCTACTGCCGCTTTGGTCTCTGCCGAAATCTTTTTCCTCATAGTTTGTCTCATTTTTTATGAGACCAAAGATAACCAAATTATAGCTTAAACTGCTGTCCTATTTTGGGGGAGTATTATAGACAGAGCAAAGTGTGGTTGGAAATATCGACCAACTAAGGCTAAATAACACTAATATCACCATATTGGATAAAAGGCAACATTCAATTTTCATTTTTGACAGGAATGGAAAGTTTATTTCAAAATTACATAGAATGGGCAGAGGTCATGGTGAGTATATAGAAATTTCCGACTTCAACCTATATAGTCGTGCCTTAAAAGGGGCATTTTCGTTTTCAGGGTTCTTTTAGTTTTGGGGTTTTATGGAGATATTTTGTTCAAATAGCTGTGATATCCATCGCAAAATATAGTCCAAAAGAACATTCATAGCTCTTTTGAAGTTGAATGCGGCGGCGGCGAGCATAGAATTGATATTATCACCAAATATACCTTTGTAAAAGTTACGACCCATCCGGTGGTCACTCTTTAAGTGCCCATTAATTGGTTCTATACCTGCTCTTTGCGCGAACAACTTCTTCAGCTTCTTTCGCTCATACTCACTCTTACAGCCCTTACCATTGCTCGGTATCAAAACAGGAATACCCAAAACCTGTGAAACACCCTTGTAACCCCTGTCGCACGGAACAATCTTTATAGGGCGATGATTCAATCGTACAACCTGCTCAATAGCAGGCAAAAGTGTGTGCCCATCATACTCATTACGAAACGACAACGCCCCAACTATCAATCCATCTTCATTGTACGCCACAGAAACCTTGTTCCCAAACTCCCATTTCTCGTGCTCCTTACCCTTAGAGATGCAACAAACACTAGGCTCGTGCAATGAATATACCTTGTTCTTACTATCTTTAGTCTGAGATAAAACTCTCTTATACAAATCTATCTGCTCTCTGTGTAATGATTCCAAAGGCAACTCTCTATCTAACTCCCTGACCAATCGCCCTGCTATGCACTTGAGCTTACGGCGAGCTGCCTTGCTCTGCTTTTTATTAAAACGGATATCTCTATTCAACGCCTTGACAACCCGAGCATAACTCTGACGAAGGGTAACACCCGATTTTGCAGCTATACCTCTGCAATTCTCAACTATCTTCTTATGTAACTTAGCATCAGTGGGATATGTTATGTTCTTCTCTTGTACAGTCGTGTCTACAAAAACAACTTGCGGCTTGTCGAAATCTACATCATCATTCACGCGGATACTCTCTGCCAAAATCAACTCAAACCCAGCCTCGCCAATTCTGTGGCGAAAATGCACTAAACTACTCGCATCAATAGGTTGTGCCGCGACAAATTCAGTACCTCCACAGAAGTATTGATAATATACATTTTCGCTCCACTGCTCTACAACACTTTCGTCCGAAACATTGCGTATATGTTTTAGTATCAGCAATCCAACCATCAGTCGTATTGGCTTTGCTTCGACTCCTTTATCCGGTGAGTAGAGTGGCGAAAACTCTCGCTCAAACATCGCCCAGTCGATTTTGTTGGCGAGTTGGAAGAGCGGGTGGCGGTGGTTTAAGGTGCTTCTAAGGTCGAAGAAAAGGCTGCTTTGCAGAGTATCTTTGGGGCGTGGTAACATAGCTCAATTTTGCAAGGTTTATAACACAAAGATACGAAAAATTGCAGACTAATCCAAAAATAATTACTATTAATTTACAATAAATCAGCGTGTTGAATGGCTTTTAAGGGGCGACTATATAATTCGCATTTGTATGTATTAGATAGGTCAAGTAAGAAATTGAATAAATATACAACGAATGGGAATTTTGTTGAGAATTATAATTTAGATGATTTCTATTCTCATTTCTACATTATTGATGACAAGTTGGCTTTTATGTCTTCAGAATGTGCAAATAAAAGCGGAAAAAATTTTACTCTATATAATTACATAGATAACACAGTAGTAGAGAGTTTCGATAATTTTCCGGATGTTGAGTTTTATCTTTCTACAATTACTCCTTTCAATCCGACAAATTCTGGTCAAATGCTAATAACAAAAGACTTCGATAATTCGGTTTATTTATTGAATGATAATTCATTAGATGCCATATTTTCCTTTAATTTTAACACAAAAGTCAATTTTGAAGAGAAAGAAAAAGGAGTCCCATCTATTCAGACTTTAGATAGGTTGCAAAATCAAGAGTTAGTTCAAAGAATAGAGATAATATATACGACAGATGATTTTATTTTCATCACATTTCCAATATTTTATAGCGACTTAGGTAAAAGATGGCATATTGCTAAAATAAATCGAAAGGATAAGCAAGTTAAACTCGTCCGTATAGCTGATGAGATTGACCATGTGGTGCCATTCTTGTCCTTCCCTCCTTTGGCAATTTATGATGATTGGGTAGTGATGGCAGTTCCACCAGTTTTAGTATTGGAAAGAGATTCAAATTTTGCCAAAATACTATCCGAGTATGATAATCCTGTGTTGTTTTTTAATAAGTTATCAAAATAAAAAATAGGACTACAATTAATTAATGCGTCAATATGAATGGTTAAGAGTGATTTTGATATTCTTTCTTATATAAATTCTAAGGTTCTACAGGATTTCGTGTGAGAATAGTTATCTTTGCCGAATGACAGCAACCGAAGTATTGAGTAAATTATTATTGCCTAGGAGTAGTGATTGGTCTATAGGCAGTGTAGACATCGACGAGCAAAACGAGGAAGTTCGTATTGAGCTTGTCTATAACAATGAAGTGGTAATTATTGATGGTATAAGTTATCCTATCTATGACTATCGTTCAGTTCGAGAGTGGCGACACTTGGATTTGTGGCAATATAAGAGTTACCTTGTTGCCCGTATTCCGCGTTATATTGTTGGAGACAAGGTAGTAAGCTTGGGCGTACCGTGGTCAGCGCCATTGGAACGTATGACCACTTTGCTCGAAAAAAAACGATAGAGACTTTGCAAGTAACCAAGAGTCAGAGTGGTACGGCAAGGTTATTGCGTATAAGTTTTGACCAAGTACATCGCGTGATGCACCGAGCAGTAGAGCGCGGTATGGCATTGCGAGATAGTGATGAGCTATATAAATATGTTAGCATTGACGAGAAAGCTATAAGTCGTGGTCACGAGTACGCATCAATTTTATCGGATGAGTTGAGCGGAATTGTGATAGAGGTTAGTAAAGGCAGGACAAAGGAAAGTGTTGATAATTTGTGTATTAAAGGTTTATCTGAGGAGCAGCGAGGGGCAGTAGAGCGAATATGCACCGATATGTGGGATCCTTATATTTACGCAGCAAAGGAGTATTTTGGGCAAGCATTGCACTGCCACGATAATTTTCATTTGGTCGGTTATTTGAATAAGGCTGTTGATAAGGTACGTCGCCGAGAGGTTAAGTTACACGAAGATTTGAAACGAACTAAGTATTTGTGGCTCAAGGACACAAATAATTTTACAGATAAGCAGTATGCGACTTTCGAGGCTATACGGGGAGCAAATTACGAGGTATCTCGGGCTTGGCAAGTGAAGGAGAATTTTAGAGATATTCAGTTTCGGCAAGAAAACTATCAAAGTGCATTATCAATATATATGTTTTGGAAACAGAACGCATTAAGGGTAAATATACCTGAGATAAACCAAGTAGTAGAAATGTTTGACAGGCATAAAAAAGGAATTGTAAATGCGATACTAACTGGCGCAAGTAATGCAAGGGCAGAGAGGTTAAACAGCTCTATCGAAGAGATAAAAAGAATCGGCAGAGGATACCGTAAATTTGAAAACTTCAGAATCGCAATACTATTCTTCAATGCAAACCTCAAACTTTACCCACACGAAAACCAGTAGAACCAATTCTAATAATTAATTACACAAATAGTTTTTAATTTGTCGTTTGGTTTCAGAGCAAATGAGAATAGCTGCCAAAATTTGTCAATACGTTCTTTGATAGAAGACAAATATCTGTTGTGAGTGATGTGTTTTCTCATATACCACCACACCCTCTCGACAGGATTCATATCTGGAGAATAGGCAGGCAAGAATCTGAGTTGCAACTTTGGGTGTGCTTTCAGGAATCCATCCAGTGCTTTGGCGTGATGAAATTTCACATTGTCTGCATAGATAATTATCTGCGTTTTATCTCGATAGTCGTTTAGGATTTTGCGAAGGTGCTTTTTGAAAGTCTGAGCGTTACCTTTCTCCTCGAAGTTTACAGTCAGTTGCCCTGTTAAGTAATTCACTGCTCCAAAACCTGTTACTCTCTCTCTGCCCAGTTGTTTGCATATAGCAGTAGGCTGCTGCCTGACTGGCGACCACATTTTTGATAGAGTTGCGGTGTTGCTTAGGCTAAATTCATCTTGGTTGTCATTGATGGCTTGATCCGCAATCTTATTGAGGATTAAAGAGTTGTCCGTCTAATTTTATTTTTAAGACTGCGGGTCGAGACCTCAATGACAAAAAGTTGTTGTATTTCAAATAGCTGCACTATAATTCAGCTTGGAATACTCTAATAATAAATAACATACGAAGACAATCCTCAATTTTTCGTTAACACTGAAATATTACCGAAATTCAAAACAAAGATTATTATGAAAAGAAATTTCCACCTGCTTATAATAGCTTTTATTGCTTGTTCTTGTGGACAGCAATCAAAAATGCAGACACAGGATGGCGCAATGTTATTATCGCCTATTGGTGAAACACAAAATGTGGTTGATATTACACCTTATGTAGAGGATGTTAATATCATACTAATAAAAGATACTATTGGCAACTTGGTTGCAGATGTTACTAAAATGGTTATTGACAATGATGAAAATATTTTCATCATTGGTAATATGACTCCCCTAACAGCATTAAAAAAAGATGGCAGTCCACACAGACAAATCGCTCGACGAGGGCGTGGACCACGAGAGTATATACGAATTGAAGATATAGCACTATCAGAAGATAAAAAAGAACTATTATTGCTTGATGGGGTGCGAGTTAGATGTTATAAAATAACAGACTCCCTTTATTATCGGGAGATAGAACCAAAAATAAGCCTGCCATTCGATGGAATAGCATCTGCAACTGAAGGTGGAGTATTTCTGTTCAATACTTATCCACCGAACCTAAAAGATTTACAAAAAGAAAACCCGATGCTTTATCTGATAGATAGAGATGGAAATGTAAATGGGGAGTTTGTTAATAGAGAGGATATTTCGTTCACAATAGCTAACATCACACAAGGTAAAAATAGCTACCTTCTCCGTCCCCAGAACAACAATAATGTAGTGTGGAGAATGGTAGGTGATTCGATAATTCCGGCATTTGAAATAGATTTTGGAGCGGAAAATATTCCAAAGAGCTACTACTTTGAACAAGCAGAGCAAAATTTGGGTAAATATATGTCTGCCCCATATTACAAACTTCCGATATATTTTCACGAGAGCGGCAAGTTTCTATATTTCAAGGCTGCTGACGCGACCACAGAACATAACTATCTCTACAACTTGGATACAAAAAATGGAATAAGGTGGGTAGATGTTCCTACCGACCGCTCAACCATTATGATGATGGGTGCAGATGAAAGCTATTTCTACTATATCGTACAGCCAATGGCTTTATTGGACTATGATACTGTGGCTGAGCATGGTGCCATGCAAAGATTTATTGTCAACAAAATCAAAGAAGAGGTAGCTCAATATAATTTGATTGAAAATCCATTAATTGTTATAATTAGATTTAAGCTGTGAAAAATTGTATCATCATTTTAATTTTCTTATTTGGATGTACGCCTAATAGGGATAATGAGTTTGCTAAAACCATTATTGATGCGTCTCTATTACCTATTGCGAAGCCAATGGATGTCAATATGTATGAAGATACAGCTCCAAGAGCATTGTCTGGGGTTCAATCAATGATTGTATCTAAAGGAAAAATCTTCACGAGGGGTATTGATAATAATTTTGTTGCTGCATATAGTATGGAAAATTTTAGATACCTCGGCAACATAGTTACAAATAAAGCCTCAGCGTTCTATTTTTGGACAGGGAAATTATTTTACGGAGACTCTTCAACAATAATTATTCCCAGAGAATATCAGGATGAGATGGATATTGTGAAAATCTCAGACCTAAAAATAGAGAAAACGATTAATTTGCGAAAACTTCCAAAAGGGGCACAGCGTAATTTCACAGGTACAACAGACATATTCCAAACTCAAAATGGACGATGGAATACCATCAACTACGAGTATGGATATAAAAGATGTGCAATCGTCCAATGTGATATTATTGACTCGGATGTGGTAAATGATACAAAAGTTTTACACGACTATTTACCCGAATTCACTGCTAATAAAATCTCTTCACTGGAAGCCAATAATTTCTATAATCGCAAACGAGATGTATTTGTAAATGCGTTTATATTTGAGCGTCGTTTCGACATTGTATATTGCCAAAGTGGCAAGATTATGCGATTTGAAATAAAAAACAGCCCAAAAAAAGACAGCACTATGAAAGTGCAATATTCTTCCGTTTACGGCTTAGAAGACAGTTTTGTATTACATTATTGGGGCTATACAACTGATGAGGTTCTCGAAAATCCGAATCTGACATCGTGGTTCGAAGAATGGGATTATGAAGGTAACTGCATTGGTCGTTATAGTGTCAATAATGTTTTAAATAGTGATGCTCGTAAACAAATTAATACTGCAACATTTTGTGTTACTCCCGAGCGTCAGATAATATGTTGGGTTAGTAATAGTGATAAACCAATTTGGATAATGAAAATGTATTAGCAAATGAAGAGATATTTATTGTTAATTATGGCTATGTTAGTTTCGTGTTCAAACAACACAACTACAACTAACTTGCAACATTTGTTGGGGCAACAAATTGTATTGCCAACAGATAATGGTCAATGGAAAATTCTCAATAGAGACACCACAATTGCAGTTGATAATTGCCGGCCAAAAATTACGGTGTACTATAATGCTCAAGGGTGTACTTCCTGTAGATTGAAAGAACTCGTAAGCTGGAATAATTTGATTAATGATGTGCAAAACATGCCTAAATCCGATACTTCCAATGTTGAATTTGTATTCCTATTTTCAGTAGGCGAGAATGCCAACTCTCTTGCTCTGACACTCAAGCAGTATCAATTTAGCATTCCAGTATTATTCGACATTCAAAATAGTTTTGAAAAGGTCAATATTATTCCTAACGATGAAAAGTTTCACTACTTTCTTTTGGACAAGAATAATAAAATACAGCTAGTAGGCAACCCTATCAATAACCCTGCAATGTGGAAACTATACAAAAAACGCATTGCCGAACTAAACGAACGGAGTTGATTATAGTCTTGAATATCAGTTATTATTAATGTGATGAGCAATACAATTACAAAATACTCCAGGATATTATTGGCTTTAATACTCCTTATTTCGGGTGTATTGAAAGGGCTTGACCCCGTGGGGTTTTCGTATAAGATTACTGAGTATTTCAATGTGTTTGGAATATCAGGTGAGAAAGCAGCCTCTACTATTATGGCAATATTGATGTGCTCGGTAGAGATATTCGCCGGAATAATGTTGGCATTGAACGTCCTGAGGCGTTTAACAGCAATCCTATCCCTGTTGATATTTGCCGGATTCAGTTTGATGATGGGATACATATACTTCTCACCGGGAGTAACAATAAATTATTGCGGTTGCTTCGGAGAGTTGATTGATATTCCTATCGGATATACTCTTGTGAAGAATATTTTGCTCACACTGATAGCCTCAATCTATCTTTACGGAGTATTAAAAATGCAATCGGAAAGGTATGGTAAACATACCGGAAGAGTCGTTTTTTATACCGTATGCCTATCTTGCATATTTCCACTCTATTCTTACGCTTTTCTACCTCCATTAGAATTTACATCATACAATATTGGAAATTATGTAAAAGGCAACGAGGATTTCAGAATATACGACAAAGAGTACAATGATGTTACTGATAGCCTGTTAAGTAATACAAAACCTAATTACATTATTATAGCCAAGGATGAGTTTACTCCAAGCAACAGACGTAGAATCCTCAAATTAATTGACTCCCACAACAGAGGAGAAATAAACCTTTTTGTGGTAACTTCGGGTGAAGCAAAAGTAGAGAATAGCATTACTCTTGGCGGCAAAATGATGAGTAACGCATATATTGCAGATAATCTACTATTGAAAACTATGATTCGCACACCCAAGGGGGTAGTTGTCATTGACGACAGTGAGATTGTGGGCAAATATACCATCAATTCATACCTACTGTTCCCTATTGCGAGCGGCAGTACTATCTTTACGATTGAACTTGTCAAGGTCGGGTTGTTGTTACTTTTAATCGCAGTATCTGTTTGGTACATATTCAAAAAAAAAGAGAGGTGCGCTGATTCTAAAGTAGTGAAAATAAACGATGCCAAAACAGGTTCTAAATAGAATCATTGATATATTCAAGCGATACCCTTTGTGGGTTTGGGTTGCGGCTGCTCTCTCGTGCGTGGCGTTTGTCGCTGTCTTATCAACAGGATTTGCCGACAGCAATAATATGGTTGATGGCAATCAGGTTGCCAAAAGAGAGCTCTTTGCAATAGCTTCATTAGTGGTCTCTTCTCTATCTTTGTTGATGGTCTACAAAAGCAGATTGTATCTCAATGTTATTGACCTGCTGGCAGCTCTTTTTGTGGTATATACAACCGTAACGTTCTTTACTCTTGATTCATCCGCATATACCAAACAGCTCGTTATATGGTTGCTCGGAGCACTATATTTCAACATAAGGGTCATTCTCGCATCTGAAAAATGTACGACAATAATATTGGTAATTGCGGTTTTTGCAACCGGAGTGGTTCAGGCAATAATCGGTCTGAAACAAATTCTGATAACAGGCTTCTCGAACCATTCCCTCTATAAAGTTACCGGCACATTCTTCAATCCGGGACCCTACGGAGGATATATTGCCATAATCGCGGCTATGTCGGTTACTCTTACCATTTTGTTATACGACAATATAGATAAAAAACCTATCCGATTTAATCGAAACACAATATTGTTTTGCGGAGCATTATTGACAACCTTTTTTACTTTATTAGTTCTACCCGCTTCGATGAGTCGGACAGCGTGGATAGCACTTATCGTAGCTCTATCCGTTGCAGTGGTTCTCAAGTACAAAATAGGTGGTTGGATTGCAAGACATAGAATGCTCTCTATCTCTATCGCGGTGGTGCTCATCGGGGCGACTATCGGTGCATATATGATGAAGGCTGATTCTGCCGACGGAAGAGGGATTACTTGGGCGATAGGAATGAATGCGACAATGATTAATCCCGCTTTCGGTGCGGGAACCGGACACTTTGCCGAAAGTTTTGCACGGGCTCAAATCAACTACTTTTCACTACGCCCTGCCGATGCAGCCGTTGCAGGTTCGCCCGAATATGGCTTTAATGAGTATATTCAAATAGTGATTGAATATGGGTTTGTTGGCTTTCTGATTTTTATACTGACGATATTTTTTGCTGCAAAGAGTTTATTAAGTAGTGAAAAAGAATTATTGCAATGTTCTTCTTGTTCCTTTTCGGCATATTTTTCGCTTGAAAAACATTCATTTATTCCAATAAACTCACAACTTTCAAACAAAAAATCTGCTCAAAAATCAACAGCGAAAAACATCACACTAATTATTTTTCCCTACTTAAAAGCAGACAAACTTTCATTTGCGGTAGGTATAGCTCTTCTTGCGATGGTCGTCTTTGCATTCGCCTCATATCCATTCTCACTTTTACCTTTTCTTATTTTGTTAATCGTTATCTTGGCTTTGGCTGCCAATGGTGCAAAAGGTTTCGAGATAAGACTCTTGGGTAGGATTACAATAGTAGTTTTTACCACCCTGCTATCCATATATTGCTATACGCAAATAGAGTCTAAACAATACAAAGAGTGGCGTACACTTCAGATGCTATACAACGGAAAACATTATGAGAATGTGGTTGATGGGTATGGTGAGTTGTATCCGATGCTGAAAGATAGTCCCAAATTTCTTTTCGAGTATGGGCACACACTCTACTTTTGCGGAAAACATGGTGAATCTATCACAATACTTAAACAGGGCTTGCGATTGAGTTGCGACCCGATGTTTTACAATATAATCGGGAACAACTACAAGGCGTTGGGCGAAACGGAGCTTGCCGCTGAGAGCTACACCAGGGCGTATGATATTCTCCCTTCGAGAGTCTATCCGCTATATCTTCTCGTGAAGCTCTACAATGAAGCGGGTCAAAGAGAGAAAGCCGTGGAATACGCCCTCAAAGTGCTCAACCACAAAGACAAAGTACCTTCACCGGCAACAAGAGATATTAAGAGTGAGGTGAGGGGAATTTACGAGAGGTTATCCTGCGAATAAAAGGGGTTATTAGTTTGATAATCTGCAAAATAAATTTGGAAAATTGCTTTTGTTTTCATAACTTTGTTAAGGCATAATGCCAAATCATTAACTTATTAATAAACAACAAAATGAAAAAGATTCTACTTAGTGCTGCTTGTATCGTAGCGATAGCAGCATCAGGGTTAGCGGGCTATGCTCACTACCAACAATCACAAATCGACCCGGCAATCCTCGAAAATATCGAGGCATTGAGTCAAGCAGAAGGCAGCGTGGGCGAAGCTTGCCCTGGATTGCCAAGTTATTCAAGTGTAACTTATGCAGTAACGGAGAAGGAGAGATATAATCACTTTATTGGAGATACAGACCAATATTGGGTAATAAACGTCACAGAATGTCAAGCTTCAGGAATTGGTAATTTATCAGGTGCTAATTCAAGTTATATTTCTGGTGAAACGCACAAAGGATATGTTGTATGTACAAATAAGTGCATAAGCAGGTAGTTGTTACTAATCAAAATAAAAAAATATTGCTCGATGCACTATTAAACTAATGGCAGTGTCGTATTGTAGACTTGATACAACACTGCCAAATCTTTGTATTAATAAAACATATTTACATTGTATGAGAATATGAAAACAAAATTTTACTACCTACTACTTTTGATATTATTTGCTTGCTCTGGGCAAGGAGATATTAATCAAATCAAAGTAGAATACATCAAAACTCCCATTATTGATTCTGAGTTCCTTTCAGGATACGATATTGTCAAGTTAGAGACTCCTATTCGGGATGCGTTAATCAGTACGATAAGCACTATGGCATTTGGGCAAAACAGAATATTTGTTTGTGACCGTAACCAACAAAAAGTTGTGGCTTTTGACAGCTCGGGCGATTTCATCGGCTCTACTCAAAATATGATAGGTAGAGCAAATAATGAGTATCTACAACTTATGGATATTGCCACCGATGACAATGAAAAACTACTCTTTATACAGTGTGATAATCCATATCAAATATTAATATTGGACTATGATTTGAATTTTGTCTCGAAAACTAATATGAATTATTATTGCAACGAAATCGCGGTAGATGATAACTATATATATGGCATTTTACCTATCTCTCATAATGATGTATCCGACAAACAATATGATTATTTAGTGGCAATAGAGCGTAATAATGTGAATGGCAAGCCTAAAGTTCTACTAAGAATGGATAATGTATTACCTGGTGTAGGCTTTGGAAAAGCCTTGACATCCGGTAACGGAATATTTGTTTGTGGAAGGTTTGATGATGCTATATACCAAATAGAGAACGGAGCAATAATAAAAGAATTTAAAATCGATTTTGGCGAGAGGGCATTACCTAAATCAGCACAAACAGAAAATATTAGTCCAAAACAATTTTACACAGAGTACGGAGGTGCAGAGGGGAAAACATTCGGCATCAGCAAAGTTTGCGCATCAGACTCTTTATTGCTTTTTAGCACAAACAGAGCAACAATGTTTGTGCTAAATAAAAATTCAATGACTTGCAAAGGATACAATGGATTTGTAAATAGCAAGATGCCGTTGGTTTCAACATTTTCTTTTCCAACAAAAGGTTTAGAAAACAGTGTGATTTATGAAACAGAAAATATCTATTTGCAAAACTATATCAAAATGTATAATGAGGGTAAAATCAATGTAAGATTAGATGAGAAATTAATGGAAATTGCAGAAAGAATTGACGATAACAGTAATCCAGTATTGATTATTTGGAATATCAAGTAAAATATATGTAATTCAATGCTCTAATGCAAACCTACATTCGTATCCATACAACAGTAATTTGAGATGTAGAAAGTTAGCATTACCTATTTCCGTTTCCTTTGATTGTAGTAAGCTCATTTCTCAATTACTATGTCGAATTATGAACACAATGTTAGACCCCGACAAATACGAGAAGATATTCAAGAAGTTTTACTTTTTCTTCCTTGCTATTTTTGTGATATTTATACTTTTTCTGGCAGTAAAGTTCGGCACACGGATTTTCGTTTACGACTCCTTCGGAATTCCGACCGACTCTATGCAGCCAACACTAATGCCGGGGGATATGGTCTATGCCGATAAACTCACCTTCGGTGCGCGGCTCTACGACAACCTCGACTCGGCTGCCAAAAGCCGCAACCCCGCTACAACAAGAGTCGGCGGTTTCGGCAAAATCAAACACAATGATGTGCTCATTTTCAACTTTCCCGTTCCTTACAGTTGGTCTAAAATAGAGTTCAACATACGGCGCGTATATTGCAAGCGGTGCGTTGCCTTGCCGGGCGATACTATATCCATCGTCAATGGGTTTTTCAAAAACTCCTCGACTGCCGACACCTTGGGCTACATTCCCGCTCAGAAGCGACTCTCCCTCATACCCGAAGATATGCTTGCGGATGGCATCAGGCGGGCATATCCGTTCGATAGCGTGAATTACAACTGGACGATTAAAAATTTCGGACCTCTCTATATTCCCGCACGCGGCAGTAGGGTGGCTTTAGACACGGTGAATTACCTGTTGTATCGTTTGGCTGTGGAGTACGAAACGGGGCTTAGATTGACGGTTCGCGATTCGGTTCTCTATCTGGGCAACGAGCCTGTCAGCGAGTATGTTTTCACAGAAAATTACTACTTCACCGCGGGAGATAATGCCGAAAATTCGCAAGACTCCCGCTATTGGGGTCTGCTGCCCGAAAAACATATTATCGGTATTGCTAAATCCATACTATACTCCAAATCAAAAGTCAATGATAAATTCCGCCGGGACAGACTATTGAAAAAAATCGAGTGATATTTTTTCCCTTATTAAGGCTTTGCAGTATTGATTTGCGACCGAGAGTTGTGAAAATATTTTAGTAATTGATTTTCAGTAAAATAAATTTGGTGAATTCGTTTTTTTTTTTTTACTTTTGGAGTGGCTTAATGATTAGGTATTCGTTAGGCGAAATTATTATTAACCACAAAAAAAACAAGAAGGATGAAAAAGTTTTTACTAAGTGCTGTTTGTATCGTAGCGATAGCAGCATCAGGGTTAGCGGGCTATGCTCACTACCAACAATCACAAATCGACCCGGCAATCCTCGAAAATCTTGAGGCGTTGAGTCAAGCTGAAGGAGGTGATTCGAAAAAGGTTGAAAGAATTGTATTTTCTACTTGGCCGTCTTCACAGGATTTTATTGATGTAGATGGAAAGGTTAAATCATTAGAGTGTATTTCTACCCAAATTTCTTGCCTTGGAGAAGGCGATAGGTTATGTGAAAATTCACTTACTATAGATTGTGTGGTTCGTTCATAAAAATGTTACAAATATGAAAAGAAAAGTAATAATTGGAATAATCCTTATGCTATCTGTAACACTTACGGTTACAGCCGCAATTTTCACTGCACGAAGTGATAATGATAAATTATCACAATTAATCTCTGAAAATATAGAAGCACTATCTCAGGTAGAAGGCGTTGGTCAAGGCTATGTTGAGAAAATACAACACAACATAGATTTTATTACTACTACGATTGAAGGAATAACATATGATTGTGTGAAATATGAACAGATTTGCGTAGGTAGTGGAGATAAACATTGTGCATATCGGATAAGTTACGATTGTAAAGAATCCATTTTTTGAATAAAGAATATTAGATAGATTGGCCAATTCAAGTAGGCGGTTTAGAGGTGGGGCAAACCTCGCCTCTGAATAATTATGTGTTATTCCTTAGTAAATTACTGTTCCCATCTAAACGGTGTAGAACCTTAATTTGAATATAATCAGTAACAAAGACAAAAAATAATTATGAAAAAAATAATACTATCCTTATATATTTTATTATTTATATTGACAATAGTTTCGTGCACAAGTAATAATCAACCGACAACAAAAGAGATTGCTGTCGATATTGATATGCCGGCATTGAGCGACAGCCTTATGTCCACACGATTTGGTAATGGGCACATAGTCGTTCTCAAAGGTGTGATGATAAATAAGGTAGACCGGATTCTGCTTTGGGGGGATAATTATGTGATATTGGACAAAAATCAACAGACGGTGAATATATTTGATTCTCAAGGTAATATCATCAAACAGATAATGCAAATTGGTCGAGGTCCCGGTGAATATGTGCAGATTCAAGACTGTGCGATTGACAATCTTAATAACATCCTGATGATATACGCAGACCAGCCAGGGAAAATACTTTTGTTTGATTCGCAGGGGCAATATTTGAGGAAGGTGGAGATGAAGAGCTGTTTTTACGAAATCTCCACATTGAAGGATAAAATGTTTGGTTATAATTGTTCTCCTGAAAAAAATGGTAATGACCTCGTAAAAGAATTTACAATTCCAAATTTTGCTCAAAGTACTAGTGGTGCTCGCAGTGAGAAAGGGGTAATTGATTTCAATTCAGGTAAAATATTTTTTTCTGACCTGAAACAAACTTGGATGTCGCCTCCGGGACAGCCATATTTATACACTTACAACTCTGATATTAACGATTTTTCAGCTAAATACTTTGTAAATTATGGGAAAAATCAAATCCCAAATGATTTTAAATTAAATGCAGATGAACCAATATTGTCGATACAAAATGCGATAAAAAACAATATAGTTTTGCATACCAGCGATATTTGTGAGCTTGGTAATTACCTGCTTTTCAAGGCAAACAATAGATCTTTTATGCTAAATATGATTACCAATGAAGTATCAAGAATCGGTTATTTAGCAGCTCCGGCAGGTATAAAAGCTATTAAGCCATCTCCATTGTACATTCCAATGGGTAATCAAAATTCAAAATATGTAACTCAAATATCAGCTACGTTATTGATGGATTGTCAAAAGAAGATGGAAGGTAAAACAATGATGTTTGATGAAGCAACATTGCAACTAAGCAGAAGCAATGCAGAATTTGCAAATCCTGTTTTAGTAATATACGAAATTGCTAAATAAAGCTATGTCTTACAAATATGTTTGGATTTTTTTTTTTTCTGTTGTCTGTGGTCTTGCTATGGCAACAAGACCACAGCCGATTTGCAAAAAGTTTACGGTCAGCAAATGACCTTGCCCGAGGGTGGGCAGTGGCGAGTGTTGAATCGCGATACGACGTACATTGTGGGCAGTGATAAACCCAAGATACGGCGAATAGCAGAAATGAATTAGGGTAGTTAAGGAAATATTTTAGTAATTGATTTTCAGCAAAATAAATTTGGAGAATTCGTTTTTTTTTTTACTTTTGGAGTGGCTTAATGATTAGGTATTCGTTAGGCGAAATTATTATTAACCACAAAAAAAACAAGAAGGATGAAAAAGTTTTTACTTAGTGCTGTTTGTATCGTAGCGATAGCAGCATCAGGGTTAGCGGGCTATGCCCACTACCAGCAATCACAAATCGACCCAGCAATTCTCGAAAACCTCGAAGCGCTGAGCAATGTAGAGGGTGGTAATCCAAACAACTATTCAGATTGTTTAGCGGCAGGGGGAAATTGGAATATGGCGTCCGTATGTACGGATGCAGGGTTCCATACATCTACATGTACTGTAAATGGTGAAATTTCTGCATTTGGAATTACTGTTAAAGGTAGTTACGTCAAAGGTTCAAGTTATAATATACCTTGGGCGCGATATGCTTGTACCGCAAGTAATGAAAATTGCTGTGTGAAACAAGGGTTATATACTGGGGAGACAAAATTAGCTTGATGAATAAAAGCGGGGACTTTATTGAACTACTCAGTTGCTTGCAGCTGGGTAGTTCAATAAGCCATTGCTATATCTACCAAACCACAATACATATATTCGTCAATTATTAATTGGTATTAATAGTAAATTTACTTCAGAATGAAAAACAAGGTTACATTATTGTTTGTATTGATCTTATTAGCATCTTGTACAAGACAATATGATGCTAAAATAACAATTTCCGGCTTTGACGAGACAATACTGAAAAATGGAGAAAATATTAACTTTACCTCTTTTGACATCGTACCTTTAGAGTTGTGTAGTGAGAGTGCTATTTCTGTAATAAAAAGAGTTGAAATAGTAGATTCAATAATTATTATTCAATCTGCTTCTAAATTACTCGCATTCAGTCTTAAAGGTGAATACAAATTTTCTTATGGAAGAGAGGGAAGAGCATCTAACGAATATATCAATCTTTCATCGTTTGTAGTTAATGCAAAAAATAAGTGTATAGATATTGTAGATGATTTTTCCGGTAAAATAATCACATTCACCCTGAAAGGTGAGTTTGTGAAAACTACTCAATACCAAGGTGATGTAATTCCAAAATGGACAAATAGCGGAGTATTTATTAATGACACCCAAATACTATTCTCGAATATGATATACAATGACATAAATACCATATATACGATATTTGACACCCAAACAAAAGAAAAGGTAGATGTATGCAAATTACCTGTAAAAACAAAAGGGACAGCCCAAAGTATTGGGAGGTCTATATCTATCTCACCATCAGGCAATACTAATTTACTAATACCTTTTGAAAATTCTATCTATTCGCTCAATGGCGATAAGCTGATTCGGGACATTGCCATAGAAACGAATAAACCGATTGTTGGCAAATCCACTATGGAATCAATAGATGATTTTGGCATTTTTGCATACGCGGACTTA
The DNA here is from genome assembly GCA_000723505.1 of Mucinivorans hirudinis. Taxonomy (GTDB): domain Bacteria; phylum Bacteroidota; class Bacteroidia; order Bacteroidales; family Rikenellaceae; genus Mucinivorans; species Mucinivorans hirudinis. The sequence continues at coordinate 2,695,958 of HG934468.1, read as the reverse complement.
ATGGAAAAGGGATATTTTATAGGCTTCACAGGGATATTTGAAACTTCCAACCATATTATTCTCAATCAGTTCAATCTAAACTATTTCCTTATTGACAAGAAATCTAACACAGGCAAGCTCTATACCTACAATTTTGATGAAAGCATTCTATCTATACCACTATTATATGTTGTATCATCTCACAAAGATAAGCTTGTCGGCGTATGTACTCCGATGGACTTGTTGTTAAATATCAAAAATAAAATACCGAATAACAGCAATGATGTAAACATCCAAAAATTGGAAAACTGCTTACATTCAATAACTTTTGATTCAAATCCTGTTCTGTTTTTCTATAGTATTCAGTAGAATTTAAGCTATATAGTTCTATTATCGCCTCCTAAAAATCGTTTGGATTATATTGTTAATTATGTCAATGACAATAATATAGAGTATCCAATATACATTGATATTGACAATTTCTTTTTGTCAAATAATAGTTTTATTCCAAACGAGGAACAGTTTCACTTTTTTTGTTAAACGAAAAAAATGAAATCATAATAGTTGGAAATCCTATTGCAAGCGGTGCGTTGCCTTGCCGGGCGATACAATATCCATCGTCAATGGGTTTTTCAAAAACTCCTCGACTGCCGACACCTTGGGCTACATTCCCGCTCAGAAGCGACTCTCCCTCATACCCGAAGATATGCTTGCAGATGGCATCAGGCGTGCATATCCGTTCGATAGCGTGAATTACAACTGGACGATTAAAAATTTCGGACCTCTCTATATTCCCGCACGCGGCAGTAGGGTGGCTTTAGACACGGTGAATTACCTGTTGTATCGTTTGGCTGTGGAGTACGAAACGGGGCTTAGATTGACGGTTCGCGATTCGGTTCTCTATCTGGGCAACGAGCCTGTCAGGGAGTATGTTTTCACAGAAAATTACTACTTCACCGCGGGAGATAATGCCGAAAATTCGCAAGACTCCCGCTATTGGGGTCTGCTGCCCGAAAAACATATTATCGGCATTGCTAAATCCATACTATACTCCAAATCAAAAGTCAATGATAAATTCCGCCGGGACAGACTATTGAAAAAAATCGAGTGATATTTTTTCCCTTATTAAGGCTTTGCAGTATTGATTTGCGACCGAGAGTTGTGAAAATATTTTAGTAATTGATTTTCAGGAAAATAAATTTGGTGAATTCGTTTTTTTTTTTTTTACTTTTGGAGTGGCTTAATGATTAGGTATTCGTTAGGCGAAATTTTTATTAACCATCAAAACAACAACAAAAATGAAAAAGTTTTTACTAAGTGCTGTTTGTATCGTAGCGATAGCAGCATCAGGGTTAGCGGGCTACGCCCATTACCAACAATCACAAATTGACCCGGCAATCCTCGAAAATATCGAGGCGTTGAGTGATCCGGAAGGTGGTGGAATGGACTGTATTTACATTGTCAACGAAGATAAATGTGAAGTAAAGGTCGGCGCAAATGGGAAAATTAAAGTTTTTGGAGTTGGGACGTTGTACGCCGGGGCTGATGGCACGATATCATTTGATGGGAAAGTAACTTGCACTGCTGATGGAAATACTTCTTGCGTACACGTTACGTGCAAGGAGTTATACGAAGTTATTTTTTAGGTAGTGTTGCGAATTAGCTGAATTATGTTTATCTTTGAGGTATAAAACTCGGAGAAAATGAGACACGTAAAAGTAGTTAGCTGCCCATTTTGCGGTAGCGAAGATTTACAGAAGAATGGACATAGCCCCAATGGCACTCAAAGGTGGAAATGTAAGACTTGCGGGAAGTTTTTTCAGCTATCTTTTAAGAACAAAGGGCGCCTGCCAGACGTAAAAAGGACGATAATCACAATGATCACCAATGGGAGTGGAATACGTGATACAGCAAGAGTTTTAGGGATAAGTCCTCACACGGTAATAGGTGAGGTTAAAAAAAACTCCAAGCGAAATTAACCCCTATTTATTAGACAAGGTTGAGGCAGGCTTACTCAGGGAGCTTGATGTTGAAATAGCTTATAATGTTGAAATGGACGAATTTTGGAGTTTTGTAGGCAACAAGAAAAATCGTCGTTGGACTTGGTACGCCATCGACCGCAGCAGCGGATTAGTAGTAGCTTGGCAGAACGGCAAGCGTGATAACGAAACCTGTAAAAAGTTGCTTGATAAAATGAAATGTTTCCCAATAAATAGGTATTTTACTGATGATTGGGAGTCTTATTCAAGTCTGTTACCTGCGGGCAAACACGTTATCAGTAAGGCTTACACTTGGAAAATTGAGCGATTGAATTTAACATTTAGAACGCACCTGAAAAGGCTTTGCCGAAAGACAATTTGTTTCTCAAAAAGCGAGCAAGTGCACGACAAACTGATAGGAATATACATCGAAAACAACCTCTACCAAAGAACACCATAAATATACCAATTCAGCTAATTTGAAACACTACCATTTTTTAGTGTACTCAATCACATACTACGTTCCTTTTCTCTTTAGTTCCTTTCATTCTATGTTTATATAATTATAGGATAATAGGAACTAAAGAAAAATAAAGAACTATTGTTCTAAGAAGTAGTACATAATACTTACATTCGATGAAAAAGCTCACATTACTGCTCATAGTGCTGGCTGAAGTTATTGTATATTCTTGCCAAAGTCGCATCAAAGTTATAGAGCCTGTCAAAATTCCAATAGAGTCCAATGCGTCATTAACCGACTTTATTTCATCGTGTGATGATATAGTTATTGAAAGTGGTGAATTGTGTTTGTTCTCAAATATTGATAAGCTATGTGTAGATGAAAATAATCTATACATATTAGACAGACAATTAAATGCCATCTTTGTTTATAACAAACAAGGAATGTTTATCAATAAACTATCTCGTCAAGGAAGAGGACCACAAGAATATTTGTATATTTCCGATTTTGAAGTAAATAAAGGAAATTTGTATGTACTATCCAGGTCAGATAAAAAAATACTAATTTACAATTCAGATATGCTTTATGTATCTGACATTAAGTTAAATGACTGGTATAACGATTTATTTATTTCGAATGATAACTCCATCTTTCTCTATTCAGAGAGAGCAAATGCACAAGGTTTCGATATTGTTGTCATAAATTCCAAAGGTGATATTGTTAGTCAATATCTACCTTTCCCCACCCAAGACTCTTTTAAGTTCTTGACAAGTCCATTCAATAGCTATAAAAATGACGGAGTCTTCATAACACTTCCTTATGAAAATCAGGTCTATACATTACTGAATGGCGATTGTAAAATTGAATATGAATTTAACTTTAATACCAGCGACCACATTAAGAATATCAAAGAAGAAACCTATTCAGAAATACGTGATAAATTCAAAGGGAAAGAGATATTAAAACGAATTGAATATATTACAGAAGAAGATGGTAATGTGTTGATGGTATGCAATATCTTTTTTAATAACTTTGGTTATCGGCAACTTCTCGTTTTGCTAAATAAAGACAGAGAAAATGTCAAGGTGTTACGATTGAATGATAAGATAGATGCAAATTATCCGTTTTTTGGCAGTATCATAGCTATTCACGATAAAATGATTTATTCGCTTACAAATACAGAAACTATTGCCAATATTGCTAATACCACAAACAAAAGTAAAGTAGATGTTGAACAGATTGAATATAATTTTATTATACAAGCTTCAAAAATTAAGTTTGAATAAATTACATTGTCTTATTTTTATATTGATATTGCAAGTAAGTTGCTTTGGCAACAAGACCACAGCCGATTTACAAAAAGTATACGGTCAGCAAATGACCTTGCCCGAGGGTGGGCAGTGGCGAGTGTTGAATCGCGATACAACGTACATTGTGGGCAGTGATAAACCCAAGATACTGGTATATTACAACTCTCAAGGGTGCACCTCGTGTCGGCTGAAAGAGTTAGCAGAGTGGAAAGGGTTGATTGACGAGATAAAAACTCTTCCCGCTGATACATCAAATGTCGAATTTCTCTTTGTTTTTGCCACAGGTAAGGATTTGCAGAGTTTGACAATAAGTTTGCAGCAGTATGGCTTAAAGCACCCGGTTTTGTGTGACGTGGAAAAGAGTTTTGAGGCTCAGAATCTACTGCCGGATAAAGAGATTTTTCACTACTTCCTATTAGACCGAAACAATAAAGCGTGTTTGGTAGGCTCGCCCCTACATAACCCAACAATGTGGCAACTATACAAACGGCGAATAGCCGAAATGAACAGTGGCTCATAACCAACATTATAGTTCTAAATAATTGTAAACTATCGCTTAACATAGCTCTAAGCGATAGTTTGGTGTTTTATATACCTCCATATAATTTTACTTGAAAATTTTATTTCGATGAGATATTACATAACAGCCATATTGCTTGGAGTTACATTTGTCTCCTGCACTAACAATCCGAGGCTAAACCAAGCGCTCTCTCTTGCGGGCAGCAATAGAACAGAATTGGAGAAGGTTCTAAGGCACTATTCGGGCAGGGAGGATTCTCTAAAACTCAGGGCTGCGCAATTTCTAATTACCAATATGATAAATCACGCAGAAAATCTGACGATGGTTTATCAAAACGGTGCACCTGTGAAAATTGACGAAACAAGGTTTCGGGATTCCGATATGCTCATCTGGTTTATAGATTCTATGTGCCGTGCAGGTCAATTTCAGATAGAAAGGAGCATAAAAAAAGACCTCGAAACAATAAAGAGCGATTATCTGATTAAGCAGATAGATTTGGCATTTGAAGTTTGGAAAAAACCCTGGGCACACAGGGTGGATTTTGACACCTTTTGCAACTACATCTTGCCATACAGAGGCGGTAGAGAGCCTCTTTCAGAAATACGGGAGTTGCTATACAACAGATATATCAAAGCCTTGGATAGTGCTCAGGTAAGTGACCCTGTCCAGGCTTGCCGAATAATTAATGCGATGCTCAAAGATAGTATAAGGTATGACTTAAAAATGACCTATGTGAACTATTCGAGACCCATTGAGCATATCTACCAATCGGGATATGGAGGTTGTGATGATATGTGTTTGGTAGGTCTTTATGTTATGAGGGCTGTGGGTATACCTGTTGCGAAGGATTTTACGCTATGGGGGCGAATGCTCAGGGGGCACTCTTGGTGTACGGTGCAGGACAACGACCATCAGTGGCACGCCTTCGGAGCGGGCGAGGACCAACCCGATTCACTGCTTCTCAATTTTAGAAAATATCCGCACCGTCTCTTTGCAAAGGTATATCGCGAAAATTTCCGTATGCAGGAGAATGAGGATTTGATAGAATTGTTTAGTACATCAAATTATCCGAAGGCAATATACAATAGCTTCTATGTCAAGGATGTAACATTGGATTATTGCCCGCCGTTGGCAATCTCTCTTCCCATAGACAATCACCATAGATTCTCGTTTCTTTGCGTGTATAATGCTTTGGAATGGCGCGCGGTAGACTTTGCGAAAACCGATAACAGTCTCGCTAGCTTTGAAAATATCGGAACTGATTTTGTGAGAGGTCGGTTCAACATAGTATATGCCCATTGCACCTACGACGGCTCACAACTTATACCCCACTCACCTCCTTTTGAGTTGCTCTTCGACGGTGAGATGGTCGTCTTTGACTCTCGCAGCGAATTTATTGACGAGTTCTATTTCCCAATGGAGGATTCGACAATAACATATGATTTCTTTTATTGGGACGAAGCCATTAAAAATTGGACGAAAATAGTTCCTACTCTGATAGGAGAAAAAGAAGCTCTTTTTGAGCACATTCCATCGCATGCTCTGTTTGTACGACAAGCAACAACCTCTTCGGGTAAGATATATCGAAGATTGGCAGCCATAAGAGACAACAAGTTTACATTTTACACATAAATACACCTTGGCTTACATAGATAATTTTACTGGAACAAGGATAACTTTAACACGAAATATTTACCGGACAGAGTTTATATTACACTCCCTAATCATAATTAAATTGCTTTTTAAGGGTCGACTAACTATAATTTCAGCCCTCTATTATTCTTCTGCTCAGGCGGATTGATGCCGAGTTTATTTAGGAACTCTCGGTGCTTTTGTCTAAACCATTCGTAGATGCTTGTGTCGTTTATGGTCAGGCGGATGTTTTCAGGTTTATCTTTGTCTTGTTTAAGTTTGAGTGAGCCGTTTTCGAGGCGAAATCGCTGGCTGTGCTCTTTGGAGTATAGCTCCCCTGTACAGCCTTTGACCTCTTCTCGGTTAAAGAGTCGCCGGATTATATTGTCGGGCAGTCCGATATTTTTCAAAAAGTTCTCCCAGCGAAGCAAATCTTTGATGTGTGGAAAGAGGTCGTAAATATTGTTTAGCTGCTCAGACAGCTTGTCGAGAGCTGTTTTATGCTCCGATTCCATCGTCTTAATTTTAGAATTTAAACCCTTAATATTGTCTGTGAGATTGTGATTTTCTGCTTCGAGTGCTTCTATTTTCTGCTGTTGCTGTTTGACTTTGGAGTTACCGAACAGAGAGCCTACGCCATCTAATACCGTTGTACCTACATCTGCCGCTGTGTTTTTGAACTTTTCTTTGCTAATGTCGGCTTTGACTTTGGAGAGTTCGGATTGAGCTTCGATTTGCTCTTCCTTTAAGTTGGATAGCTTACTTTTGACCGTCTCGGTTTGATTTATCAGCTCCCGATAGTATTCGGAGGTGCTTATGTGTCGGGCATCAGAGCCTCTTACGCCACGTTGCAAGCTGAATTTCGCCATCGCTTGGGCGTAGGTGTCTTGATACTCTTTTAGCTTCTCACGGCTCATGATCTCATCTAAACAAAGTCGTGCGGCGTTGGGCGACTTCTTGCGGTAACGTTTTTTCGCCTGCTCCTCGTGCTTCTTCTTTTTGCGTTCGGTGGTTACGATGGGCACGACCGTGGCGTGGATATGTGGAGTGGACTCATCGAGGTGCACCACTGCCGAAACGACATTAGCAGCTCCATAAGTCTTGCGTAGCCAATCGAGATTGTCGGAGCACCAATCATCGAGCTTGCCATTCGCCTCAATCTGTTTCATCTCATCGGGGCTACCTGATAGCAGAACATTGAAAGCTGTGAGTTGATTTTTGCCGATTTTGCGTTGCAAGCCTGCCGTGTCGATGCGATGCTGAATCGCCTCAGTGCGGTTGCTCACCGTGTCGGGAAACTCTATGAGCTCCCGATTTAGGTGAGTGAGTTCTGCATCGGCATTCGGGGGCGAAACCGTCCGCTCGATGTGTGCCGACATCGAGAAGGAAGCCCCTTTGGGCTTCAATAGGTGGAGCACAGCGTAACCCATTTTTTTGATTTTTAGATGGTGAATAATTCGGTGTCGCCGTAGCGACTCGGGGAGTCCTGAGGGGTGCAACCCATTTGGCTTATTTGGGAATTTTTAGCGTTACGAAGTAATGCGGCTCGAAAAATTCCCTAATAAGCTAAGGCATTTCTCAAAATGCCCTTGGGTGCGCACGCCCATTGCCGTTGAAAACTTCCGAATACAGACTCCGAAAGGCTGCCTATAATCGAAAGCCTCGCTTGGGTTTGGGCTGTTGTTTCTGCTCTTGCCGTTGCCCTGTGAGGTAGTCGTTCAGGTCTTTGTATTGACTGTACTTTGGAGAATGGTCGGTGAACTTTTCCCCGAAGTGAGAGCGAAGTTCTGCCGTCGCTCGTTGCCCTGCGGTGTCGTTATCCAAGTAACCGTGAATCTGTTCGTAATTGCGGAGCGGTCGTAAGGCTTGCGGAATATTGCCGACTGAGTTCAATACCAGTGCATCGTATTTGCCGACATCCGTGCCCTCACGTTTGCAGATCGTCAGGAATGAAAGGAAATCCACGAACCCCTCGAATACGCAACACGCACGGTTAAAATCGCACCGCCACGTGATAGCCTTTGGCGAGATGCACCCTTTGAAATACTTGTTGCGAATCTCGTATCCCTCTCTATCGTTCTCGAAAGCTACGGCAAAGTATGGTTTGCCACCAAGTTTATAATATACCTCTTTGCAGTGTGCGGTCGCAATCTCGTCCGTTATACCCCTTTCTCGAATAAATTGCAATAGGGCTACATTTCCCAACGGCTTCACCGAAATATCCTCAAAACTCTGAAAACTCTCTTGTTGGCGAAAAGAGAAAGAGCCGGGTATGATGGGTTTGCCCGAAAGTACCTGCAATGCTCCGGCAACATCGGTACTGTGTTGTTCACGCACAAGGGCGATGAGGTCTCCACCCTTACCGATTCCGAAGTCGTACCATTCGTTGCGATTCAAGTTCACTTTGAAAGATGGTTCACTCTCAGTACGAAGTGGAGAGAGATACCAAAGGTTGTTGTTCTGTTGTTTGCAGGGTGTGCACCCGATTGAGTGCAGATAATCAGTCAACTGTATTGACTTTGCTTGTTCTATGGTCATTTGAATGATGTTTTAATGTGATTATTTTTCTTTTCGCCAGCAGCATATATCTCTGGCGAAACATAGGTTTAGTTTAGAGTGTTTATATAGGAAACAGGATAAACTAAACTGCTTACCGCTACCGCTTTGGTTTAGCCTATAATATATATGCCCAAAATAAACTAAACCGCTAATAGTAGAAGTTATGGTTGAAGCGATACGCCTTGCCCTCCTGCACAATCATCAGTTTGTTTGACAGAAAGACTTTGAGGGTGGTGATTTTGTTGCGACCGTATTTGTAGCCGATAGAGCCGTAGCCCTCTTTCAGTGCCTCGATTAGTTCGCCATATCCGAGAGACTCTTTCTTGCGAAACGTCTCCGTGAGAGCTTGGCGGTGCTGCTCGCTTGTTAGTTCTTGATAGTCAAAACCCTTTGGGGCGACCTCGCCATCGGGAACATAATCCTCTGCCAATTCGGGCAGAGCATCGTCATTGATGCGAAATGCGAACTTTTCAAACTCCATCGCTCGGATATGGACAGCCGAAACAATGCTCATATCCTTGTTGATGCTGTCTTTGGCGATTTGCAGAATGGTTTCGGCTTTATTGTTCAGCTCCGTACCGATGTGCCCACGAGAGTTGTCGTCGCTCTTGTTTTGGTGCAAGACGGTGTGAATGTGTATTTGCCGTTCATCTGTCCACTGCATCAACTTCGTAATGAGGTTAGTCGATTCGCTGGGCGAATTAATATCGTACGCCAAATCACGAATGCCGTCAATGATAACTAGCCCAAGATGTTCCGTACCGTATATAGCCTGCTCAATAATGGCGATGCGTGTCTGTGGCGTATGCTTCCGCAGGGCGAGGAACTCCAAACTCGTAGGCTGAAAATCCAACGGCAATGCCGCCAACCGCAGAATCCGCTGTATCACCTTGATGCAGTGATAGGGGCTTTGCTCAGTATCGACATAGAGGATTCGGGATTTGTCGGTAGGTAGGTTGGCACGATACCGCAGCACCGTGCCGCCAATCATCGCTGCCGCCACAATGGCTGTAATGTTGAAGGTCTTCTTGCTCTTCGCCTTACCTGTCGATGCACTGAAATTACCCAACGTGCCGATTACCGAGTCGCCCACATACAAAATCTCCGGCGGCATATCGCACACGTCCGTAACTCGCAGGCGAGAGTTTTCCAACAGTTCGGGGATATTAGGTTGATTACTTTTTTCCATTACTGCCACTCAGAATAAAGTTCAACATCTCCTCTCGGTTGTAGAAAACGAGCTTTTCGCCGAAACGGTACTCTTTGTAGTAGCCGAGTCGGGCGTATTTGCGGACAGTGGGGGCGGAGGCTTTGATGAGCTTCATCGCCTCTTTCATCTTGATTAGGTTCTCCATCCCCTCAGAGGGGAGAGGTGAAATTGCAGGCTTCGTTTTTGCCACAATTTCGACAGTTTCCGATTTTCGGAATAGTTTTGCAAAAAGGGTTTTCATAATTTACACCGTTTTTAGATTAATACTCAGAGGTGAGCCTTGCAAGGGCTGCGAGTGAATTCACGGTACAAACATAGGGGCACTAAACAAGTATGGGGTACCCCATAGGATACCCCAAATTATTGTAGTTCAGTGATTTTGCTATAAAACAGAGTCTTTGTACTCCTTTATTTCATTGATGAGCTTGTTTTTCTCTTTTTGCAAGTCGATGTATTCCAACTCATTAACCACGTACTCCAAATCGTCGGCACGTGCTTGGCGTTCTTTTTCTGTTTCGGGAGCATTTTTTGCCTTTTTCAGTTGTTTGTAGATGTTTGTATTGGCGATTTTATCCGTCTCAAGCTCAATTTCGAGCAAATTGCGGATGAAACGAGCCTTTTGAGTTGTATCAGTATCGACCCCTGCAGCTCGGAAGAGCGATTCGAAGATGAGGACTTTGCGAAGTAACGGAACGGCATTGGTCTTGGCTCTGCGTTGCTCCTCCTGTTTTTCTTTCTCCGTCAAATCGTACTCGCTCATCATCGTAAGATACTCCGTGTAGCCGAATGGCTTTTGAAAATAGCTCTCGAAAAACTCTTGTCGCTCCTCGATGATGATGACGATACGGTTGGCAGCCTTGTAATTTTGTGAACTTGCCTGTTTGCCCTCCAATGTATGTTTGTAGGGGGCGAGAAAGTCGGCAGCATAGACGTGGTAAAGCATCTTGCCATCACGCACAGGTTTGTAAGCCCGATAAGCACGTTTGAAAACTCTATACCGACTATCAAATGGCATATAAAGTATAGGATACTTTTTCAGATAGTATATGTATAGTAGAAACAGCCCAATTTCGGCAACTATTAAAATGACAAACCAGATTTCCATAACTTCCACACTATTACATTCGGAGCGTTTGAGTGCCCTCGAATACAAAAGTATAAAAATATTTCGGATAGTTACCCACAGTTTCAAGTGGGGCAAAATGACAAGATTCGCAACACAAATGCAATACATGTAAAAGAAAAAGTCTTGATAATCAGTCGATTATCAAGACTTTTGGCGGTATGGACGGGACTCGAACCCGCGACCCCCTGCGTGACAGGCAGGTATTCTAACCAGCTGAACTACCACACCGTTCTTATAATGACACCTAAACCAGTGTCTCACTTTCGAATGCAAAGGTACTGCTTTTTTTTGTATTTCCAAATTTTTTTTGGAAAAAATACACTTCAATTATTTCATTACAATTCAAAGAAAAGTTATAGTTTTGACTATATGAATATTGCAATATTATTTCTCGGCACAATTAGAAGAGATTTTCTCTCTTTGTGGCAGCCATATTCGACATTGTACCATAAAACTACCCAAGTATCTTGCTTTCACAAATGAGTTCTAAAAACAAAGCTGGTTCTACTGGATTTCGTGTGATGTAATTATATATTACTTATTTTCAATATAATACTTTTAGTTGCCATTGCGGCTTTCGCCGCAATCTCCTCATAGATGTGAATTGCTTAATAATAAGTGAGCAGGAGATTACGGCTTTCGCCGCAAAGACAGTTAAGGTGGTTTTTGATAAGTTATACTATGATACTATTTTCCATACAAAACCCAGTAAGTACCTCATCAAAATAAGTTTTTATTAAAATGGCTAAACTTGATCTCCGTTTGCTTACCCAGTGCTGCCAGCCACCTGTTAGCGGCATAGAAGAGTTTGTCTTTTTCCACGTAGTCCTGTGGATCCAGCCATTCCTTTTTGAGTTTTCTCCATACCGTTTCCGCAATATTCAAATGTGGAGAATATGGAGGAAGATAAGTAATGAAGAGCCCACGCTTCTCCCAAAAAGGTATTCTTTCTCTTATGCTACGGGATTTATGCACACTAGCATTATCCAAAATAAGTACGGTCTTCTTTTTTATATTGAAAGAAAGATTTTCGAGGAAATTAATGACTACATCAGCATTGATGCACTCCTCTGTCATCATACCCATATATTCACTTAGTCTGTTGACAAATCCCAATATATTGATCTTGTATGCCTTCTCAACAGGGATATGTATATCTTCCCCCGGGAATTGCCAGCCGTAGGGAACATATCCTTGGGAACAGACATGGGACTCATCTCCGTAGTAGATATCAATTTCTCCGGATTGACTCAAAAGTTCAAGTTTCGAGATAACCTCAACCTGATGTTGATAGTACTCTTTGTCAGGTTTACCTTTGGGACGGGTTCTTATCCTCTTATATCTTCCGTGAGCACTTTTAAAAAACGATGCAGAGTGCTATCACTGATGGATTTGCCACGACTGGCTTCCCATTCAGCTTTGGCTACCTGTACACGTTGCCGATGTGCCTTTACGGCTTCCAATAAACTTTCCTTATCCTCTGAGTCCAGAATAGGTTTACGCCCTTGCCCCGGCTTATTACGGAGGCTTGAGATGCCTTCGGATTTGAAACGTTTAACCCAATGGTTCACACTGACATGGCTCATATCTGTTATTAAGCCCACGTCTTTAGAGGTGCGACCGTCTGCTTTGAGCAAGATGACGTGGCAACGTGTACGAAAGCAATGGCTCCCGCCGTCCCGAAAGCCCTGCTCTAAGACAAGGCGCTCTTGCGTGGATAGTTGTGGTGTATTTACTCGGCCCATAGGCGCAAAGATACAAAATAATATAAAATAATTTAGAGAACATACTTAGTACCAAAAAAACAGATAATGCTTAAAGAATAGCAGATTTGTATACATACTACGTAAAAGTTGGGATAAGTCAATAAATACCCATAAAACACGATTATATACCATTGGCGTGAGTGGTAGAGTCCTTACCTTTGTAGAGGTTGCCTTGTGTGCGGGGATTTTAAAAAATACAATTGGAGAGGTTGCAGTTTGTCGACCGAGCCTGTTGTAATTTACGGTTTCGATGGCAAACCAATACATTACGATTTTATAGTACTTGATGCAGAATCAAAACCGCGTGGGACGGTTACGGTAAACGCACGAAATGATATAGAAGTGCAGGCACTACAACGTGCAGTTACTGTGGGCAATAGGTAGCGAGTTTTGTTCTTTTTGCAAATGGTTACGGGTGTGATATTGGAGCGGGTGCGATGATGTTGGAAAATATTAGCCACGCGTTACAGATACGTTCAGACTACAAAATTGATGCGAGTCCGGTGGGGCGCAGTAGATGGGATTGTTTTTGGCATATTAGAGACAAACACGCCGCACTCAGATGTTTCATAAAGTGGCAAGGAGTTGCAACTCAATGGCACTGGACGCTTATGTATGGTTCTCATCGTATAAAGAGATTTTTAACGACAAACTATTATTTCTTGCAGGTAGATAACTTCTCTTACGTAGCCCAACTTCAACGATGTATGTAGCCTAAGTGGCTGTTCCAATCGATTTTAGCTTTAGTGGATTTTCTCGTGGGTACTACAAATTTTATTATTTTCTAGAAAAACGCTGATTTTTGTGGAAGAAATCTTGAAACCACGCTCAGAACACTTGCGAAAAGAGTTAATACACATCCGCTATAAAGGTAAGCATAAAAATTTTAACTCGTGGGTATTACAAATCGTTTCTGAACAATCTACGAAAAAGTCATCATTGAGAATCAAAGGGATGCATCACTAACTCAACAAGAATCGCCCCGAAAATTCATTGAAAAAAGTTCTGAGCGTTGAAGTTGGGGTAGGAGAAGATAGGTTTGATAGAGACCCATTAAATTTTGATTACTACACAGAATTACAATGGTTCGATACGTTATTTTATGTTAATGATTAATATACACTTCTATGAGATTAATTATTTTGTACGCAATAGCGCTGCTGCTCCCATTGAGCGCTTGCCAGAGACCTGGACCTAGATTGGGAGCCTACATATTTTACATTGTTAATAACAGTGATACAAAAGTTAAGTATCTGCAATTCAGAGTAGATAATTCTGAAAAAGTGATATCGTGGTCGCATTTGGTTGACCTATCATCTGATGAGTACTACGGAGACGGCGGCGCACTCTTTCGCACAATGTCATATACTGGCTTATACCACATAAGAATTTTAACTGACTCGGAAACCGTCTTTGCAAGCGAAACATTGAAACTTCCTAAGGTTAAGCTAAATGGAGGGTACGATGTGAAAGTTCTGGTTGTGATTAACGAGGATAAAACAATCACAACAAGATGCATAGATGTAAAATGGTGATAAATGAATCCGTTACACCGGCTTCTATGTCGAGTGTTAATCGGGATTTGAACAATTAGGATAATTTGGGAGTAGGTCATTGAGATTGAGCGACTCCCAAGCCTATTTCCTCATCACCAATCTTGTACATCTGTTTCAACAACAAGCAGCCGATGATTTGGCACAAGGGAACTGACGGAGAACCAAGCTCTGGAGTAGTCGCCGCTAAACTCTTTTTCAAAATAAGACCAATCAATAGCATTAACCAAACCGACCAATTCGCGGTGCTCATTTATAAAACTATCCAACATCGGGCGGAACAAATCCTTCTGCCCTTTTTCAGGTAACTTTCCAAGCATAATTTGCAGACTTTTATACCACAAAGATACGAAAAATTGCAGACTAATCCAAAAATAATTACTATTAATTTATTATAAAACAGTGCGTTAAATGACTTTTAAGGGGCGACTACATAAATCTATAAATTAAATGAGTGTACATAAAATTATATTTTCATTAAGCTTGTTGCCTTTATTGTTTTCTTGTTCTGAGAATAATAGGGGTACGGATATAGACGTACAAAAAAAGTTTTCTGATAATGAGCAGATTGTTATTAAATTAAACGGTTTTCCTTCAGTTTCGACTATTTCTGCTAATAGATTCCCTAAATTCTATCCTTCACAAATGTTTGATAAGAAATCTTTTAAGGGAGAATCCATCTTTAATGAAATAAAGAATGATGAGATACCTTACTCTTTACTGTTTGATTTTTTACCAGCACCATATGTAGAAGAGATAACTGCTCCCAAAGGCTATTTGTCATTTACTAATGCACTGATAAAAGCCATGAAATCTGCGGAGTGGGACGTGTTTAATAATAATAAAACTACAAAATCTGAAATCTTATCATACGGAGTCTATTCTTCATCAGATGCAGCCAAGCTTTTTTTAAAAGATATTTCTTTATATGAGCTTTTAGATAAAGGCGATAAAAAGTATATTTTTTTAGCGAAAATTATTTCGACTAAGTTTGATATTCTATGCGATATTGACTTGAAGGAAAGAGACGACATATTGTACGTAAGTTCTATATCATTCGGACGATATGCATACATAGCTATACCAACAGATAACCCGGAGGATATAATTGATCTATTTAAGAATGGTATTCTAAAGAAAGACGTGAACTATATTGATAAATACATCGATATCTCCAAATCCATCACCATACTTGAGAAAGGAGGGAAAGACTTAGGTCTTGGTTATTGGGGAGAGAATGGTTTTTATAACATAGTAAATGTATTTGATACCTATAGCGACTATTTAGGGGTTCCCATTTGCTTTGAAGTCAAAGATCCAATCACAAATGAAGTAATTCATTGACATTATTTTTTTGGTTCTACAGGATTTCGTGTGAGAATAGTTATCTTTGCCGAATGACAGCAACCGAAGTATTGAGTAAATTATTATTGCCTAGGAGTAGTGATTGGTCTATAGGCAGTGTAGACATCGACGAGCAAAACGAGGAAGTTCGTATTGAGCTTGTCTATAACAATGAAATGGTAAATACGGAATTGTAAATGCGATACTAACCGGCTCAAGTAATGCAAGGGCAGAGAGGTTAAGCAGCTCTATCGAAGAGATAAAAAGAATAGGCAGAGGATACCGTAAATTTGAAAACTTCAGAACCGCAATACTATTCTTCAATGCAAAACTCAAACTTTTCCCACACGAAAACCAGTAGAACCTTTTTATGAGACCAAAGATAACCAAATTATAGCTTAAACTGCTGTCCTATTTTTGGGGAGTATTATATACGATGGATATTACAGCTATTTGAACAAAATACCTCCATAAAACCCCAAAACTAAAAGAACCCTGAAAACGAAAATGCCTCTTTTAAGGCACGACGAAATAGATACTTCACTGCGCTCTCGAATGATAATACCAAACTAATTGTTAAGCGTTGTTTATCTTACTGCTAATATTGGCGATAGTCGTCGCGTGGCTCAATCCCACATTAGGGATGCCAAACAGTTGGTTTTCGCCTGCCGAATTGGCAGGTTGGGGGGTGTTCGGCGTATTTTTCTTCTATGGGCTGAAACTTACCCCCGCCAAGTTGCGCGCCGGACTCGGCAATATTAAGCTCCATATTGTAGTGCAACTAGCTACATTTCTGCTCTTTCCGCTACTAATACTGGGTGCAATATTTGTTACGGGTGATTGGAAATCAAATTATTACTTATGGCTGGGAATTTATTTTGTTGCAACACTTCCTTCGACAGTATCATCAAGCGTTGTGATGGTCTCCATTGCCAAGGGGAACGTACCCGCCGCAATATTCAACGCATCAATAAGTTCGTTGATAGGAATATTCTTAACTCCGATGCTGATGTCCTTTGTTATGTCAGCAGGTAACGATCTGCACTCCTTTGGTCATATTGTCATAAAACTTCTAATTCAAGTAGTTCTGCCCGTTGGGGCAGGAATGCTACTGAACCGCTTTGGGGGAGCGTTTGCCGATAGAAACAAAAAAATACTCAGAATATTCGACCAAGGCGTTATCCTAGCAATCATCTACACTGCATTCTGCCAGGGATTTAGCGATAAAATCTTTGATACGGTCTCCATCGGCGAATTGGCAATCCTTCTTGTAGCAATGACTGCACTGTTTTTTGCAGCATATTACACAATCTTATTTATATGTAAAATTATGAAATTCAGCAGGGAAGATACGATAACGGCAACCTATTGCGGCTCGAAAAAATCCTTGGTTCACGCAACCGTGATGAGTCGTGTTCTCTTTGCCGACCCAGCCACGGTCAGTATCATAATTCTACCCACGATGGTCTATCACGCTCTACAACTAATGATTGTCAGTGTGATGGCGGGGAGGGAGGGGAAGTAGCTATTGGGACTTGTAGGACTTGTGGGACTTGTGTGACTTGTGGGTCGGCTCTGATTATTTCTGCCATTTTGGCAGTCTTTGCACTTTGGTACAATCTTTGCTAATGTATTGGGCAGAAATAATAAAAACGAAAAAATAAGACAATGGGAAAGATTATTGGTATCGACCTTGGTACAACAAATTCTTGTGTAGCTGTTATGGAGGGTAATGAACCCGTAGTAATTACAAACTCTGAAGGACACCGCACAACCCCCTCGGTGGTAGCATTTACCAAAGAGGGTGAACGCAAAGTGGGTGAACCTGCTAAGCGTCAGGCTATCACCAATCCTCAAAACACTATCTTCTCTATCAAACGTTTTATGGGCGAAACTTATGATAAGGTAGGTAAAGAGGTTGAACGCGTACCCTACAAAGTGGAGCGCGGAACAAACAACACACCGGTCGTGAAAATCAACGACCGTACATACACTCCGCAAGAAATTTCGGCTATGATTCTGCAAAAGATGAAAAAGACTGCCGAAGAGTACCTCGGAACGGAAGTGACGGAAGCGGTTATCACAGTACCTGCTTATTTCTCTGACTCGCAACGTCAAGCAACAAAGGAGGCCGGCGAGATTGCGGGATTGAAAGTGAGCCGAATAATTAACGAGCCTACTGCGGCGGCTTTGGCATACGGTTTAGATAAGGATCATAAAGACCACAAAGTTGCAGTATTTGACCTTGGTGGTGGTACGTTCGATATTTCGATTCTGGAGTTGGACGGCGGTGTGTTCGAGGTGAAATCCACAAACGGTGACACTCACCTAGGCGGTGATGACTTCGACCAAGTGATTATCAACTGGATGGCGGAAGAGTTCAAGAAGAATCACAACGTAGATTTGAGAAAAGACCCGATGGCTCTTCAACGTTTGAAAGAGGCTGCGGAAAAGGCTAAAATCGAGCTTTCCTCTTCGACTCAAACAGAAATTAACCTGCCCTACATTATGCCTATCGATGGCATACCTCAGCACTTGGTTCTCTCGCTTACGCGTGCTAAGTTTGAGCAGTTGGCGGACAGCTTGATTCAAGCAACCATAGAACCTTGCCGTCAGGCGTTGAAAGATGCGGGATTGTCTGCTTCGCAGATTGACGAGGTAATCCTTGTGGGTGGTTCGACACGTATACCTGCTATTCAGGCAGTTGTCGAAAAGTTCTTTGGCAAAGCTCCATCAAAGAATGTCAATCCGGATGAGGTTGTGGCAGTCGGCGCAGCTATTCAGGGTGGCGTATTGACGGGCGAGGTTAAGGATGTTCTTCTGTTAGACGTAACTCCGCTTTCTCTCGGTATCGAGACTATGGGTGGTGTGATGACCAAGCTCATTGAGTCTAACACTACAATTCCAACGCGTAAGTCGGAGACCTTTAGTACTGCATCTGACAATCAACCTTCTGTTACTATCCACATTTTGCAGGGCGAGCGTCCTATGGCATCGCAGAACAAGACCATCGGTCAGTTCCACCTGGACGGTATACCTGCCGCACCGCGTGGCGTTCCGCAAATCGAGGTAACATTCGACATCGATGCTAACGGTATCCTCCACGTTTCGGCAAAGGATAAGGGCACGGGCAAGGAGCAGTCAATACGTGTTGAGGCAAGTTCGGGACTTTCGGACGCTGATATTCAACGTATGAAGGACGAGGCAAAGGCTAACGAGACGGCAGACCGCGAGGCGCGCGAAAAGGTTGACAAGCTCAACCAGGCTGACGGTATGATTTTTTCGACAGAAAAACAGCTCAAAGAGTATGGAGATAAAATTCCTGCCGATAAAAAAGCAGTTATAGAGACAGCTCTTGGCAGCCTACGCGAGGCACACAAGGCTGCAAATCTGGCAGATATTGACAAATATACGGCAGAGTTGAACAATGCTTGGCAGGCAGCATCGCAGGATATGTATGCACAAGGGCAAGGTCAGCAAGAAGGGCAGCAGAGTCAGCCTCACCACGAAAAACCCACTGCAGAGCAAGGTCCTCAGGACGTAGAGTTCGAGGAAGTTAAGTGATAAATTATTCATTACTTAAATAGTAACCGAAGAGAGGCTGCGCTTTTTATCAGCGCAGCCTCTCTCTCTGCAAACAACACTGAAAATCAGTAAGTTGTATGAGTTGCACCAAAATCTACATCAAAAAGTGGATTTTGGTGTTTTCTTTTTATCGTATTCGACTTTACTGACTCTAGCCCAACTTCAACGCAGTATGTATGCAAATTTGCTGTTCTTTAAGCCTTATCTGTTTTTGGCTTTCTGCGTGGGTACTACAGATTTTTCAATTCGGAGGTGGTGGTGCAGTTTTGATTGTGTGTCGTCTAAAGGTGGGTTCTAAAAATTAGTATTTTTGGGTTGATTTAAGGGCAAGAACTCGTTATGCTCTCTCGCAAGCGATTTTTTCTTTTGCGGGTACAATCAATTAGACTCTATTTCGACTGTCAGTTCTACATTTCAGCTTGATTATTAGTTTTTTATCGGTAATAGATTCAGTCGTACAACCTGTTCGTATCTAAACAGATTGTAGGTGAGGTTCATAAGACCAAGTATCCCAGTGGCTCGCACTATACCAATGCACTCCACACCTTGATACCGTGCATCGACTGCTCCATAAACCCAAAAACGTGCTCCACACGAGAGCGAACACTTGACTTCTCGCGATTGCTCGCCTTCTGCTCTTCAGTCAAAGGATGATTCCTATAACCCCTCTCGCACACCTGATTTATCATCTTCGCATTCTCAATGACATCATCCTGATTAGCACCAGTATAAGCACTGTCTCCATATAGAGGTTGCCCCTTGTCGTTCTCATCTAGTAAATCCTCTAACGGCTGTGAATCGTGCACCGAAGCATCCGTAACTTTATAACAATCAATAAACTTGCTCTTAGCATCCACCTTTGTGTGATTCTTATAGCCATAGTAATTCTGCCCACCTTTCTGTGTCCATCTTGCATCAATGTCTTTGTGCCTCTTCTTGTGGGGTTTATTATTCCATAATGCAGCACCATCGCCATCTTTTATCTGCTTGTTCTCCTCACGGGTATTGCGTTGAATAGGAGCAGTTGCAAATGTAGCATCAACCATTTTTCCCTCATTGAGAATCAAACCTTTCGCATTGAGTACATCGCGAAAAAGAACGAAGGTCTTTTCTATGGTTTGGTTGTTGGTCAATTTCTCGCGAAAAGACCAAACCGTCTTCTCATCGGGAACTTTATCACCCGAAGACAACCCCAAAAACGCCTTAAAACTTGCTCTGTCAATGATTTGTTACTCTACCTGACCATCAGATAATCCGAAGTAGCGTTGAAGTATCAAAATCTTGAATAGCATCACGACATCGTAAGGTTTTGCACCCGCGTTGTTCTTCTTCTCTTTGGTTAAAATGGAATCCTCCAATAACTCGCGAAATATCTCAAAATCTAATACTTATGCGAATTAAGGGTTAAAGAAATCGGTTGCATAGAGCTGCGTTAATTTTGTTGAATATATGTACTATGAGTCCGTTGGTAGAGTGGATTTTAGATGCTCTTTGAATATCTGTTTTTTGAATTAACCAATTGAACCACGATTCGATAGGTTGACGCACCCTTGATACAGCCGCCGAGTACAAGTTATCCGCCGATGCAAACATCTGTTTAATAACATCGCAAGTGCCTTTTGGATGTTTGACGGGAGTAAGTATTTCATAATCAACTGATGCCATTTGCGTTTGCATAGCTGAATCAATATAGGCTTTGTCTGCAAAAGTTACCATATTGCGAATTAGGCTCCAATTATCTCGAAATACATTAAGGTCGCTTTCGGATGCTGAAGAGACAAAAATTGAGCGAGGAAAAGGTAATGTGCCTTCTATCACGCTTCCCAGCGTATGTAGTTTAACTCCGTGATAAAATAATGATTTAGAAGGGCAATACCCTTTGCTAACTATTTCGGTTGCGACCTTTGGAGTTCTCTTGCCCGAGCAAGTAATAATAGGCAATGAATCTACAACTTGCATAATTTTGGAGCAAGCTGCTGGTTCTAAGTAGCTAATTAGCAGCTGAGTAAATGCCCTAAATGTATCTGCATTTCTATTAGCACGTGTATTGAAAGCTACATACGAAGGAAGTTTTGGAAACCAACTGCGCAAGTAGGTATTAGTAAAGCAATAAGCCTCAATAATCCCAAATCGTTTTTCGTATGCAGCACAATAGGTCATAATTGTGATAATTGCTTGGTCGGTGAACTCTGGGTTTGCATTGTTTGAATGGCGAGCGGAGACATATTTCAGGTTATTGTCCCAGTTTTCGCATACAAGCAGATAAATTTTGATTAAATTTGTGTGGTTATCCATTGGTTGTTTTTCTCTATTATTAGCACCACTAAGATACTAATAACTAATAAAATAGCCAAATTTTTACGCCGTTTTTGATAACTTTTTTATAGTTTATTTTCAGTCTCTTTATATCCTTTTTTACTGATAGAATACTCGTAAACTTATCGGTAGTGTTTCAAAATAGCTGAATTGGTATATTTATGGTGTTCTTTGGTAGAGGTTGTTTTCGATGTATATTCCTATCAGTTTGTCGTGCACTTGCTCGCTTTTTGAGAAACAAATTGTCTTTCGGCAAAGCCTTTTCAGGTGCGTTCTAAATGTTAAATTCAATCGCTCAATTTTCCAAGTGTAAGCCTTACTGATAACCCTGTTTGCCCGCAGGTAACAGACTTGAATAAGACTCCCAATCATCAGTAAAATACCTATTAATTGGAAAACATTTCATTTTATCAAGCAACTTTTTACAGGTTTCGTTATCACGCTTGCCGTTCTGCCAAGCTACTACTAATCCGCTGCTGCGGTCGATGGCGTACCAAGTCCAACGACGATTTTTCTTGTTGCCTACAAAACTCCAAAATTCGTCCATTTCAACATTATAAGCTATTTCAACATCAAGCTCCCTGAGTAAGCCTGCCTCAACCTTGTCTAATAAATAGGGGTTAATTTCGCTTGGAGTTTTTTTTAACCTCACCTATTACCGTGTGAGGACTTATCCCTAAAACTCTTGCTGTATCACGTATTCCACTCCCATTGGTGATCATTGTGATTATCGTCCTTTTTACGTCTGGCAGCCGCCCTTTGTTCTTAAAAGATAGCTGAAAAAACTTCCCGCAAGTCTTACATTTCCACCTTTGAGTGCCATTGGGGCTATGTCCATTCTTCTGTAAATCTTCGCTACCGCAAAATGGGCAGCTAACTACTTTTACGTGTCTCATTTTCTCCGAGTTTTATACCTCAAAGATAAACATAATTCAGCTAATTTACAACACTACCAACTTATCAATTCTCAACCCTTAATTCGCATTATTTATCTATTTTTAAATAGTGAGATAATAGGATTAAAGAAGCGAGAGATTAACCTCATATCTTCAGTTATGACATCTGCCGTACCATCCATTTGTTGAATCATTGGTAATTCTTTACCATACGACGTTTTTAATCCCTCTGAGAACGAAACCTCTGCAATATACACAATAGTATTTCCATTGGTTGTTTGTATCTGTTCTGGCACAGCAGACAGAGACTGTATCTCGCCCTTTAACACTCCAAACTCCATATATGGATAGCCATTAAGTTTTATGTTTGCCTTTTGACCTATCTTTACTTTGCCAAATCCTGCTGAAGGTATTTGAACTCGCCCTATGACTTGTGTATCACTTTGAGGCACTATACTCGCAAGTTTATCGCCTACTTTTACATGTTGGTTTTCGATCCAATAGCTTACGAATGTTATACGCCCTGATGTAGGTGATGTTAAAGTGTACACCCGTCGCCATCTTGCTATTTCGGCTATGAGTTGTTGGGAGCTTTGTGAT
The DNA here is from genome assembly GCA_000723505.1 of Mucinivorans hirudinis. Taxonomy (GTDB): domain Bacteria; phylum Bacteroidota; class Bacteroidia; order Bacteroidales; family Rikenellaceae; genus Mucinivorans; species Mucinivorans hirudinis. Next base: position 2,673,123 of record HG934468.1, on the reverse strand, counting down.
AACAGTCGTTCGTGCTCTGAAGTCTCGTTCTCTTGTTGAATATTCAGCTCCACGAGTTGCTGTTCTAACTGCATGGCTTTAAGCTCTATAGATGAAAGAGTTGCATTAAATCCAGATTGTGTATTTTGTTTCTGAATTAGATTTTGTGAAGAAGTTTCAAAATCAGCCGAAGAGATTACATTTTCGGCATATAAAATAGAGTCCCTCTCAAATGATTTTCTTTGTATCTCTAAATCCTTTTCAATGTGTTTGTACTGCCCTTTTATCTTTACAAAGTACTCTCTGTTCTTGACAATCTGCTCTCGTAACAGCTCTTTCTTCTTCGAGATATGTTCCGTTGTTACATAGTGATAATAATCTTTAGCACTTTTCTGAAATGCAGAAAAAGCACTTTGTATCTCTCCTAAATTATAGTTTTTACCTATCCACGGTTCTTGTATCATTTTCGAATAATTTACGGCTGAGACAAATTTTAGTCGCTCTGATATAAATTTGACGTCTGCCCACTCAGCCGTATTATCTAAAATGGCGACCATATCACCACTTTCTACTGTTTCTCCATCTCTAACAAATAGAGTGTCTATTAACCCATCGTAACGAGAAATTAGATCTACAGGAGGGTTATGTGTAGTTATCTGAGCTGGCGATGTAATAATGTCAGGGTACTTTATAAAGTAGCATCCTAGGAATATCCCTCCGAATATTATAAATACAACAGTAATACCCCATCTTACGACCCAAGATGGAACTTTCCCCATTATTGTCTGTACCTCTTCGCTATGAAAATTATCTCTTGTTGGCATATTTCGTTCTCTTCTAATTTCCTAATTCAAGCTGATTTTTAACCAGTTCATAATAATAACCTCGTATGGATATCAGTTCTTGATGTGTTCCTTGCTCTACGATAGATCCATTGTCTAAAACAATAATATTATCTGCATTTTTAACCGTAGATAGTCTGTGAGCAACAACCACTACTGTTTTATCCTTAAATAACTGTTCCAATCTAGCCATAATCGTTCGCTCATTGTTAGCGTCAAGAGAATTGGTAGCCTCATCAAAGAATAAGAATTTAGCATCTTTATACGCTGCCCTAGCTATCAGTAAACGTTGTTTTTGCCCTGTACTCAACCCATTACCATCAGCTCCGATTTTAGTGTTGTAACCTAACGGCAACCCATCTACAAACTCCTCAATATTTGCTATCTTAGTAGCGCACCTTACTCGTTCCATATTAGGTAGTTCGTCTGATACCCCTATGTTGTTAGCTATCGTGTCGGAAAATATAAAGCCCTCCTGCATTACTGAACCGCACACCTTTCGCCAAGAGGATGCGCTATATTGAGCTAACTTTTTACCTCCAAGAGTAATATCCCCATCTACCGGATGATAAAATCCTAACATCATCTTTAGCATTGTGGTCTTGCCGCTTCCAGATGCCCCAACTATTGCTGTAACCTTGTTAGATGGAATAGTGACAGTCAAATCATTTACGGCCTTTGGAGAGCGAGGTCCTTCATATTGAAATGTAACACCCTTAAACTCTATGTCTGCATTATTAGGTATATCTTTTAAAAAATCTTTATCTGTGGGTTCTTCGTCGTCTTTTTCCTGCACCTCATTGAGTCGCTCAATAGATATTTTAGCATCTTGCGTACTCTGCACAAATTGGATAAACTGTGACAAGGGTGCATTAAGTTGCCCAATAATATATTGTAATGCCATCATCATGCCGAGAGTCATTTTGCCCTCTATTACAGAACTCGCAGCCAAAAACGATATTACTACATTTTTTGTTTGGTCTATAAACGTGCCACCCACCTCTTGAGTTTGCCCTAAAACAAGACTTTTAATAGACACTTGAAACAGTTTGGCTTGTATTCTCTCCCATTCCCAACGTTTCTGTTTTTCGCAGTTATTAAGTTTAATATCCTGCATGCCATTAATAAGTTGCACTATACTACTTTGATTATTGGCCGATTCCTGAAAGCGCATATAATCTAGCTTTCGTCTACGTTTCATAAATAAGAGAATCCACGTAACATACAGTACACTACCAAGAAGGAAAATACCTAGCCCAACTTCAACGCCAAAAAGTTTTTTCAGTGTTTTTTTGCTCAAAAATGGGGGTGATTTCATACTATTGAGTTGATTTTCAGAAGATGCTTATTTGGTGAAGTGCTTTGTAATACCCACGGGAGTAAATTTTATGTTGTACCTTAGCGGGCATGTACTTCACATCGAACATACGCTTGAGCCCCGAGCACGGCAGGGAACTCCCTTATTATAAAATCAAGGAGTCCTTCCGTGACGTTATAGGACGTGTGCATACCCGTGTAATGTTGACTCCGGGCTATCTTCCCGATTTGTGCAGCGATGAGATTGTGCAGATTCGCCGCGGTCTGACCTATATGATGGAGCAGAGTGCGTATATCCCAGCTCAGCAGGCGATGTTTACTGCCGATCCCAGAGGAGAGTACAGTGAAAAGGTTCGTGGATACATCGAGAAGTTTTGGAGTCAGATAAAGGATAGCGGCAAGATTGATTCCGCACGAGCAAGTTATGATGAGGCAGAACGCAAAGCCCGCAAATTAATAGATGTCAACACAATACAGCATACAGATGCACGTGAGGCAGGTGCAGAGAATGTATGCCTTCAGGCGATACGCGAACTACAGCTCGACACATTTCTGCGACGCGAAGGATGGTCGGAGCGTAAGATAAATTCTACACTGGCATCCTTGATTATCCGGACTGTATATTCCCCATCGGAATGGGCGGCACTACGTATACTCGACGAGAATTCTGCCGCAATGGAGCTTCTGACGGGTCAGTTTGGCGACTGCCCGACTCAGCGCGAGGTATATGCGGCTGCTCCATCGCTTTATGCCTTGAAAGACAAGCTAGAGCGTCATCTGTGCTCTCGCACCGACTCGTTGTTTAATCTCACTAACCGCGTGATGCTCTTCGATTTGACCAACTTCTATTTCGAGGGTAGCAAGACAGGCTCAAAGAAGGCAAAGTTTGGTCGCTCGAAGGAGAAACGCTCAGACTGTCGCCTTCTTGTCCTCGCCTTGGCAATCAATACTGAAGGCTTTATCCGATACAGTTCAATCCTTGCCGGCAACACAGCCGACCCCGATTCACTACCGGCGATGGTGGAGGACATTATCTCGAAGAATCCGGTCTCGACAAACTCCCAACAGAAAGTTATGGTGGTCATCGATGCAGGAATAGCCACGGAAGCCAATCTCGGATTGCTCAAAGAACGAGGATATAATTACCTTTGTGTCAGTAGAACCAAGCTCAAAGATTATACTCTCAAAGAGGAAGGTCGCTCTGTTACGGTACTTGATAGCCACAAGCGTCCCATTACCATAGCCCAAGTCGAGCACCGGGAGGGAGGCGACTTCTACCTTCGCATTACCTCCCCCGCCAAAGCAATGACCGAACATTCCATGAACCAACAGTGGCGAGAGCGTTTCGAGCTTGAACTCACAAAGGCACGCAACGCTCTTACGGCAAAAGGGGGCACAAAGAGATACGACAAGGTGGTGGAGCGTGTTGGACGTGCACTCGGCAAATACCCCTCTGTATCCAAGTATTACCAAATAGACTACATACGCTCGGATAAAAACCCCGAGCAGATGTCTGATATCCACTGGCAAATCAAAATCAGCCAAGACAAGGCTGAGCAACGCTTTGGTACATACTTCCTGCGCACCAACGTAGCCACCCTTGACGAGCGATCTGCGTGGGACTATTATAACTTGATTAGAGAGATAGAGACATCAAACCGGCAACTCAAAACAGACCTGGAATTGCGCCCCATCTACCATCAGACAGATGACAACTCCGATGCCCATCTATTCTTCGGACTACTATCATACTGGATTGTAAACACAGTTCGACACAAACTAAAGTTACAAGGCATAACCCATTACTGGGCTGAATTAAAACGCATCCTATCCACCCAAAAGGCTATCACCACCAAAGCAGAAAACGCACTCGGAGAACAAATAGAATTACGTATCTGTTCAGACCCAACAGATGCCGCCTCGGAACTATATCGAACGCTCGGATACAACCCCATACCATTTAGACGACACACAATCAAAACTGCACCACCACCTCCGAATTGAAAAATCTGTAGTACCCACGCAGAAAGCCAAAAACAGATAAGGCTTAAAGAACAGAGGATTTGCATACATATTACGTTGAAGTTGGGCTAGTATAGTTATGTTATATCCTCCCATTACAGCTCCATAGATAACAAATGTTAGTACTGCCATAACCATACTTAGTAGCGAACCTGTTAAAAACGACTGTACCCTATCATAGTCATCAATACGTTGCATTATATCACCCACCATTTTTGAATCAAAAAAAGATATAGGTAAGCGCATTAATTTGGAAAGAAAGTTGGATATAAGCGAGATACTTATTCTTGTCGTCATATGTAGCATCAACCACGATTATAATACTTCCCTCTCTTCGGACAGTTTTTGTATCTGCTTAAGATAGTATTTGTTTCTTTGCTCTCGGGTTATTGTTAGTTGTTGTTTTAGTGTTTGTTTCATTTCGTTGCCCTTAAGGGCAACGAAATGAAACAAACTTTTTCTATGCCGCCGTCATATAGACCTCACTCGGAGTCTTGTATTCAAGCGATTGATGTAGCCTTTCGGTGTTGTAAAGACGAAAATAGTCAGTCAAGCCATCATATAACTCTTTGCCGCTGCCGGGGTTCGACAGGTAAATATACTCATATTTTACGCTGCGCCACAACCTTTCGACAAAAATATTATCCAAAGCCCTACCTTTACCGTCCATACTTATCTGTATCTCATTTTCTTCAAGTATCTTAACGAACTCCTTGGCCGTGAACTCACTCCCTTGGTCGGTGTTGAATATCTCCGGCTTGCCGTATCTGGCAATAGCCTCTTTGAGCAACTCTTGGCAGAACTCGCTATCGTGAGTATTGCTTATCCCCCAAGCCAACACAAAGCGCGAATGCCAATCAATGATGGCGCACAGGTACATATAACCTCCATTCATTGGGATATAGGTGATGTCGGTACTCCAAACCTGATTTACCCTGTCAATAGTTAATCCTCGCAATAGATAGGGGTATATCTTATGCTCCTTATTATGCCACGTGGTGTTAGGCTTGGGGTAGATAGCACTGATGCACATATCCCGAAAGTAACGACGCACTCGCTTAGGGCTTATCGTAAAACCCTTCTTTCGCAAGTGTTCAGTCATCCGCTCGACACCATAGAAAGGCATTTTGGTATAGGTGCGGTCTATCTCTGCTTTAACAGCAAGCTCATCTGCACTTGCTCTTCCTTTGCTCGCATAGTATATGCCACTGCGGCAAATGTTTAGCAATATGCACTGCTGAACTAAACTCAGCCGAGGATGATTCTTTTCTACCATCTCTCTACGCTCGGCTAACGGGATTTGAGTAGCTCCCACTTTTTTTTTAAGAACTCGTTCTCTATCTCAAGCTGACCAATCTTGCGATAAAGATTGTTCTCTACCTGCTCATCAGACTTGACTTTACGCTCCTTGTCAGTCGAGAAAATGGCGGTCGCTCCCTCCTTGAACTGCTTCTTCCATACCCCAACCTGCGTCGGATGAACTTCATAAATCGAAGCAATCTCATTGACTGTCTTCAAGCCCTTGATAGCTTCCAAGGCTACTGCCGCTTTGGTCTCTGCCGAAATCTTTTTCCTCATAGTTTGTCTCATTTTTTATGAGACCAAAGATAACCAAATTATAGCTTAAACTGCTGTCCTATTTTTGGGGAGTATTATACTCCTCCCCATTGTTAAGACCAAATTTTGAGTTAGTTAAGTCAAGGGATTTTTGTTAATTTATTTGCAGTGTGCCCATGGTTTCGGGTAGTTTTATGTAATGGAGAGCCTTTTTTGAGCTCTCAACATTGGAGGGTTTTGCTACGCCGAAGGCGGTGCAGGGCGGTAGCCCGTGGTGGGCTGTGTGCCCCTTAGAGTAATTGTAGTAGTCGATGTAGTCGCGCACGCCGAGGTGCAATTCGATGCCGTCTTCGGCGGGGTGCAGATATACATATCCGCGTTTAATCGTGCGCCAGAAACGCTCTATCCAAATATTATCCGTCGCCCGACCCTTGCCGTCCATGCTGATTTTTATCTCACTGTCATCGGTTTTATATGATTGCACACAACTTACCCAATCAGCCGAGGTATATTGACTACCCTGGTCAGAGTTTACTATTTCGGGCTTGCCGTAACGTGCAATAGCTTCCTTGAGTACATCCACAGAAACCTGTGCATCAAGGCTATTGCCAACGTGCCAGCCAACGATAAAACGGCTGTAAACGTCGATAATCGCCGTAAGGTACATAAATCCATTAGCCATTGCAATATAGGTTATATCTATTGACCACACCTGATTGCGCCGGGTAATGTCCATATTGCGAAGCAGATAAGCATATTTATACTCACCCTTTGCCTGCTTGGTTAGATTCTTACGGGGATAGATAGCCTTAATGTCCATCAATCGCATAAGTCGCCTTATTCGTTTGTGATTAACAACGAGTTGATGCTGCATCAACATATTACGCATACTCTGAACACCCTCGTCAGGGTGAAAGGTGTTATGCCTGTCCATCAAACGCATAACCTCCAAGTTCTCAGCACTAACACCAACGGGCTTGTAATATACACCCGAACGATTAATCTCCAATAATCTGCACTGCTCGCGAACACTAAGGGTCGCGTCCTCTTTGCTTACAAGCTGCCTCATTTTACCTTCAGACCGCTCCGCCTGCAAGCATCTACGAAAAAATCACGCTCCATAGTCAGCTCGCCAACTTTAGCCCTGAGTGAACGAACCTCGTCTGTCGGAGCACCGTCATCCCTGCTCTGCTTCTTGTCGAAAACACCGCTCGACAACTTCAAAAACTCCCCCTTCCAGCGACTAATAACCTCCTGAGAAACCTCAAACTTCTGAGATAACTCCGCCAAAGTCTGTCTCTCTTTCAATGCCTCAATAGCAACTCTTGCCTTGAATGCAGAACTAAATTTTGTATAAATTCTGTCGTCTCTCGGCATCGTGAGCAAGCTCCCGTGCACTCGTTCCTAGGAATTTTCTCCTGTTTGCCATTTTTATTGCCAATTTTAAGTGTAAAAGTAATCATTATTAACCGACTAAAATCGGATTTTTGTTAATTATTTCTGCAATCGTTTAGTAATCAGCATGTATTTCCGCATAAATAGTCATTTCAAAATACCTACCCCCCCTCAAAATAGTGCCATTTGTATCGTTGGGGCTCGGCTCGATGAGCAAAAATTAGCCCCTTTTCGCTTGTGATAAGTGCGTTTGCAGTTCTGAATCATCCAAAAAATATCCAGATAACTCGTCAAATGTATCCTCACCAACACCGCAACAGTCGAAAATGCTTTGTCAGTCTGCGTTTTGACTTTCAACACCGTCAAAAGTAGATGAGCAATGAGCGTTATCCATATCTGCGTCTTAATTCCATTCTCGGTCTCAGAGTAGAAAAAGTGTAGTTGAAAATTCTGCTTCAACTTCTTAAACAACAGCTCTATTTGCCAGCGGCACTTGTAGATAAAAGCCACATCCTCTGCACTGATTTGAAAGTTATTGGTGATAAAAACCAATATCCGACCCTTTTCATCACGATAAACAACTTTCCTTAAACAAACCTTCTTCTGCTCCTTATTATCCTTGTAATTCAGATGAATGTGCTCCTCTGATATTACTCCAAACTCTTTGTCGTTCAGCACTTTCTCTGAAATAACCTCCTGTACCTCGTAAACAGCATTGCGTTTCAACCGTCCGACAAACCAAACTCCCTCTTCTGTCCAGCGGGCATATTGCCCATAGTCGTTGTACGCCTTGTCGAAACAAATCATACTCCCTGCTGTGAGGTTGAGCTTGCTCAGAAATTTCTTATCGTGCATTTTTGCCTCGCTTATATTGACGTGCTTGGCACAATCGGCGTGAGCGTCTATCATCATATGCACCTTCAATCCACCCTTCTTCTTACCATCTCCTTTGGGGTTACGACCTACCCCCTTCATTATGTCCGAAAATAGGCGAATAGTGGTAGAATCGAAGATGTAAAACTTCTCAAAATCCACCCCCTTAATTCGGCTGACCGACAAAAGTGGCGAGTAGTGGCTCAATAACTCAAAGTAGTAATCCCTGAACAAAACCTCATCTCTATCTCGCAAAGCATCGCCTATGGTGCTTTTGGCGGGCGATTTATCTAGCCCCAAATAGCTCAACTTGCCTTGCAAGCCCTGCATTGCTGCTGCAATCTCGCCCACAGAATCACACCTGCTAAAGACCCCAAAGAGCAAAGTTATCAACTGCTCCCACGAGCGAAATCGTTTGTAGTACCTATCCGATTTGTGGCGGTGAACTAACAGGTCAAACTTCGCTCTTGGCAGAAAATCTACAACCTGTTTGAAAATCGGCTGACCGACTAAATTTTTATAACTATCTTTGCCCATAGTTGAATCTTGTATTGTTTGCACTTACAAAATTACAACTATCGGGGTAATTCTCTTCAAAGGGGATTACCCCTCTCTTTTTTTCTCAACTTTTTTGTCGGTCAGTAATGAAAAGTAATAAACTTTTTGACTTAACTTGCGGTCTGAATTTTGGGGAGTATTATACTATTTCTTTATTTTGTACCTCTTTATAACTTTGAAGCCATGATTTTTTAAACTTAGCTTCATCGTATTCTAATAAGCCTGCTGCTGGATCGGAAACATAAACTACGTTGTTTTTAATTTCATAAATTACCACAAAGTGTTGTTGGTTCCAATGTGCAATACAAGGTAGCTGTACTTCATCACGCAATTGTCTCCATGTTACTTTAGCCCCTGTTGTGCGGAAACCAATCAATTCAGCAGCATCACTTATCCCTAATAATGATACGCCTTCTCGAGTAATATGACATTTTTTACGAAGATTTTGCAGTGAATAGTGGCGACCAGAATATTGTGCTATGTTTCGTAAACAGGTTGGTCCACAATCCATCGCATCTAATTGAGTGTAACTAGGAAATGCCTTCAATGTCTACTTATTTTTAATGATTGTCAATAACTTTTCTAACACTGCATCTTTACCGGTCATATACTCGCTTGCAACATAAGGTATATGAATATCTGGGTATAACACTCCATCTATTGCTTTTGTGTATTCATCAAACTCCATGGTTGAAATCCCAGTTTCAAGTAGAAGTGTATATGACAATGGTTTCCCTCTTACTGTCTCTCCATACTTTACTGCATTACGCAACAGAGGTTCTCCTGCTATTATTGCAATACCATTATATTGCATAATATTTGCAAATGACGCTGCAACTGATCCTGTATTTCCACTAATTAGAACATAATAGTTTAACCCGTCGATAAACTTTCTATTATCTAATTTTATACTTTTTGTAATGTACTTATCAGGAATCTCTATGTTTCTACCAATCATATCTACTGTCAAAAAATCATAATCTTTCAAAACCTCCTGAGATACCCTTAATTTCTGACCTTTCATGTAATCAATAGTCGGTTTGTTAATAAATATAGATAATAGGTCATCAAACCGATCCCCACTTCCACCCGGATTACGCCTTATGTCTATAATAACATTCTTTATCCCTTTATTCTTGAATGCTTTTATCTCTTTAGTAATTATTTTTATTAACCTGCTATTGTCGCTGTAGAATGCTTTAATTTGGATGTAACCACAGTTAGCATCGCTATAAATAGTTGGATCGTACTCTTCTGGTATTGATGATAGACGAGATAATTCATTCATAGATTTACCTTCAGTTTTTATATTCTCCTCTCTATTCTCTCTTAGTACCTTTACATCAAAAGTGTTTGACGCAAGTTCAAAATTATAATTCAACAAGTAACCATTAATCTGAGAATAGGTGTCATTATAGTAGTATTTAGCGTACTCACTCATTGGAATATTATTAATAGAAAGGATAAGATCACCCTTCTTGAAGCAATCTTCGTATGATGTGCGAATAACAATACTATCATTTATTGAATATATCTGAAACGGCGGCCTCTTTTGTTTCTTGAAGTTTTTTGCAAGTTCACTTCTCAATTCATCACTGGGAGCTGATGCAACAGTAGTAATTCGATAGTGTGGGTCTTCATTTCTGAGCCAATCAAAATATGGTTTCCAAACGTAGAAATAGTCAGATGTCAAGAGTGTATCCCGATTTAGCTCTCTACGTCTGATGTTTATCTCTTTCAATAATCTTTGTTCGACATCTTGAGTTAAAAGAGAATCGAAAGCTGGATGATTGGGGATTTTATACAACTCCGTAAAATCACCTTTTTGGACAAAACAGACATCCCAAATCTTATATGGGGTTGTTTTTGTGATTTTTAGTGAATTTAATCTATTTTGACTATCTGTGTTAATTTGAGCTTTAACATTACTAACAATAAAGACTGTCAGTACAATTAGATGTAATATATTTTTCATAAGTATGATTTGTTATTAAAAAATTTTGTAATAAAATTTCCATTAATGATTATTAATTAGGTTCTACTGGTTTTCGTGTGGGCGAAGTTTGAGGTTTGCATTGAAGAATAATATTGCGGTTCTGAAGTTCTCAAATTTATGGTATCCTCTGCCTATTCTTTTTATCTCTTCGATAGAGCTGTTTAACCTCTCTGCCCTTGCATTACTTGAGCCGGTTAGTCTCGCATTTACAATTCCGTATTTACCATTTCATTGTTATAGACAAGCTCAATACGAACTTCCTCTTTTTGCTCGTCGATGTCTACACTTCCTATAGACCAATCACTACTCCTAGGTAATAATAATTTACTCAATACTTCGGTTGCTGTCATTCGGCAAAGATTACTATTCTCACACGAAATCCTGTAGAACTTTTAAGGTGCTACTGGGTTTTGTGTGAGGAAATTGGCTCTATGTCGTAAGTCGTGGGCAGTCAAATTTTAGTTTTGCGCAACAGAAGTAAATCATATTTATAAAGTTTTTGATATTACGGAAGCCTCTTGCCCTTCTTTTCAGCAGTTGAATTTTAGCATTTATACCTTCGAGGATACCATTTGTCAGTTTAGAATCGAAATATTTTACCACTCCAGACCAATAGGCCTTAAGCATATTAGCAAACTTAATAAACGGCTGAGTATTAGATTCTATCGCCATATTACGCCAAAAACTCAAATAACCCTTTGCCTGCTCGGAATCTTCAATATCATACACATCTCTAAACATCTCTTTAAGCCTATATGCCTCACTAGGAATTGGATACATCATCGTCAAACAATCAACCGGCTCCTGTTTATTACCCGAAAGCCTGATCACTTAAGGTGGCTTTCACAAAGATAAGGGCTCTCCCTCGCGCATCAATGGTATATAACCGTGTTTTGCGGGTATTTATTGACTCGGACTTAAACCATTTGGATCATTTTGAACAAATTCTGCGTCGTTCGGCAATTCATACAAGTTTGATTGCCCTCTATCCTTGAATTTGGGCAGATATTCTTACTCCTAACCATTGTTAAGACCAATTGGCGAGCACTTACATTCAAAGGTATAAGGCCTAGCGGCATTTGATGTCGTTGTCAATGCGGTCGTAATTTGGGCGAGTGGCGATGAAAATAAAAACAGCCCCTTTAGATGCGATGTCGATTGTGATGCGTCGTTCTCGGATTACAGGCTTGCGAGCCTCCTCGATAGCCTCCTTTAGCTGTGTGGTGGTGTCGGCTGTCTGGTCGATGTTGCTTTGCATCATCACGGTGAGGGTCTCTATTTTCGAGAGGTCTGTTTGAAGAGATTTGTTGCTCTGTTTGACCAATTTGGTCAGCTCTTCAATCATAAATATGATTACATCGTCTTTGTCTGTTGCCATAAGTTTGAATTTTTAAGTGGTTAAAATCTGATTCCTTTTTTCTTTTTGCGTTGCATCCGTTTGCGGAATGCTTCCTCTTCGGGGTCTGTGCCGTTGGGAAGTATCGGCATATCGAATAATCCTCCGAAGGCATTTGATACCTGTTCGACTGCGGAGTGGGTCGGAGTTGAAGGAGTGTAGAGCGTTGGGGTTATGCTCTGCTGCTCTCGTGCGTTTCGCCTTAGTGCGCAGTCGATTTTGGAGTAACTGAACTGCCTATCTACCTTTGAGCCATTGAACGAGAGGTTGTTCATCGTAAACCTTACTCCCTCAATTTGGTCGGTTGAACCTTTGGTTTTGAAACCTAACTCTACGCCCTCGGTTCTGAGCCTGCTGCGGAGCTCACCCCACGACCTCGACTGTGGAACGTGCTTGCAAAGTGCATCGTAAATCCGATACTTTGTTGCATTGGGTTCTCGTAGCTGCTTTCGCTTGACGTTCTCTTTTCCGCTCGAAACATACAAGCCGTGTTTGATGGTGATTTCTTTGCAAATTTTCGTACTTCTAAACCTTTCGTTTTGGTCGGATATGCGTTTGCCGTTGAAGTCGATGCGGTTCATTATTAGGTGGATGTGCGGATGGTCTCGGTCGGTGTGGCGAACGATTAAGACCTGCACCCTGCTTGATTGGCTCGTTTGGCAATCTGATTTAGGTTGTTTGCCATACCTGTGAGCTTGGTTATCAGTTGCAGGTGGGTAGCGGTGAGTCGTTCTTTGACGGTGGAGTTTCGCAAGGCACTGCGGATGTATTCGCTTATGGTAAGCCTTGCTGTGCGTGCCTTGGCTTTGATCATAAAATACTCCTCTGTGGCAAACCTGACCTCTATTCGATACTTCCGCACCTCTGTACTTGCCAACTTTGGGCGACCGTTTTCATTCCTGTTTTTTATCGTTCTCATTATCATATTTTTCAAGTTAGACCATCGGGATTCATTGTTATTGTCCGTACAATAACACAAACTTGCCTATATCTCTAATCAAGATATAGAGTTCGCCCCGAAAGGCGAACCTATGAATCTTCGATGCTTTAATTTACTACATTCGTTTCCACCCATCAAGTTCACTGGCGTAGTCGCTAAGGTGCGCACGAACAAGGTTTTCTACAAAACCCGATACGCTCAGTTTTCTATCTCCCAACCGTCTGACGACTACATCAACTTCATCTCGTAGCGTTCGACTGATAAAAATAGTCTGCCTATCAACTATCTTTGGAGTAGTGAGATAGGTTTGTTGATACTCCTCTATAGATGCCTTGCGCTGCTTGGGTGAACTACGTTTAGTCGGTTCGATTGGTGGAATAGGTAAAGTTGGTGAACTCTGCTCGGTTCGCTCGGTTCGCTCATTTGCGAAAGGATGATTTTTCTCTTTTGGCAAGCCTGCAATCTGCCCCTGTGTGATGAATTCCTCTAAATTGTCTGACATAATTTTCAGTTGTTAAATTAATACTGTTTTGCTGTGCCGAGTTCACTCGCTCGACACGATTTTCAGAGCAAAGTAATAGTGTTAATTTTCAATATACAAGCAACTTAGGCGAATCGGATAACTCTTCACGATATGGCAGTAAAATGCACTTGACTACCTCCGACGAGTCGGTTTAGTTTGCGTTATATTGCGGAGTGAACAAGTCAGCAGATTAAATTCGTGGAGTTGGTGGAGCGACCAATGGAAATACAGATAGTAGAGTCGATTAAGATAGCAAAGTAGTGCAATTTAGTGAATAAGAACCCATTGGCGTGCCGGATTTGGTATTATCAAAAAAGATTCATTACTTTTGCCGTTGAAGCCCCGAAGCTCGCCCTTGGATAAGGCGAAACAAAAAGCGAAGGGCATCATTTTACTTTGGATTTTAGTGGTGGTTTAACTCGAATTATTAACGATTAAATCACTAAAACAATGACAATTTTAAATATTGAAGAGAGTGCCTTTGAATTGATGATGGCACGCTTTGAGGCTCTTGCCCAAAAGGTGGAGCAGCTATGCAGCAATGCTGGCGACAAAAGAGTAAAGGAGTGGCTGGATGCTACCGACGTATGTTTTCTGCTTAATATCAGAAAACGGCAGTTGCAGAATTACCGTGATAGCGGTAAGATTGGCTTCTCGAAAATCGGCAACGTGATAATGTATCGTCCCGATGATGTTATGAAACTACTAAAAAAAGCGGAGTAACTATGTCGGAGATTATCACACACCAGAGTGAGAGAGTAACAAGGTTTCTCTCCACTATCGACCGTATGATGGAGGCGTTGGATGGGCTATCAAAGAGCCACGCTCCACGATTCGGTGGCGAACATTACGTTACGGATGCTGAACTGACGGAAAGGCTTAAAATCAGCGACCGAACCACCCAAGAGTGGCGAAGTAGTGGCAAGATTGATTACATCCAATTTGAGAAAAAGGGCAAAATCCTCTATCGAGAGTCGGATATTCAAAAATTCCTCGAAAAGCACTACCTAAAGTCGTGGCAGTAAGTTTTATCCAGATTAGAGGGAGTCTGAAGCTGCAACATTAACAAATAAAAGCGATGAACCGAGATTGAAAAATCTACCGTTCATCGCCTTTGTTTTAAGTTTTTATCCGTCATATCGGTCGCCCTTGCTGCTATGACTTTTAATTGTATTTAGCTAAGAATTAGACAAGCCTTACGACTGTAAGGAGTAACCCTTTAGGGCTTGGGCTTGGCTATTTCGTGCAAAATACTCCCTTTGTCATAGCGGTAAGGGTGATTGATATGATTAATTACAAAAATTATCTTTTGCTTTCAGTTCATTCACTCCAATGTATATTGGTTGCATATTGCTTTGCATCATCTTACGCATTATCCACTTACGAAATATGTCAGCCCGATGACTATCAACAGAGAAAGCAACAGCCACAACCATTTCAAGGTCGAAAAAGTCTGAGATTAAGCTACTGCCCGAAACCATATTGTAGGTACAGCCATTAAAGTGGCGATTTTTAAGTAGTGTTTTAATTTTTCCTTTCACTTTTGGCACCATTACCCCAAACAGTTCGGCAATCTCAAAATCACGCATCTGCACATTTGCAGGCACGATTACCGTGCCGTTATCACTGATTTTTACCATATCTCTTTTCATACCTATCTCTAAATTCAAAATAATTATACTCCTCCACGATTGGCATATCCCGGTCTTCAAAGAGCTTAAATTTGCTTTTGCTGCTCTTGATGATTCGCTTCATATCATCCCCCACCTTTTTATTACTCATACGTGCGTAGATCTCGGTAGTTTTCAAATCTTTATGTCCCATCATCTTGGCTACCGTCTCAATAGGCACATCGTTCAGCAGAGTAATCAGCGTTCCGAAATTATGGCGACTTTGGTGGTATGAGATGGGCTCTTTTAGTCCGCAAAGTTTTTGCATCTTACCCAGATTCTCGTACATCGTAGACCACGTAGTCATATTAAAGAGCCTCTCGCTTTTACGCTCGCTCCGATATTTCTCAATGATTTTCAGCGGAATATCAAGCAGAGGAACATAGCATTCCGTACCTGTCTTTTGTCGTTTGAAGGTGAGATGTTTATCACCATTGTTGTTAATGCCTATGTTTTTATCCGTCAGTTTTACAACATCCGAAAATGAAGTGCCTGTAAATGTGGAAAATATAAACATATCACGACTAAAACAGAGGGCTTTCGATTTAATCTCTGTTGTCATCAGCTTGTGCAAATCCTCCTCTATTTGGTGGCGACACTCCGGCGGTACTACATCAAACTTATACCCCACAAATGGATCTTTGCGTAGCGTTCCTTGATTTATTGCACATTTGATAACTCGCTTGAGCGAAATGGCAACCCCGTTGGCTGTATTTACAGACAATCCCTTTTCTCCTCTTAGAAAGAGCATCATATCCTCTAAGAACCTAAGATTCAATTTGATTAGTTCTATATCTTCTACGCCATATTGAGATTTTATAAAATCGGCAATGTAGTTCATCGCATAGTGGTATATCAGAAAGCTTTTCTCCTCTCTATTAACCCCAACCATCCGCTTGTATTGCTCGTTATGCTCCCGAAAGAGTTCGAGCAACATATCGGTTTTCTGCCCGATGTTGCAAACTCTATTTTTCAGAAGCTCTGCCGTTACATACCCCTGCTGTTTAATAAAATCCTTATGATAGCCGGTAATCGCATCTGTTAGCTCCTGTAATTGGTTGTTGATTTCAATGGACTCACGCTCTCGCCCTTTCAGACGATACCTTTTAGCATCCCAAAGTGTAGGATCTACGTCCATCTGTGTTGAGAATTGAACCATCTCACCGCTAACCGATATGCGCCCCATAACAGTGGTCGTACCGTTTTTTTTGATTCGCCCTTTGTTGATGTAAAACATCACCGCAAAGGTGTTATACTTTACCTTATCCATCTTATAAGTTTGCTAATTGATATTTTCCTTTGATACTTTTGGCAAGTCGCTTCATATCGCTATCCACTTTCTCATAAGATATTTGAGCGTAGATACGAGTGGATTTTATCGTGCTATGCCCCAGCATCCGACTGACTGTCTCCATCGGAATACCTTGGGAGAGCGTAATAACACTGGCATAGCAGTGCCGGGCTGCATGAAAGCACAAGCACTTATCTATACCGCACATTTGTGCTATCTTCCCATTTGAAATCCAAATAAATTAGCAATTATTTTTGGTTTACTTATGTTTTTGTATCTTTGTGTCAGGGTGTTGAAGAGGACACAGGCTCTGCTGAGGAGCAACCTGCCAGCAATAAACACCCCGACGGTATGCGGCAACGCTACTTTGGGAGACCGTTTTGGGTCTCCCATTTTTTGCTGCCGACATCGTCCATATGGCTAAGAAAACCTATTAAATCCTATCGTAAACAACCTTCCCATGGCGGACTTCCCGATTGTGAGAGCCGCAAGTTCCTGTATCAGTCTAACAATAGCGAGAGTCACAAACTTTTTTTGAGCAGACTTCAAAGCTGCAAGAAGCACATTGTGGTATCTCTCGGTTGGGATAAGTTGTTTACATTATAGGATTTGTATCTACTTATAATACTCCCCCAAAATAGGACAGCAGTTTAAGCTATAATTTGGTTATCTTTGGTCTCATAAAAAAGGAGACAAACGATGAGGAAAAAGATTTCGGCAGAGACCAAAGCGGCAGTAGCCTTGGAAGCTATCAAGGGCTTGAAGACGGTCAATGAGATTGCTTCGATTTATGAAGTTCATCCGACGCAGGTTGGGGTATGGAAGAAGCAGTTCAAGGAGGGAGCGACCGCCATTTTCTCGACTGACAAGGAGCGCAAAGTCAAGTCTGATGAGCAGGTAGAGAACAATCTTTATCGCAAGATTGGTCAGCTTGAGATAGAGAACGAGTTCTTAAAAAAAGGTTCTACAGGATTTCGTGTGAGAATAGTTATCTTTGCCGAATGACAGCAACCGAAGTATTGAGTAAATTATTATTGCCTATGAGTAGTGATTGGTCGATAGGCAGTGTAGACATCGACGAGCAAAACGAGGAAGTTCGTATTGAGCTTGTCTATAACAATGAAGTGGTAATTATTGATGGCGTAAGTTATCCTATCTATGACTATCGTTCAGTTCGAGAGTGGCGACACTTGGATTTGTGGCAATATAAGAGTTACCTTGTTGCCCGTATTCCGCGTTATATTGTTGGAGATAAGGTAATAAGCTTGGGCGTACCGTGGTCAGCGCCATTGGAACGTATGACCACTTTGCTCGAAAAAAAACGATAGAGACTTTGCAAGTAACCAAGAGTCAGAGTGGTACTGCAAGGTTATTGCGTATAAGTTTTGACCAAGTACATCGCGTGATGCACCGAGCAGTAGAGCGCGGTATGGCATTGCGAGATAGTGATGAGCTATATAAATATGTTAGCATTGACGAGAAAGCTATAAGTCGTGGTCACGAGTACGCATCAATTTTATCGGATGAGTTGAGCGGAATTGTGATAGAGGTTAGTAAAGGCAGGACAAAGGAAAGTGTTGATAATTTGTGTATTAAAGGTTTATCTGAGGAGCAGCGAGGGGCAGTAGAGCGAATATGCACCGATATGTGGGATCCTTATATTTACGCAGCAAAGGAGTATTTTGGGCAAGCATTGCACTGCCACGATAATTTTCATTTGGTCGGTTATTTGAATAAGGCTGTTGATAAGGTACGTCGCCGAGAGGTTAAGTTACACGAAGATTTGAAACGAACTAAGTATTTGTGGCTCAAGGACACAAATAATTTTACAGATAAGCAGTATGCGACTTTCGAGGCTATACGGGGAGCAAATTACGAGGTATCTCGGGCTTGGCAAGTGAAGGAGAATTTTAGAGATATTCAGTTTCGGCAAGAAAACTATCAAAGTGCATTATCAATATATATGCTTTGGAAACAGAACGCATTAAGGGTAAATATACCTGAGATAAACCAAGTAGTAGAAATGTTTGACAGGCATAAAAAAGGAATTGTAAATGCGATACTAACTGGCGCAAGTAATGCAAGGGCAGAGAGGTTAAACAGCTCTATCGAAGAGATAAAAAGAATCGGCAGAGGATACCGTAAATTTGAAAACTTCAGAACCGCAATACTATTCTTCAATGCAAACCTCAAACTTTACCCACACGAAAACCAGTAGAACCTAAAAAAAAAGTGGGAGCTACTCAAATCCCGTTAGCCGAGCGTAGAGAGATGGTAGAAAAGAATCATCCTCGGCTGAGTTTAGTTCAGCAGTGCATATTGCTAAACATTTGCCGCAGTGGCATATACTATGCGAGCAAAGGAAGAGCAAGTGCAGATGAGCTTGCTGTTAAAGCAGAGATAGACCGCACCTATACCAAAATGCCTTTCTATGGTGTCGAGCGGATGACTGAACACTTGCGAAAGAAAGGTTTTACGATAAGCCCTAAGCGAGTGCGTCGTTACTTTCGGGATATGTGCATCAGTGCTATCTACCCCAAGCCTAACACCACGTGGCATAATAAGGAGCATAAGATATACCCCTATCTATTGCGAGGATTAACTATTGACAGGGTAAATCAGGTTTGGAGTACCGACATCACCTATATCCCAATGAATGGAGGTTATATGTACCTGTGCGCCATCATTGATTGGCATTCACGCTTTGTGTTGGCTTGGGGGATAAGCAATACCCACGATAGCGAGTTCTGCCAAGAGTTGCTCAAAGAGGCTATTGCCAGATACGGCAAGCCGGAGATATTCAACACCGACCAAGGGAGTGAGTTCACGGCCAAGGAGTTCGTTAAGATACTTGAAGAAAATGAGATACAGATAAGTATGGACGGTAAAGGTAGGGCTTTGGAT
The DNA here is from genome assembly GCA_000723505.1 of Mucinivorans hirudinis. Lineage (GTDB taxonomy): Bacteria > Bacteroidota > Bacteroidia > Bacteroidales > Rikenellaceae > Mucinivorans > Mucinivorans hirudinis. The sequence continues at coordinate 2,653,860 of HG934468.1, read as the reverse complement.
AATATTTTTGTCGAAAGGTTGTGGCGCAGCGTAAAATATGAGTATATTTACCTGTCGAACCCCGGCAGCGGCAAAGAGTTATATGATGGCTTGACTGACTATTTTCGTCTTTACAACACCGAAAGGCTACATCAATCGCTTGAATACAAGACTCCGAGTGAGGTCTATATGACGGCGGCATAGAAAAAGTTTGTTTCATTTCGTTGCCCTTAAGGGCAACGAAATGAAACAAACACTAAAACAACAACTAACAATAACCCGAGAGCAAAGAAACAAATACTATCTTAAGCAGATACAAAAACTGTCCGAAGAGAGGGAAGTATTATATATGGAACGATTTCCTGATGAGAACCATTTAAGTTCTTATTGTGGTGTAAGTCCGGGCAATAATGAGAGTGCGGGTAAAAAAAAAGTACAAAGACCATAAAGGGTAATAGCCATATTACTTCGATATTGGTAGAGTGTGGGTGGGGGGCAACACGTAAGAAGGATTGTTATTTGAAGCGAAAGTATGAGAGTTTGGTAGGCAGACGAGGTAAGAAGCGAGCACTTGTAGCCATTGGGCATAAAATTATTGTAGCCGCATACTTCATTTTGTTAAACAAACAGCCCTATCGTGAGCCTGAATTACACGACCACAATCCTCGCAAGCAGAAGAAGCAGATGCGAAACTATTTGAATCGTTTATCGGCATTAGGTGTTGATGTTAGTGTATTTTTATGAAATGGGCCGCATTTCACCAAGCTACATTTTTTATTTCGTTTTAAGCAAGCATTATATTTAAGGCAACAACATAGGTCGCATTTTTTCTGAGACTTCCCTTAGCCCAACTTCAACGCCAAAAAGTTTTTTCAGTGTTTTTTTGCTCAAAAACGGGTATGATTTCATACTATTGAGTTGATTTTCAGAAGATGCTTATTTGGTGAAGTGCTTTGTAATACCCACGGGAGTAAATTTTATGTTGTACCTTAGCGGGCATGTACTTCACATCGAACATACGCGTGAGCCCCGAGCACGGCAGGGAACTCCCTTATTATAAAATCAAGGAGTCCTTCCGTGATGTTATAGGACGTGTGCATACCCGTGTAATGTTGACTCCGGGCTACCTTCCCGATTTGTGCAGCGATGAGATTGTGCAGATTCGCCGCGGTCTGACCTATATGATGGAGCAGAGTGCGTATATCCCAGCTCAGCAGGCGATGTTTACTGCCGATCCCAGAGGAGAGTACAGTGAAGAGGTTCGTGGATACATCGAGAAGTTTTGGAGTCAGATAAAGGGTAGCGGCAAGATTGATTCCGCACGGGCAAGTTATGATGAGGCAGAACGCAAAGCCCGCAAATTAATAGATGTCAACACAATACAGCATACAGATGCACGTGAGGCAGGTGCAGAGAATGTATGCCTTCAGGCGATACGCGAACTACAGCTCGACACATTTCTGCGACGCGAAGGATGGTCGGAGCGTAAGATAAATTCTACACTGGCATCCTTGATTATCCGGACTGTATATTCCCCATCGGAATGGGCGGCACTACGTATACTCGACGAGAATTCTGCCGCAATGGAGCTTCTGACGGGTCAGTTTGGCGACTGCCCGACTCAGCGCGAGGTATATGCGGCTGCTCCATCGCTTTATGCCTTGAAAGACAAGCTAGAGCGTCATCTGTGCTCTCGCACCGACTCGTTGTTTAATCTCACTAACCGGGTGATGCTCTTCGATTTGACCAACTTCTATTTCGAGGGTAGCAAGACAGGCTCAAAGAAGGCAAAGTTTGGTCGCTCGAAGGAGAAACGCTCAGACTGTCGCCTTCTTGTCCTCGCCTTGGCAATCAATACTGAAGGCTTTATCCGATACAGTTCAATCCTTGCCGGCAACACAGCCGACCCCGATTCACTACCGGCGATGGTGGAGGGCATTATCTCGAAGAATCCGGTCTCGACAAACCCCCAACAGAAAGTTATGGTGGTCATCGATGCAGGAATAGCCACGGAAGCCAATCTCGGATTGCTCAAAGAACGAGGATATAATTACCTTTGTGTCAGCAGAACCAAGCTCAAAGATTATACTCTCAAAGAGGAAGGTCGCTCTGTTACGGTATTTGATAGTCGCAAGCGTCCCATTACTATAGCCCAAGTCGAGCACCGGGAGGGAGGCGACTTCTACCTTCGCATTACCTCCCCCGCCAAAGCAATGACCGAACATTCCATGAACCAACAGTGGCGAGAGCGTTTCGAGCTTGAACTCACAAAGGCACGCAACGCTCTTACGGCAAAAGGAGGCACAAAGAGATACGACAAGGTGGTGGAGCGTGTTGGACGTGCACTCGGTAAATACCCCTCTGTATCCAAGTATTACCAAATAGACTACATCCGCTCGGGTGAGAATCCCGAACACATGTCAGATATCCGCTGGCAAATCAAAATCAGCCAAGAAGAGACTGAGCAACGCTTTGGCACATACTTCCTGCGCACCAACATAGCCACCCTTGACGAGCGAACTACGTGGGAGTACTATAACTTGATTAGAGAGATAGAGACATCAAACCGGCAACTCAAAACAGACCTGGAATTGCGCCCCATCTACCATCAGACAGATAACAACTCCGATGCCCATCTATTCTTCGGACTACTATCATACTGGATTGTAAACACAGTTCGACACAAACTAAAGTTACAAGGCATAACTCATTACTGGACTGAATTAAAGCGCATTCTATCCACCCAAAAGGCTATTACCACCAAAGCAGAAAACGCACTCGGAGAACAAATAGAACTACGCATCTGTTCGGACCCCACAGATGCCGCCTCGGAACTATATCGAATCCTCGGATACAACCCCATACCATTTAGACGACACACAATCAAAACTGCACCACCACCTCCGAATTGAAAAATCTGTAGTACCCACGCAGAAAGCCAAAAACAGATAAGGCTTAAAGAACAGAGGATTTGCATACATATTACGTTGAAGTTGGGTTAGAAGAGCTTGAGTATGAAATTGACCTATGTCCAAAGAGATTTGGGCACAAAATTAAGAACCAACAGGTGTTACCACTGCCTTTATAGGCACGGAGTACGAAGATGAAAATTTAATCTCTTAATTATACCTTAAATAGCTATTATACAAATTAATACAAAAATATACACAGATGAAAACTTAGATTTAAACGCTTACGGCGTACGAGGTATGTCAAAGCAAGAGTTAAAAACAGCTAACGGCGGTATAGCCCTTCAGGTAACAATAGGTTGGTTTCTTCTTGGATTATTGGTGTCTGAGTTGAATGACACAAACAGTAATGCCGATTTTGAACGAGGCGCAGCTGACGCGCGAAAGTGGCTTGGTAAGTGATAAGTATATAATCTCTAATAAAAAACTATTATGAATATTAGCAATTACTCAGTAGCTGAGTTGACAGAAACTGAAATTATGAACGTATCCGGAGGCGGACATATTAGTTATTATTTAGGTTGGGCAAAAGAGTTGGTCATTGCTGCGGGTGAAGCAATAGCTGATGCTTCTTGTGCAGTCGGAAGAAGTTGTTCAGAGACTATTAATAGCTTGCCCCTAAATCACTTATAAGCCAACGCTAATAATCAGAGTGGAGATTATCTCCACTCTAAATTTCACCAACTAAATTACTATGGACTGAAAGTCCATAGGTTTATGAAAGAATGAAATTCTTTTGTCATTGCGGCAAAAGTCGCAATATGCTCTACAAAGGCTCTGAGGAGATTGCGGATTTCGCCGCAATGACAACTAAATTTTATAGAAACTGAAAGTACCTGTAATGAAATTGCAGGGTTTCAACCTAAATACTGACAATGAATAAAACGATACTCGTAACTTTATTTTTAACAGGATGCTCTGTCATTTGGGCTGTTTGTATTAGTGAGCGTATGCAAAATAACTTCTATAATATAGCCGATTGGGGTGTTTTTGTCTTTGTTGTTCCACTTGTATTCTCCTTGTATAAGGTTACTTCTAAGGATGGGGATTCTGACAATAAGATATTGTCAATTATCGCTTTGGGTAGTTTACTGTCAATATCATTGACAACAGATTTCAAAGGTAGTTTCTATTTGCAAAAAGCACTTGCTATATTACTAAGTAGTCTGATAGTATTTGCGATAAATAAACATACTAAGTTATGGTGAAAAACATATACGACTATCTGTCAAGTATAAACGTTTTTTTATTCATATTAATTAACATTTTTATTTTGTTGGCAGTAATGTTATTTATGAATGGTTTTATGGATGTCTTTAACATTACGGACATAGAGTTTTCAGAGGGTCCGAATGTTAATAAAACTGACGTGTACGATATTTTTCTATCCATATTGATTGTACCACTAATTGAGACTTTGATATTTCAGAAGTTTATTTTTTGGATTTGTTGCAAAATTGGGCTTATCAATAAGTTATGGGTGGTTATTTTATTATCATCAATTTTATTTGCTTCTACACATTTTTATTCTGTTGGTTACATAATATGCGGAATATTAGCGGGTGCGATTTTTATGAGTGCATATATTCTGCGGCGAGGTAAGCAACCTTTATTAACGGTTCTTTCCATACATTCACTCTTCAATTTGATAGTGTTGTTACTATCCATATTTAATATTTATGGCGACTCTTAAATAAGGACATTTGTATTATGCCACCTTCGCAAAATTGTACAGTGATTCTCAAACACTCATCATATAATCTCTTGGGTTGCATCATTGCTGATTACTTTTAGTTGTCCCCGTATCAAGTAGGGGTCAGGCTATTGCGGCGAAAACCGTAATATGTTTATTGTTCAGAAGATTGCAGCTTTCGTTGCAATGATATTCAGCCTGTTTGAAACACGACCAATCTCTTGTTTTTGGTAACACATCCGAACTAGTAATTGACAAAATAGATTATGAGTAGAATTGAGATTCGACAGCACGATATAACAGATTGTGGTGCGGCGTGTTTGGCTTCCATTGCGGCGCATTACGGGTTGTTGATATAATACTCCCCCAAAATAGGACAGCAGTTTAAGCTATAATTTGGTTATCTTTGGTCTCATAAAAAATGAGACAAACTATGAGGAAAAAGATTTCGGCAGAGACCAAAGCGGCAGTAGCCTTGGAAGCTATCAAGGGCTTGAAGACAGTCAATGAGATTGCTTCGATTTATGAAGTTCATCCGACGCAGGTTGGGGTATGGAAGAAGCAGTTCAAGGAGGGAGCGACCGCCATTTTCTCGACTGACAAGGAGCGTAAAGTCAAGTCTGATGAGCAGGTAGAGAACAATCTTTATCGCAAGATTGGTCAGCTTGAGATAGAGAACGAGTTCTTAAAAAAAAAGTGGGAGCTACTCAAATCTCGTTAGCCGAGCGTAGAGAGATGGTAGAAAAGAATCATCCTCGGCTGAGTTTAGTTCAGCAGTGCATATTGCTAAACATTTGCCGCAGTGGCATATACTATGCGAGCAAAGGAAGAGCAAGTGCAGATGAGCTTGCTGTTAAAGCAGAGATAGACCGCACCTATACCAAAATGCCTTTCTATGGTGTCGAGCGGATGACTGAACACTTGCGAAAGAAGGGTTTTACGATAAGCCCTAAGCGAGTGCGTCGTTACTTTCGGGATATGTGCATCAGTGCTATCTACCCCAAGCCTAACACCACGTGGCATAATAAGGAGCATAAGATATACCCCTATCTATTGCGAGGATTAACTATTGACAGGGTAAATCAGGTTTGGAGTACCGACATCACCTATATCCCAATGAATGGAGGTTATATGTACCTGTGCGCCATCATTGATTGGCATTCGCGCTTTGTGTTGGCTTGGGGGATAAGCAATACTCACGATAGCGAGTTCTGCCAAGAGTTGCTCAAAGAGGCTATTGCCAGATACGGCAAGCCGGAGATATTCAACACCGACCAAGGGAGTGAGTTAACGGCCAAGGAGTTCGTTAAGATACTTGAAGAAAATGAGATACAGATAAGTATGGACGGTAAAGGTAGGGCTTTGGATAATATTTTTGTCGAAAGGTTGTGGCGCAGCGTAAAATATGAGTATATTTACCTGTCGAACCCCGGCAGCGGCAAAGAGTTATATGATGGCTTGACTGACTATTTTCGTCTTTACAACACCGAAAGGCTACATCAATCGCTTGAATACAAGACTCCGAGTGAGGTCTATATGACGGCGGCATAGAAAAAGTTTGTTTCATTTCGTTGCCCTTAAGGGCAACGAAATGAAACAAACACTAAAACAACAACTAACAATAACCCGAGAGCAAAGAAACAAATACTATCTTAAGCAGATACAAAAACTGTCCGAATAGAGGGAAGTATTATACTCTAAGGTTGCTAATATTTTCGACACAGTTAAGTCATTGCCTTTAAAGTATGAGACGTTCATAGGTGCAGAGGGACAAGGATTGAGTCAAGGACAACGGCAAAGACTGCTAATCGCCCGCGCGGTGTACAATAATGCTCCTTTTATTTTCTTCGATGAAGCAACAAATTCTCTTGATGCCAATAATGAAAAAGCCATTGTAGAACAATTACATTCATATTATGATGGTAAAACTGTTTTGATTGTGGCACATCGATTAAGTACTGTACAGAGTGCAGATTTTATTGTTGTTCTTGATAGTGGTCAAGTGGTAGAAACAGGAACTCATAATTCTCTAATTTCAGAAAGAAAGTATTATTACGAACTTGTGAAAAATCAGCTGTCGCTTGGAACTTAAATATAGTAGCCCAATACCGTTCAAAATATTTTGGAGATACTAGCATAATCTAATAAACTTCACTGCCTATTTCAGTGGGGAATTATACCCACCGTTAATAAATGACAGGATGTTAAAAACCAATTATTAACTTGGGGATTTCTTGCTTAAATATCATTTATTTACAGTGAATTATGCTATTATTCAGGGATATTATTGATGGTATAATAATATAATCTATGAACTAATGTCAAACAATAATAATATTTCATCTGAAATAAGAAGTGAGAAGGCAAAATTGGTAGTTGATTCATTACCTCCGACTGTTATTCGAATAGGAATAGCATCATTAATTATCATTACTGACCGACAAAAAAGTTGAGAAAAAAAGAGAGGGGTAATCCCCTTTGAAGAGAATTACCCCGATAGTTGTAATTTTGTAAGTGCAAACAATACAAGATTCAACTATGGGCAAAGATAGTTATAAAAATTTAGTCGGTCAGCCGATTTTCAAACAGGTTGTAGATTTTCTGCCAAGAGCGAAGTTTGACCTGTTAGTTCACCGCCACAAATCGGATAGGTACTACAAACGATTTCGCTCGTGGGAGCAGTTGATAACTTTGCTCTTTGGGGTCTTTAGCAGGTGTGATTCTGTGGGCGAGATTGCAGCAGCAATGCAGGGCTTGCAAGGCAAGTTGAGCTATTTGGGGCTAGATAAATCGCCCGCCAAAAGCACCATAGGCGATGCTTTGCGAGATAGAGATGAGGTTTTGTTCAGGGATTACTACTTTGAGTTATTGAGCCACTACTCGCCACTTTTGTCGGTCAGCCGAATTAAGGGGGTGGATTTTGAGAAGTTTTACATCTTCGATTCTACCACTATTCGCCTATTTTCGGACATAATGAAGGGGGTAGGTCGTAACCCCAAAGGAGATGGTAAGAAGAAGGGTGGATTGAAGGTGCATATGATGATAGACGCTCACGCCGATTGTGCCAAGCACGTCAATATAAGCGAGGCAAAAATGCACGATAAGAAATTTCTGAGCAAGCTCAACCTCACAGCAGGGAGTATGATTTGTTTCGACAAGGCGTACAACGACTATGGGCAATATGCCCGCTGGACAGAAGAGGGAGTTTGGTTTGTCGGACGGTTGAAACGCAATGCTGTTTACGAGGTACAGGAGGTTATTTCAGAGAAAGTGCTGAACGACAAAGAGTTTGGAGTAATATCAGAGGAGCACATTCATCTGAATTACAAGGATAATAAGGAGCAGAAGAAGGTTTGTTTAAGGAAAGTTGTTTATCGTGATGAAAAGGGTCGGATATTGGTTTTTATCACCAATAACTTTCAAATCAGTGCAGAGGATGTGGCTTTTATCTACAAGTGCCGCTGGCAAATAGAGCTGTTGTTTAAGAAGTTGAAGCAGAATTTTCAACTACACTTTTTCTACTCTGAGACCGAGAATGGAATTAACCCAACTTCAACGCCAAAAAGTTTTTTCGGTGTTTTTTTGCTCAAAAACGGGGGTGATTTCATACTATTGAGTTGATTTTCAGAAGATGCTTATTTGGTGAAGTGCTTTGTAATACCCACGGGAGTAAATTTTATGTTGTACCTTAGCGGGCATGTACTTCACATCGAACATACGCGTGAGCCCCGAGCACGGCAGGGAACTCCCTTATTATAAAATCAAGGAGTCCTTCCGTGATGTTATAGGACGTGTGCATACCCGTGTAATGTTGACTCCGGGCTACCTTCCCGATTTGTGCAGCGATGAGATTGTGCAGATTCGCCGCGGTCTGACCTATATGATGGAGCAGAGTGCGTATATCCCAGCTCAGCAGGCGATGTTTACTGCCGATCCCAGAGGAGAGTACAGTGAAGAGGTTCGTGGATACATCGAGAAGTTTTGGAGTCAGATAAAGGGTAGCGGCAAGATTGATTCCGCACGGGCAAGTTATGATGAGGCAGAACGCAAAGCCCGCAAATTAATAGATGTCAACACAATACAGCATACAGATGCACGTGAGGCAGGTGCAGAGAATGTATGCCTTCAGGCGATACGCGAACTACAGCTCGACACATTTCTGCGACGCGAAGGATGGTCGGAGCGTAAGATAAATTCCACACTGGCATCCTTGATTATCCGGACTGTATATTCCCCATCGGAATGGGCGGCACTACGTATACTCGACGAGAATTCTGCCGCAATGGAGCTTCTGACGGGTCAGTTTGGCGACTGCCCGACTCAGCGCGAGGTATATGCGGCTGCTCCATCGCTTTATGCCTTGAAAGACAAGCTAGAGCGTCATCTGTGCTCTCGCACCGACTCGTTGTTTAATCTCACTAACCGGGTGATGCTCTTCGATTTGACCAACTTCTATTTCGAGGGTAGCAAGACAGGCTCAAAGAAGGCAAAGTTTGGTCGCTCGAAGGAGAAACGCTCAGACTGTCGCCTTCTTGTCCTCGCCTTGGCAATCAATACTGAAGGCTTTATCCGATACAGTTCAATCCTTGCCGGCAACACAGCCGACCCCGATTCACTACCGGCGATGGTGGAGGGCATTATCTCGAAGAATCCGGTCTCGACAAACCCCCAACAGAAAGTTATGGTGGTCATCGATGCAGGAATAGCCACGGAAGCCAATCTCGGATTGCTCAAAGAACGAGGATATAATTACCTTTGTGTCAGCAGAACCAAGCTCAAAGATTATACTCTCAAAGAGGAAGGTCGCTCTGTTACGGTATTTGATAGTCGCAAGCGTCCCATTACTATAGCCCAAGTCGAGCACCGGGAGGGAGGCGACTTCTACCTTCGCATTACCTCCCCCGCCAAAGCAATGACCGAACATTCCATGAACCAACAGTGGCGAGAGCGTTTCGAGCTTGAACTCACAAAGGCACGCAACGCTCTTACGGCAAAAGGAGGCACAAAGAGATACGACAAGGTGGTGGAGCGTGTTGGACGTGCACTCGGTAAATACCCCTCTGTATCCAAGTATTACCAAATAGACTACATCCGCTCGGGTGAGAATCCCGAACACATGTCAGATATCCGCTGGCAAATCAAAATCAGCCAAGAAGAGACTGAGCAACGCTTTGGCACATACTTCCTGCGCACCAACATAGCCACCCTTGACGAGCGAACTACGTGGGAGTACTATAACTTGATTAGAGAGATAGAGACATCAAACCGGCAACTCAAAACAGACCTGGAATTGCGCCCCATCTACCATCAGACAGATAACAACTCCGATGCCCATCTATTCTTCGGACTACTATCATACTGGATTGTAAACACAGTTCGACACAAACTAAAGTTACAAGGCATAACTCATTACTGGACTGAATTAAAGCGCATTCTATCCACCCAAAAGGCTATTACCACCAAAGCAGAAAACGCACTCGGAGAACAAATAGAACTACGCATCTGTTCGGACCCCACAGATGCCGCCTCGGAACTATATCGAATCCTCGGATACAACCCCATACCATTTAGACGACACACAATCAAAACTGCACCACCACCTCCGAATTGAAAAATCTGTAGTACCCACGCAGAAAGCCAAAAACAGATAAGGCTTAAAGAACAGAGGATTTGCATACATATTACGTTGAAGTTGGGTTAAGACGCAGATATGGATAACGCTCATTGCTCATCTACTTTTGACGGTGTTGAAAGTCAAAACGCAGACTGACAAAGCATTTTCGACTGTTGCGGTGTTGGTGAGGATACATTTGACGAGTTATCTGGATATTTTTTGGATGATTCAGAACTGCAAACGCACTTATCACAAGCGAAAAGGGGCTAATTTTTGCTCATCGAGCCGAGCCCCAACGATACAAATGGCACTATTTTGAGGGGGGGTAGGTATTTTGAAATGACTATTTATGCGGAAATACATGCTGATTACTAAACGATTGCAGAAATAATTAACAAAAATCCGATTTTAGTCGGTTAATAATGATTAATTATTTTATTTGGAGGTCTTTTGTCCTTATTGTCAATTATTAACATTCAACCATATATTAATGTTAATGTAATAATTATTGGAGAAGATTGCGAAATTACTTCTGGCTATGCCTTGTTGCCATATTGTGACATCTCATCCGAACAAAATACAATCCCAATTTCAGTAGTCACCAATAATGGCAGAATTATGCTTAAATGCGGAATGACTTTAAATGACAAGCAAATTTACATTGATAGTAATAATGTCCAGTGGATGATTCCTTTGGTATTTGACAATATCAACAATAAATATTGCTTTGAAGGGAAAATTTCTGCAACAACACGAATACAAACCGAAAAAATTGCTCTACTCACTTGGATTATACAAAAAGTCAAAGGACAGACTATTATGAATATTGTAATGCCTCAAACTCATTAATGAAGTCATTAGTTAACCCAACTTCAACGTAATATGTATGCAAATCCTCTGTTCTTTAAGCCTTATCTGTTTTTGGCTTTCTGCGTGGGTACTACAGATTTTTCAATTCGGAGGTGGTGGTGCAGTTTTGATTGTGTGTCGTCTAAATGGTATGGGGTTGTATCCGAGGATTCGATATAGTTCCGAGGCGGCATCTGTGGGGTCCGAACAGATGCGTAGTTCTATTTGTTCTCCGAGTGCGTTTTCTGCTTTGGTGGTAATAGCCTTTTGGGTGGATAGAATGCGCTTTAATTCAGTCCAGTAATGAGTTATGCCTTGTAACTTTAGTTTGTGTCGAACTGTGTTTACAATCCAGTATGATAGTAGTCCGAAGAATAGATGGGCATCGGAGTTGTTATCTGTCTGATGGTAGATGGGGCGCAATTCCAGGTCTGTTTTGAGTTGCCGGTTTGATGTCTCTATCTCTCTAATCAAGTTATAGTACTCCCACGTAGTTCGCTCGTCAAGGGTGGCTATGTTGGTGCGCAGGAAGTATGTGCCAAAGCGTTGCTCAGTCTCTTCTTGGCTGATTTTGATTTGCCAGCGGATATCTGACATGTGTTCGGGATTCTCACCCGAGCGGATGTAGTCTATTTGGTAATACTTGGATACAGAGGGGTATTTACCGAGTGCACGTCCAACACGCTCCACCACCTTGTCGTATCTCTTTGTGCCTCCTTTTGCCGTAAGAGCGTTGCGTGCCTTTGTGAGTTCAAGCTCGAAACGCTCTCGCCACTGTTGGTTCATGGAATGTTCGGTCATTGCTTTGGCGGGGGAGGTAATGCGAAGGTAGAAGTCGCCTCCCTCCCGGTGCTCGACTTGGGCTATAGTAATGGGACGCTTGCGACTATCAAATACCGTAACAGAGCGACCTTCCTCTTTGAGAGTATAATCTTTGAGCTTGGTTCTGCTGACACAAAGGTAATTATATCCTCGTTCTTTGAGCAATCCGAGATTGGCTTCCGTGGCTATTCCTGCATCGATGACCACCATAACTTTCTGTTGGGGGTTTGTCGAGACCGGATTCTTCGAGATAATGCCCTCCACCATCGCCGGTAGTGAATCGGGGTCGGCTGTGTTGCCGGCAAGGATTGAACTGTATCGGATAAAGCCTTCAGTATTGATTGCCAAGGCGAGGACAAGAAGGCGACAGTCTGAGCGTTTCTCCTTCGAGCGACCAAACTTTGCCTTCTTTGAGCCTGTCTTGCTACCCTCGAAATAGAAGTTGGTCAAATCGAAGAGCATCACCCGGTTAGTGAGATTAAACAACGAGTCGGTGCGAGAGCACAGATGACGCTCTAGCTTGTCTTTCAAGGCATAAAGCGATGGAGCAGCCGCATATACCTCGCGCTGAGTCGGGCAGTCGCCAAACTGACCCGTCAGAAGCTCCATTGCGGCAGAATTCTCGTCGAGTATACGTAGTGCCGCCCATTCCGATGGGGAATATACAGTCCGGATAATCAAGGATGCCAGTGTAGAATTTATCTTACGCTCCGACCATCCTTCGCGTCGCAGAAATGTGTCGAGCTGTAGTTCGCGTATCGCCTGAAGGCATACATTCTCTGCACCTGCCTCACGTGCATCTGTATGCTGTATTGTGTTGACATCTATTAATTTGCGGGCTTTGCGTTCTGCCTCATCATAACTTGCCCGTGCGGAATCAATCTTGCCGCTACCCTTTATCTGACTCCAAAACTTCTCGATGTATCCACGAACCTTTTCACTGTACTCTCCTCTGGGATCGGCAGTAAACATCGCCTGCTGAGCTGGGATATACGCACTCTGCTCCATCATATAGGTCAGACCGCGGCGAATCTGCACAATCTCATCGCTACACAAATCGGGAAGGTAACCCGGAGTCAACATTACACGGGTATGCACACGTCCTATAACGTCACGGAAGGACTCCTTGATTTTATAATAAGGGAGTTCCCTGCCGTGCTCGGGGCTCAAGCGTATGTTCGATGTGAAGTACATGCCCGCTAAGGTACAACATAAAATTTACTCCCGTGGGTATTACAAAGCACTTCACCAAATAAGCATCTTCTGAAAATCAACTCAATAGTATGAAATCACCCCCGTTTTTGAGCAAAAAAACACCGAAAAAACTTTTTGGCGTTGAAGTTGGGTTAAAAAGGTTCTACTGGTTTTCGTGTGGGTAAAGTTTGAGGTTTGCATTGAAGAATAGTATTGCGATTCTGAAGTTTTCAAATTTACGGTATCCTCTGCCGATTCTTTTTATCTCTTCGATAGAGCTGTTTAACCTCTCTGCCCTTGCATTACTTGCGCCAGTTAGTATCGCATTTACAATTCCTTTTTTATGCCTGTCAAACATTTCTACTACTTGGGTTATCTCAGGTATATTTACCCTTAATGCGTTCTGTTTCCAAAACATATATATTGATAATGCACTTTGATAGTTTTCTTGCCGAAACTGAATATCTCTAAAATTCTCCTTCACTTGCCAAGCCCGAGATACCTCGTAATTTGCTCCCCGTATAGCCTCGAAAGTCGCATACTGCTTATCTGTAAAATTATTTGTGTCCTTGAGCCACAAATACTTAGTTCGTTTCAAATCTTCGTGTAACTTAACCTCTCGGCGACGTACCTTATCAACAGCCTTATTCAAATAACCGACCAAATGAAAATTATCGTGGCAGTGCAATGCTTGCCCAAAATACTCCTTTGCTGCGTAAATATAAGGATCCCACATATCGGTGCATATTCGCTCTACTGCCCCTCGCTGCTCCTCAGATAAACCTTTAATACACAAATTATCAACACTTTCCTTTGTCCTGCCTTTACTAACCTCTATCACAATTCCGCTCAACTCATCCGATAAAATTGATGCGTACTCGTGACCACGACTTATAGCTTTCTCGTCAATGCTAACATATTTATATAGCTCATCACTATCTCGCAATGCCATACCGCGCTCTACTGCTCGGTGCATCACGCGATGTACTTGGTCAAAACTTATACGCAATAACCTTGCCGTACCACTCTGACTCTTGGTTACTTGCAAAGTCTCTATCGTTTTTTTTCGAGCAAAGTGGTCATACGTTCCAATGGCGCTTAACCACGGTACGCCCAAGCTTATTACCTTATCTCCAACAATATAACGCGGAATACGGGCAACAAGGTAACTCTTATATTGCCACAAATCCAAGTGTCGCCACTCTCGAACTGAACGATAGTCATAGATAGGATAACTTATACCATCAATAATTACCACTTCATTGTTATAGACAAGCTCAATACGAACTTCCTCGTTTTGCTCGTCGATGTCTACACTGCCTATCGACCAATCACTACTCCTAGGCAATAATAATTTACTCAATACTTCGGTTGCTGTCATTCGGCAAAGATAACTATTCTCACACGAAATCCTGTAGAACCCTTTTTCTATTTCCGATCATTGTCAAAATAAGTGGTAATACGCTCCATTCTCCGGCTCTTTCCTGCGGTAAAGTAGAAATTTGCCCTAAGAATAAAACCTTTTGAGTTGAATTTGAAATAATCTCTTTGAGTGTAATTTTCGGCAAAGGTGTATTCCACATCGGCGGACTCAATGGGCATTTGGTAACCGAAAAAGAGATTAAGCCCCAACTTCTCGAACCGCTTCATAATAAAGATCGCATCAATTGAATATATAGGTTCGCGATAACCGTTGGGTGTAAGCATCTTGCTGCTGTATGAACCATAAGCCCCGCAACCGAGTCCGTAAGGCAAGAATATCATCGCCGTGCCACCCGCCCGCCAAAATATATTATTCCGTACCATACCATCTACGTTCATTCTGTCATATCCCGCATTTATATCGGGGTCAATGCTGATAGCTCCGCCAAACAGATTTATTGTTCCATTTATTTTCAACCCCGTACGAGATAATTGACCCCCGTTTACATAAGTGCGAATTGTGTTCAGGTCTGAATCGAAATTGGTCTTTGGGATTATCAGATTGTAGTTCTGTTGGTAATATGGAATTGCGTTCAGAGTTAAGGCATCGGTACGATAGGTGTATGTCAGTTCGAATATATTGTATTGCGTAAGTTTCAGAGCGGGATTACCTCGCAAAATTGTCTTTTCATCTAAACGCAATTCATAGGGGGCAAGTAGCCACGACGAGGGGTAGTAAGAAGGACGGCGAAACTCAGCCTTAATCGAGTGAACCTCATTCAGTTTCAACAATGCAGAAAGAGTCGGTTGGAAAGCAAATTGTCTATTAGAACCATAGAGAGGGTTAGTAAAACTGTTTATATTCATCTCTCCTTTCAGCCCTGCTCTGAACTGCCATAAACCTGTTGTGGCATAGAAATCAGCATATAGATTATTGCGATAATTACGATGATTATTATCGCTCGTTTTATTGTTGAGTGTGCCTCGGAAATCTTGATATAACGTTTGAGCCCCCACATTGAGTCTGAAAATATTGCTCAATCTGTTGTTGTAGGCTAGTCGTAAATTAGTCGAGAATTTGTCGGCAGTTTCTCTGTTCAAAAACTCCATCCCATCCCCGTATCGTGTTTGGGAATCCTCTGTTGCATTCATAAATCCAAAATTGGCATTAACAGAAAAGTAGTCTGTCAACTTATTTTTCATAGTGCGGCGATAGAAAAGAGTGTAGTTGCCGATAAAATAGCTGCTCGATATTCGAGCATCGAAATCCGCAAAATCAGTTGCAGTATAGGCAATATTCTTATCGGCTCTTACGAATTGAGAGCGAGTTGTCAAGTTTAGAAAATCGTTCGCCGAGAGATAATAATCCACATTTAACCCTATACCGTTGGTTATTTCAAACGGTTTTGAACAGTAACCATCTCTACCGTAGGAGCTCTTTTTGTCGTAACGAAGTTGAGTGATGTCATAGGGATTCGCGCGATAGTAGTTATCATAGGTCAGCTTTATTCTTACTTTATCCTTGCCCCAAGTTAAACCGGCGTAGCTATCATTCGAGCGAGTGTCCAATTTCAGTGTCTCTTCTATATCAACCATAATCCCCGCTCGAACCTTTGGTTTGAGGATGATATTGATAACTCCGTCATAATCAACATCCGTGCCGCTCGATGGGGAGGTTATCACCTCAATCCGCTCAATATCACGGAAATCAATGCCTCGTAAATCAACAGAGTTGCCCGTATTAACGCCGTTCAAAAGAATAAGAGTATTCTCCTTGCCCTTAATTGATGCCCGCCGCCGAAGTTCATCGACAGATATTTCGGGGATTTTTCGGAGCACATCAGTTGTAACTGATACGCCTGCGAGCTTCATACTGTCCAGAATATAGGTGGTTCTATCTACCGCTCGCCGAATATTCCGAGAGGCAGTCACAACAACTTCGTCGATTGCAATCGACTCGGGCACCATTTTTATCACTCCCATATCATCATCCAAAGTCACTCTCTTCTTCTGATAACCTACCGATGAAACAACAACGAAGTACGCAGAGTTGCCGATTCTTATTTTTTCGAAAGAAAATACGGCATCATCTTTTTCAACGATGCCACTGAATACGAAAATATTGCTATTCTCATCAACGATTGAGATAATCGACATAGGCAATGGTTCGCCTGATAGACTGTCTACAACTTGCCCGTGAATTTTGATTTCTTTGGCAAAGGCGTTGCCTGAGCAAATGGCAAATAGAAATACAAAAGCCAATAATTTTCTCATAATATAAAAAGGTTCAAGATTAGTTAAGTAGTATTTAATGCTATTTAACTATCTTTGGATTAATGAATAACAAGTATTTTTTTGGGCCAAGATTTCTGAGGATAAATTCAGGACTGTTTTGCGTCTTTTTAGCCTCGATATGGAGGCCAAAAAAGTGGCTGAATTTACAGGTTTGAATCAAGGCACTATAAACAATATTTACAATAAACTTCGAGAGCGTATCGCGGAGCTTTGTGAAGCAGAAAGTCCGTTCACAAACGGCGAGGTCGAACTCGATGAGAGCTACTTCGGAGCGCGTCGTGTACGCGGGACCGGGGAAGAGGAGCCAAAGGCAAGATACCTGTTTTCGGGATGCTCAAACGTGGTGACAAAGGATATACCCAGATTGTCAAAACTGCTCTGTAAGTGAGCTATTGCCTATTATTAAGGGCAAAGCTGACACCAATGCAGTGATTTACTCCGACGGATTTAAGACCTATGATGGTCTTGTTAATTACGGGTATAAAAAGCATTATCGCGTCAAGCATGGCGAAAATGAATTTGCCGATGGTCACAAACATATTAATGGAATTGAGAACTTCGGGAGTGTAATATAAACTCTGTCCGGTAAATATTTCGTGTTAAATTTCTACAAATATAATTTTTTCTTTTCGGCTTTACAAATGCTTTTTCAAGGCGGTTTTCGGATGTGTGCAAGGGCGGCGAGGCACGAGCCGTTTATATACCCTTGCACACATCCGAAAACTGCCTTTTCTTTGCGTTTGGAAAACCGAGAAGAACAAACAAGGGCTATAGCTCCATTGGCATCCTTTCGCCAAACTTTATCCGCAATTGACCTGCTGTTAACGCCCAATTCGGAAGGGGTTGAGTCCATTTCTTGGAGATGTTGAGCACCGCCAGGTAGAGTAACTTCATCAATGCCATATCATTAGGGAATACTCCCTTTGTCTTGGTCACTTTCCGTGCCTGACGATGAAATCCCTCAACAGCATTAGTTGTGTAGATAAGTCTGCGAATATGCTCATCATAAGCAAAATAGGCACTAAGCTTATCCCAATTTCGTCGCCACGAGCCTATAACAACAGGGTATTTCTGCCCCCATTTATCCTCCAATTTATCAAGATTGAGTTCGGCTAAAGGTGGGTTCTAAAAATTAGTATTTTGGGGTTAATTTAAGAGCAAGAACTCGTTATGCTCTCTCGCAAGCGATTTTTTCTTTTGCGGGTACAATCAATTAGACTCTATTTCGACTGTCAGTTCTACATTTCAGCTTGATTATTAGTTTTTTATCGGTAATAGATTCAGTCGTACAACCTGTTCGTATCTAAACAGATTGTAGGTGAGGTTCATAAGACCAAGTATCCCGGTGGCTCGCACTATACCAACGCGCTCCACCTTGATACCGTGCATCGACTGCTCCATAAACCCAAAAACGTGCTCCACACGAGAGCGAACACTTGACTTCTCGCGATTGCTCGCCTTCTGCTCGTTGGTCAAAGGATGATTCCTATAACCCCTCTCGCACACCTGATTTATCATCTTCGCATTCTCAATGACATCATCCTGATTAGCACCAGTATAAGCACTATCTCAATATAGAGGTTGCCCCTTGTCGTTCTCCTCTAGTAAATCCTCTAACGGCTGTGAATCGTGCACCGAAGCATCAGTAACTTTATAACAATCAATAAACTTGCTCTTAGCATCCACCTTTGTGTGATTCTTATAGCCATAGTAATTCTGCCCACCTTTCTGTGTCCATCTTGCATCAATGTCTTTGTGCCTCTTCTTGTGGGGGTTTATTATTCCATAATGCAGCACCATCGCCATCTTTTATCTGCTTGTTCTCCTCACGGGTATTGCGTTGAATAGGAGCAGTTGCAAATGTAGCATCAACCATCTTTCCCTCATTGAGAATCAAACCTTTCGCATTGAGTACATCGCGAAAAAGAACGAAGGTCTTTTCTATGGTTTGGTTGTTGGTCAATTTCTCGCGAAAAGACCAAACCGTCTTCTCATCGGGAACTTTATCACCCGAAGACAACCACAAAAACGCCTTAAAACTTGCTCTGTCAATGATTTGGTACTCAACCTGACCATCAGATAATCCGAAGTAGCGTTGAAGTATCAAAATCTTTAATAGCATCACGACATCGTAAGGTTTTGCACCCGCGTTGTTCTTCTTCTCTTTGGTCAAAATGGAATCCTCCAATAACTCGCGAAATATCTCAAAATCTAATACTTCACTTAATCGTTCAAGAGCATTCCCCTTGTTAGATAACTGCTCTAATGCTTGCTCGTGGTCAAATAAACCAGCGATGCCTGTAGACTTGTATTGTATCTTGCGCATATTCCCTTATTTATACTACAAAGATACGCATAATTATTTGAATTACAAAGAATTAAATTTTAGAAGTCCCCACTAGATTACGAAGATTTTTGATATTATAATCCACAACCCTTTCTGAGATAATGGAGGTAAATTTGACTGGCTCTCTCATTTTTATTTCAATTTTATTAGCATTAACAGCGGGTTGTCATTTTCATCCATAGTCTTCGTAATCTCTTGCAGCTCAGATGGCAATTTGTCCATATTGTCTTCCAAAAAAACGGTAGAGAGAAATATCGCCATATAACCTTCTGTAAGAGTGGCTAAATTTGCTGTTAGTGCACACTGATCATTAACTAGAGTTAATTGAATTCCGTATGGATTTTGCCAATTATCGACTTTCAGCCTAAAAATTTGTCTTTTATGTTTGTCGTAAACAAAATATCTATGCTCCATTTTAGGACTAAGTTTAGCTTTAAAATTTGTCTCCAGAAATAGATAATCAGCTGTCTCATAAGATGGAATGGTCATACATTCAGGAGTGTTGTAGTTGGTGATGTCAACAAAGTGAGGCTTCACTTCCAGACTTTTGGTATCTATCCGGAAAACAGTATCACAACGTTTATTTGTCATAAAAACTCCGCCTTTGCCTCGTATTAAGGATGGGTATAGTATCCAAGCCGATTCTTGATCGTCATCTAATTCAGGTCTTTCAAAATAGATGTTTATAGGTTTTATCTGCTGTGCAGTAGACTCCGAAGCTAAAAAAAAGAAACGTGGCATACCATCCACCCAACCATATGGTTTGCTATGATTATACACCAGCAGTGTATCTCCATTCAATTTCATCATATTTTTTATTGTTGGAACTTTGAAACTGAACTTGCGTTTAAAATTAAACAACGTATCATATTCCAAGAAAGAATTGCCACGCATATCATATACAGAAACCGTATTATTATCTTCATCAACTCTGAAACTAAAGAGACTTAGATATTCTTGCGGACCTCGTCCTACTCTAATGAGCCTTCTTAAAGGGTTTCCTGACATATCATACATTAACAATTGTTCACCTTGTACTGTATATATCCGTTCGGTTTGTTCATTGACATAGAAATCTTCAGCCAATACACTTCGTGCACTTATCATAAATTCTTTATCAACACCTCCCATTTTGATATAACGTACATCGGCAACATCGCTCAGCCTAAGATAGATCTCAGGATATGATTGATTGTAATCGAAAACTATTAGATCACTATCCGTTTGTAAAACATTGCTACATGAGCAGACCAGAAAACAAAATAGCAGCAAAAATTTAGATGTATATTTAGGCATAACTAAGCGAAAGTATAGATTGTTATTATAAAAAGCACTGAGACTGATTTGTATTCGGGAGTGTAATATAAACTCTGTCCGGTAAATATTTCGTGTTAAATTTCTACAAATGTAATTTTTTCTTTTCGGCTTTACAAATGCTTTTTCAAGGCGGTTTTCGGATGTGTGCAAGGGCGGCGAGGCACGAGCCGTTTATATACCCTTGCACACATCCGAAAACTGCCTTTTCTTTGCGTTTGGAAAACCGAAAAGAACAACCGGTGAAGGCTATAGCTCCATTGGCATCCTTTCGCCAAACTTTATCCGCAATTGACCTGCTGTTAACGCCCAATTCGGAAGGGGTTGAGTCCATTTCTTGGAGATGTTGAGAACCGCTAAGTAGAGTAACTTCATCAATGCCATATCATTAGGGAAAACTCCCTTTGTCTTGGTCACTTTCCGTGCCTGACGATGAAATCCTTCAACAGCATTAGTTGTGTAAGTAAGTCTGCGAATATGCTCATCATAAGCAAAATAGGCACTAAGCTTATCCCAATTTCGTCGCCACGAGCCTATAACAACAGGGTATTTCTGCCCCCATTTATCCTCCAATTTATCAAGATTCAGTTCGGCTAAATCCAGAGTGGGAGCTTGATAGACAGTCTTCAAATCACCCATAAACTCCTTTTGGTCTTTGGACGCAATGTATTTCAATGAGTTGCGGATTTGATGAACGATGCAGCTCTGAATGATTACTTGCGGGAAAATGGTGGCGATTGCCTCGGCAAAGCCCGTAAGGTTGTCAATGCAGGCAATCAAAACATCTTTCATCCCACGTGCTTTCAAATCGGTCAATACACTCAACCAGAAGTTCGCTCCCTCACTCTCAGATACATACATCCCGATTAACTCTTTGCGACCATCCTTATTGACTGCCAGTACATTATAAACGGCTCGACTCTCGGTACGTCCACCATCTTTGACCTTGTAGTGCATCGCATCGAGCCAAACGATAGTGTACATCGACTCCAAAGGACGACTTTGCCACTCCTTGACCTTGGGAACTATACGTTCGATGATTTCACTCAACGTATTGTGCGATATCTCAACGTCATACATCTCTTCTATATGAGCAGATATATCCCTCAGGCTCATACCCATACCATACAAACTGATGATATTGGAGGACATATTATCCGCCAAAATGGTCTCCCGTTTCCTGAGAATCTCGGGTGTAAAACTGCTATGACGATCCTGAGGTGTCTCTATTTCAATCTCACCCGCCATCGTTTTGACTCGTTTGCTTCCTCGACCGTTACGCTTGTTGCCTTGCTGGCGTTCCGCCTCGTCCAGATGAGCTGCCATTTCGCCATCCAAAGCGGCTTCTAAAAATTCTTTCAACAGTGGAGCAAATGCCCCATCTTTGCCCGTGAGTGACTCCCCACTCCGAAGCTGAGATAATGCCTTATCACGCATTATTTGATACTCCTGACTTCTCCTATCCATAATACAAAGGTAAGTGTTTTTGGACAGAGTTCAGATTACAGTCTCACTAAAACTGCACGGGACTGCTTATTACCATAAGTTATTCGACCACTTTTTTTTTACCCGCACTCTCATTATTACCCGGTGCTACACCTGCCCAAGATGCTAAATGATTCTCATTGGGGAAAACACTCATATCCAATCCTATCTCAGCAACAAGGTCTTCAGCACTCTTTGTGCCTATACCAGGGACTCCCCTTAGCAGCTCCAGAACATTGTCATAAGGAGCTAATATATCTCTTATACGGGAAGATAATTCATTAACACGTTGCTCGGTGGATAGTATTTCCTCTCTGATAATCTTTAGCATATAGCTGTGATGCTCGGTTATAATGCCGCTACAAGCCTCAAACAACTCCCCTTTAGTAGCCTTGAGGTTACGATGATAAACCTCATCAATATCATCAATGGCTACAGCTTGTTTGTCGATAATTTTGTTAATGAGTTTTGTGCCGACAACTCCGCTCGTGTCGTTCAATACGCTAGACAATTTGACATTACAATCCTCCAAAATGCGGATTGTACGGTTCTTGTTACTTGCGATGTGCTCGATTAATTTCTGGCGAAAGCGGGTAAGGTCTCGAAGCTCCCGTTGCTCTTTGGGGGGAATGTAGCTCGGCTTGAGCAAGCCCGCCAGCAGTAGTTTGCATATCCAGGCACTATCCTTTTTATCGGTTTTGTGACCCGGTACATTCTTAATGTGGCGGGCATTGACAATCCAAACCTTCATTCCTGTTGGCTCTAATACATTGTAAACCGGCTTCCAATAAACGCCCGTACTTTCCATTGCTACGTGAGTTATGCCGTTCTCCAATAACCAATCTCTCAGTTCTGTCAAAGAACTTGTAAATGTGCCGAACTGATTGGTTGTCTTAAGAATACCAACGCCCTCAATAGTTGCAACAACACTCTCCTTGTGTACGTCAATCCCGCATCCATTGGATACGACTTGACTAAATCTAATCTCTTCCATGCTCATTGGTGTGTCTATGTGAAGACTCAAACACAAAAGTAGAATATAAAATCCTAAATTTTACATCATTATAGGTGGAAAGTATTACTATGGGAGTTTCATCTTCTGCTTTTTTTTAAGTTTATGCGGATTCTTGAGATGAGGGAGTTGAAGTTTCAATTATTATCTGCCTCTTTTGAATCCGACATTTTTTTTATGCGCCTTTCCGTCGAGTCGGTCGTTTTCGTTTCAGGGGCGTAAATGGTGTAGGGTTTAGGTGGTGCAAGGTTTTAGAGAAAAATACAACCTGACCAAAGGGAAGTGTGGAGATTTTTATCGAAACCTCCGCAGGGGCTTGACCTTGCAACGCCGTTAATAACCCGTAAATACCTTTGCCACTAAGACCGAAAACCCCGACTTGACAGTTTATAAACAGCAGATTGTGGAGGATTCAATATAGGAGAGGCAGATTAAGATTATCAATTAATCTATCCATAGTAGTTACCTACTATGGTATCAAAAGGGGTGGGCAGACAATGGATAAAAGAGACCGTTTGGGTTATAGCCGTAAACAGAACTATCCCCCGCCTGCAAGTGATTCGCTGCTGACGGGGGATTGTTCGGGGCTATACAGTAGTCTGAATTTGATTGCCCGATTTATGGGGTAATTATGTTCAGACGAAAATCCGGCTCTTTTATACCAATAAGAGGGTGGAGATGAAATTAAAAGTTAGACCTAACTTTGTTTTGATATGTTCTTTTTTTGAGCTACTTTTGCAGCATAAGAGTTATTTGGAGTACGCAAGGCACAGAAAACCGAAACATTCTGTATATAACTTATTCGTAACCTATTGCGATGCAAATAAAGAGTCAATATCTATGGCTCAAGGACTTATCTCTTTTTATTATATTCATAACACAAAGATACAAATTCCTGTCGAATTATACAGCAAAATTGAAAGATATATTGCTAATATACAATGAAATAAACTAATTTTAAGGAATGACTATATATGGTTTTAGCTTGGTTAGTGCCGAAAAACTCAGAAGTAGAGTCTTTACGTGGTTGGAGTGTTGGTACAACAAAAATCGTCGACACTCGACTCTTGGCAACCTTACCATTGATGAATTCTGGAGAAAATAAAACTCCGAAATTGGAATAAATACACCTCAAACAAAACACAAAAACATTATTAACCCAACTTCAACGCCAAAAAGTTTTTTCGGTGTTTTTTTGCTCAAAAACGGGGGTGATTTCATACTATTGAGTTGATTTTCAGAAGATGCTTATTTGGTGAAGTGCTTTGTAATACCCACGGGAGTAAATTTTATGTTGTACCTTAGCGGGCATGTACTTCACATCGAACATACGCGTGAGCCCCGAGCACGGCAGGGAACTCCCTTATTATAAAATCAAGGAGTCCTTCCGTGACGTTATAGGACGTGTGCATACCCGTGTAATGTTGACTCCGGGTTACCTTCCCGATTTGTGTAGCGATGAGATTGTGCAGATTCGCCGCGGTCTGACCTATATGATGGAGCAGAGTGCGTATATCCCAGCTCAGCAGGCGATGTTTACTGCCGATCCCAGAGGAGAGTACAGTGAAAAGGTTCGTGGATACATCGAGAAGTTTTGGAGTCAGATAAAGGGTAGCGGCAAGATTGATTCCGCACGGGCAAGTTATGATGAGGCAGAACGCAAAGCCCGCAAATTAATAGATGTCAACACAATACAGCATACAGATGCACGTGAGGCAGGTGCAGAGAATGTATGCCTTCAGGCGATACGCGAACTACAGCTCGACACATTTCTGCGACGCGAAGGATGGTCGGAGCGTAAGATAAATTCTACACTGGCATCCTTGATTATCCGGACTGTATATTCCCCATCGGAATGGGCGGCACTACGTATACTCGACGAGAATTCTGCCGCAATGGAGCTTCTGACGGGTCAGTTTGGCGACTGCCCGACTCAGCGCGAGGTATATGCGGCTGCTCCATCGCTTTATGCCTTGAAAGACAAGCTAGAGCGTCATCTGTGCTCTCGCACCGACTCGTTGTTTAATCTCACTAACCGGGTGATGCTCTTCGATTTGACCAACTTCTATTTCGAGGGTAGCAAGACAGGCTCAAAGAAGGCAAAGTTTGGTCGCTCGAAGGAGAAACGCTCAGACTGTCGCCTTCTTGTCCTCGCCTTGGCAATCAATACTGAAGGCTTTATCCGATACAGTTCAATCCTTGCCGGCAACACAGCCGACCCCGATTCACTATCGGCGATGGTGGAGGGCATTATCTCGAAGAATCCGGTCTCGACAAACCCCAATCAGAAAGTTATGGTGGTCATCGATGCAGGAATAGCCACGGAAGCCAATCTCGGATTGCTCAAAGAACGAGGATATAATTACCTTTGTGTCAGCAGAACCAAGCTCAAAGATTATACTCTCAAAGAGGAAGGTCGCTCTGTTACGGTATTTGATAGTCGCAAGCGTCCCATTACTATAGCCCAAGTCGAGCACCGGGAGGGAGGCGACTTCTACCTTCGCATTACCTCCCCCGCCAAAGCAATGACCGAACATTCCATGAACCAACAGTGGCGAGAGCGTTTCGAGCTTGAACTCACAAAGGCACGCAACGCTCTTACGGCAAAAGGAGGCACAAAGAGATACGACAAGGTGGTGGAGCGTGTTGGACGTGCACTCGGTAAATACCCCTCTGTATCCAAGTATTATCAAATAGACTACATACGCTCGGGTGAGAATCCCGAACACATGTTAGATATCCGCTGGCAAATCAAAATCAGCCAAGACCAGGCTGAGCAACGCTTTGGTACATACTTCCTGCGCACCAACGTAACCTCCCTTGACGAGCGAACTACGTGGGAGTACTATAACTTGATTAGAGAGATAGAGACATCAAACCGGCAACTCAAAACAGACCTGGAATTGCGCCCCATATACCATCAGACAGATGACAACTCCGACGCCCATCTATTCTTCGGACTCCTATCATACTGGATTGTAAACACGCTTCGACACAAACTAAAGTTACAAGGCATAACTCATTACTGGACTGAATTAAAGCGCATTCTATCCACCCAAAAGGCTATTACCACCAAAGCAGAAAACGCACTCGGAGAACAAATAGAACTACGCATCTGTTCGGACCCCACAGATGCCGCCTCGGAACTATATCGAATCCTCGGATACAACCCCATACCATTTAGACGACACACAATCAAAACTGCACCACCACCTCCGAATTGAAAAATCCGTAGTACCCACGCAGAAAGCCAAAAACAGATAAGGCTTAAAGAACAGAGGATTTGCATACATATTACGTTGAAGTTGGGTTAACAAATTTCCCAACCTGATGTGCGGGTAAAGTTAGGTATTCCGTAAATGAAAACTTCGGAACCGCAATACTATTCTTCGATGCAGACCTCAAACTTATACCACACAAAACCCAGTAGAATGCTAAAAACAAACAACGGGCATCCGATAGTCTCATATCAAACACCCCTGCATAAAATGTGTAGCTATTACGCTCCATTCGACAAATTTGCCAATTTTTCCCAATTTGCTTTATTGAGTTTTTTAATTGATAATCAACAAAAAGCGCCTACCTATTTTCGTGGCATCTTCTCGTCCGACATTGCAGCGCAATATGCCAACCACGCAACCACCAAGGCATTATGCTTTGTATCGGCGTAAATCATTCGGTCAGCGAAGTCGGTTACGCGGTGCGAGGCGCGTCCCCACTCCAAGTTGTCACTTATAAATTGGAACGCCGGAATGCCCGCAATATCAAACGAAATATGGTCTGTGCTACCCACAGAAAGATTTGAAACAGTGGAACATCCATCGTTCTTGAACGGAGCTAACCACGTGGCAAAAATAGGATATGCCGCCTCATTTGCCTGAGTATAGATGCCGCGGAATTTGCCGGGACCATAGTCGGAGTTTATATAACACGAAATCTTTGAGTGCTCTTTAAGGGGTGCATCGCGCCTACCCACAAACTGCTCCACATAGCCAGCCGAACCGTGCAGCCCCATCTCTTCACCACCCCACAACACAATACGTATAGTACGGCGCGGCTTCACCCCCGCCTCCTTCAACAGTCGCATCGCCTCCATCATCACGATACACCCCGCTGCATCGTCTCCCGCACCGGGGCTTAGATGATAACTATCTATGTGTCCGCCGATTATCACCAACTCATCTTTGAGGTCTGTCCCCTCAATCTCTGCCACCACATTGTTAATGGGGCGGTTTCCGGTAAAGCGCGTTTTGAAGTCAAGTTCCATCACTACTCGCTCTCCATTCTCCACTAACCGCTTCATCAATCCGTAAGATTCAACGGCGAGGTTAAACTCGGGGGCAATCGGTTTGTCGCCCTGTTGGTGGTTGAAAAAAGTAACTCCAGGATTGTTGAAATCGCCGCTGCAATTAACAACTGCCAGCGGATTTTCCGCTCGCACCCAATCTATTAGTCGCTGTTGTGGAGGACGGTTTCGGCGCTGCATAGCCGTAGGTTCGGGCGTGGGGGCGGCAGCAAGTTTTTCTAAATTTTCGTCGCTGATACGGGTGGCAGAGGGTGTTGAAAAATTCATCGCATAGGTTGCTCGCGAGGGCATCAACACGATTTTGCCCTCTAATTTACCGCGATATTTATTCGCAAATGTTGTACTATCCACATCATCAATTACTATGACTTCACCTCTACGCAAACCTTCTGTTCCACCCGTCCATCCGACTATGGCAGGGAAAAATGGCTGATAATATGGCACACTCATTGCGGCATAGGATTTTTCTATATCAAAGCCACCTCGATGCCATCTTCTTGCAAACTCTACACGTGCATTGGAAAGCCCCATTGCTGCCATTGCTTCTCGAGCAATTTTGTAGCCGCGTTCCGCACCGTCTGAGCCTGCCAAACGCGAACCCGCAAGGTCTAATAAAAGATAGGAGTATCGCTCCACTTGAGAACTCTCGCGCTCAATACGGCGCATTTTGTTGAGAATGGTTGTGTCTTGTGCCGTAGCCGTAAGGGCAAAGAGCACCAAATAAATTGTAGTTAGTAGTTTTTTCATATATCGGGTTGTTGAGAAAATTCTATCGTTTGGCTGCCAACGCCTGCAATTCGTACATCTCATCGCGATAGCGTGCTGCTGCCAAGAAGTCAAGCTCCTTAGCCGCATTTTCCATCAGTATACGTGCATTCTCCACCGCGCTCTGCAACTCCTTATCACTCATATTACTTACGATTTTATCGTCGGAAACGGAGCGTCTTTCAACTTCGAGTTCAGTTCCCTGCATTGTGGAGCCAAGTGCGCGGCGAACCTGACGCGGGGTAATACCATTGGTAATGTTGTAGTTACGTTGTTTTTCGCGGCGGCGGTCAGTCTCCTCGATGGTTTGTCGCATCGAGTCGGTAATCTTATCGGCATACATTATCACAAACCCCTCTAAGTGGCGTGCAGCGCGTCCGGCGGTCTGCGTCAGAGAGCGTGCCGACCTCAAGAAACCCTCCTTGTCGGCATCCATAATTGCTACGAGCGACACCTCGGGCAGGTCTAATCCTTCCCTGAGTAGATTGACTCCCACCAGCACATCAAAGCGTCCCGCACGCAAATCGTCCATAATCTCAATCCGCTCCAGTGTATCCACGTCTGAGTGGATATAACGACACCTGATGCCGAGTTTGTCAAAATATTTGGTAAGCTCCTCAGCCATACGCTTTGTGAGTGTTGTCACCAAAACTCGCTCATCCTTTGCTGCCCGTTTTTCTATCTCTTCTACAAGGTTATCTATCTGTCCCAGCGTGGGGCGAACCTCGATTTTGGGGTCTAGCAGTCCTGTGGGTCTTATCAGCTGCTCGACAATGACACCCTCACTCTTGACCAGCTCATACTCTGCCGGTGTGGCACTTACATAGACCGTCTGCCCGACGATGCCCTCAAACTCCTCGAATTTCAGAGGGCGGTTGTCAATGGCAGCAGGTAGTCGAAAACCATACTCCACCAAATTTTTCTTACGCGCTGCATCACCACCATACATAGCCCTGATTTGTGGAATGGTTACGTGGCTCTCATCTATAATGGTCAGAAAATCACCGGGGAAATAGTCCAAGAGGCAGAATGGGCGCGTCCCCTCGGCGCGTCCATCAAAGTAGCGCGAATAGTTTTCGATACCCGAGCAGTAACCAACCTCTGCAATCATCTCCAAGTCGTACTCCACACGCTGTTTGAGCCGCTTGGCATATATCTCCTCGCCCCGTTGCATAAAGTAGTCGTACTGCTTTCCTAAATCCAACCTAATGTATTTCAGTGCAGAGGCAATGCGCTCTTTGGTGGTTACGAAGATGTTGGCGGGGTTAATTTGCACTGTGTCGAATGTCTGCAATCTCTTTCCCGTAATTGGGTCAATCGAATGGATGCTCTCCACCTCGTCGCCCCACTGCACAATGCGATAAGCTACATCACCATAGGCTGCAAAAATATCTATCGTATCGCCACTCACGCGAAAGTTGCCGCGGGCAAACTCAATGTCATTACGCGAGTAGAGGGCATCGACAAGTTGATAGAGCATCTTTTTTCTCGGAAAATTCTCGCCTTTCTTTATGGTGATAGTGTTTGCGTGAAAATCCTCGGGATTTCCAATACCGTAGAGACACGAAACCGAACTCACCACCACAATATCGCGTCTTCCGCTCAGCAGAGACGATGAGGTCGAGAGGCGCAATTTCTCTATTTCATCGTTTATGGAGAGGTCTTTCTCTATATAAGTATCCGATGTGGGCAGATATGCCTCGGGTTGATAGTAGTCATAGTACGAAACAAAATACTCAACGGCATTTTCCGGGAAAAAGCCGCGAAACTCGCCGTAGAGCTGAGCTGCAAGAGTCTTGTTGTGGCTCAGTATAAGGGTAGGGCGGTTGAGGTTGGCTATGACATTCGCCATTGTGAATGTTTTGCCGCTGCCCGTAACTCCCAACAGGGTGTTATGCCTGCCACCCTCTCTGACCAATCGTGTAAGTTGGTCGATGGCGGCGGGCTGGTCTCCCGTTGGGGCAAAATTGGATATAAGATTGAAATTCAACTTACTGAAGAATGTTTGTATTATTAAAAAAAATGTACTAATTTTACATAGGCAAAACCACACACAAAGTTACACAAAAATAATCGATTATGAAATCCTTACTACCTCTATTCCTGCTCCTACTTCTTGCCTGCGGAAGGTCGGAGCGTGTCTACTACGCCGCCGATTTCGGCATTGAGCCCAACACTGAAATTAACGTTACTCCATTGGTTATCCGCGCTTTGGACAGCATCAAGGCAGAAAATAGAGACGGAGGTGCCGTAAGGTTTGTTTTCAGCCACGGTACATATAATTTTCATCCCGAAGGTGGTCTTCTTCGCGAATATTACATCTCTAACCACGACCAAGACAATCCCAAGACTATGGGCATAGTGCTTGAGGATATGAAAAATTTCACTCTGGACGGCGATAGCTCCAACTTCCTATTTCACGGACGAATGCTGCCTATTTCATTGATTAACAGTGAAAGTTGCACACTTCGCAATTTCTCTGTCGATTTTCCGAATCCACATATTTCGCAGGTAACGATTCTGAGTAATGACACTGCCAAGGGGGAGATAATTTATAGAATTGCGCCGTGGG
Organism: Mucinivorans hirudinis; assembly: GCA_000723505.1. GTDB lineage: Bacteria > Bacteroidota > Bacteroidia > Bacteroidales > Rikenellaceae > Mucinivorans > Mucinivorans hirudinis. The sequence goes on along the minus strand of HG934468.1, from coordinate 2,623,222 downwards.
TGAAGTATAGAATCGAGGATGGTAAATTTATCGCCTATGGTGACGGTTGGGAGTATACCCCGCATATTGGCATTGCCTTCGAGGGAGAGACCAAACGACTGGTTTACAGAACATCTGACATCGGCGTTGGCACTACGAATGTGGAGGAGATTGAGCCGCGTGTCATAAAGGCTCCGTGGAATAATAGGCGGCTGATTGCGGGAACGGTGGTTGCTATGCGTGGTTGGGGTCGCCCAACGCCCGGAATCTTTATGAGCCACGACAAGAATACGAAACTCCAGAATATAAACATACACTATGCCGAGGGTATGGGGCTATTGGCTCAAATGAGCGAAGGCATTGATTTGGAGGGTTTTTCGGTGAGGTTACGAGGAGATACAGACCCGCGCTACTTCACTACTCAGGCAGACGCGACGCACTTTTCTGCTTGCAAGGGGTTGATTCGCTCCGTGGGCGGGTTGTATGAAGGTATGATGGACGATGCCATAAATGTTCACGGCACTTACCTTAAAATAGTTAAACGGCTTGATGGACAGAATGTTATTGCAAGGTATATGCACCCGCAGGCTTATGGCTTCGAGTGGGGACGGGTGGGTGATGCCGTCCAATTTGTAAACTCGAGAACGATGGAACTGATAGATACAACCAACTATATAACAGCCATTTTGCCCTACGACAAAGAGACAATAGAGGGTGCAAAAGAGTACAAAATCACTTTTGCGCAACCCATTGATAGTGCCATTAACGAGCGAGGAGTTTTCGGAATCGAAAATTTGGAGTGGACGCCGGAGGTTGTCTTTGCCGAAAATCGTGTGAGAAATAATCGCGCCCGCGGCACACTCTTCAGCACTCCGAAACGCACTGTGGTGGAAAATAATATCTTCGACCACACATCGGGTACGGCAATCCTTCTGTGTGGTGACTGCAACGGCTGGTTCGAGACCGGAGCGTGTCGCAACGTTCTCATCCGCGGTAATAAGTTCATCAATTCACTCACCAATATGTTCCAATTCACCAATGCCGTGATTTCAATCTATCCGGAAATACCTAATTTAGAGGGACAGAAAAAATATTTTCACTCGGGCATAGTGATTGAAGACAATCTTTTTGAGACCTTCGATAAGCCTATCCTTTATGCCAAGTCGGTTGATGGATTGATATTTCGCAATAATACCATAGTCAAAAATAGCGACTACCCTCCCTTTCACTGGAACAAGGCTCAGTTTCTGTTGGAGAGGGTGCAAAACTTCGTTTATGAAGGCAATAGTTACGAAGGTGGTACTTCGCTCGAAATGAGAGATTAACGGCAGTAGAGCGCTCCAAGGGGGCTTATAAGAATTCGAAAAATAGATGGTATTGCATCATAGCTGAACTCTCTCAGTTGTCATTGCAGCTTTCGTCGCAATGACATTCAGCAAGTTTGAAATACTCAAAAATAGCCAAAGAACTTCTATAATAAAATTTTTCGTACATTTACTTGTCGAAACAATATTCTCTAAGCACTTTTCAATGATTGAAAGTGTAGCTTTTGGGGCGGTCGCTGGTCTCATATTCTATATGTCTTGGTACACATAAAGATACTGAAAATCAGCGACCTAACCAAATTTATTTTCAAATAAAAAACCCAAATATCGACGGAATATTCCTCTGAACGACACCAAGTTGATGATTTACTAATTTTTGGGAGTCCCCTTAATAACCATTTCGGTTCGATTGTCCAAGTATATGTCAGGCATATTGCGCGTTAGGATGTCGCGTCCAAGTACATCTCCCTCAAAAGTGATATTCTCGATAATTACATTCTTGCAACCGTCAAAGAGAAATGAGGAGTTGCGGCTCGAAACAGATGGCATCGTGAAACTACGCCTAATCACATTATTGCGGAACGCCAGCCCCTGTGTGCTTTTTGCATAAAGCACTTGTATGTCGTATGTTATAAATATATTATCCTCTATGGTCACATTGCGGTGTACAGGATTATCGGCATCGATAATCGAATTAGAGGGGTGTAATGCAATAATATAGCCGCCCGCGCCGCCCTGATAGCCACAATCTATGAACGTGTTGTTGCGAATCGTCACATCGCAGACAGGTCCCGACTCATACCACCCCTGAGCATCTGCCTCTATGAGAATGGCACTCATTCCGCAGTTGAAGAATGTGTTGTCCTCTATTACCGCTTTACGTGGTGTTGTCAGCAGAACGCCGCGAGTGCTGGTGCGGCTGAAAAAGTTACCTTTTATCAACACCTCTGGTGTCCAAGTAATATTCTCCAGACAATCTTCATTTACAGTCAAATCCTTAGGAATCTCGCCATCCAAAGTGACGATGACTTCGCGCTCTGAAAGTTTCTCCACCTTTTTGATATGCGCCATAGCATAACGTAACATCTTTTTCGCATTCACAAACGCTACCTCGTCTCCATTGAAAAAGGCATCGAATCCGTAACTTTGATGGTGCATAAAACGTAGTTTCAGGCGATTTTTGCCAAGGTTTTCAACAACACGAAGATTTGTGCCGTGCACATTTACCGGGTCATCGTGCGAACCGGCAAAGCGGCAATCAACCACTTTCACCAAGCCGCGACATCCTGAAAAGTGCATAAAATCGGCAGAAGCTGCCGTAACACGACCGCTTGCAGCATCCGGTTCGCAATATACTCTATCCATCGTAACGTTTTCAACAAACTGAGAAACAATACCCAAACCGTGCATATAACGCATCCTTACATTGGAATAGGTAATGTCTTTGCTTTTGAGGTTGAATGCTCCAACTTGGTCACGAATAATATCTCTCACTGTCAGAATATTACCCACACTAGGACGCAGTTTTTCGGGCACAGCAAACCTTACCCTACCCGGTGCAATCTCCGCAGCAGGGCACTTTTCGAGCTCGTTCCAGAGACCGGAGTAGCGCATCGTCTGTAAATTTGGGTCGAACTCAATGCAGTGATTCTGATTAGACCGCCACCCTTCGCCCATCAACATAATGCGCCCATTAACAATAGAATAGCGCGAATCACGATGGAACGATACATCTACAAACCCACTACCTAATGCCTCAATCTTTATTTCGGACATAGTGGGGCGTTCGAAGTCGATTTCGATATTTTGCAGCTTTACGTTGCGGCAATTATCAAAAGCCACGGTTATCATCTTATTGTGGAAAACTATCTTAGAGTTATTTCCCTCGATTACAAGGTTCTCCACTCCGTCGAACAACATACCGATAGTTTTGACTTTAGAGGGACACTCCTTCTCGTTTGAAGTGTTGGAAATAAAATATTTGCGGCGCGAGGCACCGTCTGCCCATATATCATAGCGCCCCCCGCGGAAGGCAAGAACTTTCGCTCCACTCTTTTTACACTCGGCAATGGCATCTTGGATAGCTTGGACGCAGTTTTCGAAGCTGTTTTCGCGCGCGCCGAAGTCATTCACATAGATAGTGTCTTGCGCACAAAGCTCCCCCACAGACAAAAAAATGAGGGCTAATAGTAGTTTCTTCATCGTTTATTAAGGTTAAGGATGGTGCTCTCGCACTCGCGTGAACTCACAATATTTCATTAATTCTATTTGCGCCACTTGGTCATTTTGTCGGTGAAAATCGGGTATGATTAGGCACTCGTTTCGATGCCGCTTTTCATAGGACATTGAAGAAGTGAAGAGAAAATCAGAGTGGCTTCAAAATAAATTCGCAATATAAAATGCTAATCAAAAGCAGATTACACTGCTAACCTAATTTCCTGAATCACCCCATATCCGGGCTGACCTTGCCCTGATATCTACATTCTCTCCGGCACTTCTATACCAAGCAATCCCATCGCCTTGCCGAGCATCAAAGCTACTTGCAACGAGAGCGCCAAGCGGAATTTTTTATCACTCTCCTCCACGTCTGAACGCAGGATGGGGAAATCGTGATAGTATTGGTTATACTCCTTCGCCAAGTCGTAAGCATACTGTGCCACCACCGCCGGCGAATGCTCCGCCCCCGCCTCGCGCACTACCCCCGCAAACTCCATCAACAATTTTATTAGCTCTATCTCCTTCCTTCCCACCTGACCCACCCGGGTCAAATCTCCCACACCCCCCGCGCGCCTTGCCAAAGATTTTATGCGTGCGTGGGTATATTGAATAAATGGTGCAGTATTGCCGTTGAAATCTATTGACTCGGCAGGGTTGAAGAGCATCGTCTTGCGCGGGTCTACCTTCAAAATAAAGTACTTCAATGCGCCTAGACCTATCATCTTACTAATATCATACTGCTCCTGCTCCGTCAATGCGTCCAACTTGCCAAGCTCCTTGGACATAGCACGCGCCTCCTCAACCATTGCCTCCATCAAATCGTCGGCATCAACCACTGTACCTTCCCTCGATTTCATCTTCCCCTCGGGCAGCTCCACCATTCCATAGCTTAGGTGATAAATCGAATCAGCCCACGAGTAGCCCAATTTTTTGAGAATGAGTTTCAGCACCTGAAAGTGATAGTTCTGCTCATTGCCAACAACATAAGTAAGGTCGTCAAAGTGATATTCGTCGTAACGCTCCAGTGCAGTACCAAGGTCTTGAGTCATATAGACACTTGTGCCGTCCGCGCGCAGGAGTAGTTTTTCATCCAAGCCATCAGCCGTTAAATCGACCCAAACCGAGCCGTCATCCCGACGATAAAAAACACCTTTTTCCAGACCAAGCTCCACAAGTTTCTTGCCCAAAAGGTACGTATTAGACTCGTAATAAATCTTATCGAAGGAAACGCCCATCATCTTGTAGGTCTTGTCGAAACCCTCATAAACCCAGCCGTTCATCGTCTCCCAAAGCGAATAGACCTCCTCCTCGCGTGCCTCCCACTTCACCAACATCTCTTGCGCCGCCCTGATTATCGGAGCCTCCCTCTTTGCCTGCTCCTCGCTCATTCCGCCTTCGATAAGCTCTTTTATTTGAGCCTTATATGCCTTGTCGAACTCAACGTAATACTTACCAACGAGGTGGTCGCCCTTCATACCGCTCGAGGCGGGAGTCTCGCCGCCACCGAAACGTTGCCAAGCAATCATCGACTTACATATGTGTATTCCGCGGTCGTTCACCAAATTGACTTTGAGGACGTTATTTCCATTAGCCTCTAAGATTTTCGCGACAGAGTATCCCAAAAGATTGTTGCGTATGTGTCCCAAGTGTAGCGGCTTATTGGTGTTTGGCGAGGAGTACTCCACCATCACCGTGTGCCCGTTACTGTTTGCAAAACCATAGTTTGGGTTGCCCGCAATATCCGTTAGCGTATCGAGCCATACTGCCGGTTGCAACTCAATGTTGAGAAATCCTTTTATGACATTATAGCTCTTTATCTGTGAGCAGTTTTTGACTAACCACTCGCCGATAGCTTCGCCTGTCTTCTCGGGCGAAAGTTTTGTGAGTTTCAGCAGCGGAAAGGTTACCAGAGTGTAATCACCCTCGAACTCCTTACGCGTTTTTTGTATCTGCAAATCGGCAGCAAGAGTGCTAAAGAGCACATCAATAGCTGCTTCGCAACAATTTTTTATGATTTGTTCCATCTATAAATAATTTACAATTATATATTTTTGCACTACTCGGTTATAAACCTACTTAATTTATTTACATCTAGCAAAATAACCTTTCTTCGCGCCCCGGCACGGGGCGCGAAGTGAGGGGTAACTAAAGAAAAATAGCGAACCATTGTCTTCATTAGAGTTTATATATATTGAGGTTTTTGAGGTGGCTGGGTTTATCGGCACTATATTGCAAGTGAAGTAGTTTGCACAAAATAATTTTCGTCCGGTTGCTTTTATCAAATAGTGAAAACGAGCACTAAATTTTGCACCTTGAAACCAAATAATATTAGGATTCAGAATATTAATCTCCTTTGCCAATAAATCTTCTAGTTCAGTTTGATGTCCATACCAATTCCGATTTTCATCATTTCGTCTTCCGATAACTTGTCCATTCACTCCTGTACCACGCCTGCTGTTCAAAACAATATATCGCTGCTCTACAAAACCTGCCTCTGAACTCAGGTTATTAACTATTTTCGCGGCTCGAAATGTATTATCACTTGTGTATCCTTACCATATTTCTCTTTGAGGGCGCGAATTATCTTGTGAGATAACTCGTGAGAAATAGTAACTGTCATATTACCATCTATGCGCAGGTGTATCTCTATGGCTATATTCGCACCTATACGTCTGGTTTTGAGGTTGTGAGGGTCGGAAATATCACCCTGTGCCAGAATCACACCCACTATCTCATCCTCCATTTCGAGGGATAGCGACCGCTCTAAAAGCTCATCTATACCCGGTTTTAGCAAGTTCCACCCCACTTTCATTATCATAAAGCTCACTATCACTGCCGCAACAGGGTCTAAAATCCGATAGTGCTCCCCAAGGAAAATCGCACCGCCGATGCCCGCCAATGTCGCCAAGGACGAAAAAGCATCGGTTCGGTGGTGCCAAGCGTTGGCTATAACCACAGGACTATTAACCCTTCGTCCCACAAAAACCGTGTACCAATATAGAGCCTCCTTTGCCCCAATCGAAACAACGGCAGCCCACAGAGCAATCATCCCCGGCTCGGGAATCTGCTCACCGTACCACACGTTGCGAATTACCCAAAAGTTATCAACCAAAATACCCACACCCACGCCAATCAAAATCAACGAAATAATCACACCGGCAAGAGTCTCGTACTTGCCGTGCCCGTAGTCGTGGTTTTTATCTTTTGGTTTGGATGAGAGTTTTACAAAGATGAGTACAATAACATCCGTTACAAAGTCCGACATCGAGTGAACGGCATCTGCCACCATTGCACCGCTCCGCCCGACAATTCCTGCTGCCAACTTCCCCACGGACAGAACAACATTAACGACAGACCCCACTATCGTCACCTTATATATCTCTCGTTCTCGCTGTTGCATTCTTTCGGAAAAATTATTCGGGAATTGTACCAGCGCTTAGTGCATAATTTGGATTACGCTTACCTATATTCAATACAAACATCACATCTTCCCAAGGTGTTCGCTTGTCGGCATAGAAAAAGATGACGGGACGCTCCTGTCCAGCAAGTTTCTGAGCAAGGATACCCTCAATGGCATCCGCCTCAACAACTTTGTCGTCAATGTAATATTGCGAGGCGGCAGTGATGGATATCTTGGTTGCCGGTTTATCCTGTGTGGGCGAGGTCGACTTGGGAAGTGATAGTTGCAGAGCATTGTTATTGATGAGCGTCGTTGCAATCATCAAAAATATGAGCAGCAAGAACATAAGGTCGGTCATCGATGCCGAACCCACATTCATATCTACCTTGGAGCTACGTTTTATTGCCATTATATTCTCTTTTCCGAATTAAATTTTACTAACTTTTCCCATAAGATAGTTCCATCTTCATCACAAAACTCATTTGCAAATTCAACAGTAAATCTGTTGATCATTTTTGAGTAAAGCTCAACAAACTCATCATTCCTCTGACGAGCTTTAGTACCAAGAGGTTCGATAATATTTATATACAAGTTCTCATTTCCTGAGATAAACTCCCAAAACTGCTGACCGCAATACTTAAAGTATGAACCCTTGTCAGGAGTATTATCTTTCCCGTAACAGCAACCATTCACGGCAATGATATTGATAGTAGAATTTGAGGTGCGCAATGTTTTTCGGGCTGAGTTGAAATCCGAAATCATCTTTTTTATTTGTGAACTATTTCCCCAGTTTGGGCCCGATTTTATGGACACAATATATCGAATTCCTTCTTTGTCAAACTCTAAATCAATACCGGTAATACCTGATTTTCTGCCTGAATATATTTCTGAACATACATATATAGCCAACCCCTCCAACCAATCACCAAAAATAGTTTCTTCGTTTGACGAAATATGAGCATCCACCAATGCACGCACTATCCCCTGGGCAGTGAGCATATTTTTTGCCCGAAAGAGGTATGGATTCTTGCGTTTGAGCACCTTTGAGAGTTTCAATCCGTCTAATGATGCAATTCGTTTACGGTGAAAATCTGCAATATTACACTCTACATAGTTGCGAAGTTGTTGTTCTATCATTTTTACGTGTGCTATTATTGGGCTGTGTTGCTATCTGTGACTTAACCATTTCAAAATAGTCGGGAACAATCTCAATGCCAATAGCATTGCGACCCATTTCAGAGGCTGCGAAAACGGTAGTCCCGCTACCCATAAAGGGGTCTAAGATGGTGTCGCCCTCGCGAGTGAACAATTTGATAAACCATTCCGGCAGCTCACGCGGAAATGCCGCACTGTGATTTTTGTTGTTGCATTCCGTTGCCAAGTGGAGTACATTGGTCGGGTATACCATATCACGCCCCTGCCAATTAGACACATTCTTGCCAAAACCGCTACCATTCTTGGCATTATCCCTCACTTTGTCCGTTTCGCTCAGGTTCTTCAATCTGCTCTTTGCCCAATCTCCCACCGGAACCATAACAGCCTGCTGATACATAGCAAATTTACGCTCCTTGTTGAATTGCAAAAGTCGCTCCCAACTATCCCTGAAACGGTTTGACCACTTGCCGGGAAAGCTGTTCTTTTTGTGCCAAATAAACTCCTCTGTCCAGAGCCATCCTTGTTGCCTCATCTCCAAAATCAGCTCCATAACATAAGTACTGCGTTCGCCCGCTATAACTTTCTCTTTAATATTGAGGATGAACGTGCCTGATGGTTTGAGTACCCGTTTGAGCTCGGCTGCTATTGGCGCAAACCACTCCACATATTTATCGGCTCTGACACCTCCGTATGTTGTTTTGCGCTGGTCGGCATAGGGCGGCGAAGTAACAATCAAATCCACCGAATTATCGGGGATTCGACGCAACTGCTCGGCACAATCGCCAAGCAAAATTGTTATTTCTGATTTTTTATTCATAAAAACAACTAAACACCTAATCAATTTTCCACCGAAATCATATCAATAAATGCCATCGTGTTAGCCTCCATTTGGAAGACCAACTTCTCGATGCGGGCAACCAGATAGTTATAACCGAAGTAGGCGGGAATACCCACGATAAGACCTCCGACAGTTGTTATCATCGCCGTATATATACCGCTTGAGAGCAGTGCCATATCAACACCGCCACCAGCCTCCGAAAGGTTCATAAATGCCTGCACCATACCGATTACCGTACCCAAAAAACCAATCATCGGAGCACCACCCGCAACTGTTGCCAAAAAGGGCAGTCCGTTCTCCAAACGCGACACCTCCAGATTGCCCACATTTTCGATTGAGGAGTGTATATCCTTCGATGGGCGACCAAGACTCATAATCCCCTTCTCAATCATACGGGCGATTGGGGTGTTTCGTTTGCGGCAGGCGGCAATGGCTTCGCTCACCTTGCCATCGTAAATCAAATCGCGGATAAAGTATAGGAACTTATTATCGGGCTCCATTGCACGGCGAATTGCAACAAACCGCTCGGCAAAGATGAAAATAGTGATTGCTAATAAAATACCTAGCGGAATCATCAGCCATCCGCCCGCCAGAATTAACGAACCCAGCCCCATAGTTTGAGCCGGCGCAACTTGTAGTAATAGCATATTGTGATTTGTGATTTGTGATTTGTGATTTGTGATTTGTGATTTGTGATTTGTGATTTGTGATTTTTTAGAGCCGACCTAAAAGTCCTACGAGTCCTAAAAGTCCTAGAAAGAAAGTCCTAGAAAGAAAGTCCTAGAAAGAAAGTCCTAGAAAGTCCTAGAAAGTCCTAGAAAGTCCTAGAAAGTCCTAGAAAGTCCTACCATCTCAAAAAACCATAACTAAAAGGTTATATAATTTTCCGGGTCTACGGCATTGCCATTGTTCCAGAGTTCAAAAATTAGTAGCGGTGTTCGCTCCGATGTTTGTGTTGAGGTGATTGCTATAGCCTCTCCCGAGCGCACCCTCTGACCCGTTTGAGCCAAAATCCGTGCTGCACGTCTATATATGGACACCATATTTCCGGCGTGCTGAATTGTTATTGAGTTGCCGCTCTCGGTTGTCCATCCGGTTGAAATCACCGTTCCGTCCATCACAGCCATAACAGCTTGGTTGGGTTGCGGCGCAATCTCCACTCCGAACATACCCTGTTTGGGGTTGAACGGGCGGACAATCGTGCCTCCCACGGGCGAAATTATCGAAAACGAGACCTCAGCCCTTTGGCGAGGATTGCTCCTGACGAGCATATAACTGCTGTCGGTCTCTATTTGTTTTCTGAGTAGCGAGTCGCTCACCGAGCGAGGGAAGGGCGAGGTTTTACTGCTTTTGATAATGGTATCCTCAGTGAGCGAACTCACGTTTACCCCATCCATTACCATCTGTATATCGCGGTTGTAGCGTTCCCAACGCACCACCAACGTCTCCATAGAGTCCAGTCGCGCTATGTTTTCGAGAATCAGTTGGCGCGATCTATTACCCGGATAGCCGGGGATAAGGTCGAGAATGGGGGTGTAGGCAACCGTGGTAAGAATTACCACAAATAGGATGACAACCAATGTGAGCGAGGCAAGCATAAGGTTCAGACGACTTACGAATAAGTGCCATATTTCCTGCCCACTACGTATGTTGCGAAGCGAAAGTTTTTGCCTTTCGGTTAGATATTTAACAAATTTTGACCAAATCATCGTCCGTGAGTGTGAGAAAACTTTTGCAAAGATAGATTATTATTCCTATATTTGTGATAGTATTGTACAAAAATTAAGAATTGAGGAATTAAGAATTTGTTCTTGGTTACCGAAATTCTTATGGTGGTTTACGAAAATACCAAAAGAACAGCGGAACATTTCTGTGAACAACTCCAAGATTATGTTCTGCTAATTTTTATAAGCCCCCTTAATTAACAATTCTTATTAAATAAAAAAATATGAAACCAACACTACTTGTACTTGCGGCGGGAATGGGTTCTCGCTACGGCTCACTCAAACAGATGGACGGCGTAGGTCCGGGCGGAGAAGCTATTCTCGATTATTCGGTTTACGATGCCATTCGCGGCGGATTCGGTAAAGTCGTATTTGTAATTCGCGGCTTCTTTGCCAATGATTTCAAGGCTGTTTTTAATAAAGAACATTTTGGCGGTAAAATCGAGGTTGAGTATGTTTATCAGGAGCTTGACAAACTTCCCGCAGGTTTTGCAGTGCCCGAAGGTCGCGAAAAACCGTGGGGAACAAACCACGCAGTGATGATGGCAGCGCAGGTTATCAACGAAAATTTTGCAGTTATCAATGCCGATGACTTCTATGGCGAGAATGCTATTGCTGTGATGGGTAAATACTTAACTGAAATTGCTGGTGAGAAAAACAACTATGCAATGGTTGGTTATGAGGTTTCAAAGACACTTTCTGAAAACGGTACTGTTAGTCGCGGTGTATGCGAAGTAAACGGTGATGGAAACCTTATTGGTATGGTTGAGCGCACAAAAATCATACGCAAAGGGGGCTCTATTGTCTTCATTGAGGGCGAAACCGAGACTACGATTGAGGAAAATACACCTGTTTCGATGAATCTCTTCGGCTTTACGCCCGACTATTTCCAATATTCGGAAGAGTTTTTTGTTAATTTCCTATCGGATAAGACGAACTACGAAAATCTGAAATCCGAATTCTTTATACCGTTGATGGTCAATAAACTAATGAAGGACGGTGTTGCTACTATGAAAGTTCTTAAAACCACATCAGACTGGTTTGGAGTAACTTATATAGAGGACAAACCTGTTACTATGGAGAATATAAAGAAACTTATTGCTGCGGGAATTTACCCTTCTAACCTATGGAAATAACTCAAGAAATCTGGGGAATGACCCCCCAGGGCGAGGCGATAATCCTCTACACGATGACCAACGCCAAAGGGTGCTCAATTCGGCTTACCAACTATGGTGCTTCGATTGTGAGTGTAATTGTGCCCGATAAGAATGGTGATTTGGCAGATGTTGCCCTAGGTTACGGCAAGTGGCAGGACTATGTAAGTGATGGTCCCGCTATGGGCAAGAGCGTCGGGCGATATGCCAACCGCATTGCCAGAGGCAAGTTTTCGCTGGATGGTGCGGAGTACCGCTTGGCTATTAATAACGGACCGAACCACCTGCACGGCGGACCAACGGGCTTCCAAAATCGCGTGTGGGAATCTCGCGTGGAGACCAACCGTGTTGTCTTCTCCTATATGAGTGCAGCGGGTGAGGAGGGTTATCCCGGTATTTTGAATGTGGAGGCGTGCTACGATTGGGATGATGATTGCAATTTGGAGATAACCTACTATGCAAAATCCGATACAAAGACAATCGTAAATCTTACTAACCACGTCTATTTCAATCTTAAAGGCGATGGCAACGGCAACATTCACGACCACTACCTGCAACTTGCCGCTGAGAAATTCCTTCCCACTGACGACACGGCAATTCCTACGGGAGAGTTGGAAAGTGTTGTGGGTACGCCGATGGATTTCCTTGAACAGCACTTGATTGGCGAGCGTATCGGGGATGATTACATCCACCTGAAATATGGTAAGGGGTATGACCACTGCTGGGCGATTGACGGTTTTCAAAAGGGTAAATTAAGCTATGCGGGATGTTTGTACGAGCCGCAGAGCGGACGCAAAGTCTCGGTGAGCACCACTCAACCCGGAATTCAAATCTACACGGGCAACTGGCTTAGTGGCAGCCCTATGAGTAAAATGGGGGTGGAGTACGAGGATAGAAGTGGTGTGGCTATGGAGTGTCAGGCTTTTCCGGATTCGCCGAATAAGCCGCAGTTTCCAAGCGTGGTATTGCAACCTGAAGAGATATACCAAGAGACGATAATATACACCTTCTCAGCAACCAATTAACCCCGCCCCCCACTATGTCCGAAATTTTCGCAAAAAGCGGTGGTTATCGCAGTCTGAAGTGCTATCGAAAGACAGAAATAATCTACGATGCGACTTTAATTTTTTGCGAACGATTTCTTCAAAAGAGCGACCGCACGTATGACCAAATGGTGCAGGCGGCACGTAGCGGCAAGCAAAATATTGCCGAGGGGAATTTGGCGGCAGCCACCTCGACAAAGTCGGAACTGTTTCTTACCAACATAGCACGTGCCTCGCTTGGCGAGTTATTGGAGGATTATAAGGATTATTTGCGTAACGGCGAATTTGAATTATGGGGCATCGAGGACGAAAGAGTGGTGTATGTCAGAGGTATGGGACGACAAAAGGACGAATGCTTTGAACATTATAGGGAGATAATTAGAACTCGCTCGGCTGATACGGTTGCCAACATTATGATTTGTCTGATTCACCAAGCAATGTATCTCTTGAAGAGGCTATTGGAATCAATGGAAGAACGCTTCTTGCGCGAGGGTGGTATCAATGAAAGAATGTATGCAGCACGAGTAAAAAGCAGAGGGAGATAGGACGGGGGTAGGACGGGAGATAGGACGGGGGTAGGACGGGGGTAGGACGGGGGTAGGACGGGGGTAGGACGGGAGTAGGACGGGGGTAGGACGGGAGTAGGACGGGGGTAGGACGGGAGTAGGACGGGGGTAGGACGGGAGTAGGACATATAGGACTTTTAGGACGGGTAGGTCGTGCCGCAAGGATTAGTGCCGACCTACCAGTCCTACCCGTCCTACCCGTCCTACCAGTCCTACCCGTCCTAAAACCAGCAAAAAAACCAAATAAACCAAATAAAAAATTATGACACAGAAAAAACAAAATTACGTTTTGCCTATTGTAATGATGTTCGCGTTGTTTGCGATGATTTCATTCGTAACGGGCTTGTCTAACCCTATCGGGGTTATCATCAAGAATCAATTTGCAGTTCCCAACTGGATGTCTCAGCTTGGTAACTTTGCAAACTTTATTGCTTACGCCTTTATGGGTATTCCGTCGGGTATGTTGCTCAAGAAGGTGGGCTACAAGAAATTGGCACTATTGGCTATCGTGGTTGGATTTGCGGGTGTTGGCGTTATGTTCTTGTCGGGTGTCGCGGGTAGCTTTGCAGTCTATTTGACGGGTGCTTTCGTTGCCGGTTTCTCTATGTGTATGTTGAACACGGTGGTAAACCCGATGTTGAACACACTCGGCGGTGGCGGTAACAAGGGCAACCAACTTATTCAATTCGGCGGCTCAATCAATTCATTGTCGGCAACCGTAGTTCCTGTTCTTGGCGGTTATCTTATCGGTAATGTGGCAACTGCAACGGTAAGTAATGCAAATCCTGCGCTCTTTATAGCAATGGGTATCTTCGCAGTTGTGTTTATCGTGCTGTCATTGGTGAAAATTCCTGAGCCCGCAACAGAAAGTGCAACCAAAAGCAAAGAGAAAGACAAATACTCTCCTCTTTCGTTCCGCCACTTTGTGCTTGGTGCAATAGCTATCTTTATTTATGTAGGTGTTGAAGTGGGTATTCCTAACTTTATCAATCTGTTCCTGACAGACCAAAGTATCTTTGTGGACGCAAATATCACAGGTGCTGCCGAATTGGATACCACCATTGCAGGGGCAGTCGTTGGTACATACTGGTTTATGATGATGATTGGTCGTATCTTTGGCGGTATACTTGGCGCAAAGGTCTCTGCTAAAACTATGCTCACGACTGTATCTTTACTTGGTGCCGCACTTACACTTGCAGCAATCCTTACTCCGATTGACACTTTCGTGAATATGCCCGTATTCAAGGCTGACATTTCTTTCGGTCTTGCGGCAGTGCCTATCAATGTGATGTTCCTTGTTCTTTGCGGTTTGTGTACTTCGGTAATGTGGGGTGGCATCTTCAATTTGGCGGTAGAGGGTCTTGGCGCGAAATATACCGCAATGGGTTCCGGTATATTTATGGTGATGGTTTGTGGCGGCGGTATTCTACCTTTGATTCAAGGTGGCGTTGCCGACTTCGCAGGCTATATGGGCAGCTATTGGGTAATCTTCGCAGGCTGTATCTATATGCTATATTACGCCCTTGTGGGTAGCAAGAATGTAAACAAAAATATCCCGGTTGATTAATTTGTGATTAGTGATGATGTGATTTGTGATTTTTAGGACTTTTAGGACTTTTAGGACTTATAGGACTTATAGGACTTATAGGTCGGTTCTAAAAATCACATCATCACAAATCACAAATCACATCATCACATCATCACATCATCACATCATCACATCATCACATCATCACATCATCACAAATCACAAATCACAAAAAATAATGGAAAACATCAGAAAAATTTTTGCAGAAAAATTCGGTTCACCAGGCTCGGTATATGCTTCGCCCGGTCGTATTAACATCATCGGTGAACACACAGATTATAATGGCGGTTTCGTACTCCCCGGCGCTGTGGACAAGGGGATGGTTGCCGAAATCAAATTCAACGGTTTGGAAAAATGCCGCGTATACTCCATCGACTTGAATGAGTATTCGGAGTTCGGACTCGAAGAACAGGATGCTCCCAAAGAACATTGGGCAAAATATATATTTGGCGTATGTCGCGAAATAATCAAGCGAGGTAAGTCTATAAAATGTTTCGACTCAGCTTTTGCGGGTGATGTGCCACTTGGTGCGGGTATGAGCTCGTCGGCAGCACTGGAGAGCACTTATGCTTTCGCGCTTAACGATATGCTCGACCTTGGTTTTGAGAAAATGGAGCTTGCAAAAATTGGTCAAGCCACCGAACATAACTATGTTGGCGTTAAGTGCGGTATTATGGATCAATTCGCTTCAATCCACGGTAAAGCAGGACACTTGATGCGTTTGGATTGCAAGAGCGGTGAGTTCGAGTATGTTCCTTTCGACCCTGAGGCTCACGGCTATAAGGTTTGCTTGGTGGATACCTGTGTTAAACACGCCTTGGTAGGCTCGCCCTACAATCGTCGCCGCGAAAGTTGCGAACGCGTTGTGAAGGCTATCCAAGCGAAACACCCCGAAGTGGAGTTTATGCGTGATGCAGAATATGAGTGGATTGACGAGGTCATCGGTCAAGTTACTACCGAGGATTACATCCGCGCGCTGTATGCTCGCCAAGAGGTCGATAGACTTTTGGAGGCTTGTACGGCAATGGAGAAGGGTGATTACGAATTGGCAGGGCGACGTATGTATGGCACACATATTGGTATGCAGGTTCTGTACGAAGTGTCGTGCGAGGAACTTGACTTCGTGAACGAGGTTGCCAAGGAGTGCGGCGTGACGGGTTCGCGCGTGATGGGTGGCGGCTTCGGCGGCTGTACTATCAATATTGTACCTGTGGACAAATACGACAATTTTATTTCGACAGTTCAGGCCAAATATCGCGAAAAATTCGGAATCAACTGCAAGATATATCCTGTGGTTATTTCGGACGGTGCACGTAAACTTGCGTAATTATTTGACATAAAATATGATGGCACTTTTATGATGGCATATTTTATCTATCGTAAGCCATCTATAATAAAAGATCTCTGAATATGCTACACCGGAACATTAACTGCCATTATTCGGGGTGTGTTCCGGTGTTTTTTATTCCGCTGGCGTGATATTGTTGCTATAGGGGGCGGTAGCTATTGGGACTTTTAGGACTTTTAGGACTTTTAGGACTTGTAGGTCATTTGGGACTTTGGGGTGGCTATGATTAAAAAAACCATGAAAAATCTCTCACCATTTTCCGTTATACTTTCGATGGTTGTGTTGATGATTATCGGCGCGGCGATGGTGCCGCTACTCGGTATTCAGTATCAACCGACCAAGAAGAGTCAGTCGCTCTCGATAAACTATTCGTGGGGCGGGGCTTCGGCGCGCGTTGTCGAGCAGGAGATAACCTCCAAGCTCGAGGGGCTTTTTGCCCCAATCTCGGGAGTGAAGCGCATAGGGTCGGTTTCGCGCAAGGATGGCGGCTCGATTACGCTCGAGTTCAAGGATGAGGCTAATATGGATGCCGTCCGCTTCGAGATTTCGTCCAAAATCCGTCAGGTCTACCCCCAACTGCCCACGGGGGCAAGCTACCCCTCGCTCTCCTCCTCGACAACGGGCGAGTACACCCCGCCGATGCTTATCTACACGATAAATGCCGACCTGCCCACGTGGCAGATTCAGGAGTACGCACAGAAGAGTATCGCCGACCCTCTCGCACGCATCGAGGGTGTGAAGCAGGTGAACGTCAGCGGCGCAACACCCTTTGAGTGGGTCATCACCTTCGACCCCGAGAAGTGCGCCGTGGCAGGTATCACCGGGCGCGAGATTCAAACGGCAATCGGCAACCATAACGGCACTCGCGAGCTGGGACTATCCGAGAATGAAAATGGTGAGGAGCTAAGCGTGGTGCTGAAAAACAGCGATATGCAGCCCGAGGATTGGGGCAAGATTGCCATCAAAAATGTTGCGGGACGAATTATCACCCTTGGGTACATCGCCACTATTGATTACCGCCAAGCACTGCCCAACTACTATTACAGGCTCAACGGACTAAACAACATAAACCTGACTATCACGCCCGAGAAGCACGTAAATACGCTCCGCCTGAGCGACCAGGTCAAAAGAGAGGCAGAGGAGATTAGCCGCACACTGCCCGAGGGCTATTCGCTCTCGTTGGTGGAGGATTCTTCGGTCTATGTGCGGGGCGAGCTTGCAAAAATCTACCTGCGAAGCGGACTCTCGGTGCTGATTCTGCTGCTCTTTGTCTTTCTGGTGAGTAGAAGTTTTCGGTATTTGATGCTCATCATCATCACCTTGACTGCCAATATTCTCATTGCCTTCATATTCTACAATATATTCCGACTGGAAATACACCTCTACTCCCTGGCTGGGATAACCGTATCGCTGGGGTTAATCATCGACACCTCAATCATTATGATTGACCACTACGGCAGGTATCGCAACCTGAAGGTCTTTATCGCCATCCTTGCCGCACTACTCACCACCATCGGCGCGCTCTCCATAGTGCTCTTTCTGCCTGCCGAGCAGCGCGAGAACCTTGTGGACTTCTCGGCGGTGATTGTCATAAACTTGGTGGTCTCGATGGTGGTGTCGCTCTTCTTCATACCCGCCCTGCTCGAAAAGATGCCTGTGCGCTCGCTCACGCGCAAGCGCAAATCGTCCCGCGGGCTGCGGCGAACGGCTAAGATTTCTAAAATATATCGGAGGTGGATTGCGTGGAGCAAGCGGCACAAGTGGATATATATCACCGCTCTGATTCTCGGCTTCGGCATTCCCGTTCAGCTGCTCCCCACGAAGTTGGGACAGCCAAAGTATTATGGGCAACCTGTAGATTCGCTCAATCGTTGGCAGGAGTTTTATAACAAGACCATCGGCGGGGAGTTCTACCAAACCAAGGTCAAAAAGTGGGTTGAGCCTGCTCTTGGCGGCTCGATGCGCCTCTTTGCCAAGAATGCTCTTGGCGGGGGTGGCGGCTTCCGCGAGGATAATCAACGCACCGTGCTCTCCATCAATGCCGCACTGCCCGAGGGGTGCACCATCCACCAGCTCAACGATGCCATTCGCGATATGGAGACCTTCCTGAGCGGATTTGACGAAGTGGAGGCTTTCCAAACGCGCGTTTCGGCGTACAACAATGCCAATATCAGCGTAACATTCAAGCCCGAAGCCGACCGCACGGGATTTCCATATATGCTCAAAGATATGGCAACGAGCAAGGCTATTTCGCTGGGCGGTGCCACGTGGGGTATATATGGCGTGGGGCAGGGTTTTTCTAATAATGTTTCGAGCGGGTGGAAGGCTAATAGAATTGAGCTGACAGGCTATAACTACGAGCAACTCTACCGCTATGCGCAGGAGCTGTCCGACTCTATCAGAGTCAATCCACGTGTGTCGGGCGTAGAGATTGCGGGGCAGATTAACTGGGGCTCGGCTTCGACCTTTACCGAATATTTTCTCGATTTCAACTTCGAGAAGTTCGCACTCTATGGCGTAAATCCTTCGGAGTATTACCGTGCCATCGAGCAGAATCTCTACCGCACCTCACTGCCCTCCGTCTATCGCGAGGGTGTTCAAGAGAACGTTGTTCTGGTATCGGGAGGGGAAGAGGAGTTTGATGTGTGGCACTTGGGCAACGACATTATCCAAGTGGGGGATAACTCCGTGAAATTGGCGGAGCTCGGCTCAATAGCCAAACGCCGCTCGGGCAACAATATCCACAAGAGCAATCAGGAGTACACCCTGACGGTGGCGTTCGACTTCGTAGGCTCTTCGGAGTTGGCGAGCCGCTTCACAAAGCGTAATATGGATAAGCTCCGCGATGTGCTGCCCATTGGATATAAGGTCAAAGACCAAGGCTACGGCTGGTGGTACGAGAATCAGGGAATACAGTACGCGCTACTGCTGCTCATCATCGCCATCATCTTTGTAATCTGCTCCATTCTCTTTGAATCGCTCCTGCAACCGTTGGTTATTATCCTGATGATACCCGTCTCCTTTATCGGCGTTTTCCTCACCTTCTGGCTATTTGAGTTGAAGTTCGACCAAGGCGGCTTTGCATCCTTCGTGCTGCTCTGCGGTTTGGTGGTCAATGCGGGCATTTACGTGATTAACGAATATAACCAAGTGGGGAACTATTTGAGAGCTTTCAACCGCAAGATAGTGCCTATCCTACTCACTATCATCTCCACCGTGCTCGGCTTGATTCCCTTTGTGGTAATATCTCGCGAACCCTTTTGGTTCACATTTGCCGCCGGAGCGATGGGCGGTATGATATTCTCGGTGGTGGCGATTTTTATCGTGATGCCGGTGTTCTTGAAAACAGATTAGTCCTTGGGGGGAGTTCTAAAAATTAATTATTAGCCCCCTCCCTAACAGCAATTTTTCCCCTTATTGCATCCGCGAGCATTCCAAATTCAGCCTACTGCGCCGATGTGTTTTACGGAAACAAAAATATTTTACAATATACATACTACTCACCCTTGTGATGTCGTTAATACGAAAAACAAACAAAGTTGCTAATGGAACAAAACTACTCAGAAATCCCAAACGAGGCAAACCACGATGATGACGAGTTGATGACCACACACGTTATCGGTGAGGATTACGATTTGATGGCTATTGACCTCCTGCTCAAAAACGCACTCGCGGTTAGTAACAACTAGAGCTCCGCTACACGACTAGTTGTCTTATTGCTTCTCTGTTGAGAATGTAAACCAATTCGCCCTCAACTTTTATCAACCCCTTGCGTTCAAGCTCTGATAGTGTTTGAACGCAGCTTTCGCGTGTGGTATCGAGCGCCAGAGCCATTGCTGCAATATCCAACTTCAATTCCGAGTCGTGCACAGCTAGTCCGTACAGGTATCCGGCAACTTTCTCTTTAAGCATAAGCACTGTGAGCGCATAAATCTTCCGCGAAAAAAAGTTGGCACGGTTCGACACAATATCAATAAAGTTGGACAAAACCACCGTGTTATCCTGCATCATCTCGAAAAGTGAGCCACGATGCAGGGTCATAATCCGTACCGTCTCGTTGGCATAAACATCTATTGGCAAGCGATTGTACCCCCCGAAAAGGAATGCCGGCGCAATCAACTGTCCCGCACCTATTATATCAATAACCCTCTCGTTGCCATTTGATTGCATAATAGTTCCGCGCACCGAACCCTCCACAATAATCAATAGACCAGAGTATGCCGTATCGCGGCGCGCGATAAGTGCGTTCTGCTCGTAGCGATTAATCATATACGAGGAAGAGGCAAGCAATCTCTCAATAGTCTCGCCATCAAGCCCAATAAATAGCGGGCATTTTTTTAGGATTTCTATCATATAATAATATAGTCATACGTATTAGTGGTATCATTGCGAACCAAGCGATAAACCTTTTTATAAGTTTCAAATCCTCATCCTCAATCAAATCCCTCACTTCGCTCAAAATGGCTACAAGAGGTTATTTCGCTGTTATTAACTCGGCATTAACCCGCCCCCCCCTATCTAATCATATCAATATCGAGTGTATGGTTGTATATGTATTCCTCAAACAATCAACCACCTCACCCTCGCCAATCCACCGTGCGGCAGTTATCCCTTCGGTGGTTTGCGGTGTGGGCTCTCGGTCGTTGTCGCACCTCATATCATACCACCAAGTGCGCTTGAGAATCAATCTTTCTCCAATACTATAGATGTGATATGTATTTGCTCTAAAAGTAGTTATACTCAATCCGGTGATACCGCACTCCTCCTCAACCTCGCGCACGGCACACTCCTCCATCCTCTCACCTTCCTCCAACTTGCCTTTGGGCAAATCCCACTTCCCGTTTCGGAAAATCAACAACAACTTGCCCTGCGGATTGAAGACTACTCCGCCCGCTGCCTCGATTAGCTCAAAGGTAGCAATAAATTTTTGTAATTCCAATTCCCAATCTCGCGAAATGAGCCGCACCGGTTTTGCATTGTCGGAAAAAAGCTCTAACTTTGCCTTGCGGGCATCCGTGACAATAACCTCATCGCCAACCAATGAGGCACACGAGCCGAAAATCAAATACTTGTCTGAATAATAAATTGTTACCATAATGGATGTAGAAAAGGAGATAGCAAAAACGCTATTACAAATTAACGCAATAAAATTGAGTCCTGCAAATCCCTTTACGTGGGCTTCGGGTTGGCACTCGCCAATCTACTGCGACAACCGCAAAATCCTCTCATACCCCGCCGCTCGTCGTCAGGTCTATGAAGCGTTTGCTCAGATAATTACCGCAAAGTATCCAGACGTAGATATTATAGCCGGCGTGGCTACGGGTGCTATTGCGTGGGGTGCAGGCGCGGCAGAGATTCTCGGCAAACCGTTTATGTACGTACGTTCCGCACCAAAGTCGCACGGGATGACAAACCAAGTGGAGGGCAGTTATGAGATAGGCAAAAAGGTTGTCGTTGTAGAGGATTTGGTGAGTACAGGCAGTAGCTCACTCAATGCTGTGGAGGCATTGAAGGCAGCAGGCTTGGAAGTGATGGGTATGGTTGCCATTTTTACATACGGATTCCCCGCGGCGGAAGAGAATTTTGCAAATGCCGGTGTCGCACTAACAACATTAAGCAACTACAATACGCTAATAGACTGCGCAATAGAAAAAGATTATGTTGAGCAATCAGACTTAGAAACACTACGTGAGTGGCGCAAATCACCATCAACTTGGGGGCGCTGAAAAACTTAAGTGGAGTGCTAAAAATTAAGGTTCTACAGGATTTCGTGTGAGAATAGTGGTAGTGTTGCGAATTAGCTGAATTATGTTTATCTTTGAGGTATAAAACTCGGAGAAAATGAGACACGTAAAAGTAGTTAGCTGCCCATTTTGCGGTAGCGAAGATTTACAGAAGAATGGACATAGCCCCAATGGCACTCAAAGGTGGAAATGTAAGACTTGCGGGAAGTTTTTTCAGCTATCTTTTAAGAACAAAGGGCGGCTGCCAGACGTAAAAAGGACGATAATCACAATGATCACCAATGGGAGTGGAATACGTGATACAGCAAGAGTTTTAGGGATAAGTCCTCACACGGTAATAGGTGAGGTTAAAAAAAACTCCAAGCGAAATTAACCCCTATTTATTCGACAAGGTTGAGGCAGGCTTACTCAGGGAGCTTGATGTTGAAATAGCTTATAATGTTGAAATGGACGAATTTTGGAGTTTTGTAGGCAACAAGAAAAATCGTCGTTGGACTTGGTACGCCATCGACCGCAGCAGCGGATTAGTAGTAGCTTGGCAGAACGGCAAGCGTGATAACGAAACCTGTAAAAAGTTGCTTGATAAAATGAAATGTTTCCCAATAAATAGGTATTTTACTGATGATTGGGCGTCTTATTCAAGTCTGTTACCTGCGGACAAACACGTTATCAGTAAGGCTTACACTTGGAAAATTGAGCGATTGAATTTAACATTTAGAACGCACCTGAAAAGGCTCTGCCGAAAGACAATTTGTTTCTCAAAAAGCGAGCAAGTGCACGACAAACTGATAGGAATATACATTGAAAAAAACCTCTACCAAAGAACACCATAAATATACCAAATCAGCTATTTTGAAACATTACCAGAATAGTTATCTTTGCCGAATGACAGCAACCGAAGTATTGAGTAAATTATTATTGCCTATGAGTAGTGATTGGTCTATAGGCAGTGTAGACATCGACGAGCAAAACGAGGAAGTTCGTATTGAGCTTGTCTATAACAATGAAGTGGTAATTATTGATGGTATAAGTTATCCTATCTATGACTATCGTTCAGTTCGAGAGTGGCGACACTTGGATTTGTGGCAATATAAGAGTTACCTTGTTGCCCGTATTCCGCGTTATATTGTTGGAGATAAGGTAATAAGCTTGGGCGTACCGTGGTAAGCGCCATTGGAACGTATGACCACTTTGCTCGAAAAAAAACGATAGAGACTTTGCAAGTAACCAAGAGTCAGAGTGGTACGGCAAGGTTATTGCGTATAAGTTTTGACCAAGTACATCGCGTGATGCACCGAGCAGTAGAGCGCGGTATGGCATTGCGAGATAGTGATGAGCTATATAAATATGTTAGCATTGACGAGAAAGCTATAAGTCGTGGTCACGAGTACGCATCAATTTTATCGGATGAGTTGAGCGGAATTGTGATAGAGGTTAGTAAAGGCAGGACAAAGGAAAGTGTTGATAATTTGTGTATTAAAGGTTTATCTGAGGAGCAGCGAGGGGCAGTAGAGCGAATATGCACCGATATGTGGGATCCTTATATTTACGCAGCAAAGGAGTATTTTGGGCAAGCATTGCACTGCCACGATAATTTTCATTTGGTCGGTTATTTGAATAAGGCTGTTGATAAGGTACGTCGCCGAGAGGTTAAGTTACACGAAGATTTGAAACGAACTAAGTATTTGTGGCTCAAGGACACAAATAATTTTACAGATAAGCAGTATGCGACTTTCGAGGCTATACGGGGAGCAAATTACGAGGTATCTCGGGCTTGGCAAGTGAAGGAGAATTTTAGAGATATTCAGTTTCGGCAAGAAAACTATCAAAGTGCATTATCAATATATATGTTTTGGAAACAGAACGCATTAAGGGTAAATATACCTGAGATAACCCAAGTAGTAGAAATGTTTGACAGGCATAAAAAAGGAATTGTAAATGCGATACTAACTGGCGCAAGTAATGCAAGGGCAGAGAGGTTAAACAGCTCTATCGAAGAGATAAAAAGAATCGGCAGAGGATACCGTAAATTTGAAAACTTCAGAATCGCAATACTATTCTTCAATGCAAACCTCAAACTTTACCCACACGAAAACCAGTAGAACCAAAATTAATTATTAGCCCCCCTTAAAAGTGAAAATTTGTATATGCCGCAATTTTTCACTTTTCAAGTTCATTTTGTAATTTTTTCTCTTACCAAAATGCAATATAAAAGCAAGCAACAACACATACAACGCTCAGCAGAGCAGATATATACGTTACTTAGTAACTTCAATCACTTCACGCCGATTCTTCAAGACAAAGTGGAGTTTTGGGAGGCTACAGAGGAACGCTGCAAGTTTCGTGTACAGGGCTTCGATGTGCAGTTGAGATTCGAGGAGCGCGAGCCACACCACCGTATCAAGTTAGTGCCCGAGGGTGATTCGCTACCCTTTCCATTTGCCTTTTGGATACAAATCAAAGAGACAGCGCCATACGACACTCGCTTGCGAGTGGTGCTTGACATTGAACTGAATATGATGATGAGAATGATGGTTGGCAGCAAACTGCAAAGCGCCACAGATAAAATTGCAGAACAGATAGCTACAGCTTTGCGATAGAGAGTTGAGTCTATTTTTGACGAGCTTTATTGTTGTCGAATGCACGAGTAACCAGAGAGAGAGGGAGTGTCTTTTAAGTTACAACAACCTTATCTCCAATATCTTGCGTTTACAATTTTTCGTTTTACCACCGAATAGCCAACCAGAGCTAATTCTCATTATTTTGCTCTCAATTGCACCACTTGAGTATTACAAAAGTAATTATAATATTTGGAATATCAAGCGATTTGAATGATTCTTTGAGAAGATATATCACAAGGTTCAAATCCGTTTCACTCCGCAAAATATGCTTCCTCCACCTAAATTTACAACTCAAAATAATCCCGAAGTTTCTCAACTCCATAGTTGAATTTTGTGCATACAACTAAATTCGTAATATATGATATTGCTCCAAAGTCAACTCGTGTGCAGATGTTTTTTCTATTGATATCCAACAACAATCATTTTACTACCATAATTTACTAATCATTATTTAAAGTTCTTTTTCTACTCTTGGATCTTTATTGTTTTTTAAAGTCAAAAAGAGTGATAGTTTATCTACTACGTTATTCACAGCAACGGGAGGATATTTCCACACCTCAATTTTTGTTTCACCCTCTATCTGATTTAGATTGCGGAATAATCCCGATAATTCTGCACTACGAAATTCGCTCTCATCCATTGCATACATAGCAGTGGTCTCCGGATTAAGGTTGGAGTAAGCCAACAATTACTCTAATCTGTTGGACAGTTGTTTGTATTTGGTAGGTGTTGATTTCTCCTCTCGCTTCGACACGAGCAGGCAGAAGCGTTGACCATTAAAGTCCGCTTTGTAAAAAAAATATACCCAAAAACAGCATCAATGAACACACCTCTCAGCTCATCTTTACCCATTGAAGTAAGCTCTATCTGTTGCTCTGCTATTACTATATGTTCCATATCTCTATTGTTATCATCATATTTGCATTGTTTTCAGTGATTGTGAAAACAATGCAAATACAGTGAAATTAAATTGAGATACAATAGATATGGCTCATATAAATATCTATCGTATTTTCGATTGGAAATTAAATTACCACTTTCACACCACTTTGATCTCCATAATGTTGAGCAGAGAATATGAAATGTTGTCGATAAATTCTGTGTACGACTGGTGGAAATGTGCATAATACCAACTCCTCAATGGGTGATTATCGGCAATTAGCTGATTGTAGATTTTATCCATCTCTTCACGCTCTGCATTCAAGTCGCCTAGCAACTCTGAATCTTTAAGCAACCAACTCTCTATTCCTGCCTTGGACACTGGATAGCTAAATGATGGGCAAGTATGCGTTACAACCGTATCGATTGCCATATCACGAAGTTCATTCAATGCCTGAACATTAAAAACAGCAGCCTCGTTCTCCCAATAGAGCGGTCGAGCCTTTCCATTTTTAAGTTGGTCTATCCACATAGAATCCCGACGGTGCTTCCTGTCAATAGATACCGCACCACCAATACAAAGCACCTTGCGATTAGCTGCAAGTACAACCGAATAATCGGGAATACACTTCATACGCTCAAAATTAATCTTCTCACCATCGAAATAAGTAGGGTCATCGTGATTGCCTCGAACCAATAAAAGTATATTATTAGTTGCTTCAAGGGTTTTATCCAACTTATTGTACAGTTGAGTGTAATGCGATTCCTTTTCAAAACCAATTCCACAATCACCAGCAACGATAATAACCGAGTTCTCAATTCCAAGACGCTTGATGTTAAACATCAACGTGCGGAACTCTCCGTGTATATCGCCGCATACGCAAAGTGAATTGTAATTACTATAATCGAGAATAGTCATAGCTCAAAATCTCCATAATGTATTTTACTCGCTCGTCAGCACCGTATGGCAAAACACACTCAATTGCCTCTTCGATATTTGAGTTTGCCAACAGCTCTTTAAACTGACTTGATAAATAGTTTCTTAGTGGCTCATCTACGTTTATTATTTGCTCTGCAATATCCGTTGTGTTATCCAAAATGTAAATTATATCCTCAAAATCGTGACTTATGCGAAGATCTCTGCCACCACGAGAAAGCATCGCTTCAAATTTTGCACCGAGATAATAGGGTGCGGAAAATATGAAAACATCTGTACCATCGGGTAACGTGCGAGTTATTTTGTTCTCAACTCCACTACCATACCATTGGTTGCTGAATCCAAGTATGTTATCATCTATTGGCATCACATCAACAATTATGTGTTTGTAAACCCATCGACAAACTGGTGCTCCCGGTGTCGTGTCGTTGTGAAATCCCTTTGCACGTAGTCGTTCTTCCAATTCATAGTATTTAAGCCTGCTACTAATCTCAACTACACAATCCACATCGAGTGTTGCTCTAATATCAGAGGCAGCAGGATCATTGGCATAAAGTTCTGCGACAGAGCCACCAACAAATACAACTTCGTTTTTCATCTCGCCCAGCCCATTTGCGACCACAGCGAGCATTTCTATATTCTTAGACATTATTCAATCGTTTATCAAGTTCCTCAATCGCAATTTCAATTTCACGCACTTTCCCAATACGAAGCGTGTCGGCAATCACAAGCAATTCGTATAAGGCAGGATTCTTCTCTGCTATTTTGGGTACAGTTTTATATAGTGGCTTTACTCCAAATCCCCTACGAGTACCAAGATAGTGTGACCATACATAAATATCCTCTCCTTCTGCAATCTTCTCTTTGATTGGAGATGCAGAATGAGCAGTAGCAATACCTCTAACCTTGGCAGACACCTCTGCCGGAAAAGCATATTTCAGACCGCCTATTAGAAATTCCCTTAAAGCAAGTTTGTTTACTCGACTTTTGTCGCCATTGATAAGTCCCGATACAACACAGCGATTCAAGGCATTTGATACCTCGGATGGACTTATCAATAGTGATTCTGCAACTTCTGACTGAAGCCACCCTTCTGGCTTGGTAAGCAGATATAGCAAAATCAAAATATCTTGTGATTTAATTGATATACTCATTTGATTTACGATTTATGAATTGCAAATATAGCTATTTTATTCGATATATACCAAATAGTTAGCGTTGCAGAAAAAATAAATTATCAGCATTGTATCTTCAAGCTGCATTTTCAATAACCTTTTCGTCATTCTCATCACCATGCAAAGAGGTGTAACTTCCTATTTCGCCTGTTGTATGGCAAGTTTTCAGCAGCATATCTATTATATGCCTCCGTATCAGCAACTACTGCGGCTACCTCTGTTTCAACCAACTCCAATAGAGGTTGTTGTTCATAATAAATCCTTTCTGTAATGTGCTTGTGAATAACTTCTAAAATCATCTGTTCCTGCTTTTGATATTGCTGCCTGATAAATCGTCTCCAAATCGACAATCCCTCCGCATTGCCGTGATAGTTCACCATCAATGCCTACATCAAATCTCAGCTCTTTTGATTCGTAGTTGAAGGCATCTATATTACCGTGGCAATGTCCGTGTAGCATAATTGCCCCATATGGCTTCTTGTTCCAACTAACCATTGGATAATGACAAAGTGTTACGCAAATCTCTGTATTCAAAAAAGGGTATATGTTCGGAGTAAAAACCAAGTCCTTAATTTGCGACATTGATTCAAATAGATGGGCTATTTTATCTGTTTGTTTATCGTGATTGCCAACAATAAAATGTTTTCTGCCGGATAGTCTTTCGAGCAGGGTTATTGTTTTATTTGGAGGTGAAAATGAAAAATCTCCAAGTATGTATATATAATCATTTTTGTTCACAGTAGAGTTCCACATCTCCATCAACCACTCATCGTGAGCGACGGTGTCATTCTCTTGTGCCAAAGGTCTATTCGGGCAGAGTTTAAGGACATTTTTGTGTCCGAAATGCGTATCAGCTATAAAAAATATTTTGTTCATTGTCGTTGATTTAAGCATAAAAAAAGAGCGGAGATAATCAGATATCCCCGCTCTATATAATGTTTACAGATAGGCATATCAAGTCAGAAACACTTCTTTAATAGAGTGTTTCGACGTTGATAATATGTTCTGTAGTGTTCTCATTTGCGAGGACAAAGGTATATAATTATTGTGAATGTAGTATGAACTAAACCATATTTTAAGTTTGTGAAAACTATACTTTAGTGAACTATGACTGAACTAAAGAGTATTTAGGCAAGAGCCTCCTGCCCAAATACATTCGTGGGTTGAGCCGATTATGAGCCGATTATGAGCCGATAAAATATATACAGCACTTCGACCGCTTCCTTGAGGTTCAAGCAGTTGAGACGTAACCATCTCTGCTAAATCCCTTGTTGCAGTAGGCTTAGATACATTATTTATCTCTTGGTAGATTTTATTACTGATACTTCCGTGCACTTTGACATAATCCATTGCCTTTTGTTGGCGAACAGATAACTCTACTTTTGGAGACGTCTCAAGCCCTTTCTCAGAAAGCCTCATTGGGTTACGCTGATAGTTTACTTCCAATCCATTCTGGCGAGCCACAAACTCTGGTTCAGGTAGTCCGCTCTTTACTGTCTCGTCAACAATCGTTTTAATACCACGTCCCCACGCTTCGATATAGCCTGACATAAAAAACACCTTAGCCAAAAGAGGATTTCTGGGATAAGAATCGTGAGGCTTTTTCAAATCGGCTATGCTGATTTTATTCAATTCACCATCATTCCAAATAACAATTTTCGAGTCAAACACTCGTAGGCTGATTGCAGCAGCAGAGGCGTAGTCTCTGTGAATTAGCGCATTGATAATTGTCTCTCGTAATGCCTTTTCGGGTATTTCGAGCGTTTCTACCCTTAGCATACCTTCGTATCTAATTGGAGACATCAGATACTTGGCTTTGAGTAAACTAACGATGCCATCTACCATTGCAAACAGATTGCCTTCGATTCAGCCGAAGGGTTAGGCGTATCGAACACATCGCCAGCCACCAATAATACATCAACCTCGTGAGCCTTCACCTGCTCCCGTAGCCACGCCAGAAATAGAGTATGTTCCATCTTACGGTCATACTCAAAAAATGTCTGTCCCAAATGCCAATCAGCAGTGTGGATTATATTCATATTATGCTATTTATACCACTCTTTTCTTATCTCTTCAATATTTAGAACTTTCCATTCTTCTTTCCATAATTTCCAATAAGGAATATCATTTGAAGATGGTTCTGGGCTACACCTATCTATTTGTACTATTGATGGTAAAATTACAGATTCTCCTATCAAGAGACATTCTCCTGCTCTTAGAGTAGGCATTTTATCAATAAGATTTCCAAGAGTATCAGGCAATAGTCGTTTGACATAGTTTTGATCATTTGGATTAGTCAATCTCATAGCCAAGAAGTTGTTACATTGAGAAAATATGGTCTCTGATATCTCCGATGGTCTTTGACTAGCTAATAATAGAGATACTCCATACTTTCGCCCTTCTTTTGCTATTCGTTCTATAGATTGCTTGGATGCTCGATATTTTACCAAATCACTATTTGGGACATATTTATGAGCTTCTTCATATACTAACAATAATGGGACGTCGTTATTAATACTCTCATCCTTATTGGCATTACATCTTAAACGTTTATAGAAATAGCCATATTCAAAGATTATTCTTGAAATTAAGGAAACTGTAATACTTAATACATCAAATGGGACACCACTCAAATCAATAATAGTAACGTTAGATTGATCAGAATCTTTATAAGCAATTAAATGTTTTAAAGTTTCTTCAAACGTAACATCTTCAGCAATTTTCCCTAAAAGGAAATTTAATCTTTTATCATTAACTTTGCTTTTTATTCTGGAAATGAATTTATCAATACTGCCATCTGCATATGTTCCTTTTGAAAAATTCTGACTTTTTGGCTCTTCAAATGTGTATTTCTCAATAAAATAATGATTAATCTTTTCTGATTCGTCATTAAAGCTATTATACGCACTCTATAATACTTCCCTCTCTTCGGACAGTTTTTGTATCTGCTTAAGATAGTATTTGTTTCTTTGCTCTCGGGTTATTGTTAGTTGTTGTTTTAGTGTTTGTTTCATTTCGTTGCCCTTAAGGGCAACGAAATGAAACAAACTTTTTCTATGCCGCCGTCATATAGACCTCACTCGGAGTCTTGTATTCAAGCGATTGATGTAGCCTTTCGGTGTTGTAAAGACGAAAATACTCAGTCAAGCCATCATATAACTCTTTGCCGCTGCCGGGGTTCGAC
The DNA here is from genome assembly GCA_000723505.1 of Mucinivorans hirudinis. Classification (GTDB taxonomy): domain Bacteria; phylum Bacteroidota; class Bacteroidia; order Bacteroidales; family Rikenellaceae; genus Mucinivorans; species Mucinivorans hirudinis. Next base: position 2,592,345 of record HG934468.1, on the reverse strand, counting down.
AGGTAAATATACTCATATTTTACGCTGCGCCACAACCTTTCGACAAAAATATTATCCAAAGCCCTACCTTTACCGTCCATACTTATCTGTATCTCATTTTCTTCAAGTATCTTAACGAACTCCTTGGCCGTGAACTCACTCCCTTGGTCGGTGTTGAATATCTCCGGCTTGCCGTATCTGGCAATAGCCTCTTTGAGCAACTCTTGGCAGAACTCGCTATCGTGGGTATTGCTTATCCCCCAAGCCAACACAAAGCGTGAATGCCAATCAATGATGGCGCACAGGTACATATAACCTCCATTCATTGGGATATAGGTGATGTCGGTACTCCAAACCTGATTTACCCTGTCAATAGTTAATCCTCGCAATAGATAGGGGTATATCTTATGCTCCTTATTATGCCACGTGGTGTTAGGCTTGGGGTAGATAGCACTGATGCACATATCCCGAAAGTAACGACGCACTCGCTTAGGGCTTATCGTAAAACCTTTCTTTCGCAAGTGTTCAGTCATCCGCTCGACACCATAGAAAGGCATTTTGGTATAGGTGCGGTCTATCTCTGCTTTAACAGCAAGCTCATCTGCACTTGCTCTTCCTTTGCTCGCATAGTATATGCCACTGCGGCAAATGTTTAGCAATATGCACTGCTGAACTAAACTCAGCCGAGGATGATTCTTTTCTACCATCTCTCTACGCTCGGCTAACGAGATTTGAGTAGCTCCCACTTTTTTTTTAAGAACTCGTTCTCTATCTCAAGCTGACCAATCTTGCGATAAAGATTGTTCTCTACCTGCTCATCAGACTTGACTTTACGCTCCTTGTCAGTCGAGAAAATGGCGGTCGCTCCCTCCTTGAACTGCTTCTTCCATACCCCAACCTGCGTCGGATGAACTTCATAAATCGAAGCAATCTCATTGACCGTCTTCAAGCCCTTGATAGCTTCCAAGGCTACTGCCGCTTTGGTCTCTGCCGAAATCTTTTTCCTCATCGTTTGTCTCCTTTTTTATGAGACCAAAGATAACCAAATTATAGCTTAAACTGCTGTCCTATTTTGGGGGAGTATTATACTGCATCAAAATTATCACAATCAAAACATTTCTTTAGCTCACATAATATATTGGCTTCTTGTTTATCAAACTCTTCAGCTTGGATATTGATTTCCAATTTTAACAGAAAAGCCATAAGCTCCTCGTCGGCTAATTTAAGGTCTTCGAATGCTTTCAATCCCAAAAACTTTTTACTAAAGGATTCTTTATCAATAGGAGTTGTAAGTTTATTTTGCCCTGAGTTATAGTATCCATAGATTTTATATTTCATGTCAAGACTATTACCTTTTGACAAATAATGATCCAGCATGTACCGCAAAGGTTGGGCTATTATGGAGTGGTTGTATTCTGTTCCAGCGTAATACTTGCATTGAACTGCTGTAGTTTCGTCAGCAGTCATCAAATCTACATCTTCAATTCCTTCAATACATACAGAATCAGTATCATTCTTACACTTTAATAGCTGAAGAATGAAATAATCAAATTGGTAAAAATAACCCTTTATCGTTGCTGTTGCAGAGCGTTCCTTTGCCATATCTTTTTATTATTACTTTAAAATTATTCTTTCGTTTTCCTCTTTGGCGAAGCCTCGGGCGATGGCTTTTTCGATGCCTCGGTGCATTGAGGATTCGACGATAGTGCCCAACCGAGCGTAACCAAAGAGGCGTGCTGTTTCACGGATTAAGTCCTCACGAGAGAGACTGATTTGTGCCTCCAAAACCTCACGCACGGCAACACTTACCTCCTCGGGAGAAATATCCGAAGCATTCGGCATATATTGACGGTAGTTCATATACTCCGCAGGATTCTGCTCTGCTTGCCAGAAGAACCGATCTTTGCCAACGCCTGTTGTTTTAAGACCCATTCGAGCAAATATGCGATTGAAATGGTCGTCAATACGACTGCCTATTCTCGAAATACCCCACATTGACAATACACGGCGACAGAGTTGGTCTCGACTTATCGGAGCCTCGCAAGCCACAACATCGGATATCTGCCTTTCGATGAGTCGCTCCCAATTAGGATACGTAAACTCGTCGGCAAGTACACCGCAATACTCAATCGGGAACACCACATAGTCTATTTTATAGTTCGTGCCAAGGTCAATCTCTTGCTGCGGCTCGCTGAAATCTGATTCTATATTTTCGCTCTCAAAAATAGGCTCTATAATCTCTTCCTTAACAACGATCTCTTCAATAGGTTTTGAGGGAGCCTCTTCGATAGCGGCAATAATCCCGGCAATCACTTTGTCGGGGTTTTCTATCCAATCCATTGTCCAGACACGGTGAACGTTCCAACCCAATAGTCGCAGAACATCTTGCTGAATAACCTCTCTATCCCGAACAGTTTTTGCAGCCTTATAGCTCGCTCCGTCACACAAAACACCCAAACGGTATTCTGACCTTAACTCTTTGTCGACAACGCCTATATCAACACGGTAGCCCGAGCATCCTATATTAGTGTGAACCTCATAGCCTCGTTCACGTATTTGGTCAGCAATCAGATCAACAAATGATTTGCCTCTGTGCTGATTGACAGTTGCGCCCAATGCCATTGAGTTTTTGCCCTTTTCGGCATACTCAAGAAATGCTTTTAGCCCTGCCACGCCCTCGGACGAAGTACGTGCTAAATCAATTTGGTCGGAACGCAGCGTAGAGAAGACCTTCATCTCGTATCGGGCACGTGATACGGCAACATTCAATCTTCGCCAACCACCTTCGCGATTCAGAGGTCCAAAATTCAGACTAACTTTGCCCTCCTTGTCGGGTCCATAACCCACCGAAAAGAGTATCACATCTCGCTCATCACCCTGTACGTTCTCAAGGTTTTTAACAAAAAGAGGCTCCGTACAATCAAGAGCGATAGTTTCCAGATGCTGATTCTTAGCAAATGCCTCTGCAAGCAAATCCTCAATCAGGGTTTGTTGAACAGAGCTAAATGTTACTATTCCAATGCTTCGCTTAGATAGATCTTTATCTGCAAGTCGAGTTAGTATCTCTCTAACTACGGCATCAGCTTCGGCACGATTCTGACGGCTTTTGCCTTTATCATAAAAACCTGAAACGGATTGATAAGTTACCTTGCTCTTGATGTCATCGGGAGATGGGAAAGTAAGCAGTTTATTGTCATAGTATTGAGAGTTGCTAAATGCAATCAAACTTTCGTGTTTACTACGATAGTGCCACAAAAGGTGTTTCGACGGCATTGATAGCGCCAAGCAGTCATCCAAAATGCTCTCCAAATCCTCCTTGTCAAGATTGTCTTCATCGACATTATTTGAGGAGAAGAAGCTTGTGGGAGGCATCTGTTTAGGGTCACCAACAACAATAAGATTATTGCCACGTGCAATAGCCCCGACAGCTTCGCAAGTTGGCATCTGAGATGCTTCATCGAAAATAACCAAATCAAACTTAATATTATCCGCATCAATATATTGAGCTACCGACATAGGACTCATTAGCATACACGGATTGATTCGGGTCAGCAGAGTTGGTATGGTATCGAAGAGCTTACGAATAGACACTCCACGTCCGTTGTTACGAATGTTTCGTTGCAAAATACCTACTTCGGAACTTTGAGACGCCTCTTTGACAAACGAGGGGATATTGGCGGCTAATTTTCCAAACAGCTCCTCTCTGGTTAGTTTTTCAAACTGAATAGTAAGCTCCTTGAACTTGCGAATCTTATCCTCGAACAATTTGCCATTGAAGTTTGCAAGTGCTGGCTCTGAATCAACACAATAGTTGATAACTGATTTGTATATCGCTTTATCAAATGCTTGTGTAATCTGCGGTGTATTTTTGGTCGTCATATATTCAATAAATTGCTCCAATCCTTTCTTGAAGGCTTTTTGCTTTATGCTATTCCAACTACACCAATCTTTGAGAAGATCAATATTTACTAATAACCGATTTGACAGATTATGGCTGCTGTCAATCCAATTATCAGTATCGAAAGTAATATCGTACTTTTGTGCAATTTCACAGTTTATTGCTGAAAGTTCATTGAATACTGCACAATATGACAACAGTTTATCACGATTGAGCGAAAGGAATGTTTCTAACCCTTGTGAAAGATTATCCGAAAGGTTGTTGCGTATTTTAACGCCCAATGAAACATCTCCGGCAAGAGATATTGCCTTGTCCGAAATAGACAATGCAGCACTACAACTATCTTCTAATCTTTGCCAATCTTCCCACAGAACACCAACTATATCACCAAAGTAGCCACTTTTGCTTGATATAAATTCTCTCTCATTCTGATACTTGATTATTGCCGACAGTGTATGTGGTATATTATCTTTTACCACTTGTCCGTTCAGTGAGTATATCTTTAGGGATTTTGCGATTTTATTTTGAGAGAGCAGCTTGGGCAAGAACCATTTGATTTCTGACAAATTCCAATCAATAAGCAACTTATCGACATCTATTTCCAAAATAGCCTTTGAGAAATTTGTTGTTAATTCGCCCTTTAATCTGTCTCTTTCTATGCCGTGTGGAATTATTTCTCTTATTTGAGCTACCGTTTCATTTATATTGTTAGCCTTCAGCAAGGAACTCGGAAGATGTTTTATCGAAAGTAAAAGTTGTGAGAACTCGTTAAGAATCTCATATTTAGAATACGAGTCAAAAGCAATCTCACCACCCAATAGCTGTATCAAATTATTGGTTGATGATTTAAACTTACCCAGTAATAATATCTGTTTTTCTAAAAGCTCTTTCAGCTCTGATTTTATGGTCTGAGAATAACTCTCGATGTTCAATTCACGCAGGGGGTGATCTGCCAACGAACTACAAACACTGGAAATCACCTGCATCTGCTCAACCACATCTCGCCATTCATTCAACTTTGCCGCAGTCAGTTCAGCGGCTACCGAATTAGGGAACTCAAAATCAGAGGGAGTGTCTGCTACATTGCAATACGAATAGAGCGCATCGTAAAGCGAAAGTCCAGAGGGCATCTTCTTGTGTAGAAATTCAACATAGCTGCTCAGTTCATCTCGGAGTGCGTGTAGACGCTCAGATTCAGTAATAAAATTTTCGGGTGGCGTTTTGCGAACAATTTCAGTTGTAGCTTTCAGCTGTTCGAGCACAGACGATTTCTTAGACTTATTGGAGTGCAACTCCAAGCAAAACGGAGCAAGTCCAATATCAGACAATCGTTTTTGAACGACTGAAAGAGCCGCCATCTTTTCTGCCACAAACAGCACTTTTTTGCCATTATAGAGTGCGTCGGCAATGATATTTGTAATAGTTTGCGACTTGCCTGTTCCCGGAGGACCGTGCAAAATAAAACTTTTACCTGCTGCAGCATTGCACACTGCCTCCAATTGAAACGAGTCGGCACTAATAGGCAACGCAACATCAGATGGCTTGAAATCCTTGTCGAGGTTATACTCTTTGCCTTCTTCTGCCTGCCACTCTATCATTCCAGAAATCAAGCTCTTTACTATCGGGTTGCGGCACAATTTGTCAGCATTATTGTGAATATCGTTCCACATTATGAATTTGCTGAAGCTGAATATCCCCAAAATTGCCTGCTCCTCAACATTCCACCGCTTTTGGTTCATAATACCCTTGCGAATGGTATTGAATACCAACTTAACATCAACACCGCTATCATCCTTCGGCAATACCTCTAATCCACCAATATTGACCCCGAAGTCTTGGCGAAGCATCTCCAACAATGTGATATTCATCATCACCTCCTCTTCTCGTGAGCGTATTACATAGCCACGAGCAGCCGATTTGCGAACAATCTCAACTGGTAATAGCAATATAGGAGCATAGCGAGGGCGTTCGCTCGTAGGTGTTTCGTACCATTTGAGTAAACCTAATGCTAAATAGAGTGTGTTTGCTCCATTCTCCTCCATCGAAGAGCGAGAGCTGCGATACAATCCTGTAAGAGAGTGGCTTAATTCATTTTCGGTCAAGTATGAACGTAACCGCTTTTGAGTCAGTTCTTGCTTGACTAAATCGATGATTGGATCTGTCTGGTTAACAGCTTGATATATCCCGGCATCCATCAATCCATTATCCCAATCCTTAGGCTTAGGTAAGACCGCAAACTCGTGCCCTTCGGCAAGTGCATCTTCGAGAAAGTTAATATTGACCGAGATAAGCTGCAAAGTACTTTTGGTTAGTCGTATATTGAGCAGATTGTTTCTCAGAGTTAGGTCAAGCAACTTGCGTTCCCAAAGCCTCTGTTTGGTAACGTCTATCTTGCTTACATCAATGGTGCGACTATCTTGTGCAATTTGCTCCGGTGTTTCATTATTGCGAACCGTAGGGATGGACTCAATTATTGTTAAGCCCTCCGAACCAATTATCCGTTGTGGTAGGGGGCGGAGTGAGGCAAAGCGACATCGTTTTATATCGACTGAAAGCACAAACTTTGACGTATCGTTGAGGTTATCTTCTCCCGATGCCATTGCAGCATCAAAACTTATGTCTTTGCCTGCATTCATACAGGTTGTTTCGATGACGGCAATCTCGTTAATGCCATCAGCAAGGCGTTTGGTTAGTAGAGATACGTCATCATTTACGCTGTCAGCAAATGTGTCGTCAACGAGCCAACCACCTGCAAATGCGTGTCCTTTGGTGATTACAACTATTGGATTGATGCCCACAGCTTCTAAACACGAAGCATAAAAAAGTGCCATATCGAGGCACGTTCCTAATTTTGCAGAGAGCACGGCATCGCACATACGAATACGCTGTCCTGTTTGCTCGTAGCTTGCAGGAGGGGTGCAATAGACAATATTTAATTCGGCAATGGCTTCGTAGATTGCTGCCATCTGCTTTTTCACTCTATCCGGATTACGACTTTGGTATTCATCGAGAGAAGGGCTGCCCGTCCACTTCTCCAAGAATTGCGATGCTCGATGAATGATTGCTGAGATAGATGGGTAGTTTGGTGTTACAAACGCCGCAACCATTTCCGGCAGTATTGCCACGCCTGCCCACTGGTCAAACGGAAGAATTTCTATCGGATATTTTTCGGTAATGATGGCTTCGTCCGCTTTTGAAACGGCAATGATGATTTCACCGCAAACCTTTTCGGTTAGTTCCGAAAGGTATTTTGCCGATATGTTTATTTGTAAATCTTTGACCTCAATTATTGCCCCTGCCGACACGGAATCAACCACACGTTCAGCTTTTGTCGTCAAATCAGGCGATAACGAAACGGTGATTTTTACATCATCAATCGCCTGCTCAGTTTCATTTTTGAGCAGAATTTTGCGAATGACAGGGACGTGATTCTGCTGCATCGCAAAATTCACCGCCGAGCAATATGTGAGGTCAAGTTTTAGCATAGATTATCCTTTTAATTGTGTTAAGAACTCATTTTTCTGGATGTTCCAGTCGGCTGTTTGAGGTTTCTTGATTAGAGCATAAGCTTCTAATAGTTCATCACGAAGGTGGTCTAAAGCACTTTCGTTATCGAGAGTTGAGCCCTTACTGATTTCGTACAGCCACCCTAAATCCGTAAAATTGAGATTGGGGAATAAAAATGGTTTTACTTTTTTGTCCAATACCCAAGCTGCCCCCATTTCATTAAGACAAATGCCGCTCTTTTGGTAGTTGTCAGAAATCATAAAGAATACATATTCGCAATCTTTTAGATTATTTTTCAGACAATTACGAATGTCTTCTCCTGTTTTCACTCCCATACTTTCGAGAGAGGTGCAAATAATATCCTTTGGCTGCAATCCGCAACCGAGACGAAGAATTTGCGTCACAAAAGATTTCACTATTTTTTCATCATCTGAGGAATGGCTGATAAAAATCTTTGGATTATCGGATTTAACACTTTGTGCTTGTTGAGGCTTCTTGTCTTCAACTGCCGTCACTTTCGGATTTAAATCAATACCAATTCCAAGAGCCATCTCTTCAATAGCTTCAATGGCATCGTCAATGCAATTGTCGATAGTGATAAATTGATTCTGAGGAGTAGTGCTCGATAGTTTTACACCGTACGGATTTGCGTAAGGACTGTTATCCAAAAAAGACTTGGGTTGCTGTATGCAAGGCTTCAATAAAGAGTGAAATCGCAGAAACATTGTATTATATGAGCTGTTATTGACAAACAATTGTTGGAGCTGTTCGTCAACAGATGTCACCCATTGATGATAAACGAGATTTTGGTTGACAGTAGTAGTTTTCACCTGCTTCCCATTTTCAATCAATCGCTTGATTATACGTTCTACATTTCGTAATGTTATGTTTGGTTGCAGTTGCAGAGGTGCATTCAAACTATCTAAGTATTGTGAATTCATCGTATTTAGGTGTTAGCGTGTCTCTATTTTTTCAAAAACCCGAGGTCATAGACCTGAGGTAGGAGTTTGTCGGTGAGGGCTTGATAGGCTACTTCGAAGGCTTTGAAGCTAATTTCACGAGCGAATCCTTGCTCGTTAATCTCTTGTAGCGTTTTGCGGATTTGATACCAGCCCACGTCTGCTCTGTTGAGTTTGTACTTTTCTCTGAGCGAGCTATTTATATCCTGCTCAAAATAGGTACACCATAGTTTTCGTCCCTCGTTGAGCACCGCTTCTGCCTCGTTGGACAGCTGCTTGTCGGCAAGATATTGAGCCATAAAGTCCGACTCGAATCGTTCAGGAGAATTCACCTCACTCTCCGTGAATGGGATAAAATGGTTTACGATTGACCATTTTCGTCCGTTCCACTCCAAATCATTAGCACTTGCAGTTAAATTTTTCCCGTGGAATATCATCCACACAATACAATCAATTTTGAATTCTTCGGACAAAATGCCTGATGGCTGCAAGAATTGGTCGTTGTGATTTACCCATGTATGTGTAACTAATTGCCTCATTGAAAAAACAATTGCAGCTTTATCTAAATTATCCGAGGTAATATACAAGCCACCGCCATTGCCACCTGTATATATTGACGAGGCAATTAATGTTTCTTGACCTGCATGCTGCAAGTCATTATTACTTGCATATAAAAAACCAATCGCCCCATCGCAATTCTTTTTTATACGTGGATTGTCAGACACTTTTACCGCATTTGATAGAGGTAATGCTAACTCACTATTTGTTTTGGGTTTGTCTACCCAGATGTTCAAAAATTGGCTGTTTGGTATGTTATAAAAATTCTTCTCGCCAATTGGAACCGCTTTTTTATCTAAAACGGTTAAAGTTATTTGAGTAATAGGTTTTTTTATCTTTGCATTTTGCTCTGTTTTCCAAACCAGGAATCCAATCGGAAAATCTCCTTTTAGTCCATCAAAAGCTTTACTATGAACGATAAATCCTCCCAAATGATGTGCATTCCACATTTGTCTGAATTTTTCAAAATTTGGAGCATTCACGTATTTCAATGTGCTAAACATAGCTAAAGTAGCATTGGGAATTTCTTGTGCTATACGCACTAAAAATTGAACAAATAGTTCTTTACTTGCATACCCCAACTCTTTGCTCCTCATCAGAGCATTAATATTTGTTTGCTCAACTTCTTTTTTGTTTAAGTCGCCCTTGCCTATTCCTGAACCAGTTTCTCCGTACGGAGGATTTATCAGCACCAAAATCTTTCGCCCGTCTGCTATCGCCTTACGCAACCTTTCGGGAACTTTGTTGGTCAATGAATAGTCTATCGTACCATCAGCGGTAATATCATCGTTCAGATAATCATACTGAAAACGCTCTGCCGCAACACACGTCTTGGTCGCTTTCATCACATTGACATCCGCCTCGTCCAAAGTCGACATAAATATATTGCGAGGATTGCTGTGCTTTACCTCCAAATTACCTACGCCACAGCACATATCCCAAACTAAATACTCTTTCTGCCAATCTTTGCCCAGCGTCTGGGCAAGCGTATCGTAAGCCCTATCCACTACGTGAAGAGGTGTATAATACGCCCCTTTGAAACTCCGTTCATCAAGCGGTATAAGCGAATCCCGTCGCTCTAACAGATAATTACGGTATTCGGCTTTAGGCGGTTTGTGATAGATTGCCCAGAATTGGCGATAGCCCTCCTTGCTTTTTAGCTCGTATATTTTATCTCTCAATTGAAAGCAAGGCATATCATTCTTGTGAAGCAGCTCAGCCGGTAGATTTTGATGGGTCGACACCGTGCCATCGTGCATAATGTCTGCAAAAAACAGGAGAGCATAGTCCTGTTCCGACACTCCGTTTATCTCGCGCCCCACCATCTTGACCCACTTATCAAAGACCTGCTTTAGGTTGTCGGGGGTGATTTGCGTGCGGATAATATCCTTATTCTTGATAGCATTCTTAATTGTCTCGATGAACTCTTCTTCGTGCGTCTCAATCTTAAACGACACAAAGTGAGTTCCGATGTGAGCCGAAACCGCATCTAAAGCCTCTTGCGTGTAATTACTCGCTGACTTACCCCACTTGATGGTCTTCTTAGCAAGAAAGGGAATAACATCTGCCGTTTTCATTATGGCAGCCTTCTGTGTGTCAATCACGGCAAGGAATGGAGGTATATATTCTCCGTTATTTAGAGCCTGCTGAACGTAATGCAACAACTGGGTAAACATCGCATAGGTGGAGTGTTTACCCGAATCCTTAGCTTCAAACCATATCTCTTTGGTTTGAATATCAATTAGATTTTTGGAGTACTCCGTTAATCCAAGTGCCTTAATGTAGGCATCCTTTACGTCCTCTTCACTTTTTACGTGTTGCAGTGCTGTATGTAATTTCATCTGAGATTCTATGACTATGTTATTTTTTCTGTTTCTTGGGTTCTTGCAGCAGCTCTTTCGGGCTTATTTCTAATATCTCGGCTATCTTGTACAGTACATCTAATGGCGGCTGAGTACGATTGCAGGCATAACCATTCACCATACAGAAACTCTTGCCGAGCTGTTTTGCAAGCCATGTCTGAGAAATTCCTCTCTCTTCCAATACCTCTTTTATTCGATTCATTTATAAGTACTCCTTCTTTTTAGTAAGTCTTTGTATACAAAAGTATAAAATATAATAATACAATCCTACTGTTCAAGACTAAATATAAGTATCTGCTATACACTCATTACCAAGGCTCTATTCCACAACAACATCAACCGGTTTGTAGCCTTCGTAAAATCGAGTCTTGTAATCCTCGGTCAGGTCGATGATCCGACGGTTGAGAGATACTAACTCTTGGGTGTGCTGTTCGAGTTTGTGAAGCATCGCCATTGCCTTTTTCTCCGTGAAATTGGAGCGAAGAGCCACCACCACCTGATTGTAATTGACCCCAGTGGCTCGAAATTGAGCATAAAATGCCGATAATTTCTGGTAATAATCGAGCTGCGAACGGTCTACTTTTATCACCCGAAATGTGTCGCCAAAGACACGAGCCTTGATAAAAGCAGCCTTGCTCTGCACGCCAGAAAGTTCATACATCGTCAGAAAACGAGCGTTCTCCACACTGTTAAATCGCACTGCCACACGATGCGTTGCTTTGTCGTTTTTGGGGATTCGTCCCCCTTTGTTTTGTGTCATAAAACTGCAATTTTAATAGTTATCGAAAATCCACCCCCCAAAACAGCGACTTCGGAGCGGTTTTAGCCCCCATTTATGGGCGAGCTTTCGAGTGCCTCGAAAGGTTTTGAGGCACTCAAAACACACCTCGCCATTATCCGACGATAATGAATTTTGAGCTTTCGAGAACAAATAAAATACATTCCAAGAAAGTAGCAATACCTTGACAAACAATAGGTTTTACTTGCATCGTTATTCCGAAAAATGCACCGCACAAAGTGCCGAACAACAACATATTTATGTATGAATTATTACTGAAATGAATTAAGAATGATAGTTCTTAGTGAGTGGTGTTTTGGGTTAATAAAGTAAATAATAAAGACATTAATGAAGGATTGGTTTTCTGCCTTCTTGACGTAATGAATTATTGAGCTCAAGAAGTCATTAAGTCATAAAAACATAAAATCATTAATACGCTAAACCAACAATTCATTAGTGTATATAATTATACATATCGACAAGTCAACAAGTACACAGACAAAATAATGGGGTAGGAGTGGACAAATCTACACACCACTGGACAAACATACACGCACTAACAGATTGTAATATAATTAGTTATTTCTTTGTTGTCGAAATGAAAGCGATAACAATTTAAAATATCAAAATAATGGAAATAATCAATGTAGATGCCCGCACTTGGGAACTGATAATGAAACGAATAGAGGCTTTAGCCGATAAGACCGAAGACCTATGCCGCAACACAGGCGACAAGAGTCTGAAAAAATGGCTCGACAATCAGGAGGTGTGCCAACTGCTCGGCATCTCCAAACGCACCCTGCAAACATACCGAGACAACGGCACATTGCCTTACACCCAAATCAATCACAAAATCTACTACCGTCCGCAGGATGTGGAGCAGGCGATTGACAAACTCAAATCAAAATGATTAAGCTCGAAAAAATAGTGGGTACGTGGGAGAGTGTGAACCTCAATCCAACGGTGATGATATATCGCAGCTATGGCGGTGCATACCATCTGATAATCATTGAGCTAAATGAGCACTCCCGACAAGCCCATATATCTGAGTATGAAATCGAACAAGACCTCGACAAAGAATGCTACATTCACACCTATTCAGGACAAAAGAACTTGAATTACAATTCATTGAACGACACAATAACCATCTCAACGATGGGCGAATATATGAGAAACTAAAAATCAAACAAAAATCAAACAAAAATGAGTGAAATCATCGACAGTAAAAACGAGCGAGTATCTCGTTTACTAAAATCCTTAGACCGAATGGCAGATGGTCTTGAAAACATCGTCCGCAACCACAGACCTGCCCTCAAAGGGGAGCGTTATCTCACCGATAGCGAAGTGTCGGCACGGCTCAAAGTAAGCCGTCGCACGATGCAAGATTGGCGGACAAACGGACAAATCGCCTACATTATGCTCGGAGGCAAAACCCTCTATCGAGAGTCCGACATCGAAGCGATGCTTGAAAAACATCACCGTAGGGCGTGGGAGTGATTACCAGAATAGAGTAGGGGCTAAAATCTCTGCTCAATTCTTGCATTACATAAAAAACAATAATACCGCAAACAAATCCGTTTATTTTTATATCTTTGCAGTGAGATGAGGTACGATATAAACATATTCAAGGGCATTGCCCCCGGCAAACTGATTGGGCGTGAGTTGGAAAAACGCTCCATCAGTCAGCGTGCTGTTGCCTCTGAATTGGATATCCATAGCCAGACGCTCAATGCCGTGATTATGGGCAGGCGGCAACTCACAACCGAACTTGCACTCAAACTTGAGCGTGAGTTAGATATCCCCGAAGGTTTTTTGCTCACTTTGCAGGCGTATTACAACATCGAGCAATACAAAAGACACGAGGCGAGTGAGTCAATCAAAGGCATTCCGAATATCCGCAAGATTCTTTTTTGGGATACCGACTTTGACAAAATAGATTGGGGCAGGTACAAAAACCACGTCGTAGAGCGTGTAATGGAGCGTGGAAACGAACAAGAAAAGCAAGAGATAATGCGATTCTACGGACTCGCTCCCGAAGCGACAAGTCAGTACGTGCCAAGCAATAGCTATAAGATTCACTTAACCGCCAAAAGATAATGCCGCTACACTACAATACCGTTACGCCGCTATTGAAAAGCTCATTAGAAAAATTGATGAGCGAGGAGACTTTTGCACCGTTTCGTCTTGTGGGTGGCACCAATATGTCGTTGCGTTACGGTCATAGACTATCCGATGATATTGACCTATTCACTGATGCGGAGTATCGTTCGCTTGACTTCAAGATATTTGAAAACTTTTTGAAATCCACATTCCCATTCTACGACTCGGGCGACCAAAGTTCGATAGTCGGATTTGGGCGAAGCTATTTTGTTGGTGATTCTGCTGAAAATTATATCAAGGTCGATTTGATGTATGCCGACCCTTTTATACGTCCCATAGATATGATTGGAGGTATTAGAATGGCTTCGACTGACGATATTGTGGCGATGAAGATGAATGTCATATCTCGTGGAGGTCGAAAGAAAGATTTTTGGGATATTCACTATCTATTGGACTTATACCCATTATCGAAGATGTTGGAACTTCACAAGGAACGTCACCCGTGGGAACACGACGATGCACAGTTGTTGAAAATGATGACTGATTTTAGTGTTGCCGATGAAATGACTGACCCTAAGTGCTTTTTGGGTAATGATTGGGATATGATAAAGCTGGATATTATCGACAGGGTATCGACAATTCAGTAGTACATTTCTGTAAAATCTCCACAGTAGGTCATTGTCATTTTGTAGCGACCAGCACATTGGGTGAAGAGCAATCGGGCAAGGTTTTTTAGCTGAATACTCTCTGAAAGAGGAAGGTTCAGCTAAAAACTGCCAAGCAGCCCGACCTTGACCGTTTGATTTTCAGCCGATACCTTTGCTGAAAAATGGTGATGACTTATTACAAGTTATTATACCAATCTTTTTTGATATTAATAACTTCTATGAGTTGGGTCTCGACTCCAAGGTTTAATTCTTTTAACTTATCACAAAGAGATTCACCATCTATTAAGTCAATCGGCGGGGCACCATCTCGAGTTGCTTCTTTGATTGCTTCACGCGTGAATGTGCCTGTGGTTATAAATAACCCCTTGTCGGCTCGTCCTTGCATAGCTCCCCTAAAGTCACGTATTTGACTTGGCGACACAGAACCTTTATATCTCTTGCATTGAAATATCACGTGAAAACTTAATAATCCACTGACACGGACAATGCCCTTTCCATCAATTCCTCCATCACCAACTTTTCCGGTGACTTCAACTTGAGAAAATCCACTTTCACGTAAAATACGTTGAGAAAGACGTTCAAATGCTGATGGAGAGATATTGTATAACACTTGAAGTAACTTATCCTTCCATTCTTCGGACGATTCTACCTCACTTGCAATATCATCCTCACTAATGGTTTTATTGTCCGGATCCTTCTTGGTTGATTTATCTTCTCTGTTTTGATCTCTGACACATCTGACGATTTCTATATAATTGTACTTGTCTGGATCTACATGGGCGTTTACAAGAGACCAAATACCTCTTGCCGAGTTTTCAATTAAACCAAATTTTTTAAGGTATGTTCTGCTCCACGCAAGACGGTAATCAACTTCACTTCGTCCGTCCTCATCTTCTTTGTGCGGAATCGATAATGCATCATCAGAGATATCGGCTATCTCATATACTTTTTGGTTTATCTCATCGATACTTCCAGAGCCTCCCAAAGAAACAAGAGCCTTTAGAGTTGGGATTATTAATTCATCGAAAGATGGGAGTGTGCTATCTTTTTTGCGTCGTGCCATTTCAACTATATTTGATTTAACAAAGCTACATATTATTACTGATTTAAAAAAATAAGCCACAAGATTTTCAAGGTCTTGCGGCTTATTTTTTTAGTTGGCTATCGACCCGTGTGGTAGTCGGAGATATAACGGTGGCGATGGATTTTGTGCTACTGTCATTTTTCGCAGCACCCATTCCCGAAACACTTTCGCCTCGTGCGACTGTACCCGAAAAGCAACCGCCACCACCATATCCAAACCATAGTATTCGGGCATAACCTCACCACCAACCACAATGCCCCCAATCGAGAAATCCCCACGGCAAACGTCCTCTTTTAGTATCTGCCTAATTTTTCCTTTCACCGTCGGCACGATTACTCCGAATAGCTCTGCAATCTCGAAATCTCGCATCTGCACTTTCGTAGGCACGTTTACCGTGCCATTCTCTGAAATTGTTATTTTTCTCATAGCTGCACTGCTTTATATTGGAATTTATCAGCAACATTACTCATCTCATTCATAATCGTGCGATCAAGCACTTTGGCATAGTGGCGAGTCATATTGGTATTGGAGTGCCCCAACATCTTTGCAACGCTCTCGATACTAACACCATTAGCCAGAGCCACGGTGGTCGAAAATGTGTGTCGTCCGGTGTGGCTAGAAATCGCCTTTTGAATACCGCATATATCCATAATCTCTTTGATATACGCATTGACCTTTTGGTTACTTGCGACGGGCATAAGTTCTCCCTTCGTTCTGCAAGGATGCTCCTTATATTTTTCAAATATCGATAATGGAATGTCTAATAGCGGAATGTTACACATATTCTTTGTCTTTTGACGCTTCTTGCGAATCCATTTTGCTCCATTGTTATCGGTGAAAATATGCTCATCTCTCAAACCTTTGAGGTCTGAAAATGCCAATCCGGTGAAACAAAGCACCAAAAACATATCTTTAACCTGCTCTAAACGCTCAATCGAAAATCGCTTATCTATAATCCTTTTCAATTCGTGGTCTTCCAGAAAATCCCTGTCTACTTCATTAAGGCGGAATTTGATGTTTGCAAAAGGATCTTTTACCATACACTCATTGGCAAGAGCGATGCGAGTAATCTTTTTGAAGTTCTTTAGATATTTGGTAGCGGTATTGTGAGAGCAAGCCCTTTCGGTTTTGAGGTAGAACTCATAATCGGTAATAAATCTATGGTCTACACTGTTTATGTCCATATCATCAACGTGGTAGGTCTGTTTTATAAACTCTGCCGTGTGTTTGTACGAAGTTTCATAACGCTCAACCGTTGCTGCCGACATATCAATACCTGACAGTTTTGCACATTTATCGTTGTGTTCACGAAACACCCCTAAAATTGTGTATTGAGGCTTTTCATTAGCAACTCCAAGAAACTTATTGAGCAATGATTTTGGTGTGATATGCTCCCCGTCCAACTCCATCTCACGTTGAAGGGTCATCAACCGAAGTTTGACAGTGTCCATATAGGCATTGAGCTCTCTGCACTCACGAGTTTTTGGCATAGCTTGCCCTTTAGCCGTGTTCCAATACTGTGGAGGTACACTGCGTTTGAGTGACGAATCAATACGAGTGCCATTGATTGTTATTCGCATTTCTACGGGTGCTTCCCCGTGTTTGTTTAGGCGCGTGCGGCGAATAAAAAATAGCACGCTGAAAGTTGTTCTTTCCATAAGTAATTTTACATTAAATAATTTGACTGCAAAGTTACTCAAGGTGGTGATTTTAAGCAAGGTGTATCGCTGTGCAATACACTGAATAATAGCGAATTAGAATCTTGGTCGGTGGTAATTTTATGCTCCGTATTTTTACCACCGAATAGCCACCGTCAGGGCTCTTAGAAATGGTCTAAATTGCCCATTTTCCTAAACGCAAAAATCCCCGATAGTGTTGACTATCAGGGATTTTCTTTAAATTGCTTTCGCTTTTGGCGGAGAGAGAGGCTCTTTCTCCTGAACCCTCATAAAATATCATATAATATCAAATCGCTGTAATATAGTATTTTATGATGTTTGATAACTTCAATAGCTATCAGATGGATTTATGGACAATCACATTTTTTGGTGTAACTTTTGGTGTAGTTTTCGGGAATTTGTTATAACTTTGCAGCGAGATTAAAAATCAAAGAACGATGAATATAAAACGAAGCATAAGAATAGCCATTGAGAATCGGAAGAAAGATGGCGTGCCTGTGGTTGAGAATGTACCCATACGCTTGCAGGTGTTTTTCGGTGGCAAGAGAATCGATTTTACTACCGGCTATCGAATTGATGCAGCAAAGTGGGATTCGGCAAAGCAGCGAGTGAAAAACAACGTCACCAACAAGCAAAAGCAGTCTGCCTTACAAATCAATACCGATATTGCAAGGTATGAAGCCTACATAAATGAGATTTTCCAAGATTTTGAAGGTAAAGGGACGGAACCGACACCGGAGCAGGTAAAGGAGGCGTTTGCTGAGAAGTTAAACCCTACACCCCAGAAGAAGCAAAAAAGCCAAGCAACCAGAGGGAAGGCAAAAAAATCCGATCTTTTTGTCGTATTCGATGAGTTTGTGAAGGAGTGTGGCGTGCAAAATGACTGGACAGAATCCACCTACGAGAAATTTGCAGCAGTCAAGAATCACTTAACTGCTTTCAAAAAAGGGCTTACATTTGAGTTTTTTGATCAGTATGGGCTGAATGAGTACGTATCTTACCTACGTGACACCAGAGGGATGCGTAACAGCACCATCGGTAAACAGATGGGATTTTTGAAATGGTTTCTCAAATGGAGTTTCAAGAAAGGGCACACCAAAAACAATGCTTACGATATGTTTAAGCCCAAGTTGAAGAGTACCCCAAAAAAGGTGATATATCTAACGTGGGAGGAGTTGGAGCAGCTCAGAGATTACGAGATACCACCTACCAAGCAATATCTGGAGCGAGTGCGAGATGTATTTTTATTTCTCTGTTTCACAGGGTTAAGATATTCGGATGTGTTTAATCTCCGTCGTAGCGATGTGAAAGAGAATCATATCGAGATTACAACAGTCAAGACTGCCGATAGCCTCATTATTGAACTCAATAACCATAGCCGGGCTATTCTCGACAAATACAAAGATGTTGCGTTTGAGCATTATAAAGTGCTTCCCGTCATAACAAATCAGAAAATGAATGACTACTTAAAGGAGTTAGCGGAACTGGCAGGAATTGATGAACCTGTGCGAGAAACCTATTACAAAGGCAACGAGCGGATCGATGTAGTGTCGCCTAAATACGCACTACTCGGCACACACGCAGGGCGTAGAACTTTTATCTGCAATGCTTTGTCGTTAGATATTTCTCCGCAAGTGGTGATGAAGTGGACAGGGCACAGCGACTACAAAGCGATGAAGCCCTATATCGACATTGCCGATAAAGTTAAGGCAAATGCGATGGACAAATTTAATAAGCTGTAATTAGGGTGCTTAGAAACTAAAAATGAATAAGATTAGAGCAAATAAATGCTAATGTCGTTGCAATAGTAATCAATAAATGATTATCTTTGCAACACAAATAGCTGCACGACGTATGACAATAAGAGATTGGATAAAGGAAAAAGAGATTGGAGGTTCTTCGCATTTTAGTGTAGAGGAGCTGCAATTGGCGTTCCCTAAGATGGGTTATGAACTTATTAGAAATGAATTATACCGATTAAGTTCGCGAAAGGTTGTAACTTCTGTGTATAAGGGATTCTATGTAATAATACCTGTGCAGTACGCCTCAAAAGGAGTTATTCCGCCACTCTATTATGTAGACCAATTGATGTCGTACATCAACAAGCCCTACTACATTTCATTACTGAGTGCAGCTGAGATATTAGGTGCGGCACACCAACGCCCTCAGAGATTTTACATTACGACATTGCGTCCGAGTGCAAATGTATCAAAAAGCAAGAATCCGATACTTGAATGGATATTTCGAACTAATATTCCTGCACAATTTCTATTGCAAAAGAACTCACAAACCGGGACAATACGTTACTCAAATGCAGAGCTAACAGCCGTAGATTTAGTTCAGTATAGCCACTATGTAGGCGGTTTAGCAAGAGTGACAACCCTGCTATCAGAGTTAATTGAGCTAACCGATTTTAGAGATAAAATAGATGCTTTGTTAGAGTTCTTTAATATTAGTACTTTACAACGTTTAGGGTATCTCTTAGAAGTGGTTTTAGAGGAGCAAGAGCAGGCAGATGTTATCTATGAGCAAATTCTAAAGACCAATAGAAGGCTGAACTACATTATTTTAGATGTGCATAATTCTTCGGAACATACCGAATTAAATAAAAGGTGGAGAATAAAAATTAATACTGATATTGAGATAGACGAGATATGATAAATATACCTGCAATAATAGAGTGACGCAAACAAGTGCCTTGGCACACAGATAGGCAAATAAAAGAGATATTTATAGAGAGGCTGAAAAAGTAATGCAGTCTCGTGAATTATAAACATACTTATAATAACTCTGGGTTTAATGAATTACTATAAATATGATTCAAGTAGTAGATTATCAGCATATACGATAAAGTTTAGGAAATTTCATAAACTACAAACGAAACTGATTATCTTTGTATTATGAATTGTGTCAACAGTGATAACACAAATAGAAAAGCAATAAAATTATGTTATCAGCAGAAGATATAAAAGCCTTAGTCGCAAGTGGTGAAGGGTATAATGTAGATTTCAAATTGAGAGTACCTGCCAAAGTTCGGGAGCTCTCGCAAGAGGTGTGTGCCTTTGCCAATAGCGAAGGTGGTTATGTGCTAATCGGAGTTGATGACAGCGGACGGATAGTAGGTGCAGAGATTGATAATCCCAAGCGGTCGGCAATACAGGATACTATTCGAGATATTTCCCCAACTCTCAAAGTCGATATTTACCAAGTCGATGTTGATGGCAAAATCGTTTGGGTGCTTGATGTGCCATCGGGAAAGGATAGACCCTATGTGCTTTCGGGTTCTATATATGTAAGAGAGAGTGCTAATTCACAGAAACTGACTACTGCCGAGGAGATACGCAGCTTTTTTCAACGTGCCAATAAGATATTCTTCGATGCTATTCCGTGCGATGATTTCAATTTCGACAAAGAGTTTGACGAGGAAAACTTCGACATATTCTGCCTTGAAGCAGGCATCACCAAAAATGTACCCACTCACCAAATATTAGAAAATTTACAAGTATTTGAAAAAAGCGATGAGATAAAAAATGGTGGTGTAATGTTTTTTGCCAAGCACCCCGAAAACCGTTTCCCACAAGCAATTACTCGTTGTGTGCTTTTTAAGGGCACTTCAAGAGTTCATATTATTGACGATAAAACGTATGGAGGAACACTCTATAATCAATACTTGCAAGCGGAGGCGTGGATAAAGGATAAACTCAAAGTCGCTTACATCATCGAGGGTATGGGACCTCGCAAGGAGGTTTGGGAGATACCGTTGGAGGTGTTCAAAGAGGCGATAATCAATGCACTTGCTCACAGAGATTATTACGAGCAGGGGGCAAATACGATGGTTGAGATTTATGATGATCGTGTAGAAATATCCAATCCGGGCGGACTCCTTTCAGAAGTAGCTGAAAACTTTGGACGTAAGAGTGCTTCGAGAAACCCTCTTGTCTTCGGGCTTTTCACACGTATGCACTTAGTGGAACGTGTGGCATCGGGTATCCCTCGTATGCGTGAGGCGATGATTAAAGCAGGTTTGCCTGAACCAACTTTTGAGACAAAGGGATTCTTTACGATAACTTTTAGGCGACCCGATAAAGTTACAGGGTATGACCCTATAAATGACCCTATAAATGACCCTATAAATGACCCTATAAATTTTGAGGATACCCTATTTGATTTAATCAAAAGACAAGAGGGGATATCTGCCCCAAGCCTCTCTAAACTAACAGGTAAGAGTCTGAAAACTATCAAACGACACCTTGCCAAACTCAAAGAAGCAAACAAAATTGAATTTAGAGGTGCTTTAAAGACGGGAGGATATTGGATTTTAAAGACTGAACTATAACTGAACTATGAGCCAAATCACAGAATTTTTACCGCAGCTTCAGCAGCTACGAACAATATACACCGATTTCATTGAGCTTGATGAGATGGATTTCGACGCCTTCCGCAAGGCTGTGGATTTCTATTATACGCACCGTGATGTGGGGCAGTTCGAGAAGATGATGCTAGATATGCTTTTTGAAAAGGACAAGCAGACATTGGCGATAGTATTGTCGAGTCTCAAAGGCGAACTCGATAAAATTCTGGAAATATATTACGAAAGTGATGCTGTATTTGATGAAGCTGAGCCCGAATGTATTAGCAATAATATCGAGATGAACCATCACAGTGAGATAGAAGAACTTATCCCGAAGCTAAATAGTTGTGGGGCTGAGTTTTGTGAGTATGCAGCAATGGTAAATCAAGATGTAGATCGTCCCGAAGGCTTGAGCGATGATGATGCTTGGAATAAGTACGAATCAGCACTCGCACAACATCAAGCCATCACCGAACAACTTTATGAAATATATCAAAAGCATAAAGAGTGCGATGCGATTGCCAAAAGATACCATTTTAATCCTTTCCCCAGCCTGTGCGATTTGTTGGAGACCTTCCAAGAGATTGTCGAAAAATATCTGCCCACTGAAATAAAAACAGTTACGCCAACCGTTGCACCAGTTGCACCAACTGCTCCGTCGGCAGCGTATTTCGATATGGGGCTTGTTTCGGCTATTCATAAGCTATGTAACGACCAGCAGTTTGAAGCGATTTCAGAACTTGATTTGTATGCTACTCTTAACAATCAAGTCACAGCGGCTGTGCTGAAAATCAAGTCTGGCGAGAAAACACGGATGTGTTATCTGATTCACTGTCTCAGCGAGAAGATTAAAGGAGCAGACAAAGCCGTATGGCGTGGCGATATGCTTCGCAAATTGGAAATATCCGAGAGCTACTACGGCTCAAAATATCGTGAGCCTGTATCTGATATTCCGAGCCAAAAATCTGTGCAGTTCGCCAAGGAGTTGAAGTCTATTTTGGGACAATAGACTCATAAAACCTCAAAGAGTATCATTTCACCACCTGTCCACCACTTTTACCACTTAAAATAATTTTGCAGTCGTCTGATATTCAGGCGACTGTTTTATTTCATACCACATCCACACCACTTATATCACCCTCTACCTTTGCAGTGTTCGAACAAGTTAACAGCCCGAGTACAAGGCTATTGTTTCATTCAAATAACACTGTAAAATGAATATTGATCATTTAAAAGAGAAGCCGATTTGGCAAATGACAGGTGAAGAGTTTCTATACCTGCAACAAAATACCGGAGCAACAACCGCCACCGCTCTCACGCCTGCAATAGATAGCACCACTAAAAAACACGTCTATGGAATAGTAGGTATCGCCCGGCTATTCGGGTGCAGTATGCCGACCGCCCACCGAATCAAGAAGAGCGGAAAAATCGACCAAGCAATCACGCAAATAGGGCGAAAAATTATCGTAGATGCCGAACTTGCTATGGAGCTTGCAGGGCGTAAAACAGGAGGACGATAGACATGGAAGATAGATATATCCGAGTGGCTACAACCTTGTATAAGATTGTCCGCAAACCGCTATTGAGTGGTGATTTTATCGAAATGCGAGTGGTATGGAATTATGAAACTTTCAGGAGAGACCACTCAGCAGATATTAAACCATTGATTGAGAAGTACGACGGCTTTTGTTGCGTTCCGAGCCACACCAACTACCAACGCACCATCGGCACATTCCTCAATGATTACGAGCCTGTGGAGATTGAACCGCAGCAAGGTCAGCTTCTGAAAATAGAGGCGTTTTTACGCCATATTTTTGGGGAGCAGTACGAAATGGGGCTTGATTACTTGCAGTTGCTCTATACGCAACCGCTCCAACGTCTGCCGATTATCTTATTGGTATCTAAAGAGAAAAATACAGGTAAGACCACATTCCTAAATCTGCTCAAAGCGATTTTTGGGGCAAATATGACCTTCAATACCAACGAGGATTTTCGCAGTCAGTTCAATTCTGATTGGGCGACAAAATTGATAGTTGCCGTTGATGAAGTGCTTCTCGACAGAAAAGAGGACTCCGAGCGAATTAAAAACCTCTCAACCGCACGCAGTTATAAATCTGAAGCCAAAGGCAAAGACCGCAATGAGGTAGAGTTTTTCGCAAAATTCGTTCTGAACTCCAACAACGAACTGAACCCCATCTACATCGAGCAGGGCGAGACACGCTACTGGGTGCGGAAAATTCCAACCCTTGCCACTGATAACCCCAACCTTCTCAGTGAAATGAAAAAGGAGCTACCTGCATTGCTGTGGCACTTGTTGCATCGTCGGCTCACCACTACCAAAGAGTCCCGAATGTGGTTTCGGCACGACCTATTAATTACCAATGCTTTGCGTAAGATGATAAACCACAACCGCAATAAGGCAGAAAACGAGATGCTCCAAATCCTTGCCGAGATAATGGAGGTCGAGCAGCTCACGGAACTGATGTTTTGTGTGGTGGATATGGTGGGTATGTTGGAGGTGAGAGGTATTCGGGTAGAGCATCCCCACCTACGGAGAATTTTGCAACACAATTGGGAGTTGCAGCCATCGCCAGCATCGCAATACTATTCGACTTACGCTCTACGCAACGACGGCAGTACCGAGCGAAAGACCGCCACTGGACGGTACTACACCATCACCAAAGAGCGGTTGAATGCAATTCTGTTAGTTTGTTAGATTGTGATATATAATACTTTGATTATCTATTATATATCTAATTTCACAAAAAACTCACACTCTACTCACTTTCTCACATTTACAAACGGTGTATTCTCACACTTTGAAATTGTGTTAGAAGTTTGTGAGCTACTTAACTTTTTATTTCACAGGAGATTGATGGGATTTTCTCACATTCTCACAAAAAAAACAGCTTATGTACAACGTAAAAGATATAAATATCAAAAACTTCCTTGCCGAGCAGGGAGTTTTGCCAAAACAAGAACGAACAGGTTATGGAATGTACGTGTCGCCATTCCGCAGCGAAACTGCTCCGAGTTTCAAAGTGGACTACAATAAAAACCTGTGGTACGATTTCGGTTCGGGCGAGGGTGGTTCTATAATCGACCTTGTGATGAAGCTCGACGGCTGCACCATTAATGAAGCTATTGCCAAACTCGAAAACGGCAGCAACTTTTCATTTCATCGTAGTGAATCAACAGAGCCAGTACAGTCAACTATGCAAATCGTGTCCGTAAAACCATTACAGAATCACCACCTGATAAACTATCTCCAGTCGAAACGCTCCATAAACCTCGACATCGCACGAGAGTATTGCCGTGAGGTTCACTACACCACAAACGGCAAACCATTCTTTGCCATCGGATTTCAGAGCGATGCCGGAGGTTGGGAACTTCGCAACGAGTACTTCAAAGGCAGTACGTCACCCAAATCTCCGACTACCATCGGCAGCAGCTCGCCCACTTGTCTGCTCATCGAGGGATTTATGGATATGCTCTCCTACCTCACCTTGAAAAACGCCATTCGCCCAACTGTGGATATGGCAGTGCTGAACTCCGTCCACAACCTCCACCGAGCCGAAGAGTTTTTGAAACAGCACCAGACAATCCACTGCTTTTTGGATAATGACGAATCAGGCAGGCGAGCATTCGCAGCCGTTGAAAGGTTGGGACGTGAGACCATCGACCAATCGCCATTTTACAGAAACCACAAAGACCTGAACGAATACATAGTGGCACACAGACTGAAATCAGCACTGGAGCCAATAAAGGAATCTATGCGGACACCAATCCATAAATCAAACAATAGACCAACATCGAAATCAAGAAATATATAAGTTATGAAAACAAAACAGATTTCACGAGAGAAATATATCGAGACTTTTTGCCGAGACATCAGAATCCGTGACCGTCAAGTGCTTTATGTGAGTGCCGAGACCCACGCGAAGATGAAGATTATCTCCCACCTATTCCGAGACCAACACGTGACAACGGCATCTCTAATCGACACCATCCTGCGCCACCATATCGAGACTTACAGACCGCTGCTGGAGGAGATAAGAGAAGAGCAGTACATCGAATTTACCGGAGGTTCTAAATCAGAAAACAATGATGATGAGTAGGGTAACTGTAATTTATGGGAGTTTACTAAGCAAGTTTGTGTTTCTGTCAGACAGAAACAGTGAATCCCGATGGTCTGACTAAAAAACAAGATAATGAAAACGATAAAAAATAGAAATGAGAACGGTCGCCCTAAGAAAGAGGCGATTGACCGATGGCAGTATCGAGCCTCCATAAAATTGGGGCTGATTGAGTACAAAGCATTGCTAAGAAATGCGAGTACAGCAGGACTGACCATAAGCGAATACATCCGCAGTGCCTTGCGAAACTCCACCGTCAAAGAGCGGCTTACCACCACCCACCTGCAACTGATAACCAAGCTCACAGGTATGGCAAACAACCTAAATCAGATTGCCAAACGAGCCAATCAAGCAGGGTATTTCGCAGCGAAAACCGAGTCCGAAACACTCGCCAAAGAGATTGATAACGTAATAAAATCCATCGAAAATGGTGCGTGACCGCACACGACAGATTAAATAATTCAATAAAAAATGATAGCAAAAATCATACAAGGAAATAGTTTTGGCAATGCTGTAAACTACGTTTTGAATCGCAAAGAAGCCGATATAATCGCCACAAAAGGAGTGCGGAATATCGACAAAGAGTCCATAATCCGCAGCTTCGAAACACAGGCTCGACTGGTGCAAATTGCTAAGCCTGTCGCCCATATCTCTCTCGATTTTTCGGCACAGGATAGAGAAAAACTGACCAATGCGAAGATGATTGAGATAGCAGATGAGTATATGAAAAAGATGGGCTACGGCAATACGCAGGTCTTAATCGTCCGCCACACCGACCGAGACCATCCGCACATCCACCTAATAATGAACCGCATCGACTTTAACGGCAAACGCATCTCCGACCAAAACGAACGGTTCCGCAGCACGGCACTCTGCAAAGAGCTAACAATCAAACACGGCTTGTATGTTTCAAGTGGAAAAGAGAACGTCAAGCGAGAGCAGCTCCGAGAACCCGATGCAACGAAGTACCAAATTTATGATGCTCTTTGCAAACACGTCCCTCAATCGAAATCGTGGCAAGAGCTCCGCAGCAGGCTCAGAACAGAGGGGATAGAGTTGGGCTTCAAAACCAAAGGCTCAACCGACCAAATTGAGGGGGTAAGGTTTACGATGAACAACCTCTCGTTCAATGGCTCAAAGGTAGATCGCCAGTTCAGCTACTCCAAAATCGACTACGCCTTACGGCAGAACAACCGAGCGGAGCAACAGGTCTTGCCACCTGTGCAACAACCGCAGCACCGCCCCGAACACCACGAAAGCAGCACCGTTGGCGACTCTATCGGCTCACTCTTCGATATGCCGATACTCCCCAACGGCACAGACCCCGAAGAGGAGGCATTCCGCAAGCGTATGCAACGAAAAAAGAAAAAAGGAATCAGATTTTAACCATTTAAAAACTAAAAAAATATGGCAACAGACAAAGAAGATGTAATCATCTTTATGATTGAAGAACTGACCAAATTGGTCAAGCAGAACAGTAAGTCCCCACAATCCGACCTCTCAAAAGTAGAGACCCTCACCGTGATGATGCAAAGCAGCATCGACCAGACAGCCGACAATACAACACAGCTAAAAGAAGCAATCGAGGAGGCTCGCAAACCAGTAATCCGAGAACGACGCATCACAATTGACATCGTGTCGAAAGAGGCTGTTTTTATTTTCATCGGAATGATTATCATTATTACCGGACTAAGTGCGTGGCTCTACCTCGCCACACGTCCAAACTACGACCGAATCGACAACGACCTAAAATACCGATACATCAAAATGAAAGGCGAAGCCACGCCACAGCGCATCTCAGAATTAGAAGACCTCTTCGAAATTAACCGGGATAATGCCAAAATCCGACAGATGAGTAAAGATGTAGAGAATTACGAACGAGCCGTACAACAGAAAGCCACCCTCGATGAGCAAGCCCGACTCCGCCAACAAGAAGCTGAAAAGCTAAACCACGAGGCTGAAAAAATCAAGAAAAAATAGCATTCAATCATCGAAAAATAATGATGGAGAGGGAAATACAAAATATTTTCTCTCCATTTTATATGGATGCATCATAATATTTCATACCTTTATGGTCAAATAGATGTTATGCAAAAGATTTATGCGATGAATAGAATAAGAGAAGTGCTTGATGAAAAAGGCATTAGGCAAACATGGCTTGCGGATAAACTCGGAAAGAGTTTCAGTATCGTGAATGCTTATGTCTGCAACCGTCGCCAACCAAGTCTCGAACTACTTTTTGAGATAGCGGAAATCTTACAAGTAGATCCGAAGGAATTGATTGATAGTAAAAAGAAAAAATAGATATGGTTTCAAAAAACCTCGTTGATATAAAAGAGAATGATATAATTAAGTACGACAAGGAGCTTTTGCCTATATTACTTAAAGACCATAGTTCAAAAAAGAATATAATTTGGGCTACGGATAATTATGCTTTTATGGGAGATGGATATGGAGAGGCTGATGAGATAACTGTATCTCAGATAACAGGCAAGAATGGTGATATTATTAAACCAAGAGTAGATAAAAACAAAACCGAACAATTATCCCGTGTAAGAGATAAAGCAGAAGTATTCACTCCATCGTGGATTTGTAACGCACAGAATAATCTTATAGACGAAGCGTGGTTCGGTCGCAATAATGTATTTAACAAAGAGTTAACCTCTGAGGACGGAAAACGTTCTTGGATATCAGTAACAGACACAATAATCTTTCCAGAAGATAAATCATGGAAAGATTATGTACGTGAAAATCGCTTGGAAATTTCGTGCGGAGAAGCTCCATATTTAGTAAGCAGATACGATGCTACAACTGGTGATGCTATTCCAATAGAGCAACGTATCGGTCTGCTTGACCGCAAACTACGTATCGTTGGCGAGAATACGGAAACATCAACCGAGTGGCTTGAGTGGGCACAAACAGCCTATAAAAGCATTTATGGTTTTGAATATCAGGGAGACAATCTTCTATTGGCACGAGAAGCGTTGCTATATACTTTTAAGGACTATTACAAGCACAAGTTTGGTAAAGATCCATTGCCGGTATCTTTGAAATTCATTGCTTATATTGTATCGTGGAATATTTGGCAGATGGATGGGCTTAAAGGAGTTATACCGAATAGTTGTAAAACAATAGAGGAGACATCTCTGTTTGGAGATATTACTAAAATACCTTGCAGAGGATGTCAGGAAGATGGATTCTTATATCATACAGGAGTCTATTGTTTAGTAAAGGATTGGAGAGCTAAAGATCCAATTACAAAAAAGTTAGGTAGAAAATACCGTTTCATAGATTTGATAAAATAAAACCACTAGCATATGAAGTTTGTATCATCATTTAAACTAAAGCTAATTTATGTGTTTCGTATTAATGACGAGGCTCATAAAGGTTGTTTGAAAGTTGGCGAAGCCACTGCCGACGACAATGAAGATTTATGGGGACTTGCTCCGTCGAGTCACAATCTAAATGTTGCAGCTAAAAAACGGATCAATCAATATACCCAGACTGCTGGGATTGCTTATGATTTACTGTATACCGAGTTGGCTATATACACTGCTGGTGGTAGGTTATGTGCATTAAATGATGGAGCTGTACGAGAAGTTTTATTGCGTTCAGGCATCAAGAGAAAGGTGTTTGAGATTGAAGGTAAAGCGAATGAATGGGTTTTAACAGACGTTGAAACGGTAAAGAATGCTATCAAAGCTGCCAAAGAGGGTCGATGCTCGTTGAATTCAACAGAAATATCCACAGATATAAATCCTATTGACTTTCGTCCAGAACAGAAAGAGGCTATCAAACTCACTAAAAAGCATTTTACTAAGGGCAACCAATTCTTGTGGAATGCCAAAATGCGTTTTGGTAAAACTCTGTCGGCTCTGCAAGTTACAAAGGAAATGCAGTTTAAGCGCACTTTGATACTTACACACCGTCCAGTGGTTGATGCTGGTTGGTTTGAGGATTTTACCAAAATATTCTATGATACCCCTAACTACATTTATGGTTCAAAGAACAATGGCGATACTCACTCTTCATTGGAGCGTCAAGCCTTAAAGGAAGATAAACACTATGTCTATTTTGCGTCAATGCAAGATTTGCGTGGGTCTGAGAAGGTGGGAGGCAACTTCGATAAGAATAATGAAATTTTCGCTACTCCGTGGAACTTCATCATTGTCGATGAAGCACACGAAGGTACACAAACTGAACTTGGTAGGGCTGTAATGTATGAACTAACAAAAGACACCACTAAAGTGCTACGTTTGTCGGGTACGCCTTTTAATTTGATTGACGAATACAAGGAGGATGAGATATATACGTGGGACTACGTTATGGAGCAACGTGCGAAGGCGGAGTGGTCATTGACTCATTTTGGCGATCCAAATCCATACGCCTCTTTGCCTCGACTAAATATCTACACATACGATCTTGGTAAACTTATCGAAAAATTCGCTGATAGCGAGTTGGCGTTCAACTTTAGAGAGTTTTTCCGCACCGATGAGTCGGGTAATTTTATACATAGAAGCGATGTTTTGTCATTTCTGAATTTGATTACAAAATCTGATAAGGAGAGTAATTATCCATACTCGACCGAGGCTTATCGAGATAATTTCCGCCATTCGTTGTGGATGGTTCCGGGTGTTAAGGAGGCACGTGCGTTAAGTGCGATGCTCCAACAACACCCAGTTTTCCAACATTTCACTATAGTCAACGTGGCAGGTGATGGCGATGAAGAGGCATCATACTCTGATGCTCTAAAAGCTGTTGAAGATGCTATTGGCAACAAACCAGAGGAGACATATACAATCACGCTTTCTTGTGGTCGATTGACAACAGGAGTCTCTGTTAAGCCGTGGACTGCCGTGATGATGCTTTCAGGCTCATTTAACACCTCTGCATCAAGTTATATGCAGACTATCTTCCGTGTTCAAACCCCTGCAACTATAGGCGGTAAGGTCAAGGAAGAGTGTTTTGTATTCGATTTTGCTCCCGACCGCACATTGAAGGTTATTGCTGAAACAGCTAAAATATCGGCAAAAGCAGGTAAAACCTCTACCGACGACCGCAAGATTATGGGCGAGTTTTTGAACTTTTGCCCTATCATTGCAGTCGATGGTTCACAGATGCGAGATTATGATGTTCCTCGTATGCTCGAACAACTCAAAAAGGTATACGTTGAGAGAGTGGTTAAGAATGGATTCGAGGACGGTTATCTCTACAATGATGATTTGATGAAACTCACCGACGTAGATTTGCAAGAGTTCGACAACCTAAAAAAGATTATTGGCTCGACTAAGGCAATGCCTAAGAGTGGTGATATAGATATGAACAATCAGGGCTTTGCCGATGAAGAGTACGAGCAGTTGGGGCAAGCTGAGAAAGATAAACGCAAAGGCAAGGAGTTGACCGACGAGCAGAAAGAACTACTCGAAGATAAGGTAAAGAAACGCAAAAATCGTGATACGGCTGTTTCCATTCTTCGTGGCATCTCTATCCGTATGCCTCTGCTTATCTATGGAGCCGAACTTAAAGACGAGACAGCCGAC
The DNA here is from genome assembly GCA_000723505.1 of Mucinivorans hirudinis. GTDB lineage: Bacteria > Bacteroidota > Bacteroidia > Bacteroidales > Rikenellaceae > Mucinivorans > Mucinivorans hirudinis. The sequence goes on along the minus strand of HG934468.1, from coordinate 2,561,246 downwards.
ATAACGCTCGACAATTTCACCGAACTTATCGACCCTCAATCGTGGGAGGAGTTTATGCCAAAGGGTGTTTATAAGCAAACTTTTAATAGTTTCAAGAAATACTACGACCCAGAAATATTCTGTGCAGCAGGTAAACGTATTCGAGCTATGGCAAAGGCTGCCGACTCGCTCGATATTGAGGAGCGTATCGAACGTATAACAAACATATTCTCTACCTTCCGCAATCCCGACAAGGAGACAGTGTTGACCCCGAGGCGAGTTGTCAATATGCATATGGGCGAATGTATGGGTGGTTATGTGTTCTATGACGAAAAGTATGAGAATACTCTTTCAAAGCCTCGTTTTGCCGACAACGGAGGTGTTGCTGACGAGGTGTTTGGTTCTGATACCAAGATTCTCGAAATCAACTCTAAAACGGGTTTATATCCCCTCTATGTCGCCTACTCTGTTTATCGTTCTCGACTTGCCGAGCAAACCGACCTTTTCGACAAAACAGAAAGTGATTCTCTCGAACACCATTTGAAGATATGGGATAAGGTGTTGAATGAAAACATCTTCGTACTTTGCAAAACCCCTATGGCAAAGAGTATCACCAAACGTACTCTTGTGGGCTTTCGCAAAGCAAAGGTCAATGCGAGGTATTTCGAAGACCTTATCAACCAAATCACTAATAAATCAACTGCCTTTGTTGAGAAAGTTTCACAAGGCAAATCTTATTGGAAAGCAAACGAAAATAATAATATGAAATTCAAAGCAATCGTAGGAAATCCGCCGTATCAAGTAATGGATGGAGGGGCACAAGCAAGCGCAAAACCTATATATGATAAGTTTGTTGATATAGCTAAAAAAATCAAACCATCATATATATCTATGATTATGCCTTCAAGGTGGTATGCCGGAGGCAAAGGTTTAGACGAGTTTAGAGAAAATATGCTTAACGACAAGCATATATCATTGCTTCACGATTTTCTTAATCCTGAGGATGTGTTTCCTAATACCAACATCAGAGGCGGTTTATGCTTTTTCTTGTGGAGTGAGAAATATGATAATAGAGAATCTTTAACAAAGGTTATCACTCATCAATCGAATATGCAACCTATTTCTATTATGCGTTCCTTAAAAACAGAAAATGCAGGAACATTTATTCGGCACGGGATAGCTCTTTCTATAATGGATAAAGTAAATCCGAATTCAAATAATGAAAGCTTAGCGAACTACGTATCTGCCGCTAAGGCTTTTGGGTTTAGGACATTCTTTATTAACGATGAGAAATTTAGAGCGAATGAAGAAGGGTTGACAAACCCTGTGATGTGTTATGGAAGAGGTGGTTCCATTGGGTATGTAGATGAAGCAGAAATACGTTCTCATAAAGAATGGATTGATTTATGGAAGGTTTATGTGTCCGAATCTAATAATATTGGTACGGAACTAAACGATGATAATCAGAATTCTTTTGTAGGAAAGCCAAGAACTATTTGTACTGAAACTTTTTTAGTTGTTGGTGCAGAATTGTCGTTGGATGAGATCTCAAGCCAAAACCTATCAATGTATCTTCGTTCTAAGTTTGCTCGTTTTCTACACAGTTTAGCAAAAATGAGCCAACACGGAACTAGTAAAACATATCGACTTGTACCTCTTCAAGATTTTACAGAAAAATCAGACATTGATTGGAGCAAATCAACAACAGAGATAGACAAGCAACTATACGCCAAATACGGCTTAACCGAAGACGAAATCGCCTTCATCGAATCAATGATTAAACCAATGGAGTAAAACAGTCAAAGTAATATTAAATATTCAGAACGTTATGATAGAACTAAAATTAAATACAGGAGAAGATGTTTTTTTGACTCCAATTAACAACAACCAGTGTTTATACGAGTTGGTTGATAGTGAGAATAAAATCCAAATGGCATTAAAATTAGTCGGCTCTCATTTGGAGGTTGTGGATTTTATGAATATCGATCCCAGGCAGACTGACTTGTCTGGCAAACTTGATATGCTTGCTGTTCAAATTGTTGAAAGTGAACAATCAGGTATTGAAAATAATGAATTTGAGTCAAAGCCTGAGATTACTCCATATGACCCAGAGCTAATAAAGGTACACCAAAAGCAATTTAGCATTAAATTTATCGAAGAGATGATCGATAATAAGGACATCGATTTTACGCCAGACTTTCAACGTCATTTTGTTTGGAATTCCGTGCAAAAATCTAAACTCATTGAATCATTATTACTCAGAATACCTCTTCCTATGTTTTACTTAGCTGAAGATACAGAAGGAAGGTTGACTATTGTTGATGGTTTGCAACGTTTGACAACCATAAAGGAGTTTATGAATAATGAATTTCCATTGAAGCACCTTGAATATTTAGATGAAGGCGTTAAGGGTCGATATTACAAAACAGACGAATCGAAGGGGCAAAAGGGTATTGATCCTAAATATTACAGATGGTTTAACATGACTCAATTTGCTGTAAATGTTATTGACCCTGCTTCCCCTTTTAAAGTCAAATACGATATATTCAGACGTATAAATACAGGTGGTCGTCCTCTTAAAAATCAAGAAATACGAAACTGCCTAGCATCTAGATACCTTAGAAATTTACTCAACGAAATGACTGCTTTGAGCGAATTTAAATCTGCTACTGATAAAAGTGTCAAGCCCGATAGAATGGAAGATCAGGAAGTTGCATTGCGTTTTATTATTTTTTACGATGCATACAAGAAAGATTCCACTCTTAAATCTTCGTACCATGGATATATGGAAGCCTTTCTTGATGATGCGACAGAAACTTATTTCACAATTGATAGTGTAACTCACGAAAGAGTCATAAAACTATTTACTAATGCAATGAAAAATGCAGAATACCTTTTTGATAGTAAATATGCTTTCAGAAAGGTTAAGAATGAGCATATTGGCGATGATACAAGAAAGCAACTTTTCAATAAGGCACTATTTGTTGCATGGTCAGTACTACTTGCTGATATTCCATATGAAGTAATAACGCAAAAATATCCACAGAATTATCTTCTTCCTATCTTCGTGAAAAAGTTAGAACAGAATAGTGAACTGATGTATTATTTATCATACGGAACAAACGGTAGAGCCAATCTAGAGTATGTGTTTTATTCAGTGAGTAATATAATTAAAGAACATTTATCGATATGATAAAATTTAATATAAAGAATTTTAAATGCTTTTATAATGCATCAATTAACATTAATGGACTTACATTATTGGCTGGAGCAAACGGCTATGGCAAAAGCTCTGTAATTCAAGCATTATTATTATTCCGCGCGACGATTGAGCATAATGCAAAATGGTTAGTTGATAAATATTCAGGATCAATTGATTACAACTTAAACATTGAGTTAAATCATTCTTATTGCCTCTCATTAGGTAGATCAAACGATATTACTCCTACTAATGTTGGATTGAAAAGCGAGCTTCAACTTGAAATGGTCGAGAAGAACAATATGTTTCGTTTATCATATCCTTTAGATGACAGTAGATCACTACTGTGGATTAAGATTGGAGACGAAAAAAACAGAAACCAACAAGGAGATTACAGAACATTACCGCTTTTTGAAAAGGAATGGTATTACTTAAATGCAGAAAGAATAGGACCACGCATTGCACAAAAAGTGAAATCTCACGATTATCCTAATGTTGGATGGCAGGGTGAATATACAGCTCAAATTCTCGATGAATACGGCTTTAAGAATGAACTAAAAACAGAGATATTGGTTGAAAATGAAAGATTATTTGATATTAATGATACAAACAAACAGCTATTGAAGCAGACACAGGACTGGATGCAATATTTAATGCCAGGAATAACCATTGATGCAAGGCAAGATATGCAAACACAGACAGCACAGATATTGGTTGGGAATTCTTACACAAATGGAAAAAAAGTTATAGCAACAAATATCGGTTTCGGTATTAGTTATGTTTTACCTATTGTTGTTACAGGGTTAATTGCTAGAAAAGGGACTATTATGATTGTTGAAAATCCTGAAGCACATCTACATCCTTCTGCTCAATCAAGAATCGGGCAATTTTTAGCGAGAATTGCACAATCAGGGGTTAAAGTAATTGTCGAGACACACAGTGATCACGTAATTAATGGTATCCAAATTGCTACGGCTCAAGGCAAAATAAACAATGAACTTGTTTCAATAAACCACTTTAGCGAGCGAGATACAAGTTCAGAATTCCCTCAGCCGAAGATTGAAGAAATATCTATTACCAAGAAAGGAGAGCTAACGAATTGGCCAAAAGGTTTCTTTGACCAAACACAAATTGACTTTGCCGAACTATTTAGATTAAGACACAATGAATAAAAAATATTTTTTGCATACTACATCTTTATTAGTTGCCGATTTTGCAATATATAAAAATGGACTGGAAAAATTGAATTACGCATCATCAAAAAATGACAAATATGATACTATCCTAAAACACGAATCTATATATCTAAATCCATTATATCTTGAACTTCTAAGTGCTGAATATTCGGAGGTGAACAGCGTATTAAAATATATTGAACAATGCTCTCCTAACGAAATCGACATAGTAAACGATACTGAGTTTGAGAAATATTATCCATTGGAAAATGTTGGATTTATGGGTGTTGATTTTTCATCTTCAAGTGATATTGATCCACTAAGACAAATAACAAATTGTGAATTATGCACGAGAGCTAAGAATGTATTTTATAAAAAAACTCTCATAAACGGAGATAAGCAGCATATTAAGATGTGTGTAAGAAATTTATATACTGAATATACTTTCGAGGCGAGTGCATTGGAGGATATAGAATATTGGCAGAACTCAGATAAAACAATACTTAGCAGGGTAATTGAATTAATAGATGACATTAAGGCAAACCCGTTTACAGGAGGACTGGGGCAAACAGAGGTGCTTAGGCATCAAAATGGGGTTGCGTCTAAAAGAATTAATCATGTTGATAGGGTCACTTATTCTCTAAATCAAGGGAAAGGAATAATTCATAGATGTAGATCACATTATGAATAAAAACATTCGGGGGCTTCAAAAAGAAAACACCAAAATCCACTTTTTGGTGTAGATTTTGGTGTAACCCATACAACTTGCTGATTTTCAGTGTTGTTTGCGGAGAGAGAGGTCTGTGAACCTTGCACCTCAACCAACGTATTATCAATATGTTACACATTCGTCTTTGAGTGTTCTGTAACGAATTTGTAACGATTTTTAGTGTCATTCTTTGTCCACTTTCTGTCCAAGGCGGAGTAAATAGCTCTTGGGTTCAAAAGTAATCATTACAATTCAATCTACCAAATATCAGAGCAATAATCTTTTCGAGCTTAGTGCAAGGTGCAGGGCTACATATATATGTAGCCCTGCACCTTGCACTAAAAAGCTATCCTAAAACAAAAACGTCATAATTTGCATAGAAAATGAAGATAAAACGGAATAACTATGTAAATAATGACTATATTTGCATAGTATAAATAGTGATTATATGAAAAACTTATCTCAACTTGGAGCCATTCCGGTGGATTACGCTGTTTTGGAGTCGTTTTTATCCGATTACAGTGCACCACGTCATAAGATAGCCAGTCTTGAAAAGCAGGGGCAAATCCTGCGTCTCAAACGTGGGCTTTATGTGCTCTCGCCCGAAGTGTCGGGGGAGTTGCTGCAACGTGAGCTGATAGCAAACCACATCTATGGTCCATCTTATGTCTCGATGGAGAGTGCCCTGCGTTACTATGGGCTTATTCCCGAAAGTGTATATGTAGTAAAGTCGATGACCACTAAGCGTTCCAGAAGTTTTGAGAACGCAATAGGTCGATTTGATTATACGCTTTGCGAACCGAATTATTATTCGACAGGGATTAATCTTGAAAGCAATGATAAATGCTCGTTCTTGATGGCATCGCCCGAAAAAGCGTTGTGCGACCTAATTGCCTATACGCCAAAATTACGCCCTCGTTTTGTGAAGTCGCTCCGATTGTTTTTAGAAGAGGATTTGCGTTTAGATATGGACGGGTTCTACAAGATGGATGTCGAAATACTGAGAGAGTGTGCCGAGAATGGCAGAAAGAAAAATGAGATTAACAACCTACTAAAACTACTGTAAGATGAATATATTTGACCAAATGTTGTCTCGTTATCAGATTCTAACGGATAACGACCTGCAAAACGCAACATACGAAGTGATGCAGGAGATTACGCTGGCAGGGCTTTATCGTGGTGGCTTCTTTGACAAGGCAGCCTTCTATGGCGGCACCTGTTTGAGGATATTTCACTCTTTGGAGCGTTTCTCGGAAGATTTGGATTTTTCGCTTGTCGCAAATAACGAGAGTTTTTATCTGGAGGATTATTTCCCGGCAATTATCGAGGAGTTCAAAGCCGCTGGGAAACAGGTTGAGATAACCAAAAAGGATAAAAAAAACTTCTCAAACATTGAGTCTGCTTTCTTGAAAAACGACACTCAGACGTATGATGTCGCCTTGCCGAACCAAAAGAGTATCAAGATAAAAATTGAGGTGGATGTCAATCCTCCTCTCGAATTTAGCACCGAGCAAAAACTGTTGCTCTATCCATTTTCGTTTATGACACGATGTTTTACACTCCCCGACCTCTATGCTGGTAAGATGCACGCATTGGTTTTCAGAGCGTGGAAAAACCGAATAAAGGGGCGTGATTGGTACGACTTCGAGTGGTATGTAAAAAAGGGTATTGCTCTTGATTTTAACCATTTGCAAGAGCGAATACGTCAGTTCAATGGCGTGGAGATGAGCCGTGAGGATTTTATGGTGCAGCTCAAAGAAAAACTACTCACGGCAGATATAAAGGTAGTCAAACGAGATGTAGAGCCGTTTATCAAAGACCGCAAAGCATTAGAAATTTGGTCAAATGACTATTTCGTGCAGTTGGCTGATATGGTCAAATTTGCGTAAAAAGTGACGGTTTTCACCGTACAGCACAAGACTCAATATACCTTCAAAATGAAAATTATTTTCAATGAAAAGCTTTATTGTGCAAATGATAGTTGCATCTTTTATTCCTTTCGATATAAAAATATTGGTAGTGTTTCAAATTAGCTGAATTGGTATATTTATGGTGTTCTTTGGTAGAGGTTGTTTTCGATGTATATTCCTATCAGTTTGTCGTGCACTTGCTCGCTTTTTGAGAAACAAATTGTCTTTCGGCAAAGCCTTTTCAGGTGCGTTCTAAATGTTAAATTCAATCGCTCAATTTTCCAAGTGTAAGCCTTACTGATAACGTGTTTGCCCGCAGGTAACAGACTTGAATAAGACTCCCAATCATCAGTAAAATACCTATTTATTGGGAAACATTTCATTTTATCAAGCAACTTTTTACAGGTTTCGTTATCACGCTTGCCGTTCTGCCAAGCTACTACTAATCCGCTGCTGCGGTCGATGGCGTACCAAGTCCAACGACGATTTTTCTTGTTGCCTACAAAACTCCAAAATTCGTCCATTTCAACATTATAAGCTATTTCAACATCAAGCTCCCTGAGTAAGCCTGCCTCAACCTTGTCTAATAAATAGGGGTTAATTTCGCTTGGAGTTTTTTTTAACCTCACCTATTACCGTGTGAGGACTTATCCCTAAAACTCTTGCTGTATCACGTATTCCACTCCCATTGGTGATCATTGTGATTATCGTCCTTTTTACGTCTGGCAGGCGCCCTTTGTTCTTAAAAGATAGCTGAAAAAACTTCCCGCAAGTCTTACATTTCCACCTTTGAGTGCCATTGGGGCTATGTCCATTCTTCTGTAAATCTTCGCTACCGCAAAATGGGCAGCTAACTACTTTTACGTGTCTCATTTTCTCCGAGTTTTATACCTCAAAGATAAACATAATTCAGCTAATTCGCAACACTACCAAAATATTCATAGATACGACGAAAAAAACCATTAACAACATTTTACTGTTTTTGCTTCATTTATTAACTTTGTATTCGATAACATTGACTCATAGCAAAATGGGGGCGATGAATCAAAAAAGTTAAATAATTAAATACAGCAAAAGTTTTATGGAAAAAAAAAGACCATTGACCAGTTTGTAGACAAACTAACTGAAACCATTGAGACGAAAATCAGTGATTACAAAGCGTTCATTGAGTTGCAATGCGAGTGTGTTCATATGCTCGAAGAGTTTAGTGACAAATGGCAAACCGATCTGGATGGGCTGCGGAGTTTAGGCTATTTCAGATTGCAAGTGAAAAATCTGCTCCGAAACCACTTCAAAACAAAAGATGCAGTAGAATTTGAACTCCAGATAATGGGTTCAATGGAGTACTTGCTCGATTTTTTGGATATGGAGCTAGTGTTATATTAATTTTGAATTGACGGATATAATTTTTTGAGTTTTATTCTTGCATCTTCATTTGTAAATTGCCAGTTAATTTTCAAGTTTGCGTTATTTCGATGGTTTTGCCACGCTTCTACCTCAGCGATAACTTTTTCTTTGGTAGGAATATGCCTATTCAAACACTGACCATTGAGCACGTGTAACTCTATCTCTGCCATATTCAACCAACTGCCGTGCTTGGGAGTTAAAATAAACTCAAATCTATCCCATAACTCCTTTGCCTGCTCAGGTGGAAAAATCTCATAAAAAGCAGAACCATCGTGAGTTTTGAAGTTATCCATAACCAATTTTATCTTCTTGGCAGTGGGATATTCATCAGATATTTTCTTGATGAATTTTGCCCAATCTGCTTTTGTCTTAAAATCCGTAACATCCACTATTCTCCTACCTGTAAGGGGTTCATTGGCAATGAATATATTTACCGTTCCGTGCCTAATGTATTCATAATCTACTCTTGCATCCTGCCCCGGTTTCATTGGAATTGATGCAACTTCTTCAATTAGCTGCTTTGGCGACTCGTCCATACAAACAACCGGATACTCTTCATTATAGGGCTGCTTATAAACATCCAACACTCGCTCCATATTAGCCACAAAATTAGCACTCTGCTCAGGCGGAATCACCCACCCCTTTACTTTCCAAGGCTTAAGTTCGTTTTTTTTAATACATTAGACACACTAACGTGTGAAATGTAATCAACATACTGCAATTCAACAACTTTATTAGAAAGCATTCGCAAAGACCATTTGGAAAATCCTGCTGGCGGTTCGCTACAACACAATGCTACTATCTTGGCTTCTAAATCACCATCTACTTTTTTCTGATAGAGCTGACCCGAAGGGCGACGTTCGAGTACCTCCTCAAAGCCTTCTTCGACAAATCGTTTCTTAACTCTGTCGATTGTCCTTGCTCCAATCTTCAAAACCTTACAAATACTCTCATTGGTAATCCCTTTATTGTCAGAAAATTCTCCCTTGTCGCAACTCAATAAAATATGAGCAACACGAAAAGAATGAGCACTATGGCTTCCCTTTTTTATTATTGTCTGAAGCTCGGCAACCTCCGCTGCCGATAATTTGATAGTGTAACGAATCATTGTAGGCTATATTTATCACAAAGATAAAAATAATTTACGCCATATCAAAATTAACATAACACTAGGTATTTTGGAGACAAAAACAAAATTCCCATCGGCAGCTTCAATTAAAACCATTGGTGAAAAGTCTCCCCCAGACAAAAAGCTAAAATCTGATTTTACGTGGACGGATAGTAAATCAGATCTCATTGAGATACTTCAAAGTGTTCTCTTGCTACGAAGCATCAACCGAGGCAAGGTGAAGAAAAATGAGTTTATAATATTTATGGGGGACGCACTCAATGTCAATCTAAGAAACCATACAGGATTATTCAACGATATCCTGAACAGATATGACGACCCCAACAAACCGCACTCTCGAATATACTACCTCCGACAAATGGTTGATGCACTTTCGATGAGGTTGAAAGAGCTCGACGAAAATACTACGCAACGAAAATAATCAATTTACGCAACTTGCTAGCAAGTTGCGTATTTGTGCTTTTATGGTGCTGCATCTTTGCATCAAAAATAGCAGAGATGGATGAAATTACTATTGACCGCCAACAATTTGAAGAGCTAAACAAGAAGGTTGATAAAATATATCAATTTATCAAACGATTCGAGGATCAAGCTCCGCCGAGCGAGGATGAACCGTGGCTCGACACCTTTGAGATGTGCAATATTCTGCACGTATCAGCTAAAACCCTATACCGTTATCGCAAGAAGAATTTAATTCCTCATACATTTCTGGGGGATAAGCCACGATATTTCCCAAGTCAAGTCTATCGGGTATTGAAGAACAAAATCATCAAGTGCGATCCGAAGTATATCAACGATTTCTACCAAAACTATATCAACGATGCTAAGTAGAGAAGCAATATTAGAGGCAACGTGTAGTGGGTTGAATGTATTTCGGCACTACATACAGGGCGATTGGAAAGTGAAACGCAATTTTCGTAATCCGCTCTATGACGATATAAACCCGTCGTGCAATATCTATTTGGATCGTAAGTCCGGGGCGTATCGTATGAAAGATTTTGGCAACGATGACTATTCGGGCGACTGTTTCTATATCGTCGGAAAAATCAAAGGGTATGACTGCACGATTCCAAAAGATTTCATCGAGATACTTCGCACAATCAATCACGATTTATTTTTGGGTATTGAAGATGAGCACGATAATAGGAACTCTGCTTCCACTCCCAAGTCTCAACCATTACCCCAAAGAATTGAGGTGCAGACCGAACCCAATGCCGAGGTAGATGCTCTGCCATACTATGCACACTCGAAGCCATTTTCGGCAGCGGAGTTAGATTACTGGCTCTCTTATGGGATTAACAAAGAGACATTGAAGCGTTTTCGTGTAGTGTCGCTATCTTGTTTTGAGTCGCAAAACAGACAGGGTAAACCGTATCGTATTGAGTCATTGGCTGCCGAACCCGTATTTGGCTATGAGCATCCCAATTTCATCAAGATATACAGACCATTCTCTGAAATGCGATTTCTGTATGGAGGCGACCTCCCCGAAAATTACTGCTTCGGATTGGAGCAATTGCCGGCAAAAGGAGATGTTCTCTACATTACAGGCGGAGAGAAAGATGTGATGACACTCTCGGCTCGTGGGTTTCACGCTATCTGTTTCAATAGCGAGACGGCACAGATTCAGCCCTCTATTATCCGAAAGTTGTCGTTTATGTTTAAGCATATCGTTATTCTATACGATGTTGATAAAACAGGCTTGTCGAGTTCGCTCAAGAGCCAACAACAACTATCTGAATTTAGCGTCAAGCGTCTATTATTGCCACTGCCCGGCACAAAACAGGCGAAAGATATTTCAGACTATTTCCGACTCGGAAACAGCATAGAGGATTTCAAGGCTTTGTTTCTTGACCTTTTAGATGCTATATATAGCAATACAATATCCATTTTAAAATCTTGTGAAGTGAATTTTGACTCACCACCTCCGCAGGCACAAATGGTTGTCTCTGTAAATGATGTCCCACTTGGCACGCAGGGTAATTTGCTTTGCGTAACAGGGGGCGAAGGTACGGGTAAGAGCAACTTTGTTGGTGCGCTAATTTCGGGCTCGTTGAATTGTCTCGAAAATGAAATAGATACGCTCGGTATAACAATCGCACCGAATGTAAATAACAGAGCTATTCTGCTGTACGACACCGAACAGTCAGAAGTGCAACTCTATAAGAACAGCGTAAACATCCTACGACGTTCCAAACTCGAAAGGATGCCCGAAACCTACAAGGCATATTCGCTGACAGGGATGTCGAGAAACGTGCGACTGCAATCCATTGTCGAGAGTATGGATAGGTTTTACCACTACTACGGCGGTATTCACCTTGTGGTTATCGACGGTATTGCTGACCTGATACGAGGTGCGAATGACGAGGGTGAGAGTATCGCCATTGTCGAGGAGTTATACCGTCTGGCGGGAATTTACAATGCTTGTATCATCTGTGTTCTCCACTTTATCCCCAACGGAATGAAGCTCCGTGGGCATCTCGGCTCGGAGTTGCAACGCAAAGCGGCAGCGATACTCTCCATTGAGCGTGATGACGACCCGTCGGTGTCGGTCATCAAGGCTCTCAAGGTGCGAGACGGTAGTCCACTCGACGTTCCGATGATACAGTTTGCGTGGGATAAAGTGGCAGCAATGCACCTGTATGCAGGCGAAAAGACCAAAGAGGACAAAGAGCAACGCAAAGAGAACGAACTCTTCTCTGTTGCTCGTGATATTTTCAAACGTCGCTCACACCTCACCTACAACGATTTGTGCGCCGAACTCCAAACGGCACTCGATGTCAAGGAGCGTACCGCCAAGAGCTATATCCGTTTTATGCGTGAGAAAGAGATAGTTATTAACGATCCGTCAAACTCAACTTATTTGATGATAGGTGTAATATAATAATGTTTATGAAGCAGTTAAAAGAATATATAGATGCTATTGTTAGCAGGATTTTCGACCGTTTAGATACGATTGAGAGCAAAATTGACGGATATAAGAAGCACGTTATTGACGGACGTGAGATGATTGATGATGCAGACCTCTGCAAGATATTGAAAATTAGTAAGCGTAGTATTTATCGTTACCGTAAGAGCGGTGAGCTAACGCCTCGTAAATTGAGGGGCAAGCTATACTATGATATTGAAGATGTTAAGAAGCTTATTAATAAAATAATGGATTGATTTGTGTTGTACATAGTTTTGAAGAAGAAAACCGTCCTGTCGTGAGATAGTGCGGTTTTCGATTTTTATACGTACTACTCGGACTGTTAGATTTATTCCTTTTTTGAATTATATATGGCGACAAGATATTAACTTTGTATTAATTAAACTAATAGAGTATCTACAATAATGAATAATGCAAAAGAAGAATTAATCAATTATCTAATAGAATTAAAAATCCCTACAGATATACCCCTTGAGGAAGAAGCTAATATTGTCAGTGATATTTTTTATAAATGCAAAGAAATAACACCTGGAAATCTTTTTAGATACAGAGAGTGTAATGAAAACAACTTTCGCACTTTAGAAGAAGATAAATTCCTGTTAACAAAACCTACTTTATTTAATGACCCATGATTCTCTGGTTTATATCAATAAAAATAAAATCATTGAAGATCTTTCCGATGACGGGAGTAATAGCTTTGATAAAGTCAAAAAAATGAAAGAGGATGAAGAATTCAAAAATCAAGAAATTGAAAAGTTCGGATTGGACTTTGTAAATAGATTGTTGGAAATAGGTTCATTTAAAAGTGAAGAAGACAGATTAAGGTACTTGAAGGCTAGTAAAGAGTATTATGGATTATTCATTGATAAGTTAATTGCTTTGTCAATAGAGTCTCTTAAACAATCATCTTACGTTGGATGCTTATCAGAAACGGTTGAATCAATATTAATGTGGTCGCATTATGCAAACAACCACACTGGATTTGCTCTATGTTATGATTTTGAAGCAAGATATGTTGTTGATGTTGGTCTAAAACAGGTTGGTTCAGAATTTTTAGATAAGAAACTGTTTCCAATACAGTATTCTAATAAACGCTTTGACGCCACGGAATTTGTTTCTAACAATTTTATATACAATTTCTATCACCAGATAGGAGTTGAATGCAAAATACCATTTCCAGACAAGCTGTTGTATTACAAAATATTACTATTCAAATCTAAAGATTGGGAATACGAAAAAGAATGGCGAATAATTAAACAATCTAATTTAGATTATGATGACAATAAACCTGACATTGATTTTATTGAGATAATAAGACCTAAAGCAATATATCTAGGCACTAAAATAAATAACGACAATAAGCAACATTTACTGAATATAGCTAAAAGGAAAAACATAACAGTATACCAAATGAAATTGGAACCATTCGAAGAAGAATATAAACTAACCCAACTTCAACGTAATATGTATGCAAATCCTCTGTTCTTTAAGCCTTATCTGTTTTTGGCTTTCTGCGTGGGTACTACAGATTTTTCAATTCGGAGGTGGTGGTGCAGTTTTGATTGTGTGTCGTCTAAATGGTATGGGGTTGTATCCGAGGATTCGATATAGTTCCGAGGCGGCATCTGTGGGGTCCGAACAGATGCGTAGTTCTATTTGTTCTCCGAGTGCGTTTTCTGCTTTGGTGGTAATAGCCTTTTGGGTGGATAGAATGCGCTTTAATTCAGTCCAGTAATGAGTTATGCCTTGTAACTTTAGTTTGTGTCGAACTGTGTTTACAATCCAGTATGATAGTAGTCCGAAGAATAGATGGGCATCGGAGTTGTTATCTGTCTGATGGTAGATGGGGCGCAATTCCAGGTCTGTTTTGAGTTGCCGGTTTGATGTCTCTATCTCTCTAATCAAGTTATAGTACTCCCACGTAGTTCGCTCGTCAAGGGTGGCTATGTTGGTGCGCAGGAAGTATGTGCCAAAGCGTTGCTCAGTCTCTTCTTGGCTGATTTTGATTTGCCAGCGGATATCTGACATGTGTTCGGGATTCTCACCCGAGCGGATGTAGTCTATTTGGTAATACTTGGATACAGAGGGGTATTTACCGAGTGCACGTCCAACACGCTCCACCACCTTGTCGTATCTCTTTGTGCCTCCTTTTGCCGTAAGAGCGTTGCGTGCCTTTGTGAGTTCAAGCTCGAAACGCTCTCGCCACTGTTGGTTCATGGAATGTTCGGTCATTGCTTTGGCGGGGGAGGTAATGCGAAGGTAGAAGTCGCCTCCCTCCCGGTGCTCGACTTGGGCTATAGTAATGGGACGCTTGCGACTATCAAATACCGTAACAGAGCGACCTTCCTCTTTGAGAGTATAATCTTTGAGCTTGGTTCTGCTGACACAAAGGTAATTATATCCTCGTTCTTTGAGCAATCCGAGATTGGCTTCCGTGGCTATTCCTGCATCGATGACCACCATAACTTTCTGTTGGGGGTTTGTCGAGACCGGATTCTTCGAGATAATGCCCTCCACCATCGCCGGTAGTGAATCGGGGTCGGCTGTGTTGCCGGCAAGGATTGAACTGTATCGGATAAAGCCTTCAGTATTGATTGCCAAGGCGAGGACAAGAAGGCGACAGTCTGAGCGTTTCTCCTTCGAGCGACCAAACTTTGCCTTCTTTGAGCCTGTCTTGCTACCCTCGAAATAGAAGTTGGTCAAATCGAAGAGCATCACCCGGTTAGTGAGATTAAACAACGAGTCGGTGCGAGAGCACAGATGACGCTCTAGCTTGTCTTTCAAGGCATAAAGCGATGGAGCAGCCGCATATACCTCGCGCTGAGTCGGGCAGTCGCCAAACTGACCCGTCAGAAGCTCCATTGCGGCAGAATTCTCGTCGAGTATACGTAGTGCCGCCCATTCCGATGGGGAATATACAGTCCGGATAATCAAGGATGCCAGTGTAGAATTTATCTTACGCTCCGACCATCCTTCGCGTCGCAGAAATGTGTCGAGCTGTAGTTCGCGTATCGCCTGAAGGCATACATTCTCTGCACCTGCCTCACGTGCATCTGTATGCTGTATTGTGTTGACATCTATTAATTTGCGGGCTTTGCGTTCTGCCTCATCATAACTTGCCCGTGCGGAATCAATCTTGCCGCTACCCTTTATCTGACTCCAAAACTTCTCGATGTATCCACGAACCTCTTCACTGTACTCTCCTCTGGGATCGGCAGTAAACATCGCCTGCTGAGCTGGGATATACGCACTCTGCTCCATCATATAGGTCAGACCGCGGCGAATCTGCACAATCTCATCGCTGCACAAATCGGGAAGGTAGCCCGGAGTCAACATTACACGGGTATGCACACGTCCTATAACATCACGGAAGGACTCCTTGATTTTATAATAAGGGAGTTCCCTGCCGTGCTCGGGGCTCACGCGTATGTTCGATGTGAAGTACATGCCCGCTAAGGTACAACATAAAATTTACTCCCGTGGGTATTACAAAGCACTTCACCAAATAAGCATCTTCTGAAAATCAACTCAATAGTATGAAATCACCCCCGTTTTTGAGCAAAAAAACACCGAAAAAACTTTTTGGCGTTGAAGTTGGGCTAACATTACTGACCGACAAAAAAGTTGAGAAAAAAAGAGAGGGGTAATCCCCTTTGAAGAGAATTACCCCGATAGTTGTAATTTTGTAAGTGCAAACAATACAAGATTCAACTATGGGCAAAGATAGTTATAAAAATTTAGTCGGTCAGCCGATTTTCAAACAGGTTGTAGATTTTCTGCCAAGAGCGAAGTTTGACCTGTTAGTTCACCGTCACAAATCGGATAGGTACTACAAACGATTTCGCTCGTGGGAGCAGTTGATAACTTTGCTCTTTGGGGTCTTTAGCAGGTGTGATTCTGTGGGCGAGATTGCAGCAGCAATGCAGGGCTTGCAAGGCAAGTTGAGCTATTTGGGGCTAGATAAATCGCCCGCCAAAAGCACCATAGGCGATGCTTTGCGAGATAGAGATGAGGTTTTGTTCAGGGATTACTACTTTGAGTTATTGAGCCACTACTCGCCACTTTTGTCGGTCAGCCGAATTAAGGGGGTGGATTTTGAGAAGTTTTACATCTTCGATTCTACCACTATTCGCCTATTTTCGGACATAATGAAGGGGGTAGGTCGTAACCCCAAAGGAGATGGTAAGAAGAAGGGTGGATTGAAGGTGCATATGATGATAGACGCTCACGCCGATTGTGCCAAGCACGTCAATATAAGCGAGGCAAAAATGCACGATAAGAAATTTCTGAGCAAGCTCAACCTCACAGCAGGGAGTATGATTTGTTTCGACAAGGCGTACAACGACTATGGGCAATATGCCCGCTGGACAGAAGAGGGAGTTTGGTTTGTCGGACGGTTGAAACGCAATGCTGTTTACGAGGTACAGGAGGTTATTTCAGAGAAAGTGCTGAACGACAAAGAGTTTGGAGTAATATCAGAGGAGCACATTCATCTGAATTATAAGGATAATAAGGAGCAGAAGAAGGTTTGTTTAAGGAAAGTTGTTTATCGTGATGAAAAGGGTCGGATATTGGTTTTTATCACCAATAACTTTCAAATCAGTGCAGAGGATGTGGCTTTTATCTACAAGTGCCGCTGGCAAATAGAGCTGTTGTTTAAGAAGTTGAAGCAGAATTTTCAACTACACTTTTTCTACTCTGAGACCGAGAATGGAATTAAGACGCAGATATGGATAACGCTCATTGCTCATCTACTTTTGACGGTGTTGAAAGTCAAAACGCAGACTGACAAAGCATTTTCGACTGTTGCGGTGTTGGTGAGGATACATTTGACGAGTTATCTGGATATTTTTTGGATGATTCAGAACTGCAAACGCACTTATCACAAGCGAAAAGGGGCTAATTTTTGCTCATCGAGCCGAGCCCCAACGATACAAATGGCACTATTTTGAGGGGGGGTAGGTATTTTGAAATGACTATTTATGCGGAAATACATGCTGATTACTAAACGATTGCAGAAATAATTAACAAAAATCCGATTTTAGTCGGTTAATAATGATAAACTAACTATCCACTTAGAATATACTCCCAAAGTAAACACATAATTTGGAACTCCACATTGACAAATGCTGGAAGTATAGTATTGATCAGAGTATCTTAATAGGTGTTCTTTTTTGTGATAAGAATGCAAATGAAATCCCTTTGCCATTGGTTTTGGTTCTTACGGAGGTTTTGTCTTTATGATATAATATCTTATATCACTAGTGTCCCATTAAAATTGGGACGTTATTAAAAATCAAATAAACTTGGCCCATCAGGTCCAAATCGTTCTTTGTCATTTTGAAATTTAGTTTTGTCAAAGAGGTCTCGAAGAGGCGTTTTATCGGTCAGCGAGATGCTCAATATTTGAAGAACTTCGTATGTACTTCTATCAAGTTTCATATCGTGCTGAACCATTGCCACCAGACAGTAAGTACATATTGAAGCGTAGATTTGTATTCTAACGGCGTTCTCGGTAGTCCCCCAGAACTTTTTGATCTTGAGGTGCTGCTTTAGCCATTTGAAGAACAGCTCTACTTGCCAGCGGTTCTTGTAAAGTTCGGCAACTTGAAGGGCAGAAATGTGCATTGCATTGGTTAAGAAAACAAACTCACGTTTTTGTTCTTCATCCCAATATCTGACCAAGCGAAGCGGCTCTGGATAGTATTGCTTCGGATAAAAGCCCATCAATTCGATAGTCATATCCGAGAGTATCTTTTGGGGCAGTCTGCGCTTCCACTTGATAGACTTGTATTGTAGATTCTTCTTAGCCCTGACAACGAAGTAGGCACCTATCTGATGAATCCGATACAACATCTTGAAGTTGTTGTAAGCACGATCAAAGATATAGTAGGAGCCAGATTCATAGGGAATTTCATTCATAGCCTTTGAATCATGCCCGGAAGCTTCGGTGATATGAAAGAATGCAGGTATCTGCGTTTCTACATCATACAAAGTATGCACTTTGATACCACCTTTCTTCTTGCGAAACTTTGCCCACCAAAATACGGAAAGGCATAAATCAATGGTTGTAGAATCAAAGGCGTACACGTTTCCACCAAGTTTGAAGATATCGGTGACACGCTTCTGCCTTGCTTCATTTACCAAGTAGTAGGCATACTCCTCAAAGATGTGATAATCCCTGTCTTGATTGGCTCGCGCCAAAGATGATCTTGAAACATTTCGACCCATTCCCAAGTGATAACATTTGGAATGGTGAGCATCAAGAGCTACAATCAAGTCTCTCAAACTTTCACGATTGGAGAGTTGTCCGAACATCAAAGATAGAAGTTGATTCCAGCAAGTGAAATACTTGGGAGTGTAATATAAACTCTGTCCGGTAAATATTTCGAGTTAAATTTCTACAAATATAATTTTTTCTTTTCGGCTTTACAAATGCTTTTTCAAGGCGGTTTTTGGATGTGTGCAAGGGCGGCGAGGCACGAGCCGTTTATATACCCTTGCTCACATCCGGAAACTGCCTTTTCTTTGCGTTTGGAAAACCGAAAAGAATAAACAAGGGCTATAACTCCATAGGCATCCTTTCGCCAAACTTTATCCGTAATTGACCTGCTGTTAACGCCCAATTCGGAAGGGGTTGAGTCCATTTCTTGGAGATGTTGAGCACCGCTAAGTAGAGTAACTTCATCAATGCCATATCATTAGGGAAAACACCCTTCGTCTTGGTAACTTTCCGTGCCTGACGATGAAATCCCTCAACAGCATTAGTTGTGTAGATAAGTCTGCGAATATGCTCATCATAAGCAAAATAGGCACTAAGCTTATCCCAATTTCGTCGCCACGAGCCTATAACAACAGGGTATTTCTGCCCCCATTTATCCTCCAATTTATCAAGATTGAGTTCGGCTAAATCCAGAGTGGGAGCTTGATAGACCGTCTTCAAATCACCCATAAACTCCTTTTTGTCTTTGGAGGCAATGTATTTCAATGAGTTGCGGATTTGATGAACGATGCAGCTCTGAATGATTACTTGCGGGAAAATGGTGGCTATTGCCTCGGCAAAGCCCGTAAGGTTGTCAATGCAGGCAATCAAAACATCTTTCATCCCACGTGCTTTCAAATCGGTCAATACACTCAACCAGAAGTTCGCTCCCTCACTCTCAGATACATACATCCCGATTAACTCTTTGCGACCATCCTTATTGACTGCCAGCACATTATAAACGGCTCGGCTCTCCGTACGTCCACCATCTTTGACCTTGTAGTGCATCGCATCGAGCCAAACGATAGTGTACATCGACTCCAAAGGACGACTTTGCCACTCCTTGACCTTGGGAACTATACGTTCGATAATTTCACTCAGCGTATTGTGCGATATCTCAACGTCATACATCTCTTCGATATGAGCAGATATATCCCTCAGGCTCATACCCATACCATACAAACTGATGATCTTGGAGGACATATTATCCGCCAAAATGGTCTCCCGTTTCCTGAGAATCTCGGGTGTAAAACTGCTATGACGATCCTGAGGTGTCTCTATTTCAATCTCACCTGCCATCGTTTTGACTCGTTTGCTTCCTCGACCGTTACGCTTGTTGCCTTGCTGGCGTTCCGCCTCGTCGAGATGAGCTGCCATTTCGCCATCCAAAGCGGCTTCTAAAAATTCTTTCAACAGTGGAGCAAATGCCCCATCTTTGCCCGTGAGTGACTCCCCACTCCGAAGCTGAGATAATGCCTTATCACGCATTATTTGATACTCCTGACTTCTCCTATCCATAATACAAAGGTAAGTGTTTTTGGACAGAGTTCAGATTACAGTCTCAAATACTTAATGTAACGATTCCCTTGGAACTTGTTGACAATGCGTCTAAATTTATCTTCATTCAGAAATGAGATCAACTGAGCAAACACATATTTCTCTTTATTCATTGCAGCCTTTATTATGGGCTGCAAAGTTATCAATTGAAATCGTCGCGCTCGAAAAGCCTCTGTATATAATACTTCCCTCTATTCGGACAGTTTTTGTATCTGCTTAAGATAGTATTTGTTTCTTTGCTCTCGGGTTATTGTTAGTTGTTGTTTTAGTGTTTGTTTCATTTCGTTGCCCTTAAGGGCAACGAAATGAAACAAACTTTTTCTATGCCGCCGTCATATAGACCTCACTCGGAGTCTTGTATTCAAGCGATTGATGTAGCCTTTCGGTGTTGTAAAGACGAAAATAGTCAGTCAAGCCATCATATAACTCTTTGCCGCTGCCGGGGTTCGACAGGTAAATATACTCATATTTTACGCTGCGCCACAACCTTTCGACAAAAATATTATCCAAAGCCCTACCTTTACCGTCCATACTTATCTGTATCTCATTTTCTTCAAGTATCTTAACGAACTCCTTGGCCGTGAACTCACTCCCTTGGTCGGTGTTGAATATCTCCGGCTTGCCGTATCTGGCAATAGCCTCTTTGAGCAACTCTTGGCAGAACTCGCTATCGTGAGTATTGCTTATCCCCCAAGCCAACACAAAGCGCGAATGCCAATCAATGATGGCGCACAGGTACATATAACCTCCATTCATTGGGATATAGGTGATGTCGGTACTCCAAACCTGATTTACCCTGTCAATAGTTAATCCTCGCAATAGATAGGGGTATATCTTATGCTCCTTATTATGCCACGTGGTGTTAGGCTTGGGGTAGATAGCACTGATGCACATATCCCGAAAGTAACGACGCACTCGCTTAGGGCTTATCGTAAAACCCTTCTTTCGCAAGTGTTCAGTCATCCGCTCGACACCATAGAAAGGCATTTTGGTATAGGTGCGGTCTATCTCTGCTTTAACAGCAAGCTCATCTGCACTTGCTCTTCCTTTGCTCGCATAGTATATGCCACTGCGGCAAATGTTTAGCAATATGCACTGCTGAACTAAACTCAGCCGAGGATGATTCTTTTCTACCATCTCTCTACGCTCGGCTAACGAGATTTGAGTAGCTCCCACTTTTTTTTTAAGAACTCGTTCTCTATCTCAAGCTGACCAATCTTGCGATAAAGATTGTTCTCTACCTGCTCATCAGACTTGACTTTACGCTCCTTGTCAGTCGAGAAAATGGCGGTCGCTCCCTCCTTGAACTGCTTCTTCCATACCCCAACCTGCGTCGGATGAACTTCATAAATCGAAGCAATCTCATTGACTGTCTTCAAGCCCTTGATAGCTTCCAAGGCTACTGCCGCTTTGGTCTCTGCCGAAATCTTTTTCCTCATAGTTTGTCTCATTTTTTATGAGACCAAAGATAACCAAATTATAGCTTAAACTGCTGTCCTATTTTGGGGGAGTATTATAAAATCTTTTTCCTCATCGTTTGTCTCATTTTTTATGAGACCAAAGATAACCAAATTATAGCTTAAACTGCTGTCCTATTTTGGGGGAGTATTATAAACTTCGGGCAGGCACGTTTGACCCATCTCTTTTTCTCGTCCCAATGTTCGGGCTTGATGGAATAGCCGGTGGCAATCAACGTCCGCCTCGTGCGGTCATAATTGTATCGGATGTAAAGAGGCATGGTGCCATCTTTAGCTATATAATTTGGTTTTACGAAAGGAGTGTAGTTTGCCATACCGCTAAAAAGTTGTGTTGCATTTGTGTTGCAAATCTACAAAAACTATGCGAAACTACCAAAAAATTCAGAAAATACAAAAATGTAAATCACTGATAATATGGAATTAATGAAAAGTGATAAAAACTATGCAAAACACTTCCGAGTCCCGTCCATACCGCCAACAAGCGTAGCAAAACGCGGAAAAGTCCTGAAAATCAATGGTTTTCGGGACTTTTTGTTTTTACCCCTCTAAGCAAAATACCCCACAATACAGCATCTATCACTGTGACAAATAGGGTGACTTGGCGGTACTCAAAAAAAGTCACACCAAATCGTGGCTTTATCACTGTTTATCAATGTTTTGCATAGTTATCATTCGACCTCGAAAGAGTACTTTTGTATACCTCTTTTGAACGTTTTGGTGTGACTTTTTTTACTCACACCAAAAAATGCAGGCGATAAATAGACTCGTGCAAAAGTTATCGGTGGTGTGATAAATAGTGTGACTTTTTGAAACTTAGTTTTAGTCACACCAAAACCGTTGTTAATAATTGCAGTTCAGTAGTTTATAGTAGTTTTCAAACCTTCAAAAGAGGAGCAGTTTGGTGTGACTTTGGTGTGACTTTTTTCGATCACACCAAATAGAGTTTGAAATCGACTTAAAAAAAACTATAAACAATGACCGCTATGAATCAAAATGGTAAATCAACATTCAACGTCTTGTTCCTAATCAAAAAGACAAGACTACTCAAAAATGGCGAAGCTCCTATCGCCATGCGTATCACCATCAAAGGGCAACGAAGTGATATTATGATTAAACGTAGTATCGAAATATCTCTTTGCCCAACTTCAACGCCAAAAAGTTTTTTCGGTGTTTTTTTGCTCAAAAACGGGGGTGATTTCATACTATTGAGTTGATTTTCAGAAGATGCTTATTTGGTGAAGTGCTTTGTAATACCCACGGGAGTAAATTTTATGTTGTACCTTAGCGGGCATGTACTTCACATCGAACATACGCTTGAGCCCCGAGCACGGCAGGGAACTCCCTTATTATAAAATCAAGGAGTCCTTCCGTGACGTTATAGGACGTGTGCATACCCGTGTAATGTTGACTCCGGGTTACCTTCCCGATTTGTGTAGCGATGAGATTGTGCAGATTCGCCGCGGTCTGACCTATATGATGGAGCAGAGTGCGTATATCCCAGCTCAGCAGGCGATGTTTACTGCCGATCCCAGAGGAGAGTACAGTGAAAAGGTTCGTGGATACATCGAGAAGTTTTGGAGTCAGATAAAGGGTAGCGGCAAGATTGATTCCGCACGGGCAAGTTATGATGAGGCAGAACGCAAAGCCCGCAAATTAATAGATGTCAACACAATACAGCATACAGATGCACGTGAGGCAGGTGCAGAGAATGTATGCCTTCAGGCGATACGCGAACTACAGCTCGACACATTTCTGCGACGCGAAGGATGGTCGGAGCGTAAGATAAATTCTACACTGGCATCCTTGATTATCCGGACTGTATATTCCCCATCGGAATGGGCGGCACTACGTATACTCGACGAGAATTCTGCCGCAATGGAGCTTCTGACGGGTCAGTTTGGCGACTGCCCGACTCAGCGCGAGGTATATGCGGCTGCTCCATCGCTTTATGCCTTGAAAGACAAGCTAGAGCGTCATCTGTGCTCTCGCACCGACTCGTTGTTTAATCTCACTAACCGGGTGATGCTCTTCGATTTGACCAACTTCTATTTCGAGGGTAGCAAGACAGGCTCAAAGAAGGCAAAGTTTGGTCGCTCGAAGGAGAAACGCTCAGACTGTCGCCTTCTTGTCCTCGCCTTGGCAATCAATACTGAAGGCTTTATCCGATACAGTTCAATCCTTGCCGGCAACACAGCCGACCCCGATTCACTACCGGCGATGGTGGAGGGCATTATCTCGAAGAATCCGGTCTCGACAAACCCCCAACAGAAAGTTATGGTGGTCATCGATGCAGGAATAGCCACGGAAGCCAATCTCGGATTGCTCAAAGAACGAGGATATAATTACCTTTGTGTCAGCAGAACCAAGCTCAAAGATTATACTCTCAAAGAGGAAGGTCGCTCTGTTACGGTATTTGATAGTCGCAAGCGTCCCATTACTATAGCCCAAGTCGAGCACCGGGAGGGAGGCGACTTCTACCTTCGCATTACCTCCCCCGCCAAAGCAATGACCGAACATTCCATGAACCAACAGTGGCGAGAGCGTTTCGAGCTTGAACTCACAAAGGCACGCAACGCTCTTACGGCAAAAGGAGGCACAAAGAGATACGACAAGGTGGTGGAGCGTGTTGGACGTGCACTCGGTAAATACCCCTCTGTATCCAAGTATTACCAAATAGACTACATCCGCTCGGGTGAGAATCCCGAACACATGTCAGATATCCGCTGGCAAATCAAAATCAGCCAAGAAGAGACTGAGCAACGCTTTGGCACATACTTCCTGCGCACCAACATAGCCACCCTTGACGAGCGAACTACGTGGGAGTACTATAACTTGATTAGAGAGATAGAGACATCAAACCGGCAACTCAAAACAGACCTGGAATTGCGCCCCATCTACCATCAGACAGATAACAACTCCGATGCCCATCTATTCTTCGGACTACTATCATACTGGATTGTAAACACAGTTCGACACAAACTAAAGTTACAAGGCATAACTCATTACTGGACTGAATTAAAGCGCATTCTATCCACCCAAAAGGCTATTACCACCAAAGCAGAAAACGCACTCGGAGAACAAATAGAACTACGCATCTGTTCGGACCCCACAGATGCCGCCTCGGAACTATATCGAATCCTCGGATACAACCCCATACCATTTAGACGACACACAATCAAAACTGCACCACCACCTCCGAATTGAAAAATCTGTAGTACCCACGCAGAAAGCCAAAAACAGATAAGGCTTAAAGAACAGAGGATTTGCATACATATTACGTTGAAGTTGGGTTTGGAACCAAGCCAAAGAGTGCAGTCGAGGCAAGGATCATGCAGCCAAAGAACTGAACTACTTCCTTGACTCGACAAAAACACGCATCTTCCAAATCCAACGAGAGCTAATGGAAGAGAAGAAGGTGGTTACACTTGAAACTGTCCGTAATCGCTACTACGGTAACGATGCGGAGAGTGCACCCGAGAAAACCATCTGTAGTATCTATGCCGAACACAATGAGAAGTGCCGAGCCCTCATCGGAATTGACTTTACGCAATCTACTGTTGAGAAATTTGACACTTCGTTACACCATCTCAAAGAGTTCGTCACGCACCACTACCATAAAGATGACCTGCCACTATCGCAGGTAAATGGAGAGTTTGTTCGCGGGTTGGACTTTTTTCTAAAGACAGTCCACAAATGCAAACAGAACTCAACTATCAAACACCTGAAAAATCTGAAGAAGATTGTGCGTATTGCTTTGGTTAATGAATGGATGAAGAAAGACCCATTCTATGGCATTCAGTTCAAGCACGAGGAGGTTAACGTAGAATTCCTGACCAACGAGGAGTTGCAACGCATCATCAACAAGGAGATTACTCTGACACGCCTTGCCCAAGTGCGCGATGTATTCGTATTTTGTTGCTATACGGGTTTAGCCTTCATTGATGTTCAGCAATTAACGCATAGCCACATCACCACAGATGTGAATGGTGCAACATGGATTCGTAAAAACAGACAAAAGACCGGCACTATGTGTAATATCCCGGTGCTGTCAAAAGCTCAAGAGATAATCGAACGTTACAGCAACCACCCTCAGTGCCTCAAAAAGGGGGTCTTATTGCCCGTAATGGCAAATCAGAATATGAATGCCTACCTGAAAGAGATAGCCGATTTATGCGAGATAAAAAAGCGGCTCTCGACACACGTCGCCCGGCACACCTGTGCCACTACGGTGATGCTTGCCAATAATGTCAGAATGGAGAACGTATCTAAAATCTTGGGGCACTCCTCAACAAAGATGACTCAACACTACGCCAAGGTGCTCGACAGCTCAATAATGCAAGATATGGCTCATGTCGAAAAGAAGATGGCTAACTTGTAATCCAGCACGAGATAATAGAATCAGAGCTCTTTCCTTTGATTGGAGAGAGCTCTGTTGTTTTCTACTCTCAGCACTCATAAAACGCTTTGCAATAATGGGCATCAAGCATCGCCTGAACATCTGATTCACGGTAAAGCACCTTCCCACCGAGCATTAAATATGAAATTTTTCCCTCATTTCGCCACAGTTGAAGAGTGCGGCGACTTACTTTGAGAATCTCCGAAAGCTCGGCATCACTAATAAAAATATCTCCCCTCAGTAGTGGGCGATTTTGATTGACTGCCTCAAAAAGCAACTCGTTAATCTGGTCGATGGCTTCTGATATTTCAATCAATTGAACGTTGTGCTCTTTTGAAAGATTTTCCATAGCTATTTAATTTTTGCTGTTTTTAGAATCAACTCAACGTCCGAGGGTTTGTAATAGAACTTTGCTCCAATTTGCGAAAACGGTAACATTCCATTATCTCGATAGGTTTGCAACGTCCTTGGACTGATGTTAAGAATAGCCATCACCTCCTGTCCATCTATCCAATCGATTGTTGATTTGTCTCTTTTGCACACTTGCAGTTGCTGTGCCTGTGCTTTGAGGGACTCTAATTTTGATTTAAGATTCACAATTTTGCGTGCATCTACACATACTATTTCCATGACTACTGGTTTTTTAAAGTTCATAAAAAGAGTAGGTAGACACGGTGTAAAAAGTTTATTTTTGCGTCATTTTTCTTATCTTATATTGCTAAATTATTGTTTTACAATTAATTGGAAATGTGATTCCCAATTTTGAAATAAATCTAATTTGACCTATCTTCTGATTATATGTGCACTAAATCACACCAAGGTGAGATAATCCCGCTTTAGTCATTATCAGTGAATTACAAATACAAAATCGAGAGGTGAATGCACCTCTCGATTGATTAACAATTACTTACCTTTGCACATAGGATTGTAGTGCACTATCCGAAAATCGGATAGTGAGATACCTGCTTCAACAAGCAGTGCCATAGCCACTAAATTTATGAGGTAGTTTCAAACTACCCCATAGCTATCAACACCAAACCTGACGACTAAAATGCAGTTATCGGTTTACCTCTTCTATGCAAAATCCCCAACCGGCCAAGGTGTCACGTCTCTGGACACCTATTCACACCTGATATAAAGATTGTTGATATCAGCTCTTATCTTCTCGGCAAATCCACCAAACCCCACATAGCATCTCTCGTCATACCTAACCCAACTTCAACGCTCAGAACTTTTTTCAATGAATTTTCGGGGCGATTCTTGTTGAGTTAGTGATGCATCCCTTTGATTCTCAATGATGACTTTTTCGTAGATTGTTCAGAAACGATTTGTAATACCCACGAGTTAAAATTTTTATGCTTACCTTTATAGCGGATGTGTATTAACTCTTTTCGCAAGTGTTCTGAGCGTGGTTTCAAGATTTCTTCCACAAAAATCAGCGTTTTTCTAGAAAATAATAAAATTTGTAGTACCCACGAGAAAATCCACTAAAGCTAAAATCGATTGGAACAGCCACTTAGGCTACATACATCGTTGAAGTTGGGCTAATACGGTAATTCACCGTAGTTAGCTTTCTCCCCCTTAAACAACGCTCAACCATCAAGGGTGTTACGAATCGTTACATCCCTCAAGGCCGACATCTCTGGACATCAACGGAGTTCTTGGCAACAACAGAGTAAATGAATAACGCTTTGAGAAAAGTTATTCAATTGATCAAGAGATTCTATTATTACCTCTATTTGCTTGGTGTTGGGATAAATTTGATGAGTCTGTCAAAAAGTTCTGTTTTAGTAATCCAAAAGTTTGGCGTATTCTCTTGGTGAACGTAGTTGATAAGACCCCAAAAGTTTAATGAATACTCGAACAGTCTATGTCGATAGCAGCTTGACAGATAGCTGTCCGTACTATTATACTCGCTACCGCATTCGTAATCTTCTATCAAACTTGGGAAAGCAGCAAAGAATTTATCTGCATAAAAGCTTCCTAACTTCCGCTCATCGCCATATTTGGCCAGCAACACAAAGGTAAATGCAACGGCAAATCTCCCCAAATTATCAAATTCATATCTATCCAAATACTCCCAGTTGAATTTTTCAAAGTAGGCAGTGAACATCTTACTAAAGAGTGCGTAGTCATCAGCCATCAGTTTCTTACCTGTGGCAGTGAGCGACAGCTTGTTATTGCGTTTTTTGATTATGCCTGCAATCTCAAGAGTTATCCTTGTCAAGTGCACGCACATTGAATCGGTCTCTTTCGAGAGTTTGCCCATACCAGCATCAATATACCAATCGCCAATGCCGAGCGGGTATATCTCTTTGACTATTTTGGGCGGCAAATTGCCAATAGCGGTCAGTTTAAGTTCACCTGCTTCTTCGATACACTTTAGGAGCAACTTTGCCTGACGCAGTATCGGAGAGAGGTTACACTCATTGTCAGTCAGTTTATTGAATTGTACGGGCGATTGCTCTCCAAAAGGGCGATGTATCGCCTCGAACATTTGCTGGGACGACAGCCCCTCAAATCGAGCCTTTGCAGAGCTATTCATCGCCTGCACAAACTCTGCGACATAACTGTTAAGTTTCTCCATAGTGGGCATCTGTCCGCCATCTTGCTGAATGCGAACATCAATGTATGCTTGTAGGTCGTTTTGGTTCATGGGGAACTATTTTATATAATCTTTATTTTGATGCCGTACTTCGCCAGCTCCTCGCCCTAATCATTCCGTAGTTCGCTTTCCCGAACCCTGACGACGAAGAGATTATCTATAATACTTCCCTCTATTCGGACAGTTTTTGTATCTGCTTAAGATAGTATTTGTTTCTTTGCTCTCGGGTTATTGTTAGTTGTTGTTTTAGTGTTTGTTTCATTTCGTTGCCCTTAAGGGCAACGAAATGAAACAAACTTTTTCTATGCCGCCGTCATATAGACCTCACTCGGAGTCTTGTATTCAAGCGATTGATGTAGCCTTTCGGTGTTGTAAAGACGAAAATAGTCAGTCAAGCCATCATATAACTCTTTGCCGCTGCCGGGGTTCGACAGGTAAATATACTCATATTTTACGCTGCGCCACAACCTTTCGACAAAAATATTATCCAAAGCCCTACCTTTACCGTCCATACTTATCTGTATCTCATTTTCTTCAAGTATCTTAACGAACTCCTTGGCCGTGAACTCACTCCCTTGGTCGGTGTTGAATATCTCCGGCTTGCCGTATCTGGCAATAGCCTCTTTGAGCAACTCTTGGCAGAACTCGCTATCGTGAGTATTGCTTATCCCCCAAGCCAACACAAAGCGCGAATGCCAATCAATGATGGCGCACAGGTACATATAACCTCCATTCATTGGGATATAGGTGATGTCGGTACTCCAAACCTGATTTACCCTGTCAATAGTTAATCCTCGCAATAGATAGGGGTATATCTTATGCTCCTTATTATGCCACGTGGTGTTAGGCTTGGGGTAGATAGCACTGATGCACATATCCCGAAAGTAACGACGCACTCGCTTAGGGCTTATCGTAAAACCCTTCTTTCGCAAGTGTTCAGTCATCCGCTCGACACCATAGAAAGGCATTTTGGTATAGGTGCGGTCTATCTCTGCTTTAACAGCAAGCTCATCTGCACTTGCTCTTCCTTTGCTCGCATAGTATATGCCACTGCGGCAAATGTTTAGCAATATGCACTGCTGAACTAAACTCAGCCGAGGATGATTCTTTTCTACCATCTCTCTACGCTCGGCTAACGGGATTTGAGTAGCTCCCACTTTTTTTTTAAGAACTCGTTCTCTATCTCAAGCTGACCAATCTTGCGATAAAGATTGTTCTCTACCTGCTCATCAGACTTGACTTTACGCTCCTTGTCAGTCGAGAAAATGGCGGTCGCTCCCTCCTTGAACTGCTTCTTCCATACCCCAACCTGCGTCGGATGAACTTCATAAATCGAAGCAATCTCATTGACTGTCTTCAAGCCCTTGATAGCTTCCAAGGCTACTGCCGCTTTGGTCTCTGCCGAAATCTTTTTCCTCATAGTTTGTCTCATTTTTTATGAGACCAAAGATAACCAAATTATAGCTTAAACTGCTGTCCTATTTTTGGGGAGTATTATATTTCGGTATCGAAGCTGAGTGCCTTGCCTCCTGCGAGGTCTACAACCCCTACACCGGAGAGGAGATTCCGAACGACAACTTATTATAAGGTTACCAAATGAGCAGAGAAAAAGGAAAACTAACAACGGCGGACTATCTGCCAATTGCAGAGTTTAATCGCTTGGTAGATGGACTTCATGCTGACAAATTATATATGTGGGAGCTCTATTGCAGGTTGTCGTTCTGCACTGCTCTGAGGGCTTCGGATGTGTTGACGCTCACGTGGGAGGATATTCTCGACCGGGAGTTTCTCGACAAAACCGAGCGGAAAACGCAAAAAGGACGGCGGATCACATTCAACCCCTCAGTCCAGCATAAAATCAAAGAGTTATACGAATTGCAAGGCGAACCTAACAAAAAAGGTTCGCCTTTTTTAAACCCCAAAACCAAATCAGCCTATTCTTTAGAGTACATCAACCGACTGCTCAAAGGGTTCAAAGTGCGTTACCGACTACCTATCAAGGCATTCTCGACCCACACTTTCCGCAAGACATTCGGGCGGTATGTCTACGAGAGCAACGGACGGAGTGCCGAGTCGCTGATATTGCTTAACTCGATCTTCAGGCACTCAAGCATAGATATTACAAAGGTCTACATCGGTCTGCGACAAGCCGAGATAGACAAAGTTTTTAACTCGATAAAATTCTAAAATATGGAACAGAACCAAGAATACTACGACAAAGAGTTTACCTGCGGGAAAAGCTCCATTACACGAGGTGAATTAGAGAGTTTACCATGTCCATTCTGCACCGATGGGGTGAGCGATGAGACGATGCAAAATATCATCAACCTCACCGATAACGCCACAAAACAGATAGTGCGAGAGAGAAACTTAGAGGGCATCAACATCAACGATGAGACCTATTATGAAATATGGTGGGCAGAGTTGGAATCTGCCGTCATTCACTTCAAAATACCTTATTACGAAGACCTACCAGACGCAGAATAGCCATGAAAAAAGTAACCACATTAGAAGGTGTCGCCAAAATCATAGGGGCGAGAGGATTTAAGCAATACGCCAAAGATTACGGCAATAGCCGTGTGAACCTTGACGGCGATGTAGTCGATGCAATCAACCTGCTGGAGAGCTATCGAGATGATGAAAAATTGATAGACCACTTCAACTGCTTCAAACGAGAGATGACCGACAAATACGCTTCGAGCAGCGTACCATTCTACAAAACCGATGCTTTCAACGAGCAGAACCAACAAGAAATCAATGAGTTTGGCTACATAGCCTCTATGTAGCCCCTAACCAATAAAATAGAAACATACAATGTATCAAATAATTCCACAACAAATATCGCAGTCCAAGCGAAAGGAGGTCAATGCGAAGATACTCTCAGCCATCGAGAGCGGCAACGGAGCTATCTCTGCCGAAGAGGTTTACAATCAATATACAGGCATCGGAGGTCTGCACGAGTTGAAGCAGGCGGACTTCTCATCTTACCACGACTTTGCACAGGCGAAACGTGAGGCGGAGATGGGTCAGTTCTTCACACCACACGAAATATGTAGCCAGATGGTCGAAGCGATTAAACCGCAGCCGAATGAGATGGTGATGGATATGTGTTGTGGAATGGGTAACTTTTTCAACTTCCTGCCAAACCAACACAACGTTTATGGGTTCGACATTGACCCGGATGCGGTGCGGGTGGCCAAATATCTCTATCCCAATGCAAATATCCAAGTCGCCAACCTCTGTACCCACAACCCAGAAGAGCGTTTTGACATCGTAATCGGCAACCCACCGTTCAACCTCGACTTTGACGGCATTCAATCCCAGTTTTACTACTGCAACAAGGCGTACTGGATGCTCAAACCATCGGGGCTACTGATGATGATTGTGCCGGTGTCGTTCCTGCAAAACGAGTTCTGGCAGCGGCCAAAGGTCAATGCAATGAACCGTGACTTCTCGTTTATCGGGCAGACCAAACTTGCTGCCGATGCTTTCAAAAGCGTAGGCGTTGAGAAGTTCGAGACCAAAATTATGGTCTTTATGCGGGAGTCGAAAAACATCGAGATGAATCCCTACAACGCTGAGGAGTTTGTCTCGATGGAGAAACTAACCACTCGTATTGCCCAAGCTAAGGGAATTACCGAGGAGTCCAAACTACAAATCAGACAGGAGACCAAAGAGGAGATTTCAGCCGAAAGCCGAGAGTTTGAATATAAACTCAAAAAATATCTCTACGAAATCAAAACCCACAAGTCACTCGAAAAGCATTACGACAAGGCTCTCGCCCTCGTTGCTAAGTTCCGTAACCAGCGACCGCCCGAAGGGTGCACCCTCGATGAGCACAAGGCGTGGGAGAAGCGTAAACTCACCTACAACAAGGTGCTTGCGGTGCTCAAACGATATATCAAAAATCAGAATGTCGTACACCGCAAAGAGATAGCATTAGTCAAGACGCAAAATGGCTTCAAGTTGAAGGGCTATGCACCGCATCTATTGGATAAGGTAGCTGTAAAATCCGTATCACTGAACGATATTTTATCCGTTGGGGCGAAGTTGCCACGTCCCGAAAAGATGACTGCCAAACTCCGACGACAATATGTCGCTGTCGAGCGGTTTATCGAACGCAAACGAAATGAATATAAACTGCAATCGAGAAGTTTTGAGACGATGCAGCGTGATGAGGCGTTGGATACTAAGATTCAGTCGCTTACATTCTACAATAAAGATATGCAGGCGTGCAGCTTCACCGAGCTGCAACAGCACGATATGGGGTTGGTGTTTCAGAAACGATACGCTCTTTTGAACTGGCAACAGGGCTCAGGTAAAACGGCAGTAGCATATCATTACGGCAAGCACCGAGAGCCACACACCAAAAACACGGTTATTCTCGCTCCTGCAATCGCCATTCACCTAACGTGGGAGCCATTTCTGCAACGGCACGGCGAGAGATACATCATCGCCAGCAAGCCCGAGCACCTTGTAAATGTACCCAAAGGAGCATTCATTCTGCTGTCACTGACAATGATTAGCGAATTGGTGGGGCCGCTCAAAGAGTTTATGAAGGTGCGCTCCAATAAAATATGCCTCTTGTTTGATGAGTCGGACGAAATTACTAACCCCTCAGCCAAACGCACACGGCAATCGCTCAACATATTCCGCAGGGCTAAATTCAAACTATTGGCAACTGGAACAACCACCCGAAACAATATCGGTGAATTGTACTCGCAATTTGAGCTGCTCTACAACAACTCAGTCAATATGATGTGCAACGCCTACAACGTCTATTTCCAGAATAAAGATGGAGCGATTGAGAGCAAAACCAATGATCGCTACCGTGAACCGTTCCCTGCTCGTGGTGGTGCGGTGCTCTTCAAAGCGTGCTTCTGCCCGGGCAAGGCTTCAGTATTTGGTATCGAAAAGCAGAATCAAGACGTTTACAACCAAGAACATTTGGCGGCACTTATCGAAAAGAGCATCATCACCCGCAAGTTCAAAGAGTTTGCCGGTGAGAAGTACGAGATTATCAACTACACCGTAACGCCCAGCGATGGTGAACGAGCCGTTTATCGTACTATCCTCGAAAAGTTTCACGAGATTCTGCACTTCTATTTCAACCCGATTGCCGACAAGAAGAAGGAGTCTCAGTTGAACCTTGTTCGACAAATACAACTGCTTATCAAGGCGTGTTCAGTGCCGCATAAGATGAGTGGTTATTTCGGATGTGGCTATCCACAAAAGGCAATCACTATCGAACACAAGCTCAGATACGAACTCAAAGGCAAAGTTGCAATTGGTTGCACCTCGCTTGATGCGGTGGAGCTGAGACTGTAATCTGAACTCTGTCCAAAAACACTTACCTTTGTATTATGGATAGGAGAAGTCAGGAGTATCAAATAATGCGTGATAAGGCATTATCTCAGCTTCGGAGTGGGGAGTCACTCACGGGCAAAGATGGGGCATTTGCTCCACTGTTGAAAGAATTTTTAGAAGCCGCTTTGGATGGCGAAATGGCAGCTCATCTCGACGAGGCGGAACGCCAGCAAGGCAACAAGCGTAACGGTCGAGGAAGCAAACGAGTCAAAACGATGGCAGGTGAGATTGAAATAGAGACACCTCAGGATCGTCATAGCAGTTTTACACCCGAGATTCTCAGGAAACGGGAGACCATTTTGGCGGATAATATGTCCTCCAAGATCATCAGTTTGTATGGTATGGGTATGAGCCTGAGGGATATATCTGCTCATATCGAAGAGATGTATGACGTTGAGATATCGCACAATACGCTGAGTGAAATTATCGAACGTATAGTTCCCAAGGTCAAGGAGTGGCAAAGTCGTCCTTTGGAGTCGATGTACACTATCGTTTGGCTCGATGCGATGCACTACAAGGTCAAAGATGGTGGACGTACGGAGAGCCGAGCCGTTTATAATGTGCTGGCAGTCAATAAGGATGGTCGCAAAGAGTTAATCGGGATGTATGTATCTGAGAGTGAGGGAGCGAACTTCTGGTTGAGTGTATTGACCGATTTGAAAGCACGTGGGATGAAAGATGTTTTGATTGCCTGCATTGACAACCTTACGGGCTTTGCCGAGGCAATAGCCACCATTTTCCCGCAAGTAATCATTCAGAGCTGCATCGTTCATCAAATCCGCAACTCATTGAAATACATTGCCTCCAAAGACAAAAAGGAGTTTATGGGTGATTTGAAGACGGTCTATCAAGCTCCCACTCTGGATTTAGCCGAACTCAATCTTGATAAATTGGAGGATAAATGGGGGCAGAAATACCCTGTTGTTATAGGCTCGTGGCGACGAAATTGGGATAAGCTTAGTGCCTATTTTGCTTATGATGAGCATATTCGCAGACTTATCTACACAACTAATGCTGTTGAGGGATTTCATCGTCAGGCACGGAAAGTTACCAAGACGAAGGGTGTTTTCCCTAATGATATGGCATTGATGAAGTTACTCTACTTAGCGGTGCTCAACATCTCCAAGAAATGGACTCAACCCCTTCCGAATTGGGCGTTAACAGCAGGTCAATTACGGATAAAGTTTGGCGAAAGGATGCCTATGGAGTTATAGCCCTTGTTTATTCTTTTCGGTTTTCCAAACGCAAAGAAAAGGCAGTTTCCGGATGTGAGCAAGGGTATATAAACGGCTCGTGCCTCGCCGCCCTTGCACACATCCAAAAACCGCCTTGAAAAAGCATTTGTAAAGCCGAAAAGAAAAAATTATATTTGTAGAAATTTAACTCGAAATATTTACCGGACAGAGTTTATATTACACTCCCGTGGAGCTATATACCGATTTTCTAAGTGAGCGATTCCCAGAACGACCGCTGTTTGTAGTTAGGGGCAATGTCGATTTCAAGCGTCGCCAAGCGATACTTGATAAGTTCGAGAAGACAGAGAACGGGCTATTGATCTGCACCCAGCAGAGCCTGAAGAGTTCTGCCAACGTACCGAGTTGCGAGGACATCATTATCGAGTCATTGCAGTGGAACATCCCTCGTATGGAGCAGTTCTACTTCCGCTTTATCAGATTGGACTCCATTGGTATGCGTCGAGTTCACTACCTGACCTACGAAGAGTCAATAGAGCAGAACCTAATGGCGTTGGTGCTCACCAAGGAGCGACTCAACGAATTTATCAAAAGCGGCGAGGTCAAAGATGAATCCGAAATCTTCGAGGAGTTCGACATCTCACCCGACATCATCGAAACCCTCTTCCGTCGCGAACAGGACGAACAAGGAAAATTTCACATTCGATGGGGAGCTCAAAATGTAAGTTAAACAATAAAAAACATACAGATATGACAATCTATTTAGGACAACAACAATCTGACGGGGCGATTCGCTACGTCACCACATCGGAGTACAACAACAGTCGCATCACTTCGATTCTGCGAAATTTTTATGCTCGTGAACCACGAGTGACGGCACTCATTGAACTGGGCAACTTAGTTATGATAAGACCCACTCCCTACGGCAAATCAAACGGGTATGGAGATAAGGTTCATTGCTATGCCGAGATTAGGGACGACAAAAAGGGCAAAGGCTCCCGTCTTCCTCGTTATGGCAGCGAGGCGGAGTTTCTGAAACTCGAAGGGCACCTATTTCTATACAAGGATGGCAAATGGCACTACCATTATGCTGATGGGTTCTCTGACATCCTACCCCCAACACTACCTATCGTCTCCAATAAACCGTTGGAGGGGCTGGAGTTCTACTACATAGATGAGAAGGGTGAAATATCCTACTTCTACGGACGTGACTACAAGGGTTGGGACGATATCGTAGCTAAATCCAACAACGACAAAACTCCAATCTTCGTCTTTCGCAACAACAAGCTCATCAGAACTATTAACCATCCTATAAATTAATAATACAATGGGAAAAGAGATATACAAAGCGGTAGCCAATCTACCCGAAGAGTTAATCACACCCGAAATAGCCGCTGCCGCTATTGAAGAAGGTAAAATAGAACTATTGGACTATCTGCCGCATCGATACCTTACGGGTGAGGTGGTGGTTGGCATTATCGAAAAGAACGCCGATTCATACAGCTGGCGTGGATTTAACCTATCGAGCCTACCCGAGGATATTCGCACCAAAGAGGTGTGCGAGTTTGCGGTCAAGAAGGACGATTCAAACATCGAGGCTGTTCCTGCCACATTGCGGAGTGCCAAAATGTTGGAGAAAATCCTGAATACCACCAAACGAAATATCCGGTATCTGCACCTATTTCCCGCTGAGGTGTGGACACTGGAGCTTGCCCTTACCGGAGTGAGAGATGTATATTTGGAAACTATCACTTCCTACGGTCCTCGTGGCGGTTATCACGGCTCAACGACTAAATCAGACGTTAAGCGGGTGCAGATACTATTGAGCTATATCCCCAACGAGATTAAAACAAAAGAGTTCTATATGAGCTTGTTTGACCTCAAAATCAAACGAGAGGACATTGGAATTCTCACTCCTGATAGATACAAAACAAAGGAATACTACCTCAAAGTCGCTGCAACCGAGTTCGAGCTTGTGCCGAAGCAGTTCTATGACTACGATATATTTGCGGTGGCGATTGAAAACAAGAAGATTTCGTTTGACGCACCATCATATCACTCATACTACAACAAGCCAACCACTGAACAACAAGCTGTAAAAGAGAGTCACAAACAACTGATGGAGGCTGTGTTTGCCGTAATGGACGATGCAATGGCCGACAAGGTGATAGAAGCAGACCCGAATAACTTCAAAAGAGTGCCCGAGCAGTTCCAAACTCCTGAGCGTCTCATTGGTGCGATTGAGAAATGCGATCGTAATGTAGTGAAAATTTGCCGTGACACTCATCCCGAACTCTTTACGTTGGAGGTGTGTCAGGCATATATCCGCAAAAATTGTGAATTGCCAAAACTGCCGGAAACCATATGGACAGATGACTTTGTGAAATACTGCGAGCAATATGGGACTTCGCTTGAATGGTTCGAACAGATACCGAAGCATCTACAAACAAAAGAACACGTTGCGAGTATTGTCAAAAGGTCTCCTTGGGATGTTAGATGTGCTCGTCCGGAACTCATCTCACCCGAGCAGGCTGTTGAACTCTATCGCAGTGATCGTAACTACAAAGCGTATATTCCAAAGCACTACCTGCAAGACTTTATGGACGACACAGGTCTTGATGAGAAGTTCTACGGCGGTGAGGTGTCGTTTGCTCAATTGCGAGAGGACAAAAAGCAATACACCTATTGCCGATTGGGTACTACCTACATCAGCATTCACGCTGACAGCAGCTATACCACGCCAAACATCATCACGGTAACACGCCGTTCCCCTCGCTCTTTCCGTCCGGAGGTAGTATTCCGCCAAGAGGTCAGCACATTCCACACAACGTGGCTCGAAAAGATGATCGCCGATTATGACCCTTCATTCGTGAAACCAACGGTCAGCAAAACGCTTAAACCCTACCAAGCGAATGGTTACTTCTCGCTGAAAAAGGTGGCTTCGGAGTATGGTGCCGACATCTACGCCAACGTGCTATTGGGTGAGCAGCTCTACTTCTCGGCAATGATTGATGGCGAGGTTATCCGCTACGGCTCATTGGAGAAGGTCAAAGAGGAACTCAAAGAGTTTCACACCGAGAGCATCGACATCGGCATTCCGGTCTCAGCGGCAGGGTTGCAGGTCGCAATCTGAACAGAAAAACAATAATAATCAATTTTGGGGTGGAGAGATTCACCCCTTTCTTTTTCCTATCCCTATTCTATTAATGAACAAATAAGTAAATAATTGCGAGTGCGTCTCGCACCAAATAAGTAAAGCGATGAATATAAATGCGAAAAGAATCGAAGAGTTAGGCGGATTAGTAAGCCTGACGATGGAGCTAAATACACCGGATTTTCCCGAAGTTGATGAGAAAGAGATTACAGCCTATCTGTTTGATGGCTTTGGTATTGCTCAGTGTGAAGGGAGATATTTATTTCTGACATATCCCGGTGTCGGTAACGCAATGCTGGATGAACAGATGCGCCGTACCATCAATCAGAACCGCTATGGCAATCGCCTGCCCGATGACTTCAAAATAACCGTTGATGACTTGGCAATGTGCTTTGCCGAGGTTGAAGAGATTAACCACGAGGAGTATGTCAGACAACTGATGAAGGGCATTTTCAGCAACTCGAAATCCCTATTCAAAGGCACCAAAATGACACCTGATAAATTTCGAGAGTACAATCTGAGAATCATTATGGCTCCGTGCAAACACCTATTCATCTTCAAGGAACACAATGAGTTTATGAAGGAGTTAGACGGTAAAGTCTATGCCGTAACCGACAAAAACGGCAATGTAATCTGCGACATATTGGAGGCAGATATGGTTACTTTCGACGACCAAGACATCATTTCGGATGGTGAAATTGTCTCCCTCGACTCAATCGAATTTGTACGCTCGCAGCGTGTGGAAATCATTTTCTTAAACAAACCAACAAAGCGATGAAACAGTTCAAACTTGACGATTATATCAAGGACCCTAATCAGATTTTGGTTCTTGAACACTACAAAGAGCCCATTGAGTATTGGCTGATCAAAGCAGCAACGGTGGTCATGGGAAAGAAACTTGCTATCACTACACCTAACACAGGTTACAGTACCGATGAAATAGAGATTGCCGATGGTGATGCTATCCGAGATGAAGATCGCAATCTGGTCGGATATATTAAAGTTGCTGAACCAGGTGACTTGATCCCAGTCTCTATTGAGGAATTATCCAAAATGGTTACCGAAATGAAAGTCGGTGATACGATTGACTTTAATAGCGTAGAGGATAGTGATTGCTGGGGAATCACCAAAATTCATCTTCTCGGTGCAGATGTGTTGGTTATTGGAAGCTATGGAGGTGGCTCTACTTGCCTACATGACCTAACCATTGATAGAACTCAAAACGACATTCTTGAGTTCCTGACTCATACACTTGATGATAAGGAAACAGGTATTATTTTCTGGGAAGTGCCGGGTAACAACAAAAAGTAGACTCAATATGAAATACACAAAAGACCTGATTAACAGTTTCGACGACCGCATCGTGGCTCTGAGAAAAGAGATAACCGAAGCGATTATCGACCTACTCAAAAGTAACGACATCACAGTGGTTACCTTGGATGAAGTGCCCGATCATCTTGCCTATGTAGTATGGTTCGACGATGACGGATGCGGACACGACTGTGTGGTGCAAACTGTAATGCTGGATGGTGACACCGATTTCGAGATTGAAGTATATAGCGAAAGCGTGGGTTATACTTTCACCCTTTCGAGCAAAGATCACGACTTTGCTTGCTCAAATGTGCATTGGATCAGCGATATTCTCACAAGTATGAACTATACATTAACCAAAGAAAACAATGGCAACTAAAACAGTTTATATCACCGTCCGTCTCGACATTGAGAACGACAAGGTGGAGCAAATTACAGACGAAAATGTGCAAGAACTTATCTCTGAAACGGGAGTGTAATATAAACTCTGTCTGGTAAATATTTCGTGTTAAATTTCTACAAATATAATTTTTTCTTTTCGGCTTTACAAATGCTTTTTCAAGGCGGTTTTTGGATGTGTGCAAGGGCGGCGAGGCACGAGCCGTTTATATACCCTTGCTCACATCCGGAAACTGCCTTTTCTTTGCGTTTGGAAAACCGAAAAGAATAAACAAGGGCTATAACTCCATAGGCATCCTTTCGCCAAACTTTATCCGTAATTGACCTGCTGTTAACGCCCAATTCGGAAGGGGTTGAGTCCATTTCTTGGAGATGTTGAGCACCGCTAAGTAGAGTAACTTCATCAATGCCATATCATTAGGGAAAACACCCTTCGTCTTGGTAACTTTCCGTGCCTGACGATGAAATCCCTCAACAGCATTAGTTGTGTAGATAAGTCTGCGAATATGCTCATCATAAGCAAAATAGGCACTAAGCTTATCCCAATTTCGTCGCCACGAGCCTATAACAACAGGGTATTTCTGCCCCCATTTATCCTCCAATTTATCAAGATTGAGTTCGGCTAAATCCAGAGTGGGAGCTTGATAGACCGTCTTCAAATCACCCATAAACTCCTTTTGATCTTTGGAGGCAATGTATTTCAATGAGTTGCGGATTTGGTGAACGATGCAGCTCTGAATGATTACTTGCGGGAAAATGGTGGAGATTGCCTCGGCAAAGCCCGTAAGGTTGTCAATGCAGGCAATCAAAACATCTTTCATCCCACGTGCTTTCAAATCGGTCAATACACTCAACCAGAAGTTCGCTCCCTCACTCTCAGATACATACATCCCGATTAACTCTTTGCGACCATCCTTATTGACTGCCAGTACATTATAAACGGCTCGACTCTCCGTACGTCCACCATCTTTGACCTTGTAGTGCATCGCATCGAGCCAAACGATAGTGTACATCGACTCCAAAGGACGACTTTGCCACTCCTTGACCTTGGGAACTATACGTTCGATAATTTCACTCAGCGTATTGTGCGATATCTCAACGTCATACATCTCTTCGATATGAGCAGATATATCCCTCAGGCTCATACCCATACCATACAAACTGATGATCTTGGAGGACATATTATCCGCCAAAATGGTCTCCCGTTTCCTGAGAATCTCGGGTGTAAAACTGCTATGACGATCCTGAGGTGTCTCTATTTCAATCTCACCTGCCATCGTTTTGACTCGTTTGCTTCCTCGACCGTTACGCTTGTTGCCTTGCTGGCGTTCCGCCTCGTCGAGATGAGCTGCCATTTCGCCATCCAAAGCGGCTTCTAAAAATTCTTTCAACAGTGGAGCAAATGCCCCATCTTTGCCCGTGAGTGACTCCCCACTCCGAAGCTGAGATAATGCCTTATCACGCATTATTTGATACTCCTGACTTCTCCTATCCATAATACAAAGGTAAGTGTTTTTGGACAGAGTTCAGATTACAGTCTCTCTGAAACCGATTACAGTTTCGGTAGTGTGGGCGACTTCAAGATTACTGACACCGAAATATGCGGCACCAATGACTGATCGAAATTCAAATGAGTGTATTTATGTGGACAGCTGGGACTCGAACCCAGAAGTTAACTGCAGTATATTCATATCTCAATATTATTTGGT